>DMSQ01000040.1 GCA_003457135.1 Prolixibacteraceae bacterium
GGCAGATATGACAAGGAATAGTATCTCATTAAGAGGATAATAGAAATGTCCTTTGGTTATTCTACGTGGATCTTGCAAGGCTGAAAAATAATCTTCGAAAACATTTTGATAAATAGACTTTTGTGCGTTTAGATTAGCCATTTTTTTAACGCTAACCCAACAATTAATCATAAAGATAACAAATTGTATTCAATTCGCCAAATAATTCACCATTGTTTTAAAAGCGATTTCCCTGATGTTTTCTACCGTATTTCGAAATTTAGTTTCCAATGCAATAAAATTTACACGCGAAAATGGAAATATTTCAATTCTAACCAGGAAGAAAGATGACTTTTGTGAGATTTCGGTGAAGGATAATGGAGTAGGGATATCCGGTGAAAATATTCAAAAAATATTCAGGATTGACAGCAATCATTCAACATTGGGAACCATTGGTGAAAAGGGAACCGGCCTTGGATTAGTTCTCTGCAAAGAATTTATTGAAAAAAACAATGGAAAAATCTGGGTTGAAAGTGTAGTTGGCAAGGGTAGTCAATTTACCTTTACCTTACCGTTAAAAGAACAACCGCGATCAGATAACAGCCTCATTTGATCGCAAACCTCGCAAATACCGAATATTTCAGCTTAATTTTCTGGAAGGATAATTCCGGAAGCGCTTCCTCCTGAACTGCTGCATCCATCACCATCATGGCTGATTTTCGCATGGGTTGAAATTCGTCAAACGATTCGCGTTCCTGAATAAACAATGGTTTACCAACTGTTTCTCCAATAGCCGACAAAAGATACCCGGCTTTTTCCTTTGCTTCCTGAACAGCCTGCATTTTTACTTCTTTACGGAATTTTTTGATTTCTGAATGATCAACGCGCTGAATATCGGCATTAAAAGCATTGATCTCATCCAGAAGTTCAAATACCCTGGCCAGAGTTCCGGTTGTTGAAACTTTCAATAAATAATCTTTCGAAGCAATTACATCCTGCTTTTTGCGCTTTATTTTAATGAAGTCAGATGCTGCATCGGCCAATTGTAAATCGTTCAGGTCTATTTCGAGCTTCATCAACTTTTTCTTCATCTCTTTTTCCTGATCTTCCAGTTCAATTTTCTTTTTGCCTTCGAAACGCTCTTTCAAGGTAAACGAAATGTAAATCTGATCCGGAACAATTTCCATTTCACCTTGCCCAAGCACTTCGATGTAGGGTGTTTCTTTTGCCTGAATGTTTTCCTGGCTAAAGGCCAGAAGCGGAATTAACGCAATAAATAGTCCTAAAATTTTTGTTTTCATGTTTTCTGTTTTTGTAAATGTATGGTCATTCAATTGTCATTGGTTGTCATTAATGGTTCTCATTTTTTTTACTATTAATGACTATTAATGACTATCAGTGACTTTAATTTTAAAATCAGTCCTTCAATCCCTCAGTCCTCGGCTTTTAATACCCCGCGGCTTGTCCGTCTTTTCTTGATTCGGAAGCCCCAAAGTAAACTTTATTTTTCTCGTCCCATTTAATCGCCTGATAACCGCCATAAATGCCGTTGGTATATTGAATCTGGTGTCCTTTTCCTAACAATTTGCGTACCGTTTGGTAATCGAAACCGCTTTCGAGATACACAATTCCTCCGTCGGTCATTTTCTCGTCGGTTGGTTCGCTCGATCCTTCGTGGCAAATCCGGGGGGCATCGCCAGCCTCCTGAAGGTTCATTCCGAAGTCAATTAAATTCACTACCATCTGAACATGGCCTTGTGGCTGCATCGATCCGCCCATCAGTCCGAAGCTGATAAATGGCTTGCCATCTTTGGTAATAAATGCCGGAATAATGGTGTGGAACGGTCGTTTGTGCGGCTCAAACTTATTCATGTGATTAGGATCAAGCGAAAACATTTCACCACGATCCTGAAGAACAAAACCAAGTTTTCCGGGCGTCATTCCGGAGCCCATTCCGCGGTAATTGCTCTGGATGAGTGAAACCATGTTTCCGTCTTTATCGGCGGTGGTCAGGTAAATGGTATTCCCATGTTCAGGATTTCCGGGAGGATAGATTTTTGCAGCACGGTTTGGATTCAACAATTTGTTTCGTTCATTGGCATATTCTTTCGAAATTAGTCCTTTTATCGGCAGTTTATTGAAATCCGGATCGGCGTAAAACTTGGCGCGATCCTCGAACGCCAGTTTTTTGGCTTCCACAAACGTATGAATGTATTCAGCGCTTCCGAAGCCCATTGATTTAATGTCGTAGTTTTCAAGAATATTCAGGATTTGAAGCACTGCAATTCCCTGTCCGTTTGGCGGCAATTCCCAAACATCATAACCACGATAATTGGTCGAAACCGGTTCGATCCAATCCGAATGATGGTCTTCGAAATCGCGCATACTGAAAAAACCACCTTCTTTGCGCACATAATCCACCATTTTTTGAGCAATCTCACCTTTGTAAAAAGCATCTCGTCCACCTTGTGCAATTTTTTCGAGGGTAACAGCCAGGAATGGATTTTTGAAGATTTCGCCCTTTGCCGGAGCTTTACCTCCGGGCATGTAAATTTCTTTAAAACCAGTATAATTTTCCAATAGTTTCGAGTTCGAATTCCAGTAATAGGCAATCACTTCGGAAACAGGAAATCCTTCGCGGGCATAGCTGATAGCCGGTTTAAGTATTTCAGGCATGGAAAGCTTACCGAATTTCTTATTCAGTTCGAACCAGCCATCCACGCAGCCCGGCACCGATATGGATAGTGGCCCGTGCGACGGTACTTTTTTGATGCCTTTATCTTTAAAATACTGAAGCGACAAATCGTAAGGCGACCGGCCACTGGCATTCAATCCGTATAATTTTTGAGTTTTTGCGTCCCAAACAATAGCAAAAAGGTCGCCGCCTATGCCGTTACTTACAGGTTCAACCAATCCGAGTACTGCATTGGCTGCAATGGCTGCATCAATGGCGTTTCCTCCGGCTTTCAGAATGTCAAGGGCAGCCTGTGTTGCCAGCGGCTGACTGGTACATGCCATGCCATGCTGCGCAATAACTTCGGAACGGGTAGCAAATGGCAGGCCGGTGATGCGGTCCTGAGCAATCAGATAAAAGCTAAAGAACACAGATAGAACAAAAAGCAGAAAATGTTTCATATTTTGCTGAATTTGGTAAACTGTAAAAATAGAAAAATTGAAAGCCGATTGTTATATCCCGAATTGTTTTTCGGTCGAATCCATTACAAAGTGAATTAAATTTCTGTTGATAAGTAAATTAAAATTCAATGGTTCAAACTTCGAGTATTGTTTTTGCTTCCTTTATTTTTGATTATAAAATCTCAAAAACAGTCATATAACTGGTGCATTTTACCAGTGTGACTTTTTGATGCAATTAAATTTATGAACTAATTGTAGTTTTGTTCTTATAGATATTCCCCGTTAGGGGATGGATATCAATAGAAAAATGTTCAAATGATGTCTAAATTCCCCGTTAGGGGATTAAAACTATACTATGGCAAGCACATATTCACAAATTTATCTACATTTTGTTTTTGCTGTGCAAAACCGGATATCCTTGATTTGTCCGAATTGGCAAGTGGAATTATATAAATACATGAGTGGTATCATTACTAATGCAGGTCACAAAACATACGCTATCAATGGAATGCCCGATCATGTTTATGCGCTTGTTAGTATGAACCCCGAACAGGCACCATCTGATTTAATGCACGATGTAAAGCGTAGTTCAACATTGTGGATCAATGAAAACCATTTTGTATTAGGAAAATTTTCATGGCAGGAGGGCTTTGGCGTTTTTAGTTATGGAAAATCACAAATTCCAGGCATTGCCAATTACATCGAACAACAAAAGAAACATCATGCGAAACGCACATTCATAGAGGAATATATTCAATTCTTAAAATTATTCGATATTGAATACGATGAAAGATACATTTATAAACCAATAGAATGAAATCAGTTAATCCCCCATGGGGAAAGGGTTTTATCATGGTTTATTTTCTATTGATATAAATTCCCTCTGGGAAAAACCAACGAGTAACATTCCAAGTTAAAACATTATCTATTATTACAAACTATCACCGCAATATTTCTGTATGAACCCATTCTTAAAGCAAGTTGCCAATTATCTCTATACCAATCATCGTTCGGAATTGAGCGAATATTGCCTGGTTTTTCCGGGTAGGAGAGCGGGCGTGTTTTTTACTGCTTACCTGAATGAATTGATTGAAAAACCAATCCTTTCTCCTGAAATAATAACCATCAACGAATTGATTTCATCGCTGACGGGCTTACAGCAAGCCGATCAGGTTTCGCTGGTACTGAAACTTCAGGAAGTTTATGCCAAAGAAACCGGTCATCAGGAACCTTTGGACGAGTTTTTCTTCTGGGGCGAAATTCTTCTGGCCGATTTCGATGATGTGGATAAATATTTGCTGAACGCTGATGATCTGTTTAGGAATATTTCTGATTTGAAGGAGCTTGAAAATCAGTTTGATTATTTGACAGAGGAACAGAAAAGGGCCATTGACGAGTTTTGGGGAAATCTGGATAAGGTGCCGCATTCTTTTAATAAGGAAAAATTCATTGCGATCTGGATTAAACTGGCTGCCATTTATCACCGGTTTCGGGAAGCGCTGAAACAGGAGCATATTGCCTATTCCGGAATGATTTACCGCGAAGTGGCCGAAGCCCTGGATGAGCAGCGAATTGTCGAATTGACCGCGAAGAAATACGTTTTTATTGGCTTTAATGCCTTAAATGAATGTGAAAAAACGATCTTCAAAAAGTTGTATGACCAAAACAAGGCCTTATTTTTCTGGGATTATGCTGATTTTTATTTGAAAGATCCTGAAAATGAAGCAGGACGATTTTTGCGTACCAACCGGATTTCGTTTCCGGCTCCGAAGGGATTTGTTCCCGAAAATTTAGAGTCTGTCCTTCCCCGAAAGATTACGCTGGTTTCGGTTCCCGGAAATATCACCCAGGCACAGGCTATTAATCTGCCTCAGGTTCTGAAAAGCTTCCCGATAAATAACCGTTTCGACAATACCGCTTTCGTTCTGGCCGATGAAAACCTGCTGATACCGGTAATTTCTTCGGTGGGTAAAAGTTATACAGACATCAATATCACGATGGGCTATCCGTTTGTAAACACTCCGGTTTATGGATTTATTTCGCAACTCATTAGTTTGCAGAAAAACATTCGCAAATCGGCGAAATCGCCTGTGTTTTATTACAAACCTGTGCTGGCTTTGCTGAATCATCAATTTGTGGTCAATCCTGAAGTTAAGTTATTTGTTGCCCTTGTCCACAAAAAAAACAAGGTTTATATCGATGCTGCTGAACTGAATTTTAGCCCCTTCCTGAAAAAGATATTCTCTTCTTCTGACAATTGGCAAGGTATTCTCGATTATTTTCTGGACATTCTGAAGGAGTTATCGTTAAAGTTTAATCCGGCACAAGACGAACAGGTGAAGTTGGAATCGGAATATTTGTTCCAGGCTTATCTGGGCATTCAGCGACTGAAAGATACCTTGGCCGGATTGAATGTTCCTGACTTTCCGGTTAAGATTCTGTTTCGGTTGCTCGATCAGAGTTTGCGGCGGATTTCCATTCCGTTTGAAGGCGAACCGCTCACCGGGTTGCAGGTCATGGGGTTGCTCGAAACCCGCTGCCTTGATTTCGAAAACCTGGTGCTGTTTTCCGCCAACGAAGGATTTCTGCCGCGAATAGCTGCCGGACATTCGTTTGTACCCTATCATCTTCGGAAAGGCTTCGGAATGCCGACTTACGAAGACCGCGATGCCATGTATGCTTATTATTTCTATCGGTTGATCCAGCGAACGGAAAATACGGTGATTGTTTATAATTCAATTACCGAAGGAATCTCTTCTTCAGAAAAAAGCCGCTTTTTGTATCAACTATTATACGATTCGGAATTCGAAATTGAAGAACTTAACCTGAGTTTTAATTTTAAAGGTACTACTAATGAACCGATTCGGATTGAAGCCAGTGAAGCTCATATTCAGAAATTAATTTCACGATATTCAGAAAAAAATCTGAGTCCGAGCGCCATCAATACTTATCTGGAATGTAAACTGAAGTTTTACTTTAAATACATTGCCGGTATTAAGGAAACGGAAGAATTGAAAGAGGAAATTGATGCAGTGCTGTTCGGAAACCTGTTCCATTACGCCATTGAACTTTTATACCGGCCATTTGAAAATAAAACGGTTGAAGCTCATGCACTCGAATTATTGCGGGCTGATCGGCGTAGAATTGAAGCCGTAGTTTTGGAATCGGTTGCCGTAAAGTATTACCAGATGGCTCCGGAAGAGGCTTCACACCTGGAATTGAGCGGACAAAGTATATTGATTGCCTCCCATATCAGAGAGTATATCTATCAGTTGCTCGAAAACGATATTCAGGTTGCCCCGTTCGAAGTGGTGAGCCTCGAAAAGGAATATTTTGCCAATTATCAGTTTGTTTCAGGAGAAAGGAAAATAAAAATCCGTATTGGCGGAATTGTTGACCGTATAGACCAGACCGCAGATGGATTACGGATTATAGACTACAAAACAGGCCGTAACCTGAAACTTGATTTTAGGGAATGGTCGCAGTTGGTTGATCCCAATTATTACGACCGGCGAAAGGAAATCTTCCAGACTTTGATTTACTCGGATATTTTAAGCCGGACCGAAAATCAAAATTCAATTTACCCGGTTATTTACAAACTCGACGATCTGTTTAAGGAGCAATTTGTTCCCAATATAATATATAAGGGCGACAAACTTATTTTTCAAAGTGTAAAGGAAGAATTTACTGTTGCATTTGAAGAAGTCCTTTCAGAAATGTTCACGATCGGAAACCTCTTTGACCAAATTAAGGACTCGCAGAAATGCAGCTATTGCCCGTATAATAAGATTTGCAGAAGGTGATTTAAATCAGGTTATATAGATATGACATATATCAATAGTATATCCATTAATAATCAGCTTATTTCCTTTCAAACATCAATTTTTATAACAATAAATAACCAAGTAAGGTTCCTATTTTAGTTGCATCAAATAGTGTTTGCAAGATTTTGCAACAATAAAAATAACAATAATCTTAACATACTTATTTTATGAAACTTAACAATGTTACCCGACTTTTACTTTGTGCGACACTAGTCATTTTTGCTGCTACTTCATGCGTAAAAGAAGGCCCAATGGGTCTTACCGGACCTGCCGGTAAAGATGGAACAAATGGAAAAGATGGCAAAGATGCCAACGAAACCTGTAAAATGTGCCATAATCCAACCAAAGTTGATTTAATTGCAGTTCAGTTTCAGTTTTCGAAACATGAATATGGCGAAGCTGCTTTTGAAGAAGCCGGAAATACAGGATGTACTCCTTGTCACGCACAGGAAGCATTTAAAGATGTTGTTAAAAGAAATGTTTCTTCAGGATTTACTTTGAATCCAACAACCGGGCGGTACACTTTAGATTATGCTACCACTGCCGATAAAGCTTTTGGCGAACTTGGCTGTAGTACATGTCACAGTTCAATCCATGCTACTTATGGCTCCTCCGATTTACCTTCATTAACTACAGTTGCTCCTGTTCCAATGGTCATGTTGGGCGGAAAGAAAATAATCGACCTGAAAGCTGATGGCGGAAAGAGTAACCTTTGTGTAAAATGTCACCAACCACGTCCGCAAACAAACCTTCAGACAGGTAACGCACAAGATTGGGTTGCCATTGCTGCAAACCCAACAGGTATAGCCTACGATGCAAATGCAAATAGTGCAACCACCAATATTATTAGGCCTAGCTATCGCATGCATATTCATTATGGCGCTGTTGGTGGTATTTATGCCGGTATGGGTGGGGTTGAATTTGCCGGAAGTTTGCCCTATACAAATTCAACACATACAACAGTTGCATCTTGCATTGATTGTCACATGGGTGCCGATGCAGGTAAAAGTAATTTAGTTGGAAGAGCAGGCGGACATACATTCTTTGCCAAAGGGAATCTTACTACCTGTAATGCAGCAGGATGTCACACAACTGCTGTTACTTCGGCAAGCACAACTTTATGGGCTACTCCACGTGCTGAAATCAAAAAATTACTCAATGACCTGGCAGCTAAATTAAGTGTAGGTGGCGTTGATATTATGAATAGAAATGCCAATACCAATGAAGCTCTTGGTGGAGTAAATCTTTGGGCAGGACTGACAACAAATAATTACGATGGGTACCTGAATGTTTATGATGTAACACTTAATAATCCTAATTTGGGTTCAGCGATCTATGGAAATACAACTGGTCCATTCCAGAATCCAAGTCCGGGTTCAACATGGACAGCCGAACAAAAAGCATTCAATCTTACTTTGCCGAAACTTAGCTTAACTAATGCTCAGTATGGCGCCATCATTAATTTCCAACTTTGTTTGAGAGATTACAGCTTGGGTATTCATAACTATGCTTATACAAAAGCTTTATTGACTAACTCAATTGCTAAACTGTAATAAGGTATTTTATGACTGATATAAAAAAGGCTTCTTTTTTCAGGAAGAGAAGTCTTTTTTTATAAACCTTAAAAATGAGCATTATGAAAAAACATTCGATATTCTTATTAATAGTATTGCTTTCGCTTTTTGTAGTTGGATGCAAATACGATTTCATTTTACCGGAAGAAGTTCCACCGATTGATAATAGCAAACCTATCAGCTTTGCCACGCAAATTGCTCCAATATTTGCTGAGAAATGTAATAGTTGCCATAACAATCAGTCACCCAAATTAACTGCAGATGTGGCCTATGCACAACTGGTGCCATCCTATGTAAATACAGGTACTCCAGCTAGTAGTAAGATTTACACTGTTCCTTCTTCGGGTTCACATTATGCCAAAGTTTCAGCAACGCAGTCTGCTCTGATACTTGCCTGGATAACTGAAGGAGCTAAAAATAATTAGTGCAAACATTAAATTTTCGATGAGATGAAAAAAAATATCATATTTTTAGTTCTGCTATCTTTTATTTCCGTCGTATCGTTTGCACAGGAAGATGCAACCGGAGCAAAAGAAAAAGACTATCCGGTAAGCGCTACCTTCGAAAGCGGATCGCTGATTGATGCGCAAACTGTAGTTATTCCTGAGGTGAAAACTCTTGAAATGGTTATTCAGCATAAATTTGGTACTATTGAAAATGGCCGGTCCGACGTTTGGGGAATATATGGTTCCGCAAATATCAGGTTAGGGCTGAATTATGTTTTTGCCAAAAATATGCAAATTGGCGCCGGAATTACCAAGAAGGGCATGATGGGCGAAAAAAGTATTATTGACCTTAATGCCAAATGGGCTCTTTTAACACAGACGCGCAAGAACAGTATTCCTGTATCAGTTGCCCTTTATGGAAACATTGCTGCGAATGGAATTGCTGCAAGCGAGTTTGATCAGGTTAGAATCAGAGCGTCATCCGAATATTCCACAGTTAGTTTTCTTCCTGAAGATCGTTTGAGCTATTTCTCCCAATTGATTGTAGCCCGGAAATTTAATGAATGGCTATCCCTTCAGGCTGGTGTCAGCTTTACACATTATAATATGGTTAAATCAATATATGACCATGATAAGGTTGGCGTTCATTTTAACGGAAGAATAAAAATAACTCCTCAGGGTTCAATCGTATTTACATACGATCATCCACTGAAAATTAAGGAAATATCGGAACAATGGGAATGGACCGATCATCCAAAACCAAGTATAGCATTAGGATATGAAGTTTCAACAGGTACACATGCCTTCCAGGTTTATATGGGTTCAACCAATTCATTACTGCCACAGGATAATATCATGTGGAACCAGAATAAAATGGATAAAACCGGATTTGCAATCGGGCTTGTAATTACAAGGCTATGGGCATTCTGATTTACTTAAATTTCCTAAAATAAGCATCAAAAAAATGGTAATTCCTGATTACAGGATATTACCATTTTTAATTTAGAAAGGTGTAATTTGAATTTGAGTTTTTATCGGTTGTTCAATTTCAGTCACCTATAAATTTTTAAAATGAACTCACGTTTAATTCTAATATTTTCCATTTTATTTTTCTTCTGTTCATTGATTACTAATGCCCAGTCGTATGAGAATGCCCGGCAACACCAATGTTTAAAGTGCCATTCCAATCAGACATATACTTTTCTAAATACGGTTAAAGGCAAGGAAGAAAAACGGTTGATGAATCCGTACTTCATTCTTGATACGGTTGCCATGACAAATGGCGTGCATAAACAATTTGACTGTACCGATTGTCATTCCTCCGAATATGCAACTTATCCGCATAACGGGAACCTGAAACTTGAACCATTAAGTACCTGTTTAGACTGCCATGGAGGTGATGAATCTTTTGCCAAATATAAATTTGATCAGATTCAGGAAGAGGTTAATAAAAGCGTACATTATAAGGTTTATGGCGAAAATTTTGGTTGTTCCAAGTGTCATAGCCAGCACACCTATGTAACTACTGCCAGGAATAGCGATAATGTTCTTGAAATTGTTGATAATGACAACAAAATGTGCCTGTCGTGCCATAACGACATGAAAAAATACAAACTGGTTTCAGGTCACGAAAATCCTAAATTAGTTGAGGTTCACGACTGGTTGCCTAATCAGGAATTGCATTTTCGGCATGTGAGGTGTGTAGAGTGCCATACTGAAGTAATTGACAGTTTGATGGTTTCTCACAACATTCTTGGCAAGGACCATGCGGTAAAAAAATGTGTAGAATGTCATACTGCAAACTCAAGGTTAAAAGCTTCTTTATACAAATACGAGAACCTTCAAAAACGTTCAGAAAAGGGAGGTATTCATATTGTTCTTTCCAATTCATCATATATGATTGGTACACATCAAAGTCCTCTGCTTAAATTATTGAGTTTTTTAATTTTCTTCGCAGTACTCTCAGGTATTATTATTCACTTACTTTTCAGAATTTTTAAAAAGTAGTATCCAATGGGCACAACAGAAAAAATATATTTTTATCCGGTATGGTTAAGGATTTGGCATGGAATTAATGCATTGGGAATTATCATTTTAATTATTACTGGTATTTCAATGCAATCAAGTCTTGATTCGCCCTTGATCGGATTTAGTTTGGCAGTTAATCTACATAATATTACAGGTATAGTTATCCTTCTGAGTTATCTGTTTTTTTTTATTGGGAATATTGTTACAAAGAACGGTAAATATTATTTGATAAAGGCGAAAGGATTTTTTCAAAATCCAATAAAGCAATCTGTTTATTATGCTTGGGGTATGTTTCACGGGTCGAAACCCCCATTTCCACTTTCGCAGAAGCGAAAATTTAACCCCCTCCAAAAATACTTTTATGTTCTGGTTATGTACATCGCAGTTCCAATTGTAATTATAACCGGAATAGCACTTTTATTTCCTGAACTCATTATTGAAGAGGCTTACGGCTTTAGTGGATTATTTCTTACAGCTATTCTGCATTCTGCCGTAGGATTTTTTATTTCCATTTTTTTAATTATCCACATTTATATGTCTTCTATTGGGAAGTCGCCATTTGATAATTTTAAAAGTATAATTTCAGGATGGCATCATCTTTAGAATAAGTTATGAGAGAGTATTTAAAATGTTTTTTAGTTGCAATTTTCCTTATCTGTGGTGCAATCAATTTGATTGCGCAGTCGAATGATGACTGTTTCACCTGTCACGACGACCCATCCTTAACCAAAGAACGGGCTGGAAAAAAGGTTTCCTTGTACATAAAACCTAATTCATTGGACCATTCGGTACACAAAAGTGTAATGTGTGCTTCATGTCATGCCGATGCAGCAGTAAGCGAATACACTCATCCTGAAATACTTAAGCCAGTAGAATGTGGTACTTGTCATTTGGATGCAAGGGAAAAATTTTATCGGGGAATACATGGCCGGGCTTTTTTAGCAAACGAAAAGTATGCTCCAACATGTAAGGAATGCCATGGTACTCATGAAATTATTAAATCGGACGACCCAAAATCACGAACCTATAAAATGAATATCCCTGTGCTATGCGGATCGTGTCACAAGGAAGGGGCACCTGTAGCCCGGGCATACAATATTTCAGAACACAATATTCTTGAAAATTACAGTGAGGGCATTCATGGTCTGGGTTTATATAAAAAAGGATTGATTGTTTCGGCTGCATGTAACGATTGTCATGGTAACCACCTGATATTACCACATACCAATGCGACTTCAAGCATTTCTCCTCAGAATATTGCATCAACTTGTATGAAATGTCACGCACGTATTGAAGATGTTCATACCCAAGTGATCAATAAAGAGTTGTGGGAGAAGAAACCCGGAGCAATTCCAGCCTGTACGGCTTGTCATCCACCGCATAAAGTTGAATTAAAGAACCTGATATTGACCATTTCGGACAAAACTTGTTTGAAATGCCACGAAAAAGATGAGACACAAAAAATCATTGACAACAAAGCCGTTTCATTAAAAGTAGATGTTGCGGAACTAGCTGTTTCCTCTCATAATACCATTACTTGTGTCAAATGCCATTCGGATGTTACCGCAAATATAAACAGGCCATGCGAAACTGCCGGTAAAGTTGATTGCTCCAATTGCCATACCAAAGAATCAGACGTTTATTTTTCAAGTGGTCATGGAGAGGCCTATTTCAGTAAAAAGGAAAACGCCCCTTATTGTACCGACTGTCATGGTTCACATTTGATTAAACCTAAATCGGATGAAACCTCTCCTGTATTTCGCTCTTCAGTTCCCAAACTTTGTGGTGGATGCCATCAAACAGGTGGAAAGGCCGTTGAAGGAACTAATCTAAAAGAAGTTGATGCATTTCATGATTATTCGAAGAGTGTTCATGGGAGGAGCCTTTCAGAGAAGGGTTTACTTTCTGCTGCTATCTGTACCGATTGTCATACCTCACATTTTGAATTAAAAGAATCAGATATCCGGTCATCGGTAAATCCTAAAAATATTGCCTCTACCTGTGGAAATTGCCATAAAGGGATATACAATGAATACATTACCAGTGATCATGCCTATCAGGCTGAGAGTGGTGGTATCAAATACCCGACTTGTGGAACCTGTCATTCAGCACACTCAATCACTGAGGTTCATCAGGATAAATTTATGGCTGAAATCACTGCGCAGTGTGGAAAATGCCATTCAGAGCTGGCTGAGTCTTATTTGGAAACTTACCACGGAAAAGTTTACCAATTGGGTTATCTTCAGGCTGCACGATGCTCCGATTGTCATGGAGCACACAATATTTATAAGCTTCAAAACCCAAAATCATCAGTTGGTCCTGAAAATATTGTCGCAACCTGTCAGAAATGCCACGCTGATGCAAGTAAAAAGTTCACCGGCTATTTAACACACGCTACGCACAATAATAAAACTAAATTCCCCTGGCTCTATTATACATTCTGGGCGATGACTACTTTATTGGTAAGTGTGTTCCTGTTCTTTGGATTACATACACTTTTATGGCTACCGAGGTCAATAGATGCGATGCGTAAAAAGAAATTGCATGCCAAAGAAGCCGGTGAAAGAGTTTATGTAAGACGATTTACCAAAAGTCAGAGCATTACTCATATTTTTGTAATTGTTAGTTTTTTATCACTGGCATTTACTGGTATGTTGCTCAAATTTGCTTTTATGGATTGGGCAAAATTCTATGTTAAACTTCTTGGTGGAGCCTATAATGCAGGACTCATTCACCGTTTTGCAGCCGTTATTACATTCGGATATTTTACTTACCACGTCTATTCCTTATTTAAGTTGAAAGCTGAGAAGGGGCTTAGCATGAAGGATTTCGTATTCGGAAAAAATACACTCATGTTTAACGGGCAGGATATTAAAGACTTTGTGGCTTCAGTTAAATGGTTCACTGGAAGAGGACCTCGGCCATCGTATGGTAAGTGGACTTATTGGGAAAAATTTGATTATATGGCAGTATTCTGGGGAGTTGTGGTCATTGGCTCAACCGGTCTGGTGTTATGGTTCCCTGTTTTCTTTACCAAATTCCTTCCGGGTTGGCTAATTAATGTTGCCCAAATTATTCACAGTGACGAAGCGCTTCTGGCTGTTGGATTTATTTTCACAATCCATTTCTTTAATACTCATCTTCGTCCTGAAGCTTTCCCGATGGATACGGTTATTTTCACCGGGAATGTGCAGATTGATGAATATAAAGAGGACAGACCGCGTGAATTTGAGGAACTTGAAAAATCAGGAAAGTTGGAAGGTCTTTTGGTTAAGAAAGAATTTACCCAACAACAAATGAGACTGATTAAGATATTTGGATTTATATTCCTGTTTACAGGAATTATTCAGGTTATTTTCATCATCTATTCACTGCTTTTTCATTAGGTAGCGACTTTATCATGTATGTTGAATATTTGACTTCAAATTTGGGCTTTGTTACATAATACTTATATGTGTATCTATAGAAAGTGTTTAAATTAGAATTCTATATTGAATTAGAATCTATTTATTACGAACTTGCACAAGTTTAAAATACAAATATTTCTGAAGATTATAACATGAAGCTACCATCATCAATTAAAAATTGGATATCAATTGCAGGGGCTGTTCTTGCTGTTTTTAACCTGGCTACGATTCTCTCGTTAGTAATCCTTCATTCGTTTTTTGATTTCGGCGGAACATACATCGGGCTGTTTATTTATATATTGCTTCCGATATTCATGTTTACCGGGTTGATCCTTATTCCTATCGGGATGAGATTGAACAGGGCCAGCGCTAAAAGAGAGGAAGAGGCTGGTGAAATTAGAAACTGGCCAATCCTTAATTTTAACAATGAAGCAACCCGGAATGCTTCCATCATTTTTGTATTTGGCACTGTATTCCTGCTTATCATTTCATCCATTGGAAGCTACGAAGCTTTTCATTATACCGAATCGGTTGAGTTCTGCGGAAAATTATGCCATGAGGTTATGGAACCAGAATTTGTCACTTACCATGGTTCTTCGCATGAGCGCGTTGCCTGTGTTGAATGTCATGTCGGTTCGGGCGCCAGCTGGTATGTGAAAAGTAAAATGTCAGGATTATACCAGGTATATTCGGTACTGGCCAATAAATTTCCAACTCCGATCCCTACGCCTATAGCGGACCTGCGCCCTGCCCAGGAAACCTGTGAAAGGTGCCACTGGCCTGAGAAATTCTATGACCGCAAGATGAAATATTTACAATCTTATCTGGCTGATGATTCTAATTCTGAACATGTTATTCAATTACAAATGAAAACAAGTTCTAAAATCACTTCTGAAGGAATTGAGAAAGGGATTCACCAGCATATAAGTCCTGATATTAAAATCGAGTATAAAACTACTGCGGCCAACCGGCAAGTAATTCCATGGGTAAAATATACCAATACAAAAACCGGGGTCAGCGAAATATTTACCGATAGTGAAAACGTCTTGAGCCAACAAAAACTTGATTCGCTTGAAACCAGGGTAATGGATTGCCTTGATTGCCATAACCGCCCCTCGCATAACTACAATGTTCCTCAAAATTTTATTGACAAATCAATAAGTGCCGGGAAAATATCAAAAACATTACCTGGTTTAAAGCAGATTTCAATGCAAGTGTTGTATAAGGTTTATTCTACCAAAGACACTGCATTTCTTGCTATAAAAAATCAGGTTACCGAGTTTTATAAATCAAGCTATCCTGAATTATTGACAAGCAGGAAATCTGAGATTGAAAATGCAATTGCTGAAATACAAAACGGGTATGCCAATAATATTTTCCCTGCAATGAAAGCTGATTGGAGGGCTTATCCAAATAATATAGGCCACATGGAGTACGACGGTTGTTTCAGGTGCCACAACGATAGGCACGCTACCACTTCAGGAAAAGTCATTTCAAAAGATTGTAATTTGTGCCACGATATACAGGCTCAGGGAAATCCTGCAAGTATGGAATATTCGAATTCGTTTCAACCACTTGAATTCAAACATCCTGTTGATATTGATGATGCCTGGCGTACTGAACCCTGTTCCTCTTGTCATTTACAACTTTATTAACAAACATTGATGATTTGGAACAGAATTGAATGGCATAATTCTTGTCTCTTTCAAAATATTATTGCATTTTTGTCCTTATAACGTGATAGTAAAATATAAATAGACTGACAAATAAACATAGGTTCATAAAAGCAAAATATTCTATAAATCTTTAAAACTACAATGACTATGAATTTCAAAAGATTATTTATTTTATTGGGAATGGTTATATTTTTCCTCTCAATTGTAAATGCTCAGGATGCAAAGTATATCGGGGCAGCCAAATGTAAAATTTGCCATAACAAAGCTGAAAAAGGCGAACAGTTTAACAAGTGGGCTAATAGTACACATGCTAAAGCAATGGACAGATTAAAAGGCGCTGATGCGACTAATCCAAAATGTTTGAAATGCCACTCAACGGCAGCAAGTGTTGATCAGGCTTTAGTAACTACTATTACAGTTGCCGAAGGTGTTTCTTGTGAATCATGCCACGGCCCTGGCAGCCTTTACAAAGTTGCAACAACGATGAAAGATATGAAGTTGGCTATGTCAAAAGGTATGATTATGCCTGAAGAAAAAGTGTGTAAAAAATGCCACAATGAAGAAAGTCCTAATTACAAAGGATTCAACTTCAAAGAATATTCGGCCAAAATTGCCCACGACGATCCTACAACAAAATAAGCACAGGTTCAGTCCGGATCAAAAAAAATTCCTTTGTTTTAAATTTAAAACAAAGGAGTTTTTTTTGGGTTGTATGCTATTGATTTTCTGATTCATTGCTGTAAATAGTTGGAATAGTTTTTTTAGACAATAATATCCATGAAAAAAATATTTTCTTTTTTATCCTCGATGCTCTTCACGGTATTGCTTTTAATCATGTTTGCCATTTCAATTGCCTATGCAACCTTTATTGAAAACGATTACGGAACAGACACCGCTCAGGCGCTTATTTATCAGGCATGGTGGTTTGAACTGCTGCTTTTGGTTGGCGCCTTAAACCTGGCCGGAAGTATAATCAGGTACAAGTTGGTTGCCCAAAAGAAATGGGCTATTTTAATGTTTCACCTTTCTTTTATTCTGATAATTATTGGGGCAGGGGTTACCCGCTATTTTGGGTTCGAAGGCAGTATGCATATTCGCGAAGGAGAGTCAGCCAACCAGGTGGTATCCGAAGCAAGCTATATTGACCTGAAAGCAAATGTAAACAGCCATGCGGTCAGAAACCTGACAAAGGTGAGATTTACACCGAACACGAATAATTACTACAAAGAAACGATTCAAATTAATGGAAAAGAAGTAACTGTTGAAAATGAAATCTTTGTTCCCAATGCCTCAGAAACAATGATTACTGACCCGAGTGGAATGCCAGTTCCTTCATTGGTACAAATACCTGTCGAAGCAGGTCAGGTGGGAATAGATGCTTTTACGGCAAAAATTATTTCTGGAAACGAAATACGCAAAGTCAATGTTTTTGGTGGAGGATTACCTGAAGCGAAAACCCTTATTATCAATGGAATAAATCTAAGCATTTCTTATGGCTCTATAATCCGTGAATTGCCTTTCAGTATTCATCTTCGTGATTTTCAACTTGAACGATATCCCGGTTCAAATAGTCCATCATCGTACGCAAGCGAAATCACCTTAAAAGATCCGGCATCCTCTGCTGAACGTCCGTTTCGGATTTTCATGAATAATATCCTGAAATATCATGGATACCGTTTCTTTCAATCTTCGTTCGATAAGGATGAAAAGGGAACAATACTTTCAGTCAATCAGGATTACTGGGGAACCTTAATTTCCTATTTTGGTTATTTTTTGATGACACTTGGAATGGCGCTCACTCTTTTTAGCCGGAACAGCCGATTCCAGACCCTTGTCCGTTTAAGTTCAAAACTTCAGGCAAATCGCCGGAAAGTGAAAATTGCATTGATTGGACTTTTAATTTCCGGAATGAGCTTGTCGGGCAATTCAGCTTTTGGCGCCGAACATTCAAAAGCAAAGCACATAAAGG
This sequence comes from Prolixibacteraceae bacterium, assembly GCA_003457135.1. Taxonomy (GTDB): domain Bacteria; phylum Bacteroidota; class Bacteroidia; order Bacteroidales; family Prolixibacteraceae; genus Aquipluma. The sequence continues at coordinate 18,039 of DMSQ01000040.1, forward strand.
CATTTGGTGAGTTATTAGTTCAGGATCACCAGGGCCGGATTGAACCGGTGAATACTCTTGCTTCCGATTTAATGCGGAAAATCACCAAAAAAAATAATTGGGAAGGAATGCCGGCTGTAGAATTCTTCCTCGAAATGAGCGCCAATCCCGATAAATGGAAGATGGTGCCTCTGGTAAAGGTAGGCAATCCTGAATTAGCTAAGACTTTAGGCGCTTCTGGAGGGTTTATTTCATTCAGGCAGATGTTTGATCCGGCTGGAAATTACCGGCTCAACGAAATGGTACAGCAGGCATACAATAAAAAGCAGACTACCCGGAATAAGCTGGACAAGGAAATCATGAATGTTGATGAACGTGTTAACATTTGCTACCAGATTTATAACGGCGATTTTTTAAAGATATTCCCGGTACCCAATGACGAACGCAAAACCTGGGTGACCTCCTCAACGTTTCCGCAAACCATGAAAAAGGAAGAAGTTGATTTTGCAGGAAACATTCTGAAATTGTATTATGAAAGTTATTTTAATTCTGAAACTTCCGGAAATTGGTCAAAACCTGATGAATATCTGGGTTACATCAAAAAATTTCAGCATACTTATGGAGCCGATATTATTCCTTCTTCGACCAAAATAAGCCTGGAAATTTTTTATAACGAATGGAATATCTTCGGGAAACTCGCTAAAATATATGCCATATTGGGATTTGTCTTACTTGTGTTCCATTTTATGCTGATATTCAAGTCAGGTAAAGGATTTTCGAGATATATTAACATCGGAACTGTATTGATATTTATCGCGTTTCTTTTCTATACGTTTGGTTTAATTGCCCGTTGGTATATTTCGGGCCATGCGCCATGGAGCAATGGTTACGAAACAATGATTTATGTGGGTTGGGCGACCAGTCTTTCAGGATTCATTTTCATGCGAAGATCCCCGATTACTTTGGCTGTAACCACACTTTTAGCATCAATTATTCTCTTTGTTGCCGGTATGAGCTGGATGAATCCGGAAATCACGAATTTGGTTCCGGTATTGAAATCATACTGGCTGGTTGTCCATGTGGCCATTATAACCGCCAGTTACGGATTTTTTGCTATGGGAGCATTGCTCGGTATGCTCAACCTCGTATTGATGATTTTGAGAAGCAAAAAGAACAATCAAAACATAAGCTTAACCATTCTCGAAGTTTCGTACATTGTTGAAATGGCCTTGATAGTTGGACTTTTTATGCTTACTATTGGTTCATTCATTGGTGGTGTATGGGCCAACGAATCGTGGGGCAGATATTGGGGTTGGGACCCCAAAGAAACCTGGGCGTTGGTTACAGTCCTGGTTTATTCAATCATCCTGCATCTCCGGAAAGTTCCCGGTTTAAAAAGTACACTGGCGTTAAATAGCCTGGCGCTTATTGGTTTGGGTTCGGTTCTAATGACTTTTTTCGGGGTGAATTACTACCTGTCAGGCATGCATTCATACGGAGCAGGCGATCCTCCACCTATACCAAATGCCTTATACATTTCTATAGTAATTATATTTGCCTTAATTATAGGCGCCTGGTATGCTGAAGATAAGAATGGGGTTATTTCCGACCCTGATGATGTGGCTTCCTAATTTGTAGGAGTCAAATTTAGACGTATTGAGCATACTGTCAAAATAAGAAGAAACCCAATTAACTGAATTCTTGTTAATTGGGTTTCTATTTATGGGTGGATGATGGGATTTGAATTTTCCGTATTTTCCGGCTTATAAAGTGCTGTAAATCAATACAGCACTTTTTTATTTTTGAAAAAATTACTGTGTCATTCTGTGTCATTCTGATAATCAGTATTATAGACATCAATTTTGTGAAGTAAAAGCAGCGATTTTAAGTAGGCATTTTCCCGAAGCAACCTTCTGTTTTCTTCGGTCAAAAGTTGAATAATTTTCTTGTTTGATTTTTTCTCTTTTAACGGATCTTTAGATAAGATTCTGAAATCCATTCGCGGATCTTCAACAGCAATCAGCTTTTCTTCCTTATCATTATCTATATCATCAGGAAAAAAGAAAGCAGGTTTAACCTCTAATAAGTTTGCCAACTTAATAATGTGGTCCATTTTTAAATTCTCAATTATACCTCTTTCCAACTGAGAACCCCAGCCTCCGGGATCTTTGGAACCAATAGCATTTCCCAAATCTGCTTGAGTTAGTTTTTTTTTCTCGCGTAACTCTCTGATTTTCTGGCCTAATTCCATAATTTTTTAATTATAGTATAAAATACCATAAAAACATTTGGTTTATAGTAGTATTAAATACTATATTTGTAAAGATTTATTTACAACCTGTCAATTAAAACGCACAAATGTACCCAAAAGTTTCAAAAAAGTATAGAGTAAAGGAGCTGATCAATAGCCTACCTGCAACAGATAGGGACGTCGCCATGAAACAGTTACCTGAATATCTTGGAGTGAGCCGGCAAACATTCAGTAAAATACTAAATGTGAGCGTAGATGATGATTATGAACCTGCTTCCGGAACACTGATTAAACTTGCATCATTTCTGAATTGCAGCACCGAAGAATTACTCGAAAATAAACCTGATTCTATTACAATCGATCAGCTTCGGGTATTATCCAGTACAAACACAGCCAAAGAACTTACATTATCAAAATGATTAAAGATTGTGGTATTTTATACTATAAATATCACAACTCCTTAAACAATTAAATACTACCCAATATGATGATTTTGAAAAACCTTGAATTTCACCGCTCTGTAGAAGGTAAAGATGCTATGTACCGAAATTGCGGAGCCCCTAACAGTATTTTGATCGAACCCACTTCTACGGAAATTATTATTCCATTGCTGGCACAAACCGAAGCGCAATTTCCACGATGCTACAAGCGATTAAAAGAAGTTTACGGACAAAGCCGGGAATTCCGTTATCTGGCTGCACGCCGATTTATAAAGTGCAATTGTGGCGAATTTGATAATGTGCTGGATGTTGACGATAACGGCCTGATTCATCCTGAACTGGTTACCTGCCCCATGCGAGGTGAATGTCTGGATGAAGGAATTATCTGCCTTCCGGAACGCGAAACAGGTTTAACGGCTCGTGAAAAAGAAATTGCCCAATTGGTTGCAAAGGGTATGTCGAACGAGGAAATTGCCAGGATGCTTTTCATCGGTATCGATGCAGTTAAATCGCATGTGCAAAACTGTCTACGCAAACTCAATCTTCATTGCAGGGCCAGCCTGTCAAGTTACATTACCCAAATGAATTCATGAATTAACTAACCGGGGCTTCTGCGTTCTTTCTGGCTACAACCTACAATTATGGAAGCTCCGGTTTAAATATTTTTAATTGATTGATCGCAGTCTGGCCGCTGTTAAGGGCCGAAGTTATTTTTTGCAAATCTAAATGCGGCTACGGTGGCGGTTATTTACCCTGAGTTTATCGAAGGGTTCACTGGAGCAAAATTTTGCGAGGTAGAGCAGTGGTAGCTCGTTGGGCTCATAACCCAAAGGTCGCAGGTTCAAATCCTGCCCTCGCCACACGGTGAATGAAGCAAAATCGGGGTAGAATCCCTGCGGTGCCCCGATTATCACCCACTTACACAGGCTCAGTGGTCGAAATCGTTGCCTGAGCGCGAAGCAGTCATAGGCAAATCGTCAATTATAAATAATTTAATAGCAAATGAAAATTGCGTCCCCACGCCAAAAACTAACAATTATGTATGTCGAAATTGTAACACCTAACCCCGATTCGAAGCAATCACGCTTTGCTTTACAGGATCTGACTATTGAAGAGCTTGAAATTATTCAAAGCTCGCTGGTAACTTTTAAACAACATTCCCTTCAGGATCCTGAAGTTTTTAAGATCCCCAGGCAGCTTATAGTTGCCATGTTTCAGAAGATTGATCAGGAATTGGTAAATGCACGGTCATGAAATCAGGAATAGCCAATTTAAAAGACGGCAGCCGTAGGATTATTATTTATGGTGGCGAGGTTACCGACTTTGGCGATAAGCTTGCCGAAGCTGCCGAGAAGGATCCTGACCTGGAACGACAAATTACCATCGCCGCCCTATCGTTGCAATACACCCGCATGTCGCGCGATTTTGGTGAACAGATGATTGAAATGGTAAATAGCAAATAAATAAATCGTAAATATTCGTCCCATGTTTGCCCAGGAAGCCCGACAATATATCGAGAAGCTGATTCGCCTTCAGAAAAAAATTGAAGCGAAAGGTTACCGGTACATCGATCACGGCGCAGTTAAGCAAGCCCGCGAGCATTTAAAAAATCAGCTTGAATTCTATCCTTACAATACCGACGATAAAATGCGCCGGTTCTGGGACCATCACCGCAGCGAAATACGTGGACTAATACCAAGCGAAAGTCACCGGTGCTTTAAAAAACTAATGACCGAATTTATTAACCTCCAAAACCAATGATTACAAAACTCACCAAAACTGACCACCACGAACAATCGCTGCAGATGGACCAAGAAACGAAGTATCTGGTACGCGAAGCCATGGAAGCCATGCTCTCCCATCAATTCGGATCAATAGAACTACGCGACCGTGCAATGAAGCTGAAACGAATGTTGGAAGACCCGGCCAATGAAGACCGGCCTGCCATATTCCAGAAAACACATGGAATGATTATTACCTGTCCTGATTGTGGAGGTAGCCAATGCCGGAAGATATTCCCTGATGACCGAAAAGAAGAAATTGAATTTCACCCATGTACAACCTGTAAAGGCGAAGGGCAACTTTTTCACGAAGTCATCCGAAAATCATACGTTCCGACCGAATATCACCGCCGAAAATTAGCCAAATGAAAAGATCAGTAAAAGTTATTGCACTTCTGGTTCTGTGGTTGCAATTGTCATCATTTACCGGATGCACATCTATGAAATACGCCATCAGGCAACACAATTGCAAGCTGATACAGAAGGAAATAAGGTTGCACGGAAAACTAAAAATAGACCGGTCGCAAAGGCAAAATTTCTATTGGTCAATGCGTCCGATTGGTCACTGGCCCTTCCAATTTTTACAATAATTAACCTATAAGTTAACTTTTATGCCAAAACTCGATAAGATGTTCTCGCTGGAGGTAACTCCGGAGCAATTTCTCCGCAACTGTTCCCGTGAAGAATTAATTGAAACTGATTTACTCCTGAACTCGCCACGCCATCAAAAAACGATGCATGGGACTTATGCACCGGCTGCTGATAAAAAGCAATTGAATAGTAACCAAGTAATAAAAACAACTTTAAAATCATGAAATTAACACTTGAAAAAACAACTGCAAAAAAACTCTATCCCGAATCACCAGAGTGGTTCCGGAAAGTATTAACCGAAACATTTGGAGATGACTGTTTCAAGAAAAAAACCTTCGAAGACATTAAAACCTTTGAGGATGCTTGCGAAGAACTGGAAATATATCCGGAAGATGTATTCAACGCAAATGACTGCTCTGATGAAGTAGCCTACAAAAAATTAAAGGTTATCGCAAAGGCAATTAACCAGAACTGGACACCCGATTGGGACAATGCCAATCAGCAAAAATGGTGGCCTTACTTCAAGCTGTCTTCCGGTTTCGGTTTTTCGTACTCGTGTTACTACTACGTTGTCACGTTTACGTCTGTCGGCTCTCGCCTTTGCTTCGAGTCTGAGGCTAAATGCACTTATGCAGCCAAGCAATTCCTTGATATCTACGAACAATTTATAACCATTAAAAAATAAAAATCATGGCCAAAAAATCAGTGAAAAACCAACCTGTATTCGATTTCAGAACAATCAAAACATTCGAGGATGCTTGTACAAAAGAAAACATTGATCCAACTGCATTGCCCGATGTATCGATGATCCCGAAAGAGTTCAGAAAGCCAATCATCAACGCTTATAAACTCCTGATTATTTTCAAGGCGATAAACGACGGATGGCGTCCAGACTGGAGCAAATTATCGCAATACAAATACTTCCCATGGTATAGGGTTCTGTCTTCCGGTTTCGGTTTTTCGTACTCGGGTTACCTCTGCGCTTACTCGCATACGTGTGTCGGCTCTCGCCTTTGCACTGATACAAGTGAAAAGGCCCTTTATATAGCAGAACAGTTCAAGGCCGAATACCAGGAATTCTTCCTGTATCCGGAGTGAAATAAAAAAGGTTGTACGCTGCGTTGCTGTTAGTTCTGTCTTCCAGTTTCAGTTTTTCGAACTCGAATTACAACTACGATAACACGAATACGAATGTCAGCTCTCACCTATGCGAAACTTTCAGTGTAGACCTTGCCAACAGTGCAAAAAATAACGAATTCTTTAACGGAGCGTTGGTATCCCGAGTACTCGGGAGAAAACGATCCATTAAAAGCAAAGGCCCTTCGACGGGCTCAGGAACCAAACATGAAACGGATCAATAATTTGTACGAGAAAATTTACAGCATCGAAAACCTCCAGTTGGCTGATACGATTGCCCGGAAAGGTAAATCGAAACAACCTGGAGTAATCGAGCATGACCGGAATCGGGAAGAAAACATTCAAAAGCTTCATGAAATGCTGAAGGAGAAAACTTATCAAACGTCTGAATATACCACGTTCACCATCTTTGAACCTAAAGAGCGGCTGATCTTCCGGTTGCCTTATTTTCCTGACCGGATCACCCATCACGCTGTGATGAACGTCCTTGAGCCGATTTTTGTCTCAACATTTACTGCCGATACTTACAGTTGCATCAAAGGCAAAGGCATCCACGCTGCGGCCAATGCGGTGAAACGTGCCCTGAAAGATGTTGACAATACCCAATACTGCCTGAAGCTGGACATCACCAAGTTTTACCCGAATGTTGATCATGAAATACTCAAGCAGCTGCTCCGTCGAAAAATAAAGGATAATGACCTACTGTGGCTTCTCAATGAGATTATTGATTCAACCGATGGCCTTCCGATCGGAAATTACCTGAGCCAGTATTTTGCCAATTTTTACCTGAGCTATTTTGATCACTGGATGAAGGAAAATAGACAGGTGAGATACTATTTCCGCTATGCCGATGATCTTGTAATCCTTTCAAGCAGCAAGCATTATTTACATCAATTACTTGCTGAAATCAGGACTTATCTGAATGACCGGCTGAAGCTTACCGTCAAAGGTAACTATCAAATATTCCCGGTCGATGAACGGGGAATTGATTTTGTCGGTTATGTCTTCCGTCACACTCATACGCTGCTCCGGAAGAGCATCAAGAAAAACTTTGCACGGATGATGGTCCGTAACCGGAACGCCAAATCAATTGCATCATACAATGGATGGGCATCGCACTGCGACAGTAAAAACCTTCTGAAAAAATTGCTCCATGAACACGTTTAGCCAGTTCAATATCAAGGTCGAAAGCCAGGCTTTTGAAGGAGACAAGATTAAAATGTCGAAGATTATGAACCGTGAAATTGTGGTCCATCATTTCAGAATTGAAGACTCGAAAGTATTTAAAGAGCGAGGATCAGGTAAATGTTTGTGTTTGCAAATATCATTTGATCAGCGAAAACATGTTGTTTTTACCGGATCAACCGGCTTGATTGAAGTGATTCAGAAGATTCCGGAAACCGGATTCCCTTTTACCACCACAATAGTTGAAGAAAATGAGAGATACTTATTTACCTAATGCCCCCTCTCTCACCCAAACAACAAATAGTAAATAGTAAATAACAAAATAGTAAATTTTAAAATCATGTCAGCGACCAAAGAACATTACCACGATCAGATTGAAGCCGGACAACGCGGCAAACTGCATAAAATCTCCTGGCTCAATATGCCAGGCTACAAACCCGAAACATGGAACCCGATTGTTGGTTGTAGCAAAGTATCGCCAGGATGCGACAATTGCTATGCCGAACGAATGGCTGTACGTTTGGCTTCAATGCCCAATCAGTCAGTAAGCCTTGACTACAAATGCGTCCTGTTTCCAGATCAAAATAACAAACAAACTTCATGGAACGGCCATACGATTTTTCGTCAGGAGCAGCTTCTTATCCCCTTTAAATGGAAAACTCCACGCATGATCTTCGTATGCTCTATGGGCGACCTGTTTCACGAATCAGTTTCACACGAATTTAAAAAGTTGGTTTTTCAGGTTATCCACGACAAACCAACTCATATTTTCGTCGTTCTTACCAAACGTCCCGAAAGCATGGCGAAGTTTTTCTCCTGGCTTAAGAATAGTAATGTTGCCGCCAATTTTCCAAACCTATGGCTCGGAGTTACCGCCGAAAATCAGGAGGAAGCCAATAAACGAATCCCAATCTTACTCCAGATACCTGCCGCCAAACGGTTTGTGAGCATTGAGCCGATGCTGGGGCCGGTGGATTTAGCCTGGATTGCAGATAGTTCAATTCATGCTATTGATTCGCTTGATAATAATTCAATTACGCACGATAATAATGTCATTGAAAAAGGACTCGATTGGGTAATCTGTGGAGGTGAATCGGGACCCAAGGCCCGGCCCATGCACCCCGATTGGGTTAGAACGATCCGAGATCAATGCCAGAAAGCCGGAGTGCCGTTTTTCTTTAAGCAGTGGGGGGAATGGGTATCGGCCAATATAGGAGATGTAAAAAAATATCCGCTTTCGATTTTAAAAGGCATAACTGATCATCGTATGGTTTATGCTAAAGTTGGCCGCAAAGCTGCCGGTGATCTGCTTGATGGGAAGGAATGGCACGAATGGCCGAAAAGCCTCCCCTAACCCCTCCCTGCCTACCGGACAGGCAGGCAAACGGAGGGGGTGTCGCATTGAATAAAATAAATCTATGATCATGCAAAAAACAAAAATGTTAAACGAAGCGGTTCCGGCTCCCTCCCCGTTTGGGGAGGGTTGGGGTGGGGCTTCAAAACCAATCATCTACAGTACCCCAATGGTGCAGGCAAATCTGGAAGGCCGGAAAACCCTGACCAGGAGAATTGTAAAACCACAACCCAAAGAGCCATTTATTTTTGATAAAAATTCAAATTCAATTATTGAAAGCCCAGGCTATTGCGTTGAACCCATAGAATGCCCTTACGGTCAACCGGGTGATGTGCTTTGGGTGCGGGAAAAATTCGCCTGCACATTGGGCAAGTATGAGCCGGAAACAACTTACAGCTATTTTGCCGACAGTTTTCACTGGAGTTTTTACCCGAACGATGATATGAAAGGCGAAACCGCCTGTCAGTGGCACGACGAAGCTTTGGCCAAAGAAGTGAAATGGAAGTCGCCCCGGTTTATGCCCAAATCCGCCGCCCGAATTTGGTTACAGATTGAAGAAATAAAGGTGGAACGGTTGCAGGATGTTACGGAGAAAGACGCGATTGCTGAAGGTGTAACAAGATTTTTTACGATCAACTGGAGGTTTAAAAATTATAATAATCCAGACGATAAATCCGGTTTTCTCCAGGCTATCACTTCCTTTCAATCTCTGTGGGGTAAAATTAACGGACCCGAAAGCTGGGAGCAAAACCCGTGGGTTTGGGTGGTGAAAGTTAAAGTGTTGTCAACCACCGGCAGGCCGCAATCAATCCTTTAATAATTCAATCCTTCAATCCATCGATTTATGACCCAAACCAAATTTGAAATCGGAGCCGAATTCCAAACACCTGCAGCAGTTGCCGAATACATGTGTAGTTTGATTCCAAAAGAAACCGTAACCATATTGGAGCCAACTCCCGGTGAAGGAAATATCCTGAAATTTTTGGAAGATTTTCAGGTAACCGCTCCCGATAATTTTTTCACGCTGGATCCATCGCGATATGATTGTATCATCATGAACCCGCCTTTCTCGATGAAGTATGCGTTTAGAGTCCCGGAAGACCTTAATTTGAAAGGATTACGACTTGGATACTATATCCTTCAGGAGTGTATGAAAATGTCGGATCGCATTATTGCCCTGATGCCATTATTCACCATTTCCGATTCAGACGTTCGACTCCGGTACCTGAAAACATTTGGGTTGAAATCGATCACCATTTTGCCCAGGAAGACTTTTAAATATGTACGGATCCAGACGGCAGTTTTTGAGTTGGTAAAAGGATGGGAAAAAGAAACCCTGTTTAAGGCTTTTGAATTAATGCCGCCAGTTAAAAGCCTCGAAACTTATGATCGCAAGTATTACCTGAACCGAAAAATAAAAGCAGCAGGCTTTAAATTGGAGCTGGAGCAAACAAGCAAAACGATTGAGGTAACTCCCGAAATGGCTGGTTCGATGAACTCACCAACAATGGCAAAGGGAATGAAAGCACTGGAGGAGTTAAGCAGGGATTACAATTACGGAGTGCAATACACACTATTATAATTAGAGATATAAAATGACCGAACCCAAACGCATTGAAGCACAAATCCCCGATACCGCAACGTTTTTTCTGGCATTTCCAGCGCCACAAAAAGACCTGATTGATATTGCCGAGAATCCCACTGAAATGGTGATTGTTGACGGTAAAAACGAAACAAAGGTGATACGTGGCGATTTTTTCAGATACCCACTCGGCACAATGAGCAACCTGATTTGTGAGATTACTTACGGCCACGATGCCGCATGGACCAGCCGCCACCTGAAACAAAAATACCCTTATCTGGAGGAGGATAGCATGATTGCTTTTTTTCTGTTTAAAAAGGTGAAAACTACGGATAACAAGGATTAACACTATAAGAAAATGAACCAGATTAATTGGGTAATTCTTAGCCATACAAATGGGTTTAGAGAACGGCATTTTACGCATGAGCCCTATTTTGAATGCAATTCAGATAGTTTATCAATCGGGATATTGACATTTTACTTTTTAAGTATTCCATTCGAAATACGTGAAATGCAGTTCTCAACATACTTAAAACAATACCTATTTACTAAAAAAGGCAATACCATTAACGGAATTCAATATAGGTTCGAAAAATGGTTACTTAATGTTTTTAGTCGCATGTTTTATGTTATTTCCGGTTTAGAAGTAAAACCCATACTTCAGCTTAATATAGCAACTGGAGAAGTGATTGAATCAGGCTTAACGGCTTTTCAATGTTGGGAAAAAGGCAAAGAAACTACCAGACAGAATAAATCTAAAATAGACACTATAAACTGTTTTTGGGGAACCGAATTGGCAATTAGGACTTGTGAAATATGTGGTTCCAGACAGCCTGTATTTATACTCTGTAAAACAACAACAATTTGCTTTGAATGCTACATTGGCAATTCAAAATCAGATAGCTTCAGGGAAACAATTAAAAAAATGTATGATGCTAGAGGGAATAAAATCAAGATATATACCAAATATATTACGCCAAGAAGAAATGTTGTTTTTTTTGACAGGGATTGTAATCGAATGATTTATATGTCAGGAATAACAGAAATTCCAATGTCAACAGAATATTTATACAGGCTATAAAAACAGTCAATTTTAAAAGTTAAACCAAATAACCCGTAACACACAATATCCAAACCGAATGATTCCACAAGATACTATCCAGAAAGTACTGTCAGCCGCCAATATTACCGAAGTGGTTTCCGAATTTGTGAACCTGAAGAAGAAAGGCGTAAATTACCTTGGCGTATGCCCTTTTCATAACGAGAAAACCCCGTCAATGATCGTCAGCCCGGCCAAGGGTATTTTTAAATGCTTTGGCTGCGGAAAGGCAGGTAATGCCATCAGCTTTGTGATGGAGCATGAAGTTATGACTTATCCGGAAGCGATTGAATACGTGGCTAAAAAATACCATGTCGAGATTCCGAAGGTTGAAATGACCGCTGATGAACTTCAGCAGCGGAGTGAGCGCGATACGATGTTCCTGATGAACCGTGTAGCAGCCACATTTTACGCCGACAACCTGAAAAACCACGGACAGGCTATCAATTATTTGAAAGATCGCGATTTTGACCGGATGGATCTGGCAAAATTTGAATTGGGAAGTATTGCCACTGCCTGGGGCGGATTACTGGAATACATGAGTTCGCTGGGATATAATCCGCAGCAATTGCATAAAGCCGGTTTATTAAGCAAAAGCGATAACGGTAAATACTTCGACCGCTTCCGCGATCGGGTGATATTCCCGTATTTCGATCTGATGGGGCATGTGGTTGGCTTTACCGGACGTATACTCGACCCGAATCCGGGTAAAAACGACTCCAAATACCTTAATTCTCCGGAAACTGAATTGTTCCATAAGGGCCGGTTATTGTACGGTTTGTTTCAGGCCAAAGCGGCCATCGTAAAAGAGGGCAAGGCATACCTGGTTGAAGGCAATACCGATGTGATCCGCTTTCATAAACAAGGACTGACCAATACTATTTGCACTTCGGGAACCGCTTTAACGGTTGAACATGCCCGGCTGATCCGCCGGTTTACCAGTAACCTGACTATCCTGTTCGATGGCGACGGCGCAGGCTTGAAAGCAGCAGTGAAAGGCATCGATATCTGTATTGCCGAAGGGCTGAATGTGTATGTGGCACTATTGCCAACAGGTGAAGATCCCGACACGTTTGCCAAAGGAAAAAGCCGCGACGAACTGTACCGTTGGATTGAAGATAATGAGAAAGATTTTATTTTGCTGATGTGCGATTTGGCCGCAAAAGACATTGAGCAAAAACCTGCCGAAAAAGGAAAGCTGATCAATGAGTTACTGGATACTGTTAAGAAAGTTCCTGATCTGGTTACCCGTGAAACTTACTTTTCGGAAGTTGCCAACAAATTCGGTATCGACCGCAAAAAGGTAGAAGCCGGAATTTTCAAGGAAGAAAAGGCTGACGAACTATTCGGAATGATTGTGAACGAAACAGCCATCCGCGAAAAAGACCAGGTATTTATCTACACTTCAAAAGAAACCGCTTTTGCCAATACCGGATCGGATCTTGAAACAAATTCGATTGTTATCTCCGGATTATTGACCGCCGTACAGATTGGAAAACTTTCAGGTATAACTAAGAATTTAGTTTTTGCCGAAGAGTTTGACTACGAACATTCTGCATCAATTCGCGCAGGCTCAGGAGTATCTCCGGAAGAACTTATTAAAATTCAACGGCAGGTCAAGCAAATGAAGTTTCTGGCCGAGAACGGATTTGCAGTTTCGTTAAATTGTGGCGACCGGTATGGAAATGATCAGGAATACGTGTCGTTCTCTACCTTTTATTTTGACTATCTGGCCGAAAGTGTGAAAGCTTATGATCCGGATTCGAAGAAAGAAGCTGTTGAAACGGCTGCCGAATTCCTGAGTAAGCTGGACAATACAACGATATCGATTAAGACTGCCGAAATTGCCAAGCGTTTCGGTCTTTCGAAAGCCGATTTTGCGCAAGTGCTGAAACCTTTCCTGAGCAAGGTAAAGAATAAGGTACAGCAGCGCAATGAGGAAATCATGATCGACGATGAGCATTACGTTTTTTCGATTGAGAAACTACCCGATTACGTCGATCAGAAGTTCTTCAATAAATACAATCACTTTGCAGCCCAGAATAAAGACGGCAAAAAGATATTCTATGTATTTGCTACCGAACATGGCACCCTGACCAAGGTTGGTAACTTCTACATGGAACCTCAGTTTCAGGTATTCTCCGACGATCCGCTGAAGAATAAACGCATCTGCAAACTTAACCATGCCGATTTGCGCTCGTCGAAATACGTGGAGATCCCCAGCAACGAAATGATTGAATTTGGGGCATTCAAAAAGTTTCTATTTCGTCAGGGTCCTTACCTGCTCCGGAATGCCAAAGTATTTCATTTGGATACCATTCTTGACTCGATTGCGCTTCAGTTCCCGGTAGCCTACGAACTAACCATTTTCGGTCAGCAGAACGAAGATTTCTATGCCTTCAGTAATGCGGTATTTGCCGAAAACAAGATCAAATACATGGACGAACTTGGGCTCATCGAGCACGGTGATACCACGTTTTATTCGCCATCCATATCGGTCATCTATAAGGACGTTCGAAAGGATGAAGATCAGTTTGCACTCGACCGTTTTTTTATTTACCGCGAAAACAAAAACGTCAATTTCAAGGACTGGGCTGCCCTGGTGCGCGAAGTATATAAATACAACGACAATGGATGCTGGACGGTTCTTATGGCTATTATGTGCGCCTTCCGGAGCGACATTTTCAAGATTGACCGGTTATTTACCACTCTGTTTTTTATCGGCCCTACAGAGTGCGGAAAATCGCAATTGGCACAATCGATCCGTGCACTGTATATTCATCCCGATGCGCCGATGTTTAACCTAAACTCCGGAACCGATGCCGCATTCTTTACTATGCTCCAGCGTTACCGGGATGCTCCGGTCATCATGGAAGAATACAACGACCAGCAGATATCTGATATTAAGTTTCAGGGAATTAAAGCCAGTATTTACGACGGTGAAGGAAAAACCAAACGGCAAGGCGCCCAAGGAATGGCGCTTGATGTTAGCCAGGTGAATGCCGTTCCGATTTTGTTGGGGCAGGAAGCTCCGGAACGTGATGATGCATCACTTGGCAATAGAGCAGTTCTACTGAGTGTACAAAAAAGAGAATTGTGGAGCGATAACGAGATTGCCAATTTCCAACTCCTGAAACGCTGGGAGAAGGAAGGGCTTACAGAGATACTGGTAGAAGTATTGAAATGCCGCACCATTGTTAGAGATCATTACCAGAACAAACTTCGCATTGTGCAAAAGGAACTTCGAAAAGATTTAATCGACGATCATTCCGGATTTCAAAACCGCGTATTGAATACTATTTCACTGTTTCTGGCCATGGTGAAATTATTCGAAGAGCATATTCCCGGACTGGAATTACCATTCACTTACAAGGAGTTTTACCAGATTGCACGAAAGCAGCTGATCCACCAGAGCGAAAGCATTACCAGTTCGAACCGCTTGGCCGTGTTCTTCGATACGTTTGTACAACTCACCGAAGATACCCGCAATGGATTGATCCGTGGAAAGGAATACAAGATTGAATTGCTCGACGATATCACCATTCGCGAAGGGCAAAAGAACAGCAGTATCAAGACTTTTGAAGAAGGGCCAAAGAGAGTATTGTTTGTTCGTTTGGAAGTGATCCATCCCAAATACCGGGATAAGGTAGGTATACAGGAACATTTGAAAATGAACAACCTCCAGAACTACCTGAAAGATCACCCAGCCTATCTGGGAGCGGTAAAGCATACCACATTCACATGGCAGAACGAAATACGCAATCTGGCCGACGATGGAAGCGGTAGGGTAATTTCGACCATGTTCGAAGAATCGAAACGCACCAGCGCCATTGCGTTGGACTACGAGAAGCTGGGTATTGATTTGGGTAGTTCGAGCCAGATGGAGAGCGCGAAGCCACCATCGCCCGAACAACAGGCCGTCAGTTTGCAATTGCAGATGTATCCGAATGGAAAAGGAGATGGGTTGCCATACTGAAGCCGGACATTTCCATAATCAAGCAACGGTCACTTCGACAAGCTCAGTGCAAGGAAAAAAATAATAAAAAAAGCAACTGACAGTCAAAAGGGTGTTCCCGCGTTCCCGCGTTCCCGCACCCCGCGCCCCACGCTCTCAAAAAATTAGAGTAAAACGAATTTTCAAAACTCATGCCATTGAAAACCAGACCGATAAAGGATAATAATAATGATAAAAAAACCAATAATCTCTCTATCTGTGTTGCGGGCACGCTGGGTCACGCTGGGTCACGCTCTAAAAATTACTAAAAATTGGGTCACGCTGGGTCACGGCGGGACGGACGTTTTTAGCCGTGCCCCAACTTTTAATAAAAATAAGGTGTTGAAAATTAATGTGTTAATCCGATGCGGATAGTCGCGGGAACGCGGGATAGAGAAAGGACAAAAAAAGACCTTCTGAAAAAAAAAATATTTTTTTTGCCCGAAAAACGATCAAAAACAGCAAATAAAACAATGTCAGCTTATTAATTTTTAATAATCAATAGATTTTTTGAATCGAATAATATTAAAAAATGTTCAAAAAATTAGAAAAGTGATAAAAAGTAACCCAAAAAACTATTTAACAATTTTGTAAAAAACAATAAAAAACTAATAAAATGAGCACCCAATTTGGAGAATTATTATCATGCAATTCAAAACAAAGGATTATTACGCTCCAGCTGATTGAAGATGGAGCAAACAAGCCTTACTGCGAATTTGCGATCGTACCTGTTGATGAATACAACGAACTCATTGAGCGAACAAAATCAGGGCTTACTGAAGCAGCGGAGAGACTTGAAACTTAATTGCGCAAAGTTATTGATCGCATCCCGGAAAAGTCAAGGGGAACGAAGCTGCTCCACCCAGCTACCCTTGACAGAATCCGGCACTGCTCAATGATCAGGAAGCTAAAATTAAGTTTCACCTAAAACGTAAAAATTATGAAACACGAAAGCGTACTCGGATTAAGCATGATTAAGAACGACGAACTGGTTGTTTGGATTAATGTATTAAGTAACGATCAGGTAGACCAGGACGGCGAAGTTTATCCGGCAATAGCAGAACCTGAACAATTAATGAACGAACTGAATATGATCAATGATTTGCTTAAACTTCAGAAATTAAAAGCATTGCTGAATAAAAAACGAGGTTTAAAAGATGTAATATCTGGCCGTATTGCGATGGAATTAACACCTAAAAATCAGAAACTATGATTTCATACGACCACAATTGGTGCAGGCAAGCTCTGATTACTGAAGAGGACTGCAAACAGTTCAGAATAGATGAAGCGTATCTGATCGGCAAGTTTCTTGAACGACAGGAAGATGTAATTCCCAAACCAGGTTCAATCTGGATGATTGATCATTGGGAGAATTACAATTACGTGGATGATAACTGCTATAAATGCGGTGCACATTACATTAAACATTATACCAACCAGTGTTTGTGTGGTAATTGTTTTGTAAAGTATCATACTACCTGGGAGGCAGTCGGACAATTTGAAACAAACAAGCGTTTTAAGGCAAGTCAATTGGCATATAAAAACAGGAATAAACCAATTCAATTAACAATTAATCTATGAAAACAAAACAAGAATTACTCGATTTAAAAACCGACTGGAGATGTGATCCGTGTTGGGACATCGAACTAACAGAAGGCTTTGAAGAACATTATGACGAACTTCTTCAATATAGACTTGAAATGGATGCCTATTGGAAAAAGATTGAAGATGAACGGATATTGAAAAGAAGTAAGGAGCTCGGGATCGAAGGCAATTACAAATTGCTTTATTATCTGGAAGGATTAGAGCGGTCAATTTTGAAATTAACAGAACCTCTATACGACCGCCTATGAAACCACAACACCTATTCGAAGAAATAAAGTTAGGCCCGTTGATGTTGCACCTAAATAAAGGTTACGATGTGGCCAATGGACGAATGATCTTCTGGATCGATTTATTTGCCGGAGCTGGCGGAACTACAACAGGTATCCATCTGGCCGGATTGGAAAATGTAAAGGTTGTGGCCTGTGTGAACCACGATCACAATGCGCTGATGAGTCACTGGCACAACCATCCAGACTGCATGCACTTTGTTGAAGATGTTCGCGACTTTAAAGTAGTTGTTGCCCTGAGTAACCTGGTTGCCGAATTACGGTCGCAATTTCCGGAATGCGTGATTAACCTGTGGGCCAGTCTGGAATGTACCAACTACAGTAAAGCCAAAGGCGGTTTACCCCGCGATGCCGACAGCCGAACCCTGGCACATGCCCTGTTTATGTACATCGAAGAATTGCAGCCCGATTACGTGTACATCGAAAATGTTCGGGAATTTATGAGTTGGGGCCCTTTGGACGAAAAAGGCCGTCCGATATCAAAACTGAATGGCCGCGATTACCTGCGCTGGATTAAAGAATTATGCAGTTACGGATATCAGTACGATTACCAGCTGATCAATTCAGCCGATCACGGAGCATATACCAGCCGAGAAAGGTATTTCGGGCAATTTGCAAAGATTGGACTACCCATGAAATGGCCTGAAACAACACATTCAAAGTCTCCTGATCATGGTGGATTATTCGGCGCCAAAGCCAAATGGAAACCCGTGCGCGAAGTACTCGATCTGGAAGACGAAGGCCGGAGCATATTTACCCGAAAGAAACCACTCTCAGAAAAAACACTGGAGCGTATTTATGCCGGTCTGGTCAAGTTCGTTGCCGGTGGTGAAGATCTATTTACCATCCGTTACAACGGTGGCGATATGAAAGAGAAATCGAAATCGGTATTGAACCCATTGGGAGCAATTGCCACCAGTAACCGACATGGATTGATTAAGTCAGTTTTCCTTTCGAAGTATTATTCCGGCCATCCGGAAAGCAAGAACATATCAGTTAATCAACCGGCTGGATCCATCACCACGAAAGACAGCCATTCAGCAGTTTTCCTGAGTCATTATTATGGCAATGGATTCAACACTTCATTGGATGATCCTTGCCCAACCATCACCACCAAAGAACGGGTTGCAAAGATTGAATCGCAGTTTATTCAGAACTATTATTCAGGCGGCGGACAGCTGGGCAGCATTGAACAACCAAACCCAACCATTACAGGAGTACCTAAACAACGACTGACTACCATAAACTTTATGGACCAACAATATGGCCACTCAAAACCATCGAGCATTGAAGAACCGGCAGGAACGATTACCAGCAACCCCAAATTAAATCTGATATCAGCAGAACATTTTTTACTGAATCCACAATATGCCAATAAAGGAGGATCACTTGATAAACCTTGCTTTACTTTAATTGCCAGAATGGATAAAATGCCACCATACATTGTTGCCGCCAGTTCCGGGAAGATCTTCGCCATGCCAATCTTTGAACGCGAATGTGCAACGATGCAAAAGATCAGGATGTTCATGGCCATTTACGGAATCGTAGATATAAAAATGCGGATGCTGATCATTGACGAGCTCCTGAGAATTCAGGGTTTTCCGGATGGATATAAGCTAGAAGGCACTCAAACTGAGCAAAAGAAGTTTATCGGAAATGCTGTAGTTCCGGTAGTTGCCAAAGCATTGGTAAAAAGCAATAGTAAAGCCATTGAAATATATTATAATAAAATAGCCGTATGAAAGTAGATTTTTACACCAGCAACGAACAGTTAGCACCTACCGTGGGCAATTACCTGTTCAGCCAGGAATGCAGCCTGATCATGAACGGTCAATACATCGAACAGCATGGGCAGTGGTACCAGGTAACCGGCCAGACTATTGCGGATAACAAAACTGAAGCGCTGGCAGTATTTGTTTATCCGGTACCCAGGAGACCGATACGGATAGGAGTATAGATTCAATACCATTATAAAACCTTTTTAAAACAAAAATTATGAGCTACAAAATTATCGAAGTACATCAAGTCTACGAAGACAACAAAATTTCGGAAGTTGCAGTATTATGGCAAGAAAATGAGTTAGGATGGGTAAGAGCATCGTATTGCACAACCCGACCATGTTCAGGCTATAAATTTCTTAAGCCTGACGAAATATTATCACCTGAATTGATACAGAAAGTTGCAGGGCAAGGAATGAATTTGCCAGATGATAAAAAGTCAATATACTTCCCAGGCAAAAGAAAGTGGGGGCGATAAATGATTAGATGCTGAAACCATCTCAACCGCAGCCAGATACTCCGAGCACTCGGGGTCTGGCTTTTTTAATTCAGTCCGGAGAAATAGTTTATAAATATTCAAGTCTATATCTATTTTTATATGTATATTAGTCCGCTTCATTCACCGGTTTTAAGAGTCAACCTTTAACCCATGAATATTTCCGTATGTCCGATAAAAATCAACCGATTAAGCCCTCAGTAGTTATCGATATTCCGCCCATTCTCGAAGCCTTTCTGCGCTTTGCTACCGAAACTCCCAAAGATCAGACCGAAATAGTAGTGACCAGAAAAACCGAATTTGGGAAACTGATCAATGCTTTTCTATCGAAATCGACCAAGCCACCTGACCATATCCCGTCCGAAAATCCTGTTCACATCCTGATACCGCGAACCCCTCACAATTGGTACTCGCTGGAGACCATGTATGTGTATATTAGCAGGGAAGACCAGGAGCAAATTATTGACCGCATCGAGGTATTTTTTAATAAATGGATTGACGTTTTCTTTCAGGATGGATATGCGATGAATCTTTGCCAGCTCGATATTATTGAATCGGTTTTGGATATTTTAAACCAGCGGATGAATACAGCAAACTTCGACCAAATCAAAAAACGTGACTACCGAAAAACAAAGTCGGAGATACGCGAACGGTCGAAGCGAATATTAAGACAAAGATTATCAACAGCTTAACAATCCGAAAAATATTTTTCTAAAATGCAGATCAAATACAGTGATATATATTAGAAAAAACAGCCATCATGAACACAGCACCTGAATGCCAAAACCTGGGAGGTATAAGTTATATCAGTTTGATTGCACTTGACGACTTGCTTACAATACCCGAGCCTTTAGCCGGTGAAATTAGTTTCAATGATCTAAGTTTTAATTCAGGCAGCGCATTTCAGGAGATATACTTTACTCCCGATACCGGATCGTTCAGTGAAAATGAAGACAGGACCAATGCCGGAAGTGTATGGAAAAAGGAAATTAACATCCAGATTCCAAAAATCAGGTCTGAAATCATCGCGGGGCTTAAAACCTTCGAAAACCGGAAGAATGCCGCTTTGGTTACCGATATGAATAATACCAGTTTTTTGGTTTTTCCGGTCAGAATTTTGAGAAAAAAACAAATTCCGGGGCAAATAACTTCAATTAATGCCATAATGGTGAATTTGACCGGCAGTTCAATCAGCGAATCACCTGTAATTACAGACCTTCCATAGCCTTTAGTCCTTTATTTACCCTTTGTTCTATTGTAAAGTTGTATGCTTAAAAGCTACAACTATGCAATACTCTATCGCGAAAGACATTTTTGGTTCACCCTGGTATTTGCATGCACGAGGATTACAGCAATATATGCCAATCGTTCGCGGGATGCTGGGCGGCGCCATGATTGTTGAAGAAACAGAACCCAAAGAAAATATTCCTTTTGCCATTTCAGCCAACACCCTTACTCCAGTCGCCAGTTATTGGGACGATGACGAGGACGATGACGCTCCGGAAGTTGATGAGCCTACTTACGAAAAAGTAGTGCATGTACTACCGGTACGTGGCGTACTGATGAAGAACGATATGATATGTGGTCCGGTTGGATCCAGAACATTAGCCCGCAGGCTGATAAATGCTGATAACGATGAATCGGTAATTGGCCATGTAATGATTATTGAAGGACCGGGTGGTGCTGCCAATGCCGTGCCGGAATTAACCGATGCCATACAGAAATGTACCAAACCAATTGTAGTGTGGGTCGATGGCATGATGGCCAGCGCGCACATGTATGTTGGCGCGTTTGCAAATGAGCGTATTGCATCCAGACCAACCGACCTGGTTGGTTGCATTGGTACCATGTTGGTTTATTCGGGCCGCATTGCGAAAAGCGATGAAGACATGATGAAAGAACGCGAGGTAACCATTTATGCCGATGATGCTTTCGAAAAAAACGAGGAATATGAAACGGCCATTAATGAATTCGATTTCAAACTTGCCAAAGAAAGAATACTGAATCCTCATATGATTCAATTTGTGAACGACATGAAGGCTCAACTTTCGGGAGTGGAAGATAAGCATCTGCATGGACGCACATTCCAGGCCGGTGAAGTGATAGGCTCACTGGTTGACCGGATCGGAAGTTTTGACGATGCCGTTAACCGCGTGATTGAGCTGGCCAACTACACTAAAAAAGAAATCCCTGCTTCCAATTCAGGAGGTCAGACGGAAAATAATAATTCAAAAATTAAGTCATCCATGAAGTTTCCAAAAATCCAATCCGCCCTGGCCCAGGATTCACTTGAATTCGAAGCCGATGGTCGCCGCACTTTCACCGAAGATGAAATGACGGCGCTCGAAACTGCTATTGGTGAACCCGGTTCAGCCGAACTGGAACACCAACTTGAACTGGAAAATTCGGCCAGACTTGCTGCTGAAGCCAGTTTGCAAACTGCCCAGGAGGCCGCAACGGCCGCTGAACAGTTGGTTACCGAACGCGACCAGGCTATCGCCTCGTTACAGGGCGAAATCGCTACCCTCAAAGCAGGACCAGCCGAACAAGCTGCCATTGCTGTTACAGAACAAGACGTTGATGGCGCAGTAAAACCTGGCGCGGTAAGTTCTAAACACGAAGACCTTGGTTCACAGCTCGAAGCTGTATCACAGGAATACCTTGGTAAAACCCTTAAATAATTTATATAATGGATGCTGTAAATATTAGCGGACTACAAAGGGCAGCTGTAACTTATCAGAAAGATTTCATGCTGCTCCCTTATGCTGTATTGATTCCTGTATTGCAAGAGCTTAAAATCTCGATGCTTGAGGTGAACAATAAAGACATTGTGATTGTGAAAGAACGTGCTGGCGGCGCTGCCCGTCCATACGTGGCCGGAACGATAAACTACAAAAACGAAATTTCACGTTTGATCGAACGCGAATTGCAAACCTACCGTGCTGTTGCTCCTATTCGGGACAACATTACGAATTACAGTACCAAACAGGTATTGTTCGATGCTGCAAAAAACAAGGTTAATAATCAAAGCAAACAACATCCGCTCGAACGCGATATTATTGCCGACATTATTACCACTGTTGGTGAAGATATTATCGACTGCCTTTTCCATGCAGTTCGTAATGTAGCCGACCAAACCCCACAAGGTATGGCCAATGGTTTCTATACCCTTGCCGATGCAGAGATTGTTGCCGGTGACATTTCTGAAGCCAAAGGTAACCTGGTTGCCTGCGGTGATTTGACTGCTCCTGCCAATGCAACTGACCTGACTGCTTTCAACAGCCTTCGCGACTGGTTGCGTAACATCTATCCAAAATGGCGTCAGAAACCTGCCGTTCTGTATATTCCTTACAATTCGCTGATCAACGTGAAAGATTCGCTGGAAAACAAAAAAACATCGTACAAGGATGTGACTTTTGCCAGCTTGCTCACCCAGCTGCAGGAAGATGCCGGAATTCCTAATTTGCAGATTGTATCGCACTACTGTTTGGGTATTGGAGATCGCCTGATGCTTACCCAACCTGGTAACCTCGATTTGGGTATGAACACTTTCGGCGATGCCGGTTTTGTTCAGGTCCGTTCACCTTTCGAAGATCCTAACGAAGTACAGTTCTGGAACCAGTTTGAAATTGGTATGCGTATCAAAAATCTGAACAAAAACGGATTCATGATCAGCGATGGTTCAGTAACTGGTAATGAACTTTCAGGAGATTACACCGGCTCGGGTGCAGATCTCGGAGTATAATCTAAAAAATCTAAAAAAGGAGGAACTACTATGAACTTTGATGTATTAGATTTTGAGGAAGGCATGAACAATATGGGCGGTTTACGCTCGATCGGTTATTACGGCTTTATTGCCGATGTTGAATCGTTCCCGGAACTTCCGGCAGCTCCTGCAACATTGGAAGAATCGATCGTGATCACCGAAGATATTGTTCTGAAAGCCGGAAAAACAATGTACTCGATGTATGGAACTGCTGAAACTGCCGGTTTAAATGGTGAAAGCCAGGGCGAACGCGACGGTAAAAGCACTAAACGTACAGCTACATGGTTTTACCCAACTACCAGCAAGAAAACGCTGGGAGCTGCATTGAAATTTCAGAACCGGAGAATGTTTTTCGTGTATCAGGAACATGATGGTAAATACCGTTTACACGGATCTCCTTCCTTTCCTGCTGAAGTTTCGGCCAACGACACTACCGGTACTGCAGTAACCGACCGTAAGGGTGTAACCTTCACCATCGCTGACAGTGGTTTTGGCCCCTGCCCAATTTACGAAGGAGCAATTCCTGTTGATTCAGCAATGGATTTGGGAGTTTAAGCGCTCTTTGAAATATCAGAAAGCCCCCGAGTACTCGGGGGCTTTTTTTATACCTAAATAATGGCAACAAAAATTAAACTTGAAAATGAAATAAAGAAGCTCCAGAATGAACTGGACGCTTACCGGAATGGTGAACGTGTAGTTGATGTGATATACCCCAATGTTAAAAAGTTTGTTCAATGGGAAGAAATGAAATATTCGCTCCGGTCGCTCGAAAAAAACCTGACCGTAGTAAAATTCAGGATTTTGATCGTTGGCGAACTTCCGGAGTGGATTAACACCGATGAAGTTCATTTTATCCCGGTTGAATATTCCGGCGAAACCCCGCGCATCGATATTTTGCACAAACACATGGCAGTGATCAATCACCCGGATGTAAACGAAGAATATTTCTGGATGAATGACGACATCTACCTGATCAATAAAGTGATGTATGCCGATTTATGCCTGCCCGTAGCGGTTAACGATTTAAACAGCAAGGCTCCAATGCTATCACTGCAAACTGTTTGGGGCCGCGACAACCTCAGAAGCCTCAAGTTATTACAGCAGGAAGGTTTACCAACATGGAACTATGCGGTACATATTCCGCACCGTTTCGAAAAAAGCAAGGTAAAATACCTGGTTGAAAAATATAATATGCTTGCCGATCCGATTGTGTTGGAGCAAATTTATTATAACTACTGGTTTAAAGATTTTTTACCGTACTGGAGCGCTTTGGACTTGAAAAACAACCAGGGATTTTGCATTAACCGGCCATATCCCAACTGGGAAAATATGAAAGCCCAAATGAAGGTGAAGAAATACCTTAATAATTCGGAGGGAGGAATGAGCGAAGAAATTAAAAAGGTAATTATGAAGCTGTTTCCTGATAAGTCGCGATTCGAAAAGTAAACGAATTGTAAAGCCCTGGGTAATCGGGGCTTTTTTTATCGTCCTTTTTTTGTGCGCACAAAAAAAGGATGTTTAGCACAAATAATAAATCCATTATCATGAGTTTAACAACAGATTCCCGCGATCCCAGGCTTGGACATGGAGCAGACGACCAACCCGTTCCACAAAACGAAGTCTATTTGGTACTTTCTGCAGAAGAAATTGCCAAGGGATTTATCCGGCCTGTCAGGAGGTCATATATTCATGTAGGCAAAATAACTGAATTGAAGGGTGGAACAATTGAACCACTATCAAGAGAAGAAGCATCCAGATTTGGCGATCCTGATAAGTATGTTGCCTTCTTACGTTATCCTGAATCTGAATCTCCTTTAGTAGGTAAGGCACTCACACAGAAAGAAGTTGATAATGTTGGAAAAAATATTGGTGGTTGTGGATCGTTCACTACAATGAACCTAACCATTGCTGAAACCTATGCCAGAGATCCTAAATTCTACGGGGCAACTTACTGTTGCTTCTGCCAAAAGCATCTGCCAGTTAATGAGTTTGTGTGGGATGGAACGAATGAAAGAGTTGGCTCATGAAAAAGGTTGGAATAGTTTGCGATAATTATAAAGTCAATAAATTCAAAGAAGAACTTATTTTAAAAGGATTCACTGATTTCGAGGTTATTCCCCTTCCAAAAGATTGCAGCAATATAGTTGTAAATGTTGCTGTTGAATTAATATCGGAAATAAGTAAAATCTGCCAAACAGTTGAACTTTATTTCAAGCGAAGCAATTAAAAATAGAAGATATTAAAAAAACGAACTATGAAAGACTTTGTGAACCCATTATACAATCGGGGAACGATATGGAAATCGTATCGGTTAATTAATAAAGGTAGATGGCACATCAGTTGGAATAGTTTGCTTCGGTATGACAATCTAAAATTTTCGACCCCAAAACCCTGGTTGTGGTTCTTGAGGTTCTATAATCCAAAGAATTGCTTATGGTGTACACTACTTGGATTTACTTTTATTTGGTATAAACGAACAACTTAAATAACATGACCCCACAGGAAGAATTGGCCAATTACCTGGCCACCGGAATGAAGGATTACCCGGCTGGTGTCCGGATTTTCAAAAACCTGGGTGTTGACCAGGATGCAAATAATTTTTTGAGTACTCCAAACCCCGGCAAAATCCATGTTAACATGCTCCGGAATAAATTGCAGCATTACGCGAGGGTGTATGAGATAAAGGCAAAAATAACTACAGCCCCTCCCCGGCCCTCCCCGCGGGGGGAGGGAGTAAGAAATGCAGTGAGTAAAGTCGTCGGTACTGAAAAAACTACCGGAGGATCAGGGCGGGTAACGATTGATGCGAACCCGGTTGTACGGTTTGAAGAATTGCCTGCAGTATTCCAGGATAAATACAAACAAGCCGGCGAATTGTCGAATCAGAACAAAACGCTTCATGCTGAACTGAAGCAACTGATTGATGAACCGACGAAAAAGGAGCGCCGTGGTGAGCTGAGCGCTCAAATAATTGACAACAAAAAGACGGTCCGCCAGTTTTGGGATGATATTGACCGGTGGTGGGCCGAAAACAAAGATAAAGCCATGGAGCAGCGCATTGCCGACAAGGCCGGAAGGGATGCCGTTGATAAACTGAAGCGCATTAAGGCCAACAAAACCTATATCCGGAGAACTTACGGAACCGGTAAAAAAGCGGATGAACTTGCTGCCCGGATGAAAGAATTGGAAGGTTGGGGAATTGATTATACCGAAGACATTGAAAAATCAGATTTCAATACGGCTTAAGCCTGACAGCACAATCCCATACGTTTCGGATGCTGATTTTTCGACCCATGAGCTGATTGCCCATTTGTTGGATCAGACAGGGCCTGCCATAGTCCGGATCAGTTCGTTTTCGATTACCGAAACTGCTATCCGGAGTTTTCTGCACCTTCAGGAATCAGGCATGATCACATCGCTTACCTGTCTGTTCGACCTGAGCGTAAAGCGGTACCGTGTTGGATTGCTCTTTTTCGCGTCGAATGTTGTTAGCGAAATTGGGATGACGAACATTCATGCAAAATTGGTTTTCATCGAAAACGAGAATTGGAAAGTGCTTGTCATCACCAGCGCGAACCTGAACATCAACGACAAAAAAGAAGCCGGTGTAATCATTACCAATCCCTGGCATTATCAATCAATGTTAATCCATTACGAAACCTGGTATGCTGAAAGTTTAAAAGTAACTCCGGATGAATTTAACTGAAGTACAACTCAAAGAAATTGAATCGTTTTCGGGAATATTCCTGGAGCCTGAAGAAATAGCCATTTTGCTGGATCTAGACGAAGCTGAATTTATGAACGATATCCGGAAAAAAAAAGGCAATATATGGAACGCTTATTTCCGGGGAAAAACTGAAAGCAAAAAGGATATCCACACTAACATTGTGAAAATGGCTAAACATGGAAGCCCTCAGGCTGAAGAAATGGCCAAACAAATGATCACTCAACAAACCTTAGCCGAACGCCGTGCAAAAAGAGACCGATAGTTTTCTGGAAAAGTGCAACAAATACCTGTTTGATGATCAATCTGAACTCCCCGTTCATTTTGATGCCGACGAACAAAACATGATCATCCGCCTCAGGGATGCTTACGTTCACTGGCTTGCCCATCCGGAGAAAAACGACAGTGAAATGATTAATTACATCACGGAAACTTATGATGTAAGCCAATCAACAGCTTACCGCGATCTTCCACGGGTAAAAATATTAATAGGAAACGTGAAAAGCGTTAGCCGCGAATTTCACCGGCACACGGCAAACCACATGATCCGAGAAGGTTATAAGATGGCCGTTGATGCAGAAAGTTTGCTGGAGGTAAAACAGGCCGAAGCCATGATCCGTGCCGGTCAGGCCCTGGTAAAAGTGAACAAATTGGATAAAGATGAATCGGAAGCGCTGCCCTGGGAAGATATTGTACCACTCGACCTGGAGCCATCAACCGACGTTTCGGTTATCGGCAGAAAACCTATCGCAAATTTGAAAGAAATTCAGGCAAAACTCCGGAAAAAATATGGTGTACAAGTTGAAGAGGTCAGTTATACCGAGGTGAGCAATGGAGAAGAAAGCGAATAAGAAAGCGTATTTCAACCCGGCACAAATGTACGTGCACGAGATCAGCCCAAACAGTAAATGTATCGTTGGCGCCCGCCGTTTCGGAAAATCTGACGGCATTGAAGGTCCTGATTTATTATACGATATTCAAAACATGCCAGGCTCATCAGGTTTTCTTTACCAGCGCAACTTCAAACAGTTGCTTGGTAAAACATTATCACACACCCTTGCCTTTTTGAAACGTTACGGATATCAGCGCGATGTTCATTATTTTGTTGGCCGCAAAGCTCCCAAATGGATGAACTTTAAGCTTCCGATAGTTGAACCTGTTAGTTGGGACCAGGCAATACATTTTTATAATGGAACTTGTGTTTATTTATTAAGCCAGGACGTGAGGTTTTCGGCCAACTCATTAACAACTGATTGGGGAAAGATTGACGAAGGACGATCAATCAATAAGGAAAAACTTTTTGAGGAAGTTATGCCAACATTGTCGGGCACAGAACCTCGCTTCGAAAGTTGCCATAAATGGAAAGGCTATACCATTGTTTCGGATATGCCAACCAGTAAAGAAGGTCAATGGATACTTGACCAGGAAAAGCTTATGGACCCTGAATTGATACAGGCCATTGAAAATACGATTGCCCATATCAATTACCTGAAAGACAAATACCGGTTTATGCCTGAAATGCCCGCGAATGCTGTCAGGAAAATGCAACAGCAACGCGACGAACTGTTTTTCCTGAGGCAAAACGCTTTCCTGTACAAAGAATACGACACCATTGAAAACCTTGAAATAGTTGGTATCGAATACATTAAAAAGCAGAAACTTATTTTGCCGCCGGTCATCTTCATGACTTCAATCATGAACAAACGGATACGCAAACTGACTGATGGTTTCTATCCTAATCTTACACCTGAAGTGCATTACTATGATGCCGACAATACTACTTATCTGGATAACCTCCGGACCGCAAAAGGCACACTCGACCTTGACCGCATTGCTGAAGACAATTGCCTGAAGGATGGTGACATTGATCCATCAGTGCCACTAGCCATTACATTAGACTATAATGCAAACATCAATTGGATCATAACAGGCCAACGTGCTGAGCCTGTTATGAAAACCCTATCGAGCAAGTATGTGAAGTTCAACCGAAAGATCAGGGAACTCTGCCGCGATTGGTGCGACTACTACCAGTACATCCGCAATAAGGATGTGATCTACTATTACAACTCCACTGCATTGGATGGCGCTTATGCTGATGAAGATGCACCAAACTTTCAGGAGATAGTTGTTGAAGAACTGTCGCGCCGTGGCTGGAGTGTTGAACCGGTTTATATCGGCAATACCTGGACACACAAAGTAAAGCATCAGGTTATAGATGATTCACTTAAGGGTCGGAAGTATCTGTTTCCAAAGTTTAACCGGGCGAACAATCCGGCATTGCTTCCATCAATGGAGATGTGTGGGATCCGAATTGGCCGTACTGGTTTTGAAAAGAATAAGGCTGGCGAGAAACTTGGAGAGACTGAAGATGATCCGCTCGAACTTCGTACCGACGGTACTGATGCATGGGATGATCTGTTTATTGGATTGAACTTCTTTCCAAGGCAAGTCACATCAATACCAATGTCAACGGTGTTTAACCAATAGCCCGATACACAAACATTCATAATTTCATTACATCCTTTCATTCAATTCAGAATGATTGTTCCACTACCCACAACAGGAGAATGTGCTTCGCATTCACCTGTTTTTTGCTTTCAAACACATTCGGTATCGCACTACCTTCGTCCGTGCGATGGGTTTTTGGATAGAGCCTCCACTATACAGAACATATGCAACTTTCAGCATATAACGCCATTTTTGACCTTGTGCGCACAAAAGACGATCAGGGCGGTTCGGGATTAACTATAAGTAGAAGGGTGTTTTTCCACCCTTTTAGATACCTATTTATTTGAATTTTAGTTTTTTGCTTTTTTTTAGATGCGAAAATCAATACTATTTAGATTGATTCTAAGCACAGAACTTTCTCTACGCTTTTTCTTGTAAGAAAAAGCGGGCAAAAAGAACCTTGCGCCATCTCCCGAGTACTCGGGATCTGAATTTTCAGGGACCACCTACGGCCTGAAAATTTTGCGCCGTTCTTTTCTCTGATTTTGCTACTTAGATTTTCCGCCCGGCATCAGAGAAAAGAACCAAAAGAGAATGCCGACTAAGCGCCTATTCAGGCAGAGAGGTATTATCTCTCCTACAATTTTGGC
The DNA here is from genome assembly GCA_003457135.1 of Prolixibacteraceae bacterium. Taxonomy (GTDB): domain Bacteria; phylum Bacteroidota; class Bacteroidia; order Bacteroidales; family Prolixibacteraceae; genus Aquipluma. Next base: position 48,186 of record DMSQ01000040.1, read on the forward strand.
CCGAAGTTATTGATCGCATCCCGGAAAAGTAAAGGGTTTGTGCTTCCCGGATGTGATTTGCATAAACAACGCTTCGCGCTCGGTCACTTTCTGCGTGCCTCGAAACTGACATTCGCCCTTGACTAGAATCCGGTCTGCTCAATTGGTGCTGGCTCAAAATTAACAGGAGAGCCAGCCTACATAAATCCGCAGGGCAGCGGTAAAAACTATGAAATTTTTTGAAGGTGTTAAGACGTTGGATGAATTGCGCAAGGAGTACCGTCGCCTTGCTTTCTTGTATCACCCGGACAAAGGTGGTGATACGGCAATCATGCAGGTGATCAATGATTTGTATGACCGGCTTTCAAGAAAGCTTATCAACAGTAATACTGATTTTTCGGAAGCAAGGAAGGAATATGAGCAGCAGGTTTCAGAAGAAATGCGCGAGCGGCTTGATCGGATCATCTGCTTACCAGATATTACAATCGAACTGATTGGCTCATGGATCTGGATTACCGGAAACACCTTCGCAGTAAGGGAAACTTTGAAAGGCGAAGGTTACCGATTCTCACATCCGAAAACGGCATGGTACTGGCACAAAGGAGAATATTTCAAGAAGTCAGGTAAAATCATGTCGATGGAAGATATGCGCGATGCATGGGGATGCGAACAAGTGGAATCAAAGTTTGCTAATCAGGAAAATTTCATTCAGTAAAAACAACCAGGCGTGCCAGATGCCTTTATAAGTCCGCAGGGCAGCGGCAAAAACTATGTTTCAAAATTCAAATTGTTGCCGTCCGGATGGTGATTGTACAGTATGTTCAGCCTATCATGAAGATGAAGATATCTGTAATCAGGATGATGAACTTAATTATTACGGTGAAGTTTACGATGGGTATTCAGATGCTGATCCGGGATTGTAACTCAAGGGGCTTTCGCCCCTTTTTTTGGTTGTTTCTAAAAATCAGGCTTACCGGTGATGACGGAGAAAGTAGTTACACTCAAATTCCGGATAAAGTTATTGATCGCCGCCCGGAAAAGTAAAGGGAGGTTTAGTGGTTTAGTTTAGCGGTATAGACATAACTAAACCTTGCTTCGCACTCGGTCACCTTTAACTCGTAACACGTAACCCGAAACCCGCAACTCGTTAAACCTGACATTCGCCCTTGACTAGATTCCGCCCGGCTCAATGGATACTACCCGTAATTTAATTTTAACCGGCGAGCCAGATGCCAAAATAAGACCCAAGGGCATGGGCAAAATGTTATGGGTAAATCAAATAATGCCGAAAAAGCAGCCAGTGTTGCTGAAGTTGTTGAAGTGGTAGAAGTTACTCCAACTATGACAGTTGTGAAAGACGTAGTTGAAGAAGCAGCTCGTAAAATGACCCTCGAAGAACGCATCCAGCGGGTGGAAGATTTGTCGATGCTGATTGACCGGTGGAAAACGTTGAACGATTCGCGCCGGAAGTTACAGACCTTCCAGATCGGGGCCGATTCGCTGAGTTCTGTGATTAGTCTGCGGGATGCAAGCGGGAACGAGTTCAAAACTTCAAACTCGGCAGTGATCAGCTCAGTGATCGACGAAATGAAACGGACACTTGACGTGAAAGTGCACGACGTTGAAGAACTGATCAATCTTTAACCAAAGGGGAGCTAACGCTCCCCTTTTTTATTCGCTAACTCATAAATTGTCGCACTCACCGATGGTGGGTGAGTAGCGAAGCGTATCGAACCGAGCAGTCGAACCACCGCTCCCCTAAAAGCCTTTCGTCATTTAGTTTCAGTTGGTAAGGCCATCTTCCGGAATGCTTGTTCGCTCCTTTTGTGTTTTTGTTCCGGACACCATGCTGTTGATGTCGCCGCCATGGTCTGATTAACGTGGGCCGCCGGTCATCTTCGTTTCGTTGGCACAGCCTCAATAGTTACTTCACCGATATTCTACCGAACACGATCAGGCCATCACCTGGCAACAATACTATCCCAATCTCCCGGTTTACCTTAGTACCCATTCGCCGGTGCAAATTTTCTATGGTTGACAGAATATTGAGTGTTAGTCAAAATTATATACAAAGGTGTATTCTTTCAAGGTGGTTCCCGTCAATGGATTTTCCCGGCATATCCTCGCTACGTTCCGGTATTCCAGTTCCTCCATTGCCACCCTCATTCAGAATAAGTTCACCCGGTATAAATTTTTTTTATAACCTTAAATTCAATATTATGGCAACTTTTGAAAAACATTACATCGGAAAAGGAACTCAGGTAGAAAACCTCGACATCGTGAGAATTGTATTACCAGTTGAAGGCCTCGAAAAAGCCGTGTTCGAAAAGAACGGAGTAAAGTACCTCTCATTTGAAGTGGCTAAACTGAAACAAGAAGACAAATTCGGACGCACCCACACCTGTTATTATCAGACCAAAGTTTCGGCAGCCATCCCAACACAGCCCTATGGTCCTGAAGAACAAAAAAAGGCACAAAAGCCATCACGAAAAAAACAAGCAAAACCCGCCGAAGACGACCTTCCATTTTAACTGAAACCCAAGAAAAGCCGAAAGGCTTTTTTTTATGTCGCTCCGGATCCCTGAGCCAGTCGAAGGGCCGTCATTGCGACCGCGAGGCACGAAGCGGGAAGCAATCTCATATTTACAGGCAATTCCAGCCGCCCCATAAACCGATCTTAGGTTGGTGAGCTTCCCTGCGTTGCTGTTTTCTCAACGCCCACTGCTCTCTGCATTTGGTGTTTCCACTCTGGTTTTGTAGCAAAATTACACGCTAAGAAACGGTCAATATCCTGGGCTAAGGGTTTCACCTAAACAAGGATTTTCCCGGCATATACTCACTTCGATCCGTTATTCCAGTTCCTCTTTGTTTACCCCAGATGTTTGACCGTGAAAAACTGCATATAATTTTTAACAAAACTACAGTATGAAAACTTACAGATTAAAATCAGCCGCAGAAGTTCAGGAAAACAGTACCAACCTTTGGGAAGCCTTCGTTACTTATCTCGATTCGGTTTATTTCGAAGGAGCAGCCGAATTGCTTGACAAAGAACTCGTTTCTTTCGAATACAACGCTTACATCAGTTGTTACGGAAGTTAATCGTTTCAACTTCAAATCTGAGGAGGCTCACGCCTCCTTTTTTTGTGCCCCGAGGTGTCCACATTGTTTCCAGAGGTGTCCACATTGTTAACCCCAAATTGTAAATAGTAAATAGGCTAATCGTAAATCACAGAAGGTTCTCTCTCACTCAATTTTGCCCCGAAGGTATTGATCGCATCCCGGAAAAGTAAAGGGTAATACAAGCTCACTTCGATCGGTCACTGAGACGGTCGGTGAGCGCGAAGCAGTCGAACCGAACGTGTCGAAGTGGCCCTTGACTAATTCCGGTCTGCTCAATTCAGTGTTGGCTCAAAATTAACAGGAGAGCCAGCCTACATAAATCCACAGGGCAGTGGTACAACAAATGACAAAAGTGATTAAGCTTCAACCCGAGTATGTAAAAGGCAAGTACCACGACAATTACCACCAGGTGCCAAAACTCACACTAAAAGGAAACTGGTTGGCCGATGCCGGGTTTCAGCCACACCAAACAGTGCATGTCACAGTCGAAAACGGGAAAATGATAATAATTGTAAAAGACTGAGACATGGAAAAACAGAAAAGCTTTGCCCAGTACATGCAGCAGTTGGCGCGTCGGAACAGCATCAGTAACGTATTCAGCGACTTCTTGGAAATGGCAGTTTGCGCCCTGTCGCTGGGAGCTATGGAAAATCGGTACCTCGAAATAGTACGCGGATATGATAAACCCGAAGCCTACCTCATGACAGAAGCATTTGGCGCACTGGTCATCGAAATGGATAACAACGGCGAAGGATTACGCGATGTATTTGGCGATTTCTTCATGGAGCACATCAGCTTTGGACATAACGGACAGTTCTTCACACCCGAACCAATTTGCGACCTTATGGCACTACTTAATGATCCTATCAGCTTTGGCGACCGCATTCTCGATTGCGCCTGTGGAAGTGGACGCATACTGATGGCAGCCGCTAAGATCAACCGCAATGCACTGTTTTACGGAGCCGATATCGACCGTAACTGTTGTATGATGTGCCTGATAAACATGTGCCTGAACGGAATGTTTGGCGAAGTAGCTTGGATGAACTCACTATCAAATCAATTCTACGGAGCTTGGCAGGTGCAACTTCATCCCACCGGCAAAGGATTATACATTTTACCAATCACCGAATCCGAAAGCCAAATCGTACTTAAAATGCCCAAAAATGTAACACGCAACCCGCAATCCGTAACAATTTCGGAAATTTCCGAACAAACAGATATTCTCGACGATTTACTTATTCAAAACAAAACACAGCAGCTAAAATTATTTTAAAAACAAAAAAAGTAGGATATCGAATAAGCTCTCCGCAGCTATGGAACGAATGCCTCGCAAAAATGTGAGGCTTTTTTTCTACCTAAATCGCAAATCGTAAATGAATAAATTGTAAATCTCTTTATCTTTACCCCCGCACAACACTTTTATCCATTATTCCCTCAAGGACAGAACGGGTCACACTTTTGGCCCTTTCTGTCTTATATACATTTATCCTTGAGGGTAGTGTTGTGCAAATTAAGATGGGAGGGGCTTTTATGATACGCGCAACCGATATCCGTCAACAACTCATTGAACTCCGTCATCTCGAGGAAGCTGCACGGGTTCAATTCGATCAGGCCAAAAACCAACTTCTCCGCATCAAACGCAAAATAAAAGAACTCGAAAAACTTTTATCCCCACCCGAAAATTGATTTTACTGAAAACTGCGACTGACCACTGACCACTTCTCCTGTCCTTTCCCTGCCTGCTAAAATTCTGAAAATTTGATCTGATCAAACTTCAGAATTTATGAAAATAGCCTTTCTTATTGGCACCAACGACATTGGCGGTGCCGAATTCGTTTCATACCACCACGTTTTAATGGCATATCGAAACGGCCTGGATGTGATTGTGCTCAGTGGTACAACCGGTAAATTTTACGATTTAATTAAAGCTGCAGGTGTACGCATCGTGGTAGTTGGCCTCTGTCCTGAAAGTAAAATCATTGAACCATTTTTGATTGGTTGCGATGTCGTTTTTAACTGCAATGCCGGTGGCATGATGCCAGCTGTAACGTCGTTAAAACAAAAACTTGGATTCAGGTATTTAACCATTTTGCATACCCAAATCGACCATATTTATGCGCAGGTGCTAAAGTATGATCAGTTTACCGACGGGTACTATGCCATTCATCAAAAAATAGTGGATTCATTTACCAGTTGGGATGGTATCGATGCCCGAAAATTTATGGTCATACCCAACTGTGTCGATGTTGATCTGATTGATAAAGCATCACACATCAACCGGTCTTCGATTAGAAAAAGCTTCGGGTTTACCAGTCAGGATTTTGTAATAGGAATGATTACGCGCGTTGCCCAGGATAAAAATATTCTCGATGCCCTTAAAATAATCAGGCAGCTTCCCATAACCCTAAATGCGAAATTACTGATCGTTGGCGGTCCTTCAGAAAATATACAAAGCCAGAATTATTTCAAAAAAGTAAACACATACATTCAAGGCGACATTCGGCTCCGGAAAATTATTAAAATTACGGGTAACCTTGAAATGGAGAAGGTGTATCAAACCATGCAGGCTTTTGATCTTGGCCTGAATTGTTCACCATCCGAAGGTTTGCCAATTGCGCTGCTCGAAATGATGGCTGCCGGTATTTGTTGTGTCATGCCTGGCGTTGGAGATATCCCCGGTGTGCTTACCTCAAGAGGTATTGTTATTTCAATCCGGCAGCGGTACGAAGCCCGTGAAATATTTGCCGATCCCTGCTATACTCAGCAGGAAATTCATCTATTTGTCACCGCTATTTCTTCACTTTATAAGAATACCACGAACATAAAGCAATTGGCCAATGCTGCCCGGAAGTTTATTTGCCAAAACAGAAGTTTAAAATACCAGGAAATCGAATTTCTTAAATTCTTAAACGGAACCCCGAACCCGCAACCTGCAACCCGTAACGCGGATTTTCAAAAAGTAAGTGTCCTTATGCCAACCCGTGATCCAAACGAAGAATGGATCGAATTGGCTATTGACAGTGTACTGAAGCAAAACTATGCCGGAGAAATGGAACTGGTCATTGTCAATCACGATTCCAGGTTAAGTAAATCATCCATAATTAAAAAACTGGCCGAACAAAAAACAAATCCTGAAAGACCTGTGATTTACCACGAAGTTGACAATGATACCCTTCAGTTTTCAGAAGTGCTCGACGTTGGCGTATCGCTTTGCAGTGGTGAAATTATTGTGCGGATGGATCACGACGACATTGCCAATACCCGGCTCATCACGACCCTGGTTAATTTTATGTTTGAGAATCCTCAAATTAGTGTTTGCGGCGTTCAGCTTCAGTTTTTTGGCGCCAAACAACTCATTACACATCACCCCGAACGGGTCACCAGGCAACTGGCTGCCAACATGCCCAATCATTGGTTTGTCAACCACCCAGGCGTTGCCATGCGAAAAGCTGCCCTGCTAAAAGTCGGCGGTTATGGTTACACCAAACAGGGATGGGCCGAAGATTATCACCTGTGGTGTAAGTTTTTAAAAGCCGGTTATATCATCGCCAATCTTCCTGATGTTTTAATCCGTTACCGTGTTTACGAAAAAGAAGGCCGCCGCCCCGAAGGCTATCACGAATTTTTGGCAAGGGAAAAGAAAGAATTAAAAATTGACAATTAGACAATTTACTATTTGCGCCTTGATCAGCGCAATTGGGGTTCAATAGTAAATTGTAAATAGTTAAATTGTAAATAGTTTAAGATGAAAAAAATCTACATCGCCGGTTGTGGCGGAATGCTCGGCGAAGCCTTTTATAAACAGTTCAGCGCCGATTATATACTGAAATGTACCGATAAAGATGTGAACGACGATTGGCTTTCATTTCTCGATTTCCGCGATTTCAATGCCTATCGTGAAGATGTTTTCAATTTCAATGCCGATTATCTTTTTCACTTGGGAGCATATACCGATCTCGAATTCTGTGAACACAATCCGGATGAAACATACCTCACCAATACATTGGGCGTCGAAAATGCCGTTTACCTGGCCAACCAATTAAACATTCCAATTCTGTATATCAGTACTGCCGGAATATTTGATGGCCAAAAAGCATTGTACGACGACTGGGACACACCGAACCCTTTGGGGGTTTATGCCCGCTCGAAATATATGGGCGAACGTTTTGTGGTCGAAAATGCAACCCGTTACCTGGTATGCCGTGCCGGATGGATGATGGGCGCCGGTCCGCAAAAAGATAAAAAATTCATTCAAAAACTAATGCATCAATTAAAGGACGGCAAAAAAGAACTTTTTGTGGTGAACGATAAAGATGGCACGCCAACCTATACGCACGATTTTGCCAGGACGGTAAGGGCATTGCTCGAAAAAGAATACTGGGGCCTGTATAATTGTGTGTGCGGAGGCCAAACCAGCCGCTTTGAAGTGGCCCAGGAACTGCTTAGAATAACCGGGCTGCACGATCAGGTAAAAATTACCCCGGTAACATCCGACTACTTTAAGCAAACCTATTTTGCCGATCGCCCTGCCTCCGAACGCTTATCAACCCGTAAACTCGATTTACGTGCAGTGAATCACATGCGCCCATGGAAAACCGCCCTTCAGGAATACATTTCAGATTACTATAATGGATATCTCACAGCCCCACCCAAACCCTCCCCACGGGGTAGAGCTTAAAATCGCACTGTTCGTCGTCATTGCGAGGTACGAAGCAATCTATTTATTGTCCTTTTGTTAAAATAAAGCATCTCTGATATTTGAATCATAAACAATCGAAGCCATTTTTCCTCCCTCTCCTTCGGAGAGGGTCGGGGTGAGGCTTCTAACTTTTTACTATGAAACAAATTTTCCTGAAAGCACTTCGTCACCTGCTCGATCCATTCGACCGGTCTGTCGAGCGTAAACCCTTCGATGTAGTTTACGGCGAAAAAGACGGCACCGTAGTCAATGCACGGGTCGTCTGCACATCGTCAAATTTCAAAAACGATACGTTCAATTTTAAATATCCCGAAAGTGGCGAGGTTCGCACCGTCCACGCCCAGTTGCTTTTTAATGTTAATGGTATGGAGGTAATGATATGAAAAACAAGGAAGAAATAATCATGCATTACGACGGAACCACTGCTTATGCAACGGGTACATCTGCCGTTTTTTTGCAAACATCCGACTCTTCCAATATGTTCTCAACTCCCGACCGGGATCCTTCCCAAATTGCGGTAAAAGGTCGCGAAAAAGATAATATGCCTAAAATGGTCCCCTGGGGAACAACCAACGATTTGCCTAAACAAATCATAGAGAAGGCCGGAACTTTGGCACAGATGAATGCCAATCTGTGGTTTAACGTATTGCTCAGTTACGGCGACGGCATTAAACCCGTAAAAATTATAGGTGAAGGCGAAACAAAAAAGATTGAATCCTATATCGGGAATGCAGAGGTTGATCGCTTTTTCGAAGAAAACGACATGCAATTATACCTGCTCGAACAAATGAGCGACATGCATTGGTTTTTCAATTGTTTCCCCGAAATTATTTTCAATGCAGAGGATGGCGAAAAAAGAAAGATCGTGGAGATTAGGAGTAAAGAAGCTTGTTTCTCGCGCTGGAGCGAAATGAACAAAGAAAACGGACGGATTGAATGGCATTATTATTTTGCCTATTGGGGCGAGAAGACGCCCGGCGACGAATATCCCTGCACTGCAACCAACGTGCTCGATAATTACAGCCCGTTGCGCCATTTGCGTGAACTTATGAAGGAAGATGAAAAAAAAGCGGTGAAAGCCCGTCGTAACCGGTTTATCGTTCCGGTAAACTTCCCTTCACCAGGTCGCAACTATTATCAGAAGCCCTACTGGTATGCGATTTTTGCCGGTGGCCTATACGATTTTGCCATGAAGATTATCCCGTTTAAGGATGCCATCATGAAAAATCAGGCATTGATCAATTACATCATCCTGCTCGATCCGGACTATTTCAAAGAAATATTCCGTCGCGAGAGCATTACCGCCGATAAAGAACAAAAGGCCCGGATCAAAAAAGAATATAAAGACATCAATGATTTCATAAAGGGCAATGAGAACAGCGGAAAATCGATTATCACCTTCCAGAAAAAAGACCCGCAGGGACAGCCATACCCCATGATCAAAATTGAGGTTGTGAAAAATGAAATAAAAGATGGCGCCTACATCGAAGACTCGGAAGAAATATCGAACCTGATTGCCTACGGAATGCTAACGCAACCATCGCTGGTAGGTCCATCGCCTGGTAAAAATAAAACCATTAACGGAACAGAAGCCCGCGAACTGTTCATCATTAAGCAGGCGCTCATGAAACCATTCCGCGACCGGATACTTCGCCCGCTTTACCTGATCAAATCAATTAACAAGTGGCCTGCCGATCTTCATTTTGTAATCCCCAACCTGGAGCTTACCACGCTCGACAACAATAAAACCGGAAGTGTAACTAAAGTAAACGACCCAACAAAATGATACTTACCATCGACAACATCAAGGAATATTTGCCGCTAAATTCAATAACCGACGGCTCAAAATACGAACCATTCGAGATCCGGGCATTCTTTAAATACCTGCCGAAATACCTGGGCGAAGAAGTGGTTGAACAACTATACGAAGGATTGCTCCTTGTTTCGGACGGTGGGTCAGACGTGGTTATCTATCCTGAATCTGAAATTTATGAATCGCTGCTCTTGAAGCTCAAACCAGTACTGGCCAACCTAACCATTCTCGAAAGCATTCCGCAGTTTAACCTGGTGGCCACCGGATCAGGTTTTGGCATCGTCAGTAATCCCAATCAGGCGCCTGCCAGCATGGAGCGCGTCCGAGATCTGAAAGATTCCTGCCTCCAGGCTGCCAACGATGGCTTAGACCGGCTGTTGTATTACCTCGAACAAAATGTGGCAACTTATAGCTCCTGGAACAAATCCTGCATCAATACCGGAAGTTTGATTCCTTCAGCTTCAGTGTTCGATCAGTTCATTGATATCAGCTGCAGTCGTCGCCGCTTTGTCGATCTAAAAAGGCACATTAACTTCGAGGAACTAACCACGTTTACCAACGTATTCAGCGCCGAATTTCTGACCGAATTACGTGACGGAAACGATATCGCTGTTAAACCGCTTATTCAGCAGGCATTGGCACTAAAAGCAGAAATTCATTTTCAGGCATCAGTAGACCCGGTGGGCGATCATTCGTTTTTGCTCAATAAATATCTTACCGCATTAAGTGTTGCGCTCTCGTATTTGCGAAATAACCTCGATACCTATACAACCTATGCCGACAACGCCTACGAAGCCCCTTTTGACAATGCCACTGCTACCGATGACGATGGCGATGCTTACGGCTTTTTTATTGGAGGAATAACCGGATGAACGAAATAAACCTTCACCTGCCCAAATGGAACGAACTCACCCGTAAACAGTTGTTGTATATCTGCCAACTGTTCCGGAACGGATTCGACCAAAATACTTTTCGGCTCAAGGCATTTCTGAACCTTACGGGAATTAAGGCGCTACCTCAGAAAATCGAAAAGGATCAGGTGTACTGGGCATTCAAAAAACGAAAAGAAGTATTTTGGTTAACCGACATGGAATTAACCTGGTTTCTTCAATTTGTCAATTACCTGACCGAAAATTGCAGGTTAACCGTCAATCTGTTTCCGTCATTCCGTATTGGCATTCGTCGTTACTGGGGTCCATGTAAAGAATGCCGTAATATTTCGTGGAAAGAATTCATTCATGCCGAAGGCCAGTTTTTTGCATATAATAACGCCAAATCACAGCGCAAAGTTTTTTACCTGAATATGCTTTGTGCAGTTTTGTATCGTCCGCAGCAACCGCATTATCACCCCATGAGGCCCGATTATAACGGAGATCGTCGTCAGCCGTTTAATGATTTTGTCTATCCGCGCCGTGCAAACCGATTCCGTTTGCTTTCAATGAATAAACGTTATGCCATTTATACCTTCTATGCCGGTTGCCGCAATGCCATGGTCGAAGCTCATCCGCAGGTGTTTAAGCCTTCAGGCGTTTCATCCGAAGCCCCGGCAAGTCCGGTAAAAGGTTTTATCCAATTGGTATCAGATCTTAATCAGGGCGACGTCACTAAAAACGAACAGATTTTCAACTCACCGGGATGGGATGTTTTAGACCTGCTCGAACGAATGATCGAAAAACAAAAACCAGTGAAAAAATAACCCACTTCTGGCTTCGATACGCTACGCTGCTCAGCCAGCGCTACTCCCTGAGCAGCGTAGCGTGTCGAAGGGGAAGGCAAAACTCAATATCATGGCTTTCAACTTCAAAACATACATGCTCGACTGTGCCACCCGGTTAAAAACCATTGGCCACACCGATTATGTGCATCGTTTTTTTCGCTGCTCCGGAATTGCCGGATTGGAAGAGTTGCTTAATCAACAGACCGATATCACTGGCCGCGTATTGGTTATTCATAACAATGAGGAAGGATCTGTGGGAGATATGGTACATTCCGACAATTTTTTGGATTCGCCTTATTACGTTTTTTATGTGCTCGAAAAGGTTGAGAATTACAACGATTTTGATTCTGAAGAACTGGCCAAACAGAATTGTAAAACCGACGGATTTAAAATCCTTTCCCGAATGATCCGTGAAAAAAGGTTAGGATTAAACGGACTCGATTTTCTCGACTTTACCAGCGTTCCTTATCAAAACGTGGGACCTGTTGGTGTAAACTTTCACGGAGTCATGTTTTCGTTCACCGTAACCGATGGAGATTCTCGGTTAGTATACAATACAAACGATTGGAGCTAATTAACAACCCACTTCGACACGCTTCGCTGCTCAGTGGGCGGCGCATTGTTCAAAGCTACGTTGCCTGAGCGCGAAGCAGTCGAAGGCAAACTTTTTCACGATGTCCGATAACATCAACCTATCACTCACCATCGAAGCATGGGCAGAGATTGTAATTAAGACCTGGCTCGAAAAGATCATTCGTCTGAATATCAATTACAGCCATGCTTTATACAACAGCTTTGCACACCATGTCATTACCAATGCCAACGGTGATCCGGAGCGTATTGAGTTTGCATTTTTGTATTACGGCAAGTTTGTTGATATGGGCGTGGGAAATGGGGTATCCAAATCAGAAGCAACCGAACTGGTTGCTGCCGGAATGAATGGCCGACATGCAAAGCCCTGGTACAGCAAAACATTCTATCATCAGTTGCAGGTCCTTCGTGAATTACTCGCCGAAAAATATGCCATGAAAGCATCACAGGTAATCATGATCAACCTGGAATCGTTCGATGCTGAAGGGGAGAAAATAATTTCATCTAAAAGTGCACAACAACGGGAAAATAAAAGTTCGCAATCAGCCGGATCGAATACAAATCCAACAGCAAAAGCTTACGATAAGGCTAGGGGACGAGGATACTAATTCAGTAAAACCGCAAAAACAATGGATGATAAAAACATTTTATTCGTATGTGCTGCCAATGTAAACAGGAGTATTACTGCACAATTTTGGTTCTCCATCACCAAACCCGAAAACCAGTACGAGAGCGCCGGATCGTGCCGTGCTGCTTGCCACATTCATGGTGGCGATTTTGTTACTCAATAAAAATCAATTGATTTGGGATTATGGCAAACATATAGAATCAAAAATTGAAATTGCCGGTATTCAGGATCATTATTCATTCATGCAGCTCGATCTGATTTGGGAACTGATCGATAAAGTGAAAGTGTAAGATTAAAATCTATATATCAGAGTTTATTAATGCCGGTTTTCTTTTTCACATTTATCTCTATATTTACAGCGCCAAACACACACATATATCATATATCAGAACATTGCTGAAGGGAAGGTTTTCCCCGGTAGCAATTTCAGCGTTAGATGTTCTGATACTGAATGTGTGGTTTGGCAACCTGCTATCGGGGTCTTTTATGCCAATAGTAAAAACGACATAACCCGATTTTTAAGCATGAGCAGTGAGCAGGTCAATTCCGAATTAAGTATTACCATACTACTTTTCAAAAATTACAAGCTGTTTTTTTGTCCTTTGCCAGCATGTGCCCACGTTATATATTCGTGAAGTAATCACTTAAAACAGTTTATCATGTACATATTCGAAAAAACATCCGGCAAGTTCATCTTTGGCAGAACCACAGACAGTGCTTGTCAGTCCGGAAAATTTCGCATCGATCCTTCAGCCGACCGCACCAGGATTGACATCTATCTGACTGGAAATGGAAAACAGTTTATTGCCAATAAATTGGTTGGTGAGTTTTTAAAGGCCGATGGCTCTCCTTATGCCAATTTTGCTGAACTTGATGCAGCTACCGCTACTTTTTTCGATCCCGGGGCAGATCCGGGAGCTGCCATTACGGTAACCGGTGCATTAACCGACGCCCAGCTTCGTGCAACCGCATTACCAGTCTCAGGACCTGTCACCGACACCCAACTTCGTGCTTCCGCAGTTCCAGTCTCAGGCCCTTTAACCGACACACAGCTTCGCGCTGCGCCACTGCCAAGCTCAAAGGCCGCGTTTGTCGAAGTAAGGCTTACACGTCCGTCAGATACCGTTCAATATGCGGCCAACGATGCAATCAATTCGAGCGTTGGAGCCCCGGTATCACTTAATCTGCCCGATATGGCTTTAGCCAATGGGCGTGGTGGATACCTGATGCAGATTGATGCAGCCAGCGATATGCTTAACCTGGCCGATGCAACGCTAAGGCTGTGGTTTTACCGCACCGAGCCAACCGGAATTGTTGGCGATAATGTAGCCATGACCAATAGCACGGCAAACATTACCAATGGCCGTCATTATATTGACGTGAAATTTAATTCGCTGTTGGCCGGTAGTTCCTCAGTTCTCGGACAGAATTCGCCGGTGTGGAACTATGTGTGCGATGCAGCCAGCAAAGACCTGAAATTGCGGGTTCAAACCCTCACAGCGTTCACCCCAACTTCGGGCGGGTTCATCGATTTCACTTTTACCCTAACCCAACTGTAATGGATCTCATCCCTATATTGGCAAAAAAGAAAGCGGGACAAGGCATCTACGGGGTCGAACGGCTCCGTAGTGTTTCCGACCCCTCGTTCCCATACCTCATTGGCGATGCCGATTTACACGCCAGTTTACCACTTCACAACCAGATCAGGGCGTGTAAGGTAAACGAAAGCCGCCAGATTGTGAATTACCTGAAACCTACCGACTGGACCAAAAACGCCGATGAATCAGCTTCGGTTCTCGACGGATCCGACGGGCTGGATGTGATGATCGATAACCCCGCCTGCTGGATGATACTGGGTGGCACCGATCCGGTTTACGAACGCTGGATTGTATGTGCACAGCCATTTACTTATGGCGCCGACGTGGCTATTGAAATGCCACGCTTTGTCGATAGCCCCGATTATTGTACCATCGACCGCACTACAGGCAAATCGCGCTCGATACGCAACGAAACTGCAAACTTTGCAGGTTCCGGATCGGGTAATACAGCCGGGGGTCTAGGCTATCCGCGCACAAGTATTTCGCGCTATGGCTACGAAACGGCAGCAGCAGCCAAGGGTGCAAGTTGGCTGGCGCTTACTTATCTCGACCGCCTGTACCTGGCTTGTATGATGTATATCGAATACCGCACTAAAAATTTAAAGGTGGCCAATGGACCGGGAGCATCGAACTGGTCAAGCGCCGACTGGAATACCTACAACGGTTACTATCCGGTAATTAAAATGTTCGAAGCGCAGTTAGCTCTTTCCAATACTTCCGGAATAAACACCAAAGGTTACATGACGGGCATATACACCCGCGTATTTACAAGTCCGGCATACAATACACAAGTACCGGTTTACCGGGGTAAAAATTTATTGTGGGGAAATTTATGGGCATGGATATCTGGAATCGATATCGAAATGCAATCAGTTGCCGATGGTGGCAAAACATTTCTTTATGTGTGTTATAACAATGCGCTTCTGGATGCTAACCACAGCGATGCCAGTTTTGCATTTAAAAATGCTTACACACTGATTGGAGAACTTCCGCGAACTGATGGATGGGCAAAAACAATTTTTCCGGGAACACTCTATGGAAATGTAAATACAGGAGTTGGAGAAACAACCTATGGCTGCGCCTACAATTGGAACGCCAACCTACCAGCTTCTGGAACTGTGCGACGCGGTGTGCTTTTCGGGGCGTCCTTGCTTTACGGTAGCGCTTGCGCCCTCGGGTCGGCGGGTGCGTTCTACGGTCCTTCGAGTTCGAACGTGTCCATCGGCGGCGGCTTCCGTGCTAACGTGTCCGGATAAATCGGGGTCGAAAAATCCTCGCGTTTCAGCGAGGCCGAAACCGCAGCCGGGCTCCTCAAAATTGAAAGTCCTGGCAAAGCGAAAAACTTGAAAAAAGTGAATTGAATGAAATTGAATTTTAAAATGAAGATAAACGAAGCCTTTCTTCCTCCCTCCTGGTCACTGAGCTTGTCGAAGTGCGGGGAGGGTAGGGGTGGGGCTGGGCGGCTCATTCTCTGCGGTGTGCTTTTCGGGGCGAACTTGAATAACGGTAGCAATTGCGCCCTCGGGTCGGCGAATGCGAACAACGGTCCTTCGAATTCGAACGTGAACATCGGCAGCAGCTAACGTGCCAAGGAATTAAAGGAATGAGAGCCCCGGCAGGATGCCGGAACACGACAAAAACAAAAGCCTGTTAGTAGGGAAACTGAAACCTGGCGTGGTGGCAGCACGGATGCACCAGCGAAACAAAAAGTATGAAACGAAAAGGAAATATCAGGGACGAATTTTTAACGTATGCCAATTTCGACAAAGCCGAACGGAAAGCCCGTAAAAATAAGGCCGACACGTACGGAGTAATACAATTCGACAAAAACAGGGAGGGAAACCTTCAGGAACTGATTAAACTGTTCACCGAAGACCGGTACCGATCGAGCAAGCCTAAAACATTTACCATGATGGCCGATGCCGGTAAAGTGAGGGAGATTACCAAAATGCCCTATTTTCCCGATCGGATTGCGCATCATGCCATTTTAAACATGATCGAAGAGCGGCTTACCCGCTCATTTATTGCAAACACGTTCAACAGCATCAAGCATCGCGGCATACATTTGCTCAATCAAAGGCTCAAACACGACTTGCACGTCGATCCGGAGGGAACCAGATATTGCCTGAAAATAGATATCCGGAAGTTTTATCCTTCGGTGCCGTGTAACCGAATTAAAGAAGAGCTGCGGCGTTACATCAAAGACAAATGGTTCCTGGCAATTATCGACGAAGTACTCGATACCACCGATGGATTAAGCATTGGCGGCCTGCTTTCGCAGATATTTTCGAATACCTACGTCAACCGGCTCGATCATTACATCAAGGAAGAACTGAAAGTGAGGTATTATTACCGCTATGCCGACGATATGGTTTTTCTGGCCGCCGATAAACCAAGCCTGCACCAGGCACTGTGGCGCGTCCGCAATTATTTGTGGTATAACCTTGAACTGGAGCTGAAGAAAAACTGGCAGATCTTTGAAGTCGACGAACGGGGCATTGATTATGTGGGCTATGTTTTCAGGCATACGCACACGCGAATCCGGAAGCGGATTAAAAAGAATTTTATAAAGAAACGGCACAATGCCAAATCGGTTGCCTCGTACAAGGGAATGCTGAAATGGTGTGATTCCAGACATTTAATTTATAACATTTTAGAATTGGACAATCATGCAAAAAAACGTACAAATTAACGCCGACGTATTTATCGAAGACCTAAAAACCGGTCATTCGTACGTCAATTTCGACCGTCGCGCCGAAGTAGTAACCGACGAGCAAACGGGCCAGCCCCGCAATGTGATTATTACCGCCGAGCAGTACCGTGTAACCAACCCTGCAACCCGTGCCCGTATCATCAATGCGGTAATACAGGCCAATTACCCCGATGGCGAAGACACAGCCGCACTGCGTAAAGGCATTGTAGATGCCACCAATGCCGAGTTTATTGCCTTCAACAATTTTGTTGAAGCCATTAAAGCAAAGTGTGCCAGCGAAGGTGTTGGAGAAGATATAAGCCTAACGCTCGACCAGGTAAAAGCCAAGCTGCTGAAAGAGTTTTCGGTTACGATCAACAAATTCACGTTATTGGCAACAAGAGCAAGGTTAATTAACGGCTCCGGAAATGCACAGTTGGAAGGCCTTATTGCTTATACCAACCAGGTACGCGAAACAACAGTTACGGCAATCAATTCGTTTTCTGATTTAAAAGTAGCACAAAGATTCAGAATTCGTGCCGAAGACGTTGCAGCCATCGAAGCCCAGTTTCAGCCCTTTTTGTTTTAATGGCTTTGCATGAAGTCATTCAGCGAACTTGGGGTAACCACAAACAGGAGGTTTGTTGGCGATAAAATCAAGATTGAAAAGATTGAAGGCGCCGAAATTATTGTACTCGATTACGAAGTACGCGCCAGCAAACTAAGCAAAGAAAACGACCCTAACTGGAAAGGCGAGCGAAAAGAGTGCCTGTACCTTCAAATTGAAGTTGGTGGACAAAAACGCGTACTCTGGGGCAGCTACATGTACCTGATCGACCAGATCAGCCAGGTAAAACCCGAAGACCTGCCCTTTAAAGCAACCATCGTAAACGAGCACGGGTACGTGTTTAAATAGAAAAGAGGCGTTGGAAAAAGGGAAAAAGAAAAAAAGTAAACCCTTCGGTAAAAATGCCGGAGGGTTTTTTTATTCCATCAAATTGTTATAACTTGTATGGGTAAACCAAAAATCAACCAATGAATAATTTTATCGCCATTGACTTTGAAACTGCAAGTGAACAAAGAACCACTCCGATTTCTGTAGGCATTGTAAAAATCGAAAACAACGAATTGAATTTTGATCAGACTTTCTTTTCTCTGATAAATCCAAGGACAACAATCTTTAATCAAATAAGTATAGGAAAACACGGACTAACCTACGAAAAGGTTAAACATGCGCCCGATTTTATTGAACTGTGGAATAAAGTTCTTAAATCACTGGTCAGAGAGAATATTGTTATCGTTCATCAAACAGCAACTGATATTTCTGTAATTCGCAAGTGTATTGAATTGTATGAACTTGATCAGGTTGATTTTAAATATATTTCAACGCTTGAAATTGCTAAAAATTTAAAGGTAGACGTTAATAAATTTGGGATGAAGGAGTTATGCAATCTTTACAACATTCCATATTCAGATAACCACAAATCGGATGAAGATGCAGTTGCATTAGGAAAGTTATTTTTAGAGCTTTCAAAAAGCCCAAAATTCAAAATCAACAAATATCTGAAAGATGCTTTTCCTATTTCATTTATAAAATCAGATGTTTATAATAATAGCATTGAAGATGCTGAAGAAAAATATCAGATAACTTATGCAGAACTGAAGACTATTGATTTTAAAGATAAATCCTTTATTATTTCAGGAGATTCCATTGAATCATTTTCAAGAGATAAAATTAAAAAAGCAATTATTGCAAAAGGTGGAATTATCAAAGAAGATATAAGTTCTAATCTTGATTTTTTAATCGCTGGAATTGGAGTAGGGCCAGCGAAACTAACAAAAATAGATGCCTTAAACTCTTCTGGCAAGGCTAGTATTAAAATTATACCTTTGCTTTATTTCATTGATTTACTCTAATAACCATGAAAAAACTTTTATTATTCATCCTTTTAATCCCATTCATTTCCTTCGCACAGAATTATTCCGAAGTGATAAAAGTACCAGGTAAAAACAAGAATCAGCTTTACGTTTCCGGCCGTGAATGGTTTGCAGAATCATTCAAATCTGCAAATAATGTATTGCAAATGGATGATCCTATATCAGGAAAATTGATTGGAAAAGGATCATTAATTATTGTACTTCCATATAATTCAGCATTAATGACTTTGCCAATTAAATTATCTCTGGAGTTTACAATAAAGGTGTCAGTTAAAGACTCAACATATAAATATGAAATTGGCTCTATTTTCATTGATAGTGGCGGACCACATTCCATTGATGAATATAAGAATGCTTCAACGATTGAAGGCGCCAGGCAAGTTATGAAAGATGCAGGTATGAATAATCCGTCAGATAAGCTGTTAAAAAAAACAGCGGCATTTAATGCTGCTATTTATGAAGGATCAAACCTGGAATTTCAAAAAACAATTGAATCCTTAAAAATTAAAATGAAATCAACTGATAACTGGTAACCATGTCCAACCTCTCAAAACAAATCTGGCGTTACCGTATTAAACCCTACCTTATTCCTGGGCTTATCCTCATTCTTTTATCATCCGTACTATATTTACTCGGCATCATATAACAAAAAAACCCGCTCACTCAGCGGGTTTTTCTTTTGCGGTACCTGAGCAGCGCAGCACATCTAAGATGTCCTTTATTTCGCCTCCATCCAGCCCTAACTTGGAACCTGAAACTTGAAACTTTAAACTCAGGAAGTTATGAAGAACGAAGTAGCCCGCCCAAAAGTAATACTCGATGGCAAACAGGCCGAGCAGGAACTGGAGAACCTTACCAACAAAGCAAAGAAATTCCGCGATGCAATGATGGAGGCCGCTGCGGCCGGTGATCCTCAAAAGGAAAAACGATTTCAACAACAGCTTAAGGCTACAACAACCGAGATCCGAAACCTGAAGAAAGAAGCCTTCGATGTTGACCGGGTATTGAAAAATATCAATGGCGCCAGCTTTAACGAATTGTCACAGGCAGTTCGAAAAGCAACCAACGACCTGAAGAAAATGCAGCAGACCGATCCGGGTTATCAGGCCCAGCAGCAAAAAGTAGTTGCCCTTAAAACTAAACTGGGAGAACTTAGCAATGAACAAAAAGTACATGAGCCGCTTTGGAGCCGAATGGCCAATGGAGCCAATAAATATTTCAGCGTTATTACTGCAGGAGCGGCATCATTGGCAGGTCTGGTTTTGGGAATGAAACAAGTCGTTCAATCGTTTAACGACTACGAAGAACGAGTCGATAACTTATCAGCCCTAACCGGACTCGCAGGTGAAGATCTCGACTGGTTAAGCCAGAAAGCAAAAGACCTTTCCACATCAACACTCGAAGGCAATATACGTGTAAAGCAAAGCGCTCAGGATATTGTTGACGCTTTTACCAAAACCGGTTCTGCCCGGCCTGAATTACTCAAAAATAAAGAAGCTCTGGCAGAAACGACTCAGGAAGCCATTATACTGGCTAACGCTGCCAAAACCGAACTCTATCCGGCCATTGAAGCATTAACAATGGTCATGAACCAATACAATGTTCCGGCAAGCGAAGCCAGGCGAATCATTAATGTATTGGCTGCAGGTTCAAAAGAAGGCGCAGGAGAAATACCTTATCTGACTACAGCATTTGAAAAAGCCGGAACAGTTGCTTCCCTGGCAGGAATCAGCATCGAAACCCTTGGGGCGACAATTGAAACCCTGGCACCACGAATTACACAGCCTGAAATTGCAGGGCGTTCGTTAAAAGGTGTGTTAATCGACATGCAAACCGGAGCCGATGATACCAACCCTGCTATTGTTGGTCTATCAACTGCTTTGGAAAACCTGGGGAAGAAAAATCTGTCAGTTACTGAACTCACTAAAAAATTCGGAACAGAAAACATTGCCACCATCCAAATTCTTTTGACCAATATAGAAGAACTGAAACGGTATGAAAAAGCAATGACCGGCACGAATGTCGCTATCGAACAGGCTGCTATCAATACCGACAATAATAATGCGAAGCTGGCACAGGCCAAAAACCGGATCAATGTCATCAGCATTGCCCTGGGCGAAAAACTTTCACCTGCCATGACTTTGGTTACCGGTTATTTTGGGAAGTCACTGGCTGTATTATCCTATCTGGTCGATGTATTTATAAAATATAGTGGATTGATTTTTACAAGCACTGCTGCAATCGTTGGATATACCGTTGCTATAAAACTGGCCACGTTGTGGCAAACCCGTAGCAATGCCGAAAAAGGCATTGGACTTGCACTTACAAAGCTGAAAGTATTTTGGCATGGAGTTGAACGCGGAGCGCTATTATTATCCGCAGCAGCTCAGGCGCTGATGACCGGAAATACGACCAGGGCTACAGCCGCCATGCGCCTTTTCAATATCGAAACAAAAATGAATCCAATCGGGTTGCTGGTTGGAATACTTGCTGCTGCAGTTGTTGCACTGGCCATGTATTCGCGTGGGCTTACAGCTGCTCAGCAGGCACAAAAAGCAGTCAACGAGGTAAACATTGAGGCACAAAAAGCAATGGTTGAAGAAAAAGTAAAGGTTGAACAATTGCTTAAAATTGCCAAGAATGAAAAATTATCAAAAGAAACCAGGTTAAAAGCAATCAAGGATCTCAACGAAATATCGCCTGAATATTATGGAAATCTGACACTTGAAACGATTAAGACTAAGGAGGCAGATGATGCGACTAAAAAATACATCGAGTCAATTAAAAAGAAAGCCAAAGCACAGGCAGGATTTCAGAAATTGGTTGACATCGAAAAAGAGTTGATTGATCTACAAAATGGGAAAGGCGCTGAAACATCATTCTGGCAAGATACCTGGAACATGGCCACTTCTGCCGGAAATGCAGCCGTTTATGCCGGAAAGTCGGTAAATACGGCCCTTTCCAACATCAATGAAAAGACAAAAGCTTTGATGTTGACTAAAAAGAAGCTTACTGAACAGATGGATAGCGGGAGTAATATCGCTGGTAGTATTACTCCAGGATCAAAACCCGTAAATGGCGAAGATAAACCAGCCCAGGATTTAATCAAGCTAAAAGAAAAAGAATTGGCCGATGCCAAAGAAATGATCGCCACTACTCCCGCCGAAGTTGCCGCCCGCAATCAAAAGGTAGAAGCCATACAGAAGGAAATAAACGCCCTTAATGAACTGGGTACCTCAAAAGGCGAAAAGGCAGATGATAAAGAACTATCGTATTTAGCTCAACTTGAAAAAAAATTACAAGACATAGGGAAAGAGCGGGAAAAATTAATCGTAAAAGGTGATGAAGGGACTTTCAAAATTGCTGATGAAAAACAAATGGCTGACTTAGAAACTCAGGCACGAGATATTACTACACTTATAGCCAATATTAAAGATTCACTTTCCTTTGATGAAATGGGAGAGAGCATGAAAATTGTTATGGATGCTCAAATCAACGCGGCAAAAGAAAATGCAAAAATAACAGGGCAAACAGAATTAGAACTTCAAGAAGCTATTTTGAAAATAAAGAAAGATAGTTATGGAATGGCTGTAATGATGGATGAAAAGATGCTAATGAAAAAGCAAATGAAAAACCAAATCATTACTGACATGGAGCGTGCGATGGTTGCTGAAAATGCAAAAAATCAACGGCAAGCAATATCCGACCTTGACGAATTACAAGGGAAAACCGTAAATGAATTACTTCTGAAAGCCCAAAACGAATTAGCTTCTGCAGGTATTGAAAATTTGAAGGATGGCATTGAAAAAGAAAAAGCGCTGGAGGAACAACGGTGGACGGAAGAGTTAGATGGACTTTGGAAGCAGTTAAACAAAAAAGAGGATCTTAACGCTAAAGAAGCAGCGCTGAATGATACGATTAACTTGACTATTGAGGAGAAACAGAAGGCGCATCTGAAGAAGATGGCGGATCTGGATAAGGCAGATGAAATAAGAAAAAAACAAAAAATTGCCGATAAATTCAATTCGGTATCTCAGAACGATACTTCTATTCCATTTGTAAGCATTGACACATTACAGCAATATTTCGACAACCGGAAATCGCTGCTCGAACAACAGTACGAATATGAGAAAAAACTGGCAGGCGATAATCAGCAACAGTTAATAGCTGCTGAAGAACGGTATAATAACCGTATTGATGAATTAAAAAAGAATGAGACCGAAGCCTATTTTGGTATGGTTTCAAGAAAAATAGAAATTGGTCAGTCATATGTGGCAGCGCTTGGAAACATATTTGGACAGGAATCGGCATTAGGTAAAGCTTTGTTTTTGTTTTCTCAGGCTCTGGCCATTGCTGATATTTGGGTAAAAACAGCGGCAACAAATGCAGCCATTTACGGCACTGCACTTGTTGAATTTGCCGCACTTGGCCCAGCGGCTCCTGCTGCGGCCGCGGCTTGGGCAGCTGCCCCAATTGGCGCAAATAATGTATTTGCAGGGTTACAGACTGGTCTTATCGTTGCACAAACTGTTGGCAATTTTGTGAATGGCAAACAGTCTGGTGGTTATGCCAATTTTGATGGCGCCGAAAATGAGGTTGATGGTGTGTACCATAAAAAAGAATTTATCGCTTCAGCCCCGGCAGTGCGAAATCCAACGGTAAAACCAATTCTTGATATTATTAACCTGGCACAAAAAAACGGCACCATTGCACAGCTTAATTTACCTACTGTACTGGCTGCAACGGGTTCGTTGCCAAATGGAAGACAAAGCGGAGGTTTTGCAAGCGAAATTATACCAACTGGAAGCCCTACTACTCCAATATCTCCATCGGCATATGCTACCCGTGACCCCGAGCTCACCGCCGCTCTCAATAACATGTCACGCGCGGTTGCCCTTCTGGTTAAAAACGGCGTTCAATTCCCGATCGTGCCATTTAAAAAGCAGTTGGACGAAGTTTCCGACCTGATTAATCAAACTGGAATGAGAGGGTTTAAAAAGTAACAGCCATTTACAATTAGACGATTTACTATTTACGATTTGGAGCCCTGATCGGAGCGATTGGGGTTATAATAGTAAATGGTAAATAAATAAATCGTAAATATTCTGTCCTTTCTCGACCCCGCACCCTACGCTATATTCGTAAATAGTAAATGAATAAATAGTAAATATTTTCTCATGGCAGTCAATCACTCCATATACGGCGGACCTGTTCAACTCTCAGGCAATAAAGTTGAAATAGAAGTCATAAACGACGCCATCGTTGGCGAATCGCCACGCGCATTGCTTAAGGCTACCAGTAGCGACGGGGCAGTGGCCGGTGGCCCGTTCATTGACTCGCGTCCCTGGCTCCCGTTGCCTACTCCTCTCGAAGGTCAAGGGATGGCAACCTTCGATTTTTCGGAATACCTTGATGCGCCAACCGATTTCAATTTCACCCATCCATACGGCGAATCCATTGCGGTGAAACATCCGCTCCGGGCTTTCGATATTGATATTCTGGCAGGCGCCAGCTACATTGATAATGATCTGGAGAGTTTAACATACATGCAAAAAATTGAAGCCTGGCAAGCTGTTGAAGAAGCCGTGGCCATCCGCATCCTGAAAGGAGGGATGAGCCAGCAGCGCCAATCGGAATATAACGAAGCCGCCACCAACTTCTTTCAGGATTTTATCCAGGGCAATAAGTTCCTGACCCACCGCCCCGACTTCCAGCGCATATCGTACAATCAGCCCGTGCGGTTATGGTATTTGCTGCCCGAAACCGAACAGGTTACCCGCGTCATCAAAATTGAATACACCGACGCCGACGACCAGGTAGTGGTAATCACCGAAATCATCACGCTGGATCCGGATGGTTTGTATGAATTCATACTCGATCCTGTAAAACTCGAAATCCCCACCGATGCCAAACAGATGAAAGTTTACCAGTTTGACGATGGCACACAGGTAGGCGAAGCCCGTACCTTCATCTTCGATCATACATATTACGAAAACAACACCTTCCTGTTTTTTGCCAATTCGCTGGCCGGTATTGACGATTGCTGGCTGACCGGCGCCATTAAGATGGGTATTAATGTGGAAGGCGAAACAGGGCTGCAAATCCTCGACCGCACGGCAACCACGCGCGACCGCTCAACGGTTGTAACCAGCAAAACAGCGGCGCGTAAATGGTCCATCTTTCCGGGCAACCGGCTGAATGTGGCCGAAATGGAAGCCCTTCAGGACCTGATTTATTCCCGGTTTATCTGGCTCGTTTGGAACGGCAAAACCATACCGGTAACCCTCGAAAACGGAGAGTTCGAACTGACCGACACCATGCGCGACCTGATAATCAACGACGAACTGGAGCTTGTATTTACCGAGGCACACCGTAATAATCATTTTTAACCGAAGGCTGGGGTTTAACCTTAGTAGAAAGAGGAGATAAATGAAAAACCAACCTTATTACCGTTCGACTGAGCTCACGCCGAAGCCTAATTGATTAAGGTAATAAGGTTGAAATCAAATAGGGTCGATTTTTCTACTAAGTTCTCCCGATTTATGAATCGAACTTCAATACAGATAACTTGAATCTGCACGTTCAATAATGCCATGTAAAATAGACCGTTTGCAATTATTTGATTTACTGATCATTGCGATTTGTTATATAGTAGGTTAAAAAATGAAAATAAGGTTTTTTTTAATAGTAAATAGTAAATAATTAAATAGTCAATAAATTAATGGATGCCATTCAGCAACTTTTGAAAACAATACGCGCGGTAAGCAAGAGCAATCCGGTTACCTATATGCAATTGTCGGAGATCATCCGGGCACTTTATCGTAAAAGTCCTGCTGAAGCCTTGATACAGGACGGGCTTATTTCCGGGGGAACGGTTGTCTGGCTGTATGGTTTAAGTTATGCCGTTAGCCAAACGGTTTATGCCATCGGTGGAGAGGTATTTACTTCACCATCCAGCATCATCACATTGGCTGATGCTGATCCAACCTATTCGCGTATTGATGTAATTGTGGTTAACAACACCGGCGAAGTGGAAGTGATCACCGGCGAACCTTCAGCCAATCCGCAGAAACCTTCGGTTAATCCGGCCACCCAGATTGAACTCACCAGCGTTTTATTACTGGCCAATGCCACCGAGCCCGAAGGCATCACTGACGAAGTGATTTACGACGAGAACATTGAATGGACACCTTCAACATCAGGTGTAACCGTTAATTTTAATTCAACTACCTTACCTTTTCATGGAGCTAAATGTGCCGATGCAGGAACAATTGCAAATAATAATACGATCACATTTACCAATAGTGTTCCCTTAACTGTTGCTGACTACGCAACTTTATCGCTTTTTTTAAAACTAAAAGCTGTTGCATCAACAAAAAATGCAGTTTACATTCGGTTTCAGTTAGCAGGAGTAGCTATATCACAAGAAGTTGCAATTACCTGGGCAATAGCTGATACTACAAATTGGCAGGGATCGGTAATAATGTTAGATGATTTTACTTTTACTGATACCACTTTTGATAGTATAAGAATCAGATGGAGCAGGGTTCAGGGAACTACTGCCCACGCAGGTTTTTATCTCGACCTTATTAAGCTGCAAACCGGGGTGGCCCCTGCTGTTTTTTTTGATACCGTACAACTTACCGGCGATGTAATTGCTTTAGGAAAAACAGGAACGCCGATACCTTCAGTCCTGAAAAACATCATTACAGCAGGCTCGTTTGGCGATGCCACGCATACGCTCACGCTTACCGTTGATGCCAAAGGCCGGATAACTGCTATAACCGCAAATTCTATAACGATTGCCGATGGCCGTGAAGTTGAATTAAGTACTTCTGGAGGTTATATTGTATGGAGGTATGTTGGCGATCCGGACTGGATTAACTTGGTTGCACTTTCATCGTTAGTTGGTCCTCCCGGGGATGATGGCGCTCCGGGAGTACAGCCCATAGAGGTAGGCAGTATAACTCTTTCATCCGGATCATGGTCGTTGGTTTCCGGATTATACGAGTACGACCTTGCCAATGCAAATATTACCGCCAATTCAATAGTAGATGTGATCCCTGATAATGCTGATATTTCCATTGTAAAAGCCGCAGATATTTTGCCGAAAACCGTTTCGAGCGCCGGAAGTGTGAAATTGTATTCAACCAATGCACCCACCGGAAATATAGGAGTAACCATTAATATAACGGAGGCCATGCCATGAGCAAGATAGGAAGTTTCAGATTACCGATGACCGGCGGTTCGCCAGACCCGGCGGTTTTTTGCCCTGTAAATGATTATGTGCCAGATTTTTTTGTACCTGAACCTGAATGGCCAGCGCTAGATCCTGTTACTAACGAGATTCAACTTCTGTGTTCTGATGAAGGCGACCGCAGAATAGCTTTTACATGTACGATTCAATCTGCCGGAACTTATACTGTTAAGGTTTATGGCGCTGGCGATGCTTTGCTTGACACTCAGGTTAAAAACAACGGAGTAGCATACAACTACCGGTTTACTGAAGGAGCCGGATATGCAGCTAATGGATACACAACTTTTAAAGTAAGCATTAAACCAACAGCCGCATTAAACCTGCTTACATTTGCAGTCGGGTATATCAGTGGTAATCAAGTTTCAAACTGGAGAATATTAAGTGCAAAGTTCAATGCTCCAAATATGACATCGCTGGCTTCAGCATTCAACAACATTAATGTACTTAGAATACTTGAATTTCTCACAGCAATGGATTCATGTACTTCTATGGCATCCATGTGTTCTGGCTGTTCCTCGTTGGTTGATTTGATTTTACCTTCGTCTATGAATGCAGTTACAACAATGGCGGCAATGTTAAGCAACTGCACATCATTCAAAAGAATCACCTGGCCTTCAAGTATTACGTTGTTAAGTATCTGTAATGGTATTTTTGGAGGTTGTTCAGTTCTGGAGAAATTGGTTTATCCAGCCTCAATGCCTGCATTAACAAGGCTCGATTCGGCTCATTCGAACTGTTCTTTGCTCTCTTCTGTTACACTTCCAAGTTCAATGCCTTTGCTTGCCAATATGGATTCATCGTTTAGTAGCTGCGTTAAACTTAAAAGTGTTGCATTCCCTGCAACACAAAATTCCTTGACTAACCTCAGAGCAGCTTTTTATAATTGTGTATTATTGGCTTCTGTCACACTTCCAACTTCAATGGACTTACTCACTTCATTGGAAACCACATTTCAATACTGCAATGCGCTGAAGTCAATGGCATACCCTTCGTCTTTACCTGAGTTGACAACATTAAACGGAACGCATGTCAATAATTATTCATTAATGTCTGTCACCTTGCCAGCATCAATGCCAAAAAATACTTCGCTGTATCAAACATTTTCTTATTGTTCTGTTTTGCCATCCATTGTAATAACTGCCGCTCAAACACTTGTTACAACAATGTATCAAATGTGTCAGTATTGCTATGAATTGGCGACACTATCACTTCCGGCAACGATGAACGAGGTATTGACAGCCTATGCTATGTGCTATAATTGCAAGGCTCTGGTTTCAGTTACATTACCCACCTCAATGAATAAATGTACTAATATAGTTCAAGGGTTTCAAAATTGTAATGCCTTGGTAACAATTACATTACCCACCTCAATGAATCTTCTTACTGCTATGGGGTCTAGTTGCGCTAATTGTCCAGAGCTTACAACAATAAATCTACCATTATCTTTGCCAGTTATATCAGATATGTCCTCATTTGCTAGTGTATCTCCTAAAGTAAATTATATAAGCACTTGTACATTCCCGTCCACTCAAGTAAATGCCGGCGGACTATTAGTTAATCATTTATTAACTTCATTTAATCAACCAACATTACGCGCCTCAATATTTGGAGTTTTTTCTCAAGTAGGAAGCAAACTGCTAACGTCTTGCGAAATAGATTGGGCTAATTCAACTTTCTCAAGTGGAACTTCTCCACAATTGAGAATAGATCAAAATAATTTAGATGCCACAGAAATAGATAGAATTTTCACCGCCCTGCCTACAGTAACCGGAAAAACCATAAATGTGACAAATAACCCCGGGTATGCTACTTGTAATAAAGCTATTGCAGAAGCTAAAGGATGGACGGTAAGTTAAACATTAAAATTTTGCAAGATGTTCACATTAACCATCAACTCGCGCCAGTTAATCCTTGATCCCGGTTTCGGGGTTCCGTTGCTCTATAAAAACCCGTGCTGGTGTTTTAACGAGATCCCTGGACCGTTGGCGCTCGATGTGTCGATACCCGATAATGATGTGAACCGTAACTATCTTGGTTTTCCGGGTCGCTTTGCCAAAATAGCCAAAAGCAACGACCGCAAATTTCCAGGGGCCGAATTGCGCTGGAGAGGTTACTTATATATTTACGGCACACTGGTCATCACTAACGCATCCGAAAAAGGTTACGCCGGGTACATCCAGAGCGAACTGCGGTCACTTAGCGATAGCCAGCGCGAGAAACTTATTGGCGACCACAATTTGCTGGGTGAACTCACATTCGAGAATAAACCCGATTACGATCCTGATACCGACCTGTATTGCACCATCAGGCTGAACAATGCAGGTTTTTGGGTAGATAAAGGAAAACGCGAACCTTATACCGATCTGGATGGAAATGCCACCGAACGCGAAATATTAACCCGCAAATTTGAAGATACGGTCGGGTTCGAGGTCAACTATACTGTAACAGGAGGAGTATTAACGGCTGCCGGTGTGAATGGAGTGGTAGTAGTAAGCCCGTTCCCGTTCCTTCACAAACTGATTGAATTGTTGCTGCGCGATAATCAATTTTTCATGCGTAATTATTTTATTCAGGATAACGACGATCTTAAAACCCTGTGCCTATATCACAACACATCCATTTGCCGGGCGTATGGACCCAGTATCCTTGCATCAATAACAAAAATTGATTATCACGCTTTGGTAACCGGCAACGTTGGCACCATTCCCGGATTAATGATCCAGTCGCAGCTTTGGTTAACCGATCAGTTTATGCTGAAAAAGTTATTGCCCAAATTGGAACTTAACGAGCTGCTGTTGTCGGTACAAAACCTGACCAATACGTTTTTCCACTTCTCCGGAATCAACGACGTGGATAACATTGACCGGGAAAGCCTGTTCGATATGCAGTCGTTCAACCTTTCGAAATACCGGATAAGCCGTTGGTTGCCCGGTAAACGTCAAAACCTGATCCTAAAATTCAAATTCGATCACGATCCTGACGATCAGGAATTCAACGAAAACTTTACGGATATCAGCTCCCGTGAAGCTGATATTCAGGACCCGGTAACTGTATATGCCGATTTGGTTGCCATTGCCGAACCCGCTATTAGTGAAATCCGCCTGGTAACTTCCGAAAAAATGTACTACGAATACCGTCAGGAGACTACGGATGATGAAGATGGAAATTCGATAGAGGCATTGATGTGGGCGCCGATATCCATCGACCTTCAGGATTATAAATACAATCCTTCAGGTGATGATACGGAAGAAATTCAGACCAAATTTTCAACCCTCCGGATGCATACAAGTGGCTATCCCATTGGCTACCAGAAAGGAAATAACATCCAGTTCTCACAATTCACGGAAAATTTTTCCCCGCGATTATTGTTTTATAACGGCAACAATACAGGTGGGGTAACTACCCCCAGTGGGCTAACCATCGACTGGAAAAGCATCGTTCCGAGACGTTACCGCCGCACGGCTGCCTTTTATGCGAATGCCCTGCCGGTTGAAGCTAATTTCAGGTTTCCGGGCAATATTTTTTACAAGGTACTGAACGAAATATATAAACCTTACCTCGACCACGACGGTTCGTTTTTCATCAAAGAAATGCAGGTCGAGGCCGGAAATTCAGAGTTTGTTGATGCCACGTTAACGGTTTTCAAGAACGAAGATAATGTGTTTGTTGCGGCCCCTGATATTGTCGAAGGCGGCGGCGAACATGCCGGTGGAGCGCTATTCGTCCCCATGTTTGTTGGGGTAACCGAATACGGTGCGCCTATTTTGGTCGATGCCGCGGGTTTGACCCGCCCGATGCCGGTATTCGGAAATCTTTCGGATGCCGATTACGCGGAATTTACCTGTGTAGCTTATTCTCCTGACGACAAATTACTCTTTGTTGGCGGTAACAGCGGCCAGTTGCACGTTTGCGACCTGAGCGATATGGACAATATCCGGTACAAAACGATCTCAGTTTTTGGGGTAATGAATGTAACCGGCGTGAGCCTGGTTGACAACGGAACAACCAAAACACTGCTGATCGGCTACGGAAACGGATCGGCGGCATGGGCGCAGCCTTATCATGCTGTCTGGGCCGATTATGTCAGCAGCGAAGCCGTGCAAACCGCCTCGTTCGATCATGGAACCGGCCACCTGCGCGGTTTTATATATTATGGTGGCTATTACCATGCCGTTACCCGCGATGGAGAAGTATTCCGCACGGCCAGCCTTTCGACGATGTGGAGCCAGGTAGCCGATATAGCTGCCGAATTTATTGCGATTGCCGAAACGGCCACGCATCTTTACGTCGCCGAAGTGAATGAAGACGGACTGTATTGCGAAAAAACGAATACGGCGCAATATTACCGCACCGGGCTTGTCGGGTCGCCATACCAAAAAGAAAGGACCTTGCAACCCCTGCTGGGCGACAATATTCTATTTATTAACGCCGACGATAATGCCTGTATTTTTATTAAAGATGTCAACACGGCCAGTACCCATATCACCCCTGCCGGAATCAAAAATGCAGGTGGAGCTTGTTTCGATGCCACCAAATACGCCTACATCAGCGTGC
Source organism: Prolixibacteraceae bacterium (assembly GCA_003457135.1). Taxonomy (GTDB): domain Bacteria; phylum Bacteroidota; class Bacteroidia; order Bacteroidales; family Prolixibacteraceae; genus Aquipluma. The sequence goes on from DMSQ01000040.1 coordinate 79,772, forward strand.
GCGATAGTTCGGGCTATACCAAAATAGCCAAATACAATGCCGAACTACAAATCCCCGAAGCACTGTGGAGCTACCTGAACGTAAGCGCGTTCTTTACTAAATTGTGGTTGTATTAGAGCCTCCCCTAACCCCTCCAAACGGAGGAAAATTTGTCGCACTGAGCGAACGGGATAATAATGCCGAAGGCATGCCCGGATTATACCACCCCTTCGGGGTTTAACCCGGCTTATTCGATCGTTTTTCTATAATCATTACAACCCTTCGGGCTTAAATTTTCTGTCCTTTCTCCCTTTTCCCGTCTTCCCTATCTTCGATTCAGTAAACAGTTCCGAAGGCAACCCGTAACCCGTAACCCGTAACCCGTAACCCGTAACCCGAAATACGCAACGCACATGCAAAACTACAATTTAGCTGACCATAACTCGAACAACACCTTCGAAGGCGTTGAGTTTATCCTGCCCAACGAAGATGCGTACAGCCTGGCCTATGCCGCGGTAAAAATACAGGTACGCGCATCGGTAGGGTCGCCGGTACTGAAAGAATTCAAGACCAGCGACGGAACGCTTGTTATCAACCAACCCTGGACCATTACAGTGCCGCAGCAACTGGTGAAACTTGCACCTGGAACGTATCAGTGGGACTTGAAAATTATTTTCATTGATGGGCGGAACAAAACATACATCGGCGGAAAATGGACCATTAAACCCGTAATAACCTCGATATAATGGACGTAGTTCAGATCATTATCAACGAGTTTCCGGTTGCAGTTAACCTCGAAGTTAATGAGCAGGTCGAAAATGTAACTATTGAGGTCAATCAGGCGGTTGCGGGTCTTTCGGCGTATATGGACGCGATGGTGAATGGAGGTTTTGAAGGTACTAAAGAAGAATGGTTCGCTTCGCTGAAAGGCGATAAGGGTGATAAGGGAGAACAGGGCAACCAGGGTGAACCGGGTGCAACCGGAGATCAGGGCGAACAGGGAAACCCCTTCCTGTGGCAGGATTTTACGCAAGACCAGCGCGACGAGCTGAAAGGCGATCCTGGTGATCAGGGCGAACCTGGAGAATCGGCACAGTTTGGAGAAGGCGAAAAAATAACCGGAATAGATGCCGGAATCCTGGGCGAGGAAAGCTATTACGAAGGGTTTATGTATAAATGCGTAGTTGAAGGCGAAGCCAGCGAGACAGTGTGGATTAAATGGGCGGTTATCAACTCATAAGTTGTCCTTTCGTTAAATACGCTTTCGCCCCATCTTTGAAATCAAAACGCTATGGACGAATACTTAACCTTCCCAAATCTTGTAAAAGGCATCTGGGAACTTCTCTGCGGAATATTGGGAACAATCATCGGCTATTTTCTGCCAATCAAGGATATGGTCAATTTTATAGTACTACTTTTTTTTCTCGATGTATTGATGGGCTATTGGGCGGCCCGCAAATTGCGCGGCGAAAAGTTCAGTACCCGCATAGTCTGGCGAACGACCATGCCGCGGATGTTGATATCGATCCTGTTAATCATGATGGCCTATATGTGGGACGATGTTTTCAACCAGTCATTTCTGCAAACTTACAACCTGATAGGCTGGTTCATCGCCGGAGTACTAATTTTCAGTATCGGAAAAAATGGATACAAAATAACCAAATGGCAAGGGTTTCAGGGGCTTGAAAACATTTTTAAAAAGAAAATTGAGAAAGAAACCGGCGCTGATATAACCTAAAATCGTAACGATATGAAAAACCTACTCTTATTACTCATCGCGTTTTTGTTTTTTAGTGCGGTTACCGCTCAAATACCCACACGGGTACGCAAGGCCGACCAGGCGCAATGGCTCTTATACTCGGCCTATTGCCGCACCATGGTACCTGATACCATTCAGCAGCCCGGAAGCCGCGGTTTCGAGCATGTAACCGAGATAAAGACCGACTTTACCACCACGAACGGCACAACCTACCATGCGGGCGACCGGTATTACTTCTGGAACGAACCCATTGACACCATCTGGTATTTTTGTAAGTGTAAAGATTACAAGGAAAACTCGCTGAACACCCGGATACAGCCCTACACGATCACAGTTCCTAACCGCGTGTTTTTTTTGCGTCCGAAAATCTGTTTAGTACGCCAGCGCCGCGCAACGGTAAAAGATTTTTACGAACATTGGATGTTGGGCAACCTCGATTACTATAAGTACGAGACCATCAGTCTTACATACAGGATTAAACTGGTAGAGTAATGGCAGATTTATTTGTTGGAGCAACACACCACGATGAACTAGCGTTAAAATTTACCTATAAAAATGCGCCAGCGTGTTATTGGGAAATCAAAAAGCTTAAAAGGGGTACAATAGAGCGACTGATAGGCAAAAAACTAAAAAGTAAAGACGGGATGCATCCTTGTGACGACATAAATTTATTAAGGAATTGGGATAATTTACCCGATTATAATGAGCAAGAACGAAGTAAATAAAACTTTAAAACCATGCAACGCATCAACCTTACTGCTAAGCTGTATTTGGACGAATATATTCCAAAAGACTTGTACCTGAAATATCAGGATAAACCGCACATTTTAATCGGGTTGTTGGATAACCGATTAATTGAAGCTGATCAGAAACTACGCGAGGTGTTCGGTTCTGTTACGATCAACAACTGGTGGAACGGTGGTCAGCGCAACTGGTCGGGATTGCGCACACCAGAAAGCCCCGATTACTCACCAACCAGTCAGCATTCGTTTGGCCGCGCTTCCGACAAACTATTTTCGGTGCCAGCCGAAGAAGTCCGGAAATATATCCAGGAACACTGGCACGAATTGGGTATCACCTGCATCGAAGACGGCGTAAGCTGGGTGCATAGCGATGTCAGGTTCTGTACCGGAAACGAACTTTTAATTGTACGGCCATGAAAACCACAAATAGAAAAGAGAAAAGGGAAAAAAAGAAAGGGTGGATGAAGGCCGTCCATTTATTTTACCTGAAAGAAGAAGCCATCTGGTGGGCCGTTTCGCATGCATTAGCTAAATTATAAAAATATGAAAAAGTCAGACATTGGAACCTATCAGGAACTACAACCAAACGGTATGATTGCCGACAGTTGGACCCGAAAATCAGGATCGTGGGCGTTCGCGTTTTGGGTATTAACAACCATTTATTTTTGCGCCTCTTACGAGTACCATTTTTACGTACTTTCTAAAATGGTAAGCATTACGCCCGAACCCGCTATATCGCAACAAACATTTATTACACTCCTGAACCAGTTGGAGGTAATCAACTGGACTATTTTCGGATTTTTTGGATTAGCCGTATTTGCGCCCAAGGCATTGCAAAAGTTTGCCGAAACAAAAGCCGGAATAAAATCAACAATAGAAACAGAAAGCACATCAACTAAAACCACCACAGAATGAAACTCCTAAAAGCTGCCCTCTTTTGGATTAAAGGCAATTTAATCAAGTTGTTGGCAGTTGCAGTAGTGTTACTATTTGCAATTGTAGCTTATCTTTTCAACCAGAACGACTACCTGAAACACGACCGGAACCGGATAGAAGAGAACTTTATGCAGGTTACCCAAACCAACGCTGTATTAAACGTCACGCTGGGCGAATACCAGCAGATGCAGACCAGGGATAAGGCTAAACTTGACTCCTTGTTCGCGGCTGTCAAAATCAAGCCCAAAACGGTCAGGGGTGCAACCGTTATTAATACGGTTTATAAGGATACGGTTATTGAAAAGATAGTTTATTTACCGGCAATTCAGCAGCCAGATAAAAGCTTTAAGATTCCGGTTTCAACAAACAACGGTTGCTGGGGCATGAAAGGACAAATTTTGTCAAACGACCAAAACAGCAAACTCGAAATCACTGAAAAGACCGCAACCAATTCACATCAATTAGTGGTAACGAAAAAGAAAAGATTCTTATTCTGGACCATCCGCCCCGAAAAATACCGGCTTTTCAACGATTGTGGCGAGGGGACTTTTACCCAAATAAACTTTATAAAAAAATAAACCATTATGGAAACAGAAATCAGCCTTAAAGAATTTTTACTGATCATTTTCGGGTTTGGTTACCTGGTTAACCACCGCAGCAAAGAGATCCACCGCGTTACCGAAAAGCACCGCAACTGTCACCTGAACCACATTTCGGGCAAAACCAGCGAACACATCACCAAACGAAAGGCGCTGAAACTGATTAAAAACAATGGTTATAACGGTTGCCGGTGGTGCTGGCCCGAGGCGGACGCAGGATGATGGCATCGTTAGGTGAGCCTGTCGAACCTGTCCTTTCTCCTGTATAAAATATTTAGAAAATTTGATTTTCAATTTATTAATCATTAAAATTTCATCTCATGAAACGATTCATTGCACTTTGCATTTTTGCGATCGGGATGTTGGTTGTGTGGCCGCCTGGCGAACAGGCACGGGCTGCAAACTCCGATCAGGTTTGTTTTGTAGTCGATCATCAATTTGTAGCTCCCGCTTCAGCAATGGTTCAGGATAACTACATCTTCAGCCAGATCGGCAATGTAAATACTCAATCGCCACTGGTTTGCAGGAAAGGAGGTGGTGTTGAAGTACAGGTATTGAATCTTGTTGCTCAGCCTACTAATCTAATTAATCAAAAAGTGACAAAGCTCAATTTTACCCAGTATTGTAAAACTGACTTACGATTGTGCAGATACTCGATGCGTCAAAGTCAGAACTTCATACAACGAAATATTGTGTCAGTACACCCGGTTAGGATCAGGGCTGACACTTCGGTTTAGGTTAGTTAGGTTAATAGATTTATTGGTTCCCCCCGGTCACGAGTTGTCCGGGGGTTTTTGTTTTAAAGCGGAGGCATTTTTAACTTGATCTCTAAGTTTTCGTACAAACCCATGCTCTTCAGATAAGTATCAGTTTGTGCAATTGAATGATGCCTACACTGGAGCTGTATCCGTTTCAGATCAACCCCGGCTTTATATGCCCTGACAACCCCGGTATGCTTCCAACTATATAAAGTGTGATCTTCAGAAAAATTGTGTTTCTGCAAAAATGGCCGGTGCCGGTCGTTCATCCTGTTTTTCGAAATGCATGTTCTTTTGCCAGGGAAAAGCCAGTCACCTGAATTTTTAAATTGAACCAGGTTAATTATTGAATCGATCAATGAATCTGGGATGGTTACAAATTCGCTTTTATTATTTTTCGATATCGAAGCATCGATATAAATCATTCGATCAGAAAGCCTGATATCAGATACTTTTAATTGCCTGATTTCATTCGGACGCATGAACGAATTATAAATGATCTGAATAAAACTCCAAAGCTCAGGATCTGACACAGATATTTCATTTTTTAATAATTCAATTTCAGAATCAGTATACGCTAGATTTCGAAGGCTTCGCTCTTCCTTTTGTTTTTCGAGTTCTGAAAATGGATTTTTTACAATTATCTCCCGCTTTTTAAGAATGCTCCAGAGCCGCTTGATATAACTTACATCATTATTAATAGTACTACCTTTTATCCCGGAGCTTATTCTCCAGTCAATATACTGATAGGCATCTTTACGGGAAAATTTGTCCAGGTTAATTGAATCCAGACCGTTTGTTTTTGCCCATTCAAGGAAGATATTCATACACGATGAATACGAATTGTAAGAGCCAGCCTTTAACCCAGATATCTTAAGCGCATATTCCATCCCTTTCCGGAGAGTCAAATCAATTGATTTTCCTTCAACTTTATCGCTGATGTGATATCCTTCCTCAAGCAACTGATTGATCGCCTTAATCCTTGCTTTTGCATAAGCCCTGCGGATGCGGATCGTGTCCGCTTCGTCTTTTCCAATCTCTTTATTAATGGCATAGTCCCAACGGCGAATTGTCTTTTTCTCGACATCGCTCCAAACCCAGAACTGGATATACCACCGGCTGGTTAGTTTACCTTGTCGGTCATTTAACAATGCTTCTTTGTAGGGTAATTTTTCTGTCTGTGTCTTCATTTTTATCAGTTTTAATTGACTGAAAAGAGGCACCGAACAGAACACAACTGTGTCAACAGGTGTGTCAAGGTATAAAACAATAAACCCAACTAAATGTATGACAATTAGTTGGGTTAGTAGATGGGTGGATGATGGGATTTGAACCCACGACCCCTGGAACCACAATCCAGTGCTCTAACCAGCTGAGCTACAACCACCATGTTTAATTTTGAGGTTGCAAATATAGTATTATAATTATTAGTTGTGCAATAGTCTCAGCGATTTTTCGGAAAGATATTAAATCTCAAAACCGGTTTAAAGTTTGCTCTTATGAATTAATCCGCCCTTTTCATTGAGCAGTAATGAAAAACGAATAAGAGCTTCGTCGCGAATAATTAGTTCATATCCAACAATTTCATCTTCACTAATTTCAATAGCATTCATCAATTCACCGTGTTGACTGGCTTTTTCTTTGATGTGTGGCGGTGTAGCATTTAATGAAAGGTTTTTTTTGAGATTATGCAATTTTCCGCTTGAATCAAAATGAGCAATGTGTTCAATATCTTCATGATAAAAAATAGCTTCGAAAAAATCATCTGTTTGAAGCCACTCAACGTTTATTGAACCTCCAAATTTTTCTTCAAAAGAGTCTTTTACCTCAGGAGGTAACGAAACATTGGAGAATTTAAATATTTTGCTGAAAATATTCTTCATGAGTTCTCAAAATTATATCAATATCGGTTGGTTTTTTTTCGAATGGTCAGAATAATCCAATCATCTTAACTATAGACGGGAAACTGTGTAAATAGTAACGCTGATGAGAAGGAATTAATTACTGGAGTTGAATTTTTGTTTGTACATGTAGATAACACGGGTTCTAGCTCTTTTTAATCTCATTTTTACGGCATCTTCGCTAATTCGGAGAGTCTTTGCTATGTGTTTGATCGAAAGGTTGTCCTGGTATTTCATTAATAAAAGTACTTTTTCTTCCGGGTGGATTAATTCCAAAATGGTAACCAGGTTTTCATAACTTGCAACTTCAAAGTCAGCTTCTGATTCATCAATAATTTCCGGGATTTCATTGTTATTGTTCCAATTCGGATAGTGAAGTTTCTTTTTAAATCTTAAATAATCGATGCAATAGTTATAGGTAATAGAATAAAGCCAGGAAGAAAATGAAGAATTTCCTTTAAATCCCGGGATTTTTTCGTAGGCTTTGGTCAGAATATCATTAGCAAATTCTTCAGATAGTTTACTTTCCTTTAAAAAGCTAAAACATTTGTCTTTTACCTTTTTAAAATAGCGGGCATACAGCACTTCAAATAGTTCCTGATTGCCCGAATCCATGAGCAAATGGACTATTTCTTCATCAGATTTGTGCTGATATTTAGTTTTTATTGCCATTAATAAGTATTGAAAATAAAAAATGTCAAAAAAAAAATCAAAAAATAAAATAAAGTTGTGTTACTTCTCGTGAAACCTTCGTCACAATGGTAAATTTGACTGAAAGTTTTTTTAAATTTGCAGTAAAAATAGAAGTTTTAGTTATATTATAAGTTAATAATTTTAGAGAAAACCAAAATTAAAAATTGAGTATGAAAAGTAAATTAATTATTGCTATTGCAGCCATGGGTGTTGCAGTTTTATTTAGCTCTTGTGCTAAAGTTCCTCAAGCTGAAGTTGATGCAGCTACCGCTGCTATTCAGGAAGTTAAAGATGCAGGTGCAGACTTGTATGTTCCTGAAGCTTACAATGCATTGGTTGATTCAATGAAAGCAGCTAACGAAAAAATCGAAGTAGCTAAAGCAAAATGGTTCCCAAATTACACAAAAGCTAAAGCAACTTTAGCATGGGTTAGCCAAAATGCTGTTGATACTAAAGCTAAATCAGAAGCGCGTAAAGTTGAACTGAAAGCTGAAGTTGAAGCTATGATTGTTGAAGTTAAAGCTTTGATTGAAGAAAACAAAGCGTTAATTGCAAAAGCTCCAAAAGGAAAAGAAGGAAGAGAAGCTTTAGAAGCTATTAAAAGTGATGTAGCTGTTGCTGAAACAACTGTTACTGAAGTTGAAGCTCTTCTGGCTAATGGTGATTTGATTGGTTCTAACGACAAAATCAAAGCTGCTAAAGAAAAAGCTACTGCTATCAAAGCTGAATTAGAAGAAGCTATTGCTAAAAAAGGTGGAAAAAAATAATAACTCCCAGGAGTTAGTAATTTGAAATACCCGGGGCTTTCCTCCCGGGTATTTTTTTAATACGAAAGTAATGGTTGTTGGAAAGAAGAAGAAAATTAAATGGATTATTATCGTTTCACTGTTGGTCGTATTTATTGCCATAACTACCAGCATCGTTATCGTTTCGCAAAAAGATTTACCAACTGAAGATTTAAGGCTTGCCCGCGAAGCTATATCCCTGGCTAAGGAAGCCGAGGCAAATCTTTATGCAGAAAAACTTTATAAGGAATCATTACAGATGTATGATTCAGCAATGGTAAACTGGTCGCGTGAAAATAACCGGTTTATTCTATTTCGTGACTATTCCAGAGTTATTAACTTTGCAAAAAAGTCAAAGAAAAAAGCTGACGATTCAAAAGAAGAATCAATAAAAAAAGCTGATAATTTAAGTAAAAATGTTGAAGCTGCATTTGTCAGTCTGGCAAAGAAAATAGAATTGTATAATAAGCTTTTTAAGGATTTGCCATTGTCAAAATCAATTTTTGATGCGCATAATAAATCCAGAATGTTTTTAAGCGAATCAAAAATTGCTCACGAAACAGGTAAACTTAAAGAAGCTGAGGTTTTATTTAAAAAAGCTGATATTTATATCAACCATGCCAATACTGCAGCCAGTCGAATGTTACGCGACTATTTTAACGATTACTCCAAATGGAAAAATCTGGCTAACGATGCGATTGCAGCTTCACGTGGTGGAAATAAGGTTATTTTGGTTGATAAAGTCGCGCATAAATTGTATGTTTATCAGGCAGGAAAGGCTATTCGGAGTTTTGAAGCAGAGTTTGGACCCAATTGGATGGCCCATAAGGAACGTAATGGAGACAAGGCAACTCCTGAAGGAAATTATCGGATAACAAAAAAGAAGGAAAGAGGAAATACCATATACCACAAAGCTTTATTACTCGATTATCCTAACGAAGAGGATCGTCGTCAATTTGCAATTAAAAAGAAAAAGGGAGTTCTCTCTCGCAGTGCAGGTATTGGTAGCCTGATAGAAATTCATGGCAACGGGGGAAAAGGATTTAACTGGACCAGTGGCTGTGTAGGACTGAGGGACCGTGATATAGATGATTTATACCGGTTGGTTAGCTCTGGCACACGAGTTACAATTGTAGGTTCAATTGAACCTCTTTCTGTTGTAACAAAAGGTTTGGATTTTTAATTATTTTGGATTTTTCAAAATAGTATATTTCATGATAGATATGGCTATCTAAAATTAATAGGTGTAATAAATATAAAAACAATGGTTCGAACTTTTTTTATTTATCTGGCTATTCTGTTTGCAGGGATATTGTTTTTTGCATCAATGGTGCTTTTTGCAATACCAGCCATACAGGAATCTGATTTAGTTCTGCCTGAAATTACTATAAGTCAAAATGAAACTGGCGAGGCTGGACCGAGTAAAGAGTCGCTTGAAAAGGATATTAATAAGCTTCAGATCAAATTGGATAAGTTAACTCCAACAGATGCTTATATAATAATTAATACCTCTGATAATCATTTTTACCTCTACAAAGGTAAACAATTGATTCGCGAGGGACTGTGCTCGACCGGAAAGAATGAAAAGTTGGTTTCGGAGAAAGGCGACAATACTTTTTATACTCCGTTGGGTGTGCGAAGAGTTCAGCGTAAACAGCCAAATCCTGTTTGGGCCAAGCCCGATTGGGCTTTTATCGAAGAAGGGCTTCCAATTCCACCTCCAGGTCATTCATCACGCTTTGAATCAGGTACTCTTGGCGCCTACAAACTTGAACTAGGCAATGGTTATATGATCCACGGCACCATCTATAAACGGTTCATGGGTTTAAGTGTAACCCACGGTTGTATCCGTTTGGGTGATGAAGATTTAGAGGTTGTTTACTCAACAATGCAAATCGGTTCAAAAGTTTATATTTATTAAAATGAAGAAATCAGGTGAAGACTTTGATAGTCTGTTTGAAAAAAAGTATTCTGGCTTAAAAATATTTGTAATCTTTTTTTGTTTGATTTTACTTGCATTTACCTCTGTTTATACTTATTTGTCAATAAAGGCTGTACGCGATCGAATGGACTTGGCAAAAACTCAGGCAACAAGTGACACATCAGTAGATCCTACATTAATTGATTTAATGAAAGATAAAGCATGGGTTGAATCACGTTTAAAAATGGCATCGCGGGATTCAATTGGATTGTCTATTGATCTGGGTCAACACACCATTCAGATGGAATTGAAAGGCGTTGTGGTTATGAAATCAAGAATTCGTGACTATTCCACTTCCGGTTTTTTTAAGCGAATGGATGGAAATGTGTATTTTGCCATGTTTGGAAGCCCGTTAACAATCCAGAAATTTGAATCTTCCATCGAAAAAAATCCATTTAAAATTGTGCAGGCCCCTAAATCGGCCGAAGAGGCAGAGAATGCAGTTTCAAAGAAAGATTCGGTTATCAAAGAAAATGTTTTTTGGACAGTCAAACTTGATCGCGATTTTGAGTTAAACATTCAGGGCATTGATTCTGTTTCTGAATCACAATCAAAATACAAATTGGGAAAAGGGTTTGAATTTAAAAGAGATTTAAAAAATATTGTCAATTCATTTGAACATATCCTTAAATTTAAAAAGCCAACATATACTCCTGAAATACTGATCAGTATTCCTGAAAATGAGGCCAAAGCTATACTTAGGGCGTTGCCACGGAACGCCTTGGTTACTATTCGGATATAGCATATTAAAACAAGGAAACCGGAAAAAACATTAAACAATGATTTTCCCGGTTTTTTTCTGTAGCTTCTTATTGTAATTATATATTCGATTTCGATGCTACAGCCAACCTAACTAATAATAGAGAGTCCCAAAACTAATATAAGAGCAAAAACTAAAGCGGTTATCCGCCTTTTTCTGAATGCACTATATGTAATTGTGTTCGTGTTATTTTGACGTACTTTGTAAATAAAGTAACCCAAGTTGTACAACATGTATTTGGCTGGTTTTTGGGAAAGCAACCGGAATTTAACCTGGAAATGTATAGTTTAGGACTTCTCAGAGAATGAACAATAAGAATAGGGATGAATAAAAAATCAGATATTTCAGGTTTTATTTTAGCCGGAGGTAAAAGTACCCGGATGGGACATGATAAAGCGTTCCTGTTAGTTAGAAACAAGCCTTTACTCCAAATCATGATTGATGTGATTGAACCGTTTTGTCAAAATGTTGCGGTTAGCGGACAAAATCCTGATTATGCAACTTTTCAGGTTGAAATGGTTCCCGACACTTTTTCGGATTGTGGCCCTATTTCAGGATTGTATTCGGTTTTAAAACAATCATCCACCGACTGGAACCTGATTGTCAGCGTTGATGTCCCATTTCTGAATGAAGAATTGATCCGGTTTTTGATTCTTAATATCGGTGAATATGATTGTGTCATTCCGCAACACAAGGCTGGCATTGAACCATTGGTTGGATTGTATCACCGACAGATTTTACCCAAAATAGAATCCCAAATCAGCAAAGGAAATTATAAACTGAGGGGGCTTCTTTCAGAAATAAATACCCGTTTTGTTGATTGCAATCTGATGGTTGAAAAGTTTCCGGAATTGTTTCTCAATTTAAATAGCAAAGAGGATTTTGAAGCCATGTAATGCTTTTTGTGGTTTTGAGTTATCGTTGCGATATGGTGAAATCTTGAGAAATGCTTTTTACTAACTTTGAAATAAATTTATGTCCATGTCACAATTCTTGTTTTATGTAATCGTCGGCCTTTTAGTGGCAGATTTTATTTTTGAGCGAATTCTAGAGTACCTGAATTCAACCCGGTGGAGCGATCAACTGCCGGAGGAGGTCAAAGATATCTACGATGAAGAAAAATACAGGCAGCAACAGGCGTACGAAAAGGCAAATTTCAGGTTTTCATTGATCAGTTCTACATTCAGCTTTGTCATCATCCTGTTCATGTTTCTCCTTGCCGGATTTGCCTGGGTAAATGGATTGGCAATGTCGGTTTCATCAAATCCGATTTGGATCGCATTGATGTTTTTCGGGGTTTTAATGCTGGCTTCCGACCTGATAAATACGCCATTTTCCATTTACGATACTTTCGTAATCGAAGAAAAATTTGGCTTTAACAAAACCACTCCCAAGACTTTCGTTCTCGATAAATTAAAGGGATACTTGCTTGGAGCAATCATCGGTGGCGGAATGCTGGCGTTGATCATTTATATTTATCAGCTAACCACAACCAGTTTCTGGATTTATTCCTGGTTGGTTGTTAGTGTATTTTCAATATTTATGGTATTGTTTTACTCTAATCTGATTGTTCCTTTATTTAACAAACAAACTCCGTTGCCTGAAGGTGAATTGAAATCGGCTATTAAAGATTTTTCAACTAAAGTTGGTTTTAAACTCGATAATATATACGTGATTGACGGTTCGAAACGCTCGACCAAAGCAAATGCTTATTTTACCGGATTTGGCTCTAAAAAGAGAATCGTTCTGTACGATACCCTGATCAACGACATGACCACCAATGAACTCGTGGCAGTATTGGCACATGAAATCGGGCATTACAAAAAGCATCACGTTATTTGGAGTTTACTGCTAGGCATTCTGCAAACCGGCATTGTTTTGTTTATTTTTTCACTTTTTGTTGGTAGCGCCGAACTTTCGGCTGCTTTAGGAGTTGAAACACCAAGTTTTCATATCGGATTGATCGCTTTTGGAATTTTGTATTCACCCATTGCGATGATAACAGGTTTGGCGATGAATATTTTTTCAAGAAAAAATGAATATCAGGCTGATGCCTTTGCCGCCAGACATTTCAATGCCGGCGAACTTGCTTCTGCCCTAAAAAAATTATCGGTAAAAAACCTGAGCAACCTCCGGCCACATCCGGCCTATGTATTTTTTCATTATTCACATCCAACACTTTTGCAGCGATTAAAGGCATTAAATAACGTAAAGACGTAACATGTTACGTCTCTACCAAATATATCAATATGAAAGCAGAACTAATTACGATAGGCGACGAAATATTAATCGGACAAATTGTTGACACCAATTCGGCATGGATGGGTCAACAGCTTAATTTACTTGGCATTGAAGTATATCAGGTAACAACAGTTCACGACAATCATAACCATATACTGAAAGCGCTTGCCGAAGCCGAACAAAATGCAGATATGGTACTGATCACAGGTGGTTTGGGGCCAACAAAGGATGATATTACAAAAAAATGTCTTTGTGAATATTTTGAAACTGAGTTGGTTTTACATCCCGGGGTTTTGGAGCATGTCCAGTCGTTATTGTCTTCCAGAAATGTGGCCATTAATGAATTGAACCGCGACCAGGCGCTGTTGCCGGCCTCTTGTACAATTCTGCATAATTCAGCAGGAACGGCTTCAGGAATGTGGTTTGAGCGGAATAACACCATTTTTGTTTCGATGCCCGGAGTGCCTTTTGAAATGGAAGCTATCATGATTGAAGAAGTTTTTCCGCGACTGACCAAACTTGGTATCACGAAGTCAATTGTGCACAGAAATGTTTTAACCATAGGTTTACCTGAATCAATGCTGGCCGAAAAAATAGAGAAGTGGGAGAGTGCATTGCCCGGTTTTATCAAGCTGGCATATTTGCCAAACCAAATGATGGTGCGCCTCCGACTGAGTGGTTATGGAACGGATCAATCGGCGCTCGAGGTTGAAATTGATAGTCAGGTTAAAAAGTTACTTGAAATTATTCCTGAAAATGTGTTTGGTTTTGATGATGATAACCTGGGCGTGGTTATTGGCCGGCTTTTGGTTGAATCTTCGAAAAGCCTTGCCGTTGCCGAAAGTTGTACCGGCGGGAGCATTGCCCAGGTTATTACTTCCAATGCCGGAAGTTCGGCCTATTTCAAAGGTGGAGTGGTTGCTTATTCCAATGAAATTAAGAATAAACTACTTGGCGTTCCAATGGAATTGCTAGAAACATTCGGCGCCGTGAGCCAGCAAGTGGCCGAAGCAATGGCTTTGGGCGCCCGAAATGTTTTGAATGCTGATTATGCGGTGGCTACCACCGGAATTGCCGGGCCAGATGGCGGATCAGAGGAGAAACCGGTGGGTATGGTCTGGATTGCTGTTGCCGGAGCTTCAGGTGTAAAAAGCAAAATGTATATTTTCAAGCATAATCGCGAACGAAATATAATACGTACCGCGCATACAGCGTTAAATATGCTGCGAACTATTATTATATCCGAAAATACTGTAACCCAATGAAACGAAAAATAGTAATCTTCTCCGGAATTGTAGTCTTGATTGTTGGAATTCTGGGCATTCTTCCATTTTTATACAAAGACAAACTGCTTGTCAAAGTAAAAACCACCTTAAACAGCCAGATCAATGCAAAAATTGATTTTTCGGATTTTAAATTGTCGGTGTTTTCGCAGTTTCCAAAAGTTGAAATGGAATTATTGAACCTGAGTATAGTTGGCGTAAATGAGTTTGACCAGGATACCATTTTCTCGGCAGGTTCGATTTCGACTACTATTTCGTTGATGGAACTGATCCGAAATAAAGGGCTGGAACTGAAAAGCCTCAGGGTAGAAAACCCTGAAATTCAGATGATAGTCAATAAAAAGGGAGTTGCGAACTGGGATATTGTTAAAACTTCTGAACCAGCCCCGGCAACTCAATCAGCAACCGTTACTGAGGATGTCTTTAAGATTAAACTGAACGACATTCAGGTAAATAACCTGAACCTGTTGTACAATGATCAGGAAATGCCCATGAAAGTGTGGGTGAAAAATATGAACCTGAGTTCAACCGGAGAAGTAGCCGGAATGCTCACCACTTTTGACATGAAAGGCGAAGCTGCAGAATTTATTTTTGAATATGACTCTGTTCAGTTCATTTCGAAAACCAGGCTGAAAGCTGAAACTTTGCTGAAAGTGGATTACGAAAAAATGAACTTTGCTTTCGATCGCTGTAAATTATGGATCAACAACCTCCCTTTGGAAATCAATGGTTCATTTGCCATGCCGAACGACAGCATGTTTTTCGATTTGGCTTTCAGGAGTGAAAAAAGTGATTTTGCCACGATATTGGCTTTGGTACCTGCCGATTATCAGAAATATCTCGAAAAGGCAAAAATCGGTGGGGCTGCCGAATTTAAAGGTTCGGTAAAAGGATTGTATTTCAACGAAATTTATCCGGCAATTGACATACTATTGGCAGTAACGAATGCCAGTTTCAAATATCAGGATCTGCCTGAAAGTGTTCAGGATATACAGGTTTCAGCACAAATTACCAAACCTGAAGGCAACCTGAATTTGCTGAAAGTGAATGTCGAAAAGGCTCACGCTTCGATTAAAAATAATCCGGTTGATGCCCGGCTGTTGTTGAGCGAATTAATGACCGATCCGAACATCAACGCTTCATTTTCCGGCACCATTGACTTTGGTTCGCTTAAACAGGCTATTCCGGTTGACAGCCTTGATATTACAGGAATACTGAAAGCGAAAATGAATTTAGCCGGACGAATGTCGTCAATTGAAAAGCAAGAGTATGAAAAGTTTCAGTCGAGCGGGGAAGCGACCATTCATAATTTCAGGATCGAAAGCGCGAATCTGACTAAACCCATTGAAATCAGCCAGGGAGAGGTGAAAGCGAATACCAAACAGATAAAAATCGAAAAGTTTGATGCGAAAATCGGGCAGAGTGATTTTTCGCTTCGTGGCGACGTGAGCAATTACCTGGCGTATATTTTCAAAGATGGTGTTATGAAGGGTAGTCTCGACCTGAAATCAGCTTTTATGAATTTCTCGGAGTTGTCGAATATTCAGAGACCGTCAAAGAAAACCGTTGAACAACAACCTACTGCCCAAAGCGCACCGGTTGCACCATCCGATTCGGTTGTTGCCTTTCAGGTTCCTGATAAGCTTGATTTAAGTTTCCAATCTTCGATTCAACGGGCAGTTTACGATAAAATGCCAATCAGCAATATCAATGGACTGATCAGTATAAAAGATCAGCGTTTGGATTTGACAAACCTTTCGATGGAATTGCTGCAAGGGAAAATGGCGATGAATGGGTCATATACCAGTACTAAGGAAAATAAGCCGCTCTTCGATTTTAAGCTGAACATGGAGAATTTTGATTTGCCAACGGCCTATCAATCGCTAAGTACTTTCAGACATTATTTACCAATTGCAGCCAGAAGTCAGGGAAAAATTTCTATCCAGTTTGGCCTTTCAGGAGTAATGAACGAAAAAATGAGTTTGGTGCCAGCCAGTTTAAACGGATTGGGCGTTTTTAATACTCAAAACCTGATGATTGTTGATTCTCCGGTTTTTGATCAGATTCGTGGAATCATCAAAAAGGAAAAGTTGAAAAATGTCAAGATTGACGATTTTACTGCCAAATTTCAGTTCGAGAATGGCCGGTTGAAACTGAATCCGTTCAAAACCACCATTGCCGATCAGCAAACCACCATTTATGGAAATTTGTCCGCTTCACGCGAGATAAACCTGAACATGGATTTTGTATTGAATCGGGAGGATTTGGGGGCAGACCTCAACAAGGGTCTTGGGATTTTGCCCGGTTCTCAGAATATCAAAATGGTGGAAGCATCTGTGGTCCTCAAAGGTTCGTTGACCAAACCCGAAGTTTCGCTCGATTTAAGCAAAGCCCGCGCCCAAATTGAACGGGAAGTTAAAAAAGCCTCGGTTGAAGAAATTAAGGGTTCGGTTAAAAAGATTGGCGACGAACTGAAAAAGTTGTTTAAATAGAAGCCTGTTTTTAAGCCCCCTCTTGTGGAGGGGGTTTGGGGGAGGCTATCAATGGTAAAATACTCCACATTGCTGCAATAAAATAGACAATTCCGGTGACCATCAATGCGGTTTGTAAGCTGAAGGTATCGGTTAGATAACCCAATACCGGGCCAATGGCAGCGAAAATGATTCGGATTTCAAAGTTCCTTACAGATAAAATAGTCGCCCTGACTTTGGAGTCGGTATATTGGTTGATTTGTTCTTTCAGAACTGGAGTTGCAATTCCCCGAACCATGTAGAATCCAAACAAAATAGCAATACCGGCGAGGCTTATTTCCACTGATGTAAGTATAAACCCGAGTGAAATGAAAATCACGATAAAAAGCAATGTATTACGTCGTCCAAGCGATCGTTCAATCCGGTACGAATACATAGAGAAAACTCCTGCTGAAAGGTTGAGCAGTGTCCAGAGAATTCCAAATACGGAAACAGGCACTCCGGCTTTCTGAAAATAAGGCTGAACAAACCATGCGTAGGTTAAGGTGGCCGCTCCGGTAAACGACGAAATCATGATGGCGCTTCGCATTTCCGGTTTCTGATAGGTCAGCTTAACAATGGACAGAATCTCCTTCATTTTCAGATGCGTTCTTTCCAAAGCATGTTTGGGCTCCTTCAGAAAATAGGCCGCCGGAATACCGATGGCAGCCACAAAAATCTGAAAATAGAAGGGTGTACGTAAGCTAATGGTGGCCAGCAAACCACCTGCAACTCCTGCAAGCGCTTCTGCAAAATTGCCTGCCGAAGTAATTCTTCCTTCATGTTTGATGTAATCATCTTCACGGTTTGCAGCTTTGAGCGAATCGTACAGCATGGCCGAGTCAGCGCCTGAAATAAAACTGAACCCCACACCTAAAATGATTTCGGCAATTACAAAACTGGTAAAATCACTCGAAATACTGTAAATCATGATTCCGATCGTACCCATTATTGCCCCAAAAAGGAGCGTTCGCCGGCATCCCCAGACATCGGCCAGATAACCTGATGGCAGCTCAGTAGCTACCATTGCAATGGAATAGATTGATTTCAAAATAAAAATTTGCGACATGCTCAAACCGTTCTCCTGGTAAAACAGAACAACGACTGGCATCACCAGGTTAAACCATTTGGCAACCTTAATTAAATATAACTGAAGCGTATTCTTTGGAAAGTTTCTCAACACAGATATTTTAATTCATTACAAAAAGTCGCTTAGATTGATAAAATATGAATAAAAAAGATCAAAAAAACTTCATTGTGATGATTCGGTTGCTACTTTTGTGCAAAAAAATGGATATTTTGATAAAATTGAATTTCTAACAAAAAAACAGCATCAATGAAACTATTTATCCCCCAAAATTATCAATCTTTATTAGATGTCAATCAGACTGAAAAAGCGATTAAGCTTATAAAAGACAGTTTTCAGCAAGACCTTGCATCTGAATTGCGCCTTCGCCGTGTTACCGCGCCTTTATTTGTGATGAAAGGTACAGGAATTAACGATGATTTGAATGGCATTGAACGTCCGGTGTCTTTTCCGGTCAAAGAATTAAGTGACAACATCGCCGAAGTGGTTCATTCGCTGGCCAAATGGAAACGAATGACCCTGGCTGACCTGAAAATTGAATGGGGCTACGGGCTTTATACCGATATGAATGCCATTCGTCCTGACGAAGAGCTTACCAATATTCATTCGCTTTACTGCGATCAATGGGATTGGGAACGAGTAATTTCAAAAGAAGAACGAACTCTAGATTTTTTAAAGAAAATTGTCCGGAAAATATATTCGGCCCTGTTGCGGACTGAGTTTATTGTTACTGAAAACTATCCGCAGATTATGCCTCTTCTTCCTGAAGACATTACTTTCATTCATGCAGAAGAACTGGAAGAACTTTATCCCTCATTATCAGTTAAAGAACGCGAACACGAAGCCGCCAAAATGTATGGAGCCGTATTTATTATTGGTATTGGCGGCGTACTTCCGGGAGGCGAAAAACACGACGGCCGCGCTCCCGATTACGACGACTGGACAACCCCGACTTTAGGGAACCGCAAAGGATTGAATGGCGATATTTTGGTCTGGAACCCAGTAATGGAAACTTCGCTCGAATTGTCGTCAATGGGAATCCGTGTAGATAAGGATGCTCTTTTAAAACAACTGGCAATTACTGGCAATGAAGAACGAAAAAATCTGTATTGGCACAAAAGGCTGCTAAACGACGAAATGCCTTTGTCGGTTGGCGGTGGTATCGGTCAATCGCGTTTATGTATGTATTTCTTAAGAAAAGCTCATATTGGTGAAATTCAATCGAGCATCTGGCCTGAAGAAATGAAAGCCATTTGCAAAGAAAATAGGATTGAGTTGATATAATTTCCTATATTTGCAGCCGCTAAAAAGGATGTCTCGGTAGCTCAGCTGGATAGAGCAACGGCCTTCTAAGCCGTAGGNNGTTTGTGGTAAGGCAAAATAAAATGTCGAACCTTTATTAGGTTCAGATTCAAGCCAGATTTTTCCTCCAAGCAATTCTGCAAGGTTTTTGGTAATGGCCAAACCTAGTCCGTTGCCTCCGTATTTTCGCGATGGTGATGCTTCAACTTGTCTGAACCGTTCAAAAACCTTGTCGTGAAACTCTTTCGGAATGCCTATGCCAGTATCTTTTACATGAAACCTAATGGTTTGATTCACTAATTTTACGCCAATTTCGATATACCCTTTTTCGGTAAATTTGATGGCATTGCCAACAAAATTGATGAGTACTTGTTTGATCCGCATTTCATCGCTGGTCAAAATAATATCACTTTTATGAATGTCAGGAGCTAATCTTAATTCAATTTGCTTGGCGCTGGCTTTAAATGAGTATTCTTTCTGAATTTCAACGATCAGTTTTTGAGCCGATAGTTCCTGCTCTACCAGTACAACCTGACCAGCCTCAATTTTTGATATGTCGAGCACATCATTAATAATTGCAAGCAAATTATTTCCACTGGTATTGATCAGGTCGGCAAATTCACTTCTCGATGCAGGATCAAGACCGGATTCGGTCAGCAAATCGGAAAAACCAAGAATGCTATTCAGCGGTGTTCGGATTTCGTGCGACATATTAGCCAGAAAAGCTGATTTTAACCGGTCACTTTCTTCTGCTTTTTCTTTGGCCGCAATCAGTTCTTTTTCCATTTTCTTCCTGTCGCTGATGTCTTCGCTCAGGATAATGAAATTGGTAATTTTACCTTCCTGGTTTCTGATGGGAGAGATAAGTACTGATTCCCAGTATTTTTCCCTTTTTTTAGTACGGTTCTGGTGTTCTCCCCTCCATTCCTGGCCTGCAAATAGTTTATTCCAGATTTCGATATAAATTTCATCAGGGGTATGGCCGGCTTTTAAAATCCTGACCACTTTCCCAATTAATTCCTTCCGGGTATAACCCGATACAGAAATAAACTTTTTATTTACATATTCAATGACCCCCTGGGTGTTGGTTATGATTACGGAAGCTGGGTTTTGCTCAAGGGCTACCGAAAGTTTCTGGATTTCGAGATCGGCTTTTTTCCGGTCTGTAATATCTTCTTTGATGGCCATGTAGTTTACAATTTTCCCGGATTCGTCGCGGATAGGCGAAATCAGTACCGACTCCCAGAACAGTTCACCATTGCGTTTCCGGTTTTGAATTTCGTTCCGGTATTCGTTTCCTTCAGAAATGGTTTTCCAAAGCAGTTCATATTCGTCGGCTGTGGTATATCCCGATTGAAAGATACTGGGATTTTTACCTATAATTTCTTCAGTGGTATATCCGGTTATTTCGGTCAATTTCTGATTGATATATTCAATAGTCCCATTGGTGTCAGTAATAATGATACTTGCCGGACTTTGCTCGATGCCTTTTGAAAGTTGAATCAGTTTTTGTTCAGTTCGCCGCTCCCTGGTAATGTCGTGGCCAACTCCAACTAAACCAATGATTTCGCCGGAATCGTTCGATAATGGAACCTTTGATGTGGAAAAATATTTTTCTTCTCCGTTTGGATTCTTATACATTTCGATTTTATTGATGATAGGTTTTGCCGATTGTACCACCGACAAATCATCTGGATAGGTTAAATTACCTATACTTAAATCGAATAATTCGAAATCAGTTTTACCGATAACCTCTTTTTCATCGTTAAAGCCCATTAGTTCCAGATCTGCTTTGTTCGAAATGATTTTCCTTCCTGATGTATCTTTCACATAAATTAAATCAGGAATGTTGTTGATTAAGGTTCTTAAAAGAATTCGCTCATCGGCTATTGCTTTCCCGGCTTTTATGCGTTCGCTGATATCACGGACTATGTTCATGACTGCAAGCTGGTTGTTGTAGTGTATGGGAATAATATTGACATCAACATTTATAACATGTCCGTCTTTATGCCTGACTTCTGTTTCAATATTGACGTGTTTATTCTTTTTCAGCTCATCAATTCTTTTGGAAATTGAACGATTCTCTGAGTCCATTTCGAGATCGAATACATTCAATTGTAAAAACTCTTCTTTTGTATAACCCAACATTTCGGATGCGGCTTTGTTGGCTTCAACAAAATTACTCAAAGTCTGATCTGGATTTATCACAAAGATTGATATCCCATCCTTGTTGGCATCAAAAATGCCATAATATTTCGATTCACTGTTTTTAAGCGCTTCGTCGAAAAGTTTCCGTTCGGTGATGTCGCGGATAACACTTACAAGAAAGTATTTTTCATGAGTTTCAACCGGATAAAAAGTGGTCTCAATGAATCGTAACTGGCCTTTTTTATTCCTGATTTTTCGTTCGGTTGGTTCCTCAAATGATTCTGACAAACGTGAGTTGAGCATTTGCTCCATGTTTCCCTTTAAAAATTCAAATGATTCCTGATTTTTCTCGTTCAGTAATGCTAATTCAAAATGAAAATCCCAGATGGGAATTCCGATACAGTCTTTTTTGCTGAAACCTGTTATATTCTCAAGGCTATGGTTCATCTCAACAATTAAACCCTGATCATTGGTGATTAAAATGCCATCAGCAGACTTTTCGATCACAGCACGAAATTTTTCTTCACTTTCAGCTAAAGCTTTTTCTGTCGGCTTTCTATCTGTTATGCCGTTATCGATACCTCTTTCTTTCCTGTTAAGTTGGCTTAATTTTAATAAAGTTTGCAATTGAAGTTTAAGCATGATTTCATCAACCGGAAATTTCAGGATTACATCGGCATGCGATTCTTCAATATCATGGGCGATATTTTGAATATCCTGTTCTGTTCCGGTTAGTATCACCGGAATGTGCTTCGTCAGATGATTTAACTTCAGTTCTTGTGAGATTTCAGCGCCTTTTGTATCTGACAGCTCCAGATGAATAAAAATGATATCAACTTTTTCTCTGGCAGCCAATGGTAAAATGCCCAATCCGGAATCAGTTTGCAAAATTTTTGCATGCTGATCGAACTTAAGCAGAAAATTCTTCAAAACAGCTATATTGGCATGACTTGAATCAGCAATCAGGTACTTTCTCATACTTTTTTATTCTAATAACCCAGTTTTACTTTGTGGCAAACTAAAGGTAAATGTACTGCCGTTTCCGGGAGCGCTTTCGACCCAAATTTTTCCTCCATGATTTTCAATAAAATCTTTGCACAAAATCAGCCCTAAGCCTGTTCCCTGTTCATTTTCGGTTCCAAGTGTATTTTTTGGTTTGTCAATATCAAAAATAGTCGCCAATTTATTTTCTGAAATCCCTATACCATTGTCAGTAATGCATGTAAGTATTTCCTGATCTTGTTCAACGATGGTAATACTAATTTTTCCTTTTTTATTGGTAAATTTAATCGCATTCGAAATCAGGTTCCTAAGCACGAGATCAATCATATTCCGGTCAGCAAAAATGTAAAAGGTCTTTTGCTTATTAAAGCTAACATGTAATTCTTTATTCTGTATGGCGCTTTCAGCCAGTATTAACGATTCTGAAACTTGTTTGTTCAGATTGAGCCATTCCGGATTAAAGTTTTTGCCTTTAGTTTGGTTTTTTGACCAAAGGAGTAAGTTTTCGACTAATTTGAATGCATGGGTTCCAGCGCTTTCAATGGTTTTTAATCCTTTGATAAAAGTTGCGTCATCGAGGTCGTTATAGTTTTTCAGCATTAATTCCGAGAATCCCATGATGGCGTTAAACGGACTTTTCAGGTCGTGCGCAATAATCGAAAAAAACTTGTCTTTGGTGATGTTCAGTTTCTGCAATTCTTTTGACTGCTCTTCCTGAAGTAATTCAGCTTCTTTGCGCCTGGTTATTTCGGTAATATACGCTATGTAGCCAATAATTTCCTTGCTCTCATTTATTGTTGGAAGGATGAAGCATTCAAGATAACAGATACCTTCTCTGGAGGTTTGATATAATTGCCGGCTTCTGACCAAATCAAAATCAAACTTGAATTCATAATGGGCTGTTTCTCCTGATTTGAGATGGTCAATCGCATATTGAGGTAAGTTTGGATCAGCAAATAAGTTAAATCCAACAACTTCTTCCATATTATTGATTCCAAACAAATCAAGACAGGCCTGATTAACTTCCTGCAATGTGCCGTTTGCATCATACAATTCGATTGAGATTGGAGATTGCCTGAAAATATCAATATACGTTGGACATTTCAAATTTAAACTGATATTCATTTCTTTTCTGATTTCAGCATTCATACTTTAAATTGTAATTAAGAAATAAATCATCTGAAACTACCCGAATAAGTAGTGTGGCTTATAAGTTTAACAAGATACGAATATAAAAATCTTTTGCGTTTTATTTTGATGAATTTTCGTTTTACCCCGAAAGTGAAAGATATAAATTGTTATACTTGTTTAAGGATACCAACGTATGGAACGACAAAATAAACCAACATTTAATGGTATTAAAAATCCGTTTTGAACAATGAAGAAATATTTTTTTAGCAAATTTATACTGCAAAATCTGACTGCTTCGCTGGTTGTGTTAGTGGTATCGTTTAGCAATACCTCAGCACAAAATTCAGATCCGCTGCCAGGCTGGCCGCAAATCACCAAAGAAGCAAAGCCCTGGAGCCGCTGGTGGTGGATGGGCAACAGCGTGAATCCTACCGATCTGAATGCCGTCATGGAAGCCTATTCGAAAGCCGGATTGGGCGGTTTGGAAATCACCCCGATTTATGGTGTCCACGGTTACGAAGATAAATTTATCCGGTTTCTTTCACCTGAATGGCTTGAAAATTTAAAATACACCCTTCAGGAAGGCAAACGACTTGATTTGGGAATTGATCTGGCAATGGCTTCAGGATGGCCTTTCGGAGGTTTATGGGTTACACCCGAAGATGCCTGCAAGTATATGAGTGTGCAATCGTATGCACTGAATGAAGGTGGTCAGCTTCAGGAAAAAGTTACCATGGTTCAGGAGCCGATGTTGCGCTCAATCAGCCGAAAAAACCTGAATATTTCCCAACTTAAATATCCGGTCAGCGCCAATGCCGACAGCCTTCAGAGATGGGCAATCGATCAGGTCCGGTATCCGATTGCAATGTCTTTACAGACCTTAATGGCTTATTCAGATAAAGGGGCCATATTGAACCTGACAACCAGCGTCGGTTCTGAAGGAAAGCTCAACTGGACAGCCCCTGCCGGAAACTGGAAATTATTTGCTGTTTTCGAAGGCTGGCATGGCAAAATGGTCGAACGTGCCGGACCGGGCGGAGAAGGCGATGTGATTGATCACTTTTCGGCCAATGCGATTGATAATTATCTCGGCCATTTTACGAATTCATTTAAAGGTCACGATCTGAGCGGTTTGCGCGCCTACTTTAACGACTCCTACGAAGTTGACGATGCGCGTGGCGAAGCGAATTTTACGCCGCTTTTATTCAGCGAATTTCAGAAACGACGTGGCTACGACCTTCGTGAATACCTCCCGGCTTTGTTGGGTCAGGACGTTGAAGAATACAATCAGCGTGTTTTATGCGACTACCGCGAAACCATTTCTGACCTGATCCTTGAAAATTACACCAAACGCTGGCACGATTGGGCAGTGAAAGGCGGAAAGATTATCCGTAATCAGGCACACGGAGCACCGGCCAATATTCTGGATTTATACGCTTCTGCCGACATTCCTGAAACCGAAGGCGAGGATATCGTAAAAGTTAAAACGGCTTCATCTGTGGCCCATGTCACAGGCAAAAAACTGGCTTCGTCCGAATCGGCAACCTGGCTGAAAGACCATTTCGAAGCTTCGCTTGGAGACGTGAAACATGCTGTTGACTTATTCTTCCTGGCCGGTATTAACCATGTTTTTTACCATGGAACAACTTTCTCGCCTCAAAATGCTCCCTGGCCTGGCTGGATGTTTTATGCTGCGGTACATTTTGGTCCAACCAATACATTCTGGAACGATTTCGCAACCTTAAATACCTACATTGCCCGGTCTCAGTCGTTTTTACAGGCCGGAAAATCCGACAATGATATTCTTTTGTATTACCCTATTTCAGACGAATATGCTGTTCGGGGCCGCTCGCTTTTGCTGCATTTTGATGGTGCGTCCAAAGGTTCTTCGGTTCGCCTTACTGCCGAATACTTATTCCGGAAAGGATATGCTTTCGATTATATTTCTGATCGGCAGATTCCTGGACTGACCAATAGTTCAGGCCAAATCCTCACAGGAGGTACCAGCTACCAGACTATTTTGCTGCCAACAGTCAAACTGATACCGCTCGAAACTTTCGAAAAAATGATTGATCTGGCCAAAATGGGCGCAACGGTGTTAATGGAACAATTGCCTGTTGATGTGCCCGGATTAGGAAAATTGGATAAGCGTTCGACTAAATTCCAGAATTTGAAAAAGACTTTAAAAATGGAACAGGTTTCAGGAACAGTCAGGAAAGCCAAAGTTGGCAAGGGTCAGATTCTTGTTGGCAATTTATCTGATCTACTTGCGAATGTCAGAATTCGCCGCGAAGCTATGTTCGATCAGGGATTGCAGTGTATCCGGCGAACCGATGGCAGCACTACTGCCTATTTTATTGCCAACCGAGGAACTGAAACTATTGACGGCATGGTTCCATTACATACCAAAATCGGGTCAGCCGTTTTGTACAACCCTATGAATGGTGACTTTGGCACGACTATGAACACAACCTCCGGCGAAATCAGCAAAGTTTATCTTCAACTGAAACCCGGTGAAAGTTGCCTGGTCCAGGTTTTTCCCGGAAAAGTAGTCGCTACTGAATATCCATTACTCAAAGCTTCAGCCGAAAAAAGAGCGCTAATCAACGAATGGACACTAACTTTCGTGAGCGGTGGACCCGAACTTCCGCAGTCGATAAAACTTACCCAATTAGGTTCGTGGACTGAATTGGATGGCGACAGTTATAAAGCTTTTTCCGGAACTGCTGTTTACAAAACCACTTTTACATTACCTGCCGGAGCAGCTAAATATTACCGGCTCGATTTGGGCAAAGTAGCGCATAGCGCACGAATCAAACTTAATGGCAAAGAGCTGAATACTTTGATCAGCACACCATTTTCGGTTGTAATTCCGGCAGCCGAACTGAAATGGGAAAATATTCTGGAAATTTCGGTGACCAACCTGATGGGCAACCGCATGGCCGATATGGAACGGAAAGGACAACCGTATAAGATTTTCTATAATGTCAATTTTCCGGCATACAAAGCGGTCAACAGAGGAGCTGATGGCCTGTTCACCACCTCAGGCTGGAAACCACAGGAATCAGGATTAATAGGACCGGTTACGCTTACTCCGCTTCGAAGAATAGAATAAGCACATAGAAATCTATGTGTTAAAAAAAAACTATTCAGGTTCAATGACGGATACTGCGGATGATTAAGTTTTGTCTGACCTTTTTGCTTGTTGATTTACATCTGAATTAATTTGGTTTAAAACTGGGTGGATTATGCTTTTCAGAAAAGATCGCTGGTAATGATAAGCCTGTAGTTGGTACTCATCCATAAAAATCTTTTAATCCGAAGAAAATGAATGTGAAGAATTTAATTGGTTTTGTTGTTTTGCTGGCACTAATTTCAGGATTGACAAATGTAACTGCTCAGTCGCAGTGGCGTGGCCCAAACCGGGATGGAATTTATCCTGAAACCAATTTATTGAAACAGTGGCCAGCCGAAGGCCCCAAAATGCTTTGGTCGTTCGAAGGACTGGGAACAGGCCAGGGAAGTGTGGCGGTGGCCAACGAAAAAGTATTTGTTACCGGGATTCCGGATACGCTAACTTCCGATGGTTATCTTTTTGCCTTCAATGCTCAGGGAAAACTGCTCTGGAAAAAGAACTACGGCAAAGACTGGACGGGTATTTTTCCTGGCGCACGCTCAACACCAATCCTTGTCGGTGATTTGGTTTATGTGGAAAGTGGAAATGGGGCAGTATATTGCCTGAAAGCCGAAACTGGTGAAACCGTTTGGAGTGTAGATTTCTTTAAAGACCTGAAGGCCGACTCGGTTCAGTTTGGTTTTTCCGAATCTATTCTTATAGATGGAGATAAAATCTATTTTACCCCCGGAGGAAAAGAAAATAACCTGATGGCCCTGAACCGGTTCACAGGGCAAAAAATATGGGCAAGTACGGGCTATCAGGAACAAGCTACCTATTGCTCGCCGATCGTGTTCAACCACAACGGGCACAAGCTGATAGCCAGTCTCACCGCCTCTTCCATCGTTGGATTGGATGCCATTACCGGTGAAATGTACTGGCGGATTCACCAGTTTCAGGATAATAAAATTCACGCAAATACACCGGTTTATTCTGATGGAAACCTGTTTGTTTCAAGCGCCTCGCGGAAAGACAGCTCGGGATTGGTTTCAATCAAACTTTCGCAGGATGGGAAAAAGGCTGAAATTGCCTGGCGCAATAAGGAATTCATCAACCTGTCGGGCGGCTTTATTTTGAAAGACGGCTGTATCTATGGAGGAGCTTACCTGCAACCCAAGTGGTTTTGTATTGATGCCAAAACCGGGCTAACCAAATACATCGCTAAAGAGCTTGGTGGAGGCGCGGTGATTTTTGCCGACGGACTTTTCTACTGTTATGCCGAAAAGGATGGCGAAATGGCTTTGGCCGAAGGAACTCCAGAACAGTTCCGAATCATCAGCAAATTCAAGGTTCCGCTCGGAACAGCCCAGCACTGGGCACATCCGGTAATTGTTGATGGAAAATTGTACCTCAGGCACAATGACGCGGTGATGGTTTACGATATCAGACAGTAATTTTATTTTCCATCCACAATAATCGGGCTGCCTTTTTTGCTGTCCATGATTATAAGTTTGGCGTTGGGTGAAGTGGCAATTGCTTTAATCATTTCGTATTGCAGCAACTTATCGCTAAGTCCGGTACTTAAAATTTTCTGGTAATCGGCAATACCCTGAGCTTCCACCCTTTTACGTTCGGCCTCCTGTGTTTCTTTCTGGAGTACAAAAGTCATTTTCTGAGCTTCCTGTTCCGCGTTGATTTTTGATTCGATAGTCGCTTTTACTGATTCCGGAAGTGTTATATTACGAACCAGAAGTTGTTCAAGTATTAATCCCCTGCTGGTAAAATCACTTTCGATCGTTTTAAAAATGCGGGCCTGAAATTCATCACGCTTGGTCGAATACAACGCGATTGCATCATAATAGACAGCATTATCCCGAATTTTTGTCCGGCAGATCGGACGAACAATGACATTCCGGTAATCTGTCCCGATTTCGCTTAATATGCGCGGGGCTTCGTTAGGGATAACCTTATAGAGAACAGTAAGGTCGATGATTACTTCGAGTCCGTCGGCTGACAATACCCGAATGGCATCGTCCCCAGCTTGTTGTCCTTCGTCTTGTACTCCCGACATGGTGTAATTCTGTGTGCGTACATCGAAAGTTACTACTTCAACCAGGGGGTTAATAATATTCAATCCGCTTTCAAGAACATTTTTGTTTACTTTTCCGAAGAGTTTCTGAACACCGACATCGCCAGGTTCAATTTGTTTAACAGAGGATAAACCTGCACCTACCAGCACAATCAGAAATCCGATAATTTTGATCATGGAGCTATATGGCCTGGCAGGCGAATCGTTATTTGCGATCACAAAACCGATTATGATTACAGCAATTCCAAAAAAGATGATAAGCATATCATATAAATTTTAAAGGTTAGAAATCAAACTCGTATATAATTGGTAAATATACAAGATATAAAGCTCATTTGAATAATGTAAGTGGGTTCATTTCAGGAATAAAATGGCCATTGCAAATTGTTCTGTAAGCAAGGAATTTGGTCATTTCAACACTGCATCCCACAGCACCTCCACCGGATGCAGAACTTTCCTCCCGGTTCCATCTTCGATGTGGTGGCGGCACGAGGTTCCGGGAGCTGCTATAATTTCTTCGGAAGTGGATTTTCTGACTGCCGGAAACAAATCCAGCTCACCGATCTGCATGCTCAGTTCGTAGTGCTCTTTTTCGTACCCGAACGAGCCTGCCATTCCGCAGCATCCGCTTTTTATTTCCTGAACGGTGTAATTGACAGGCAGTTTAAGCATTTTACAGGTGGGCAAGGTAGATGCGATGGCCTTTTGCTGGCAATGTCCATGAAGTTTTATGGTTTTTGGCTCGTCCGTAAATTGCTCACTCCGGATATTTCCTTTTTCCATTTCACGAACTATAAATTCATCCAACATCAGCGCGTTTTTTGCCAGTGTTTTAGCTTTTCCCAGAAGCGGTTTTTCAACCAGTTCAGGATATTCATCCCTGAAAGTGAGAATTGCTGAAGGTTCAATTCCTATCAGTGGAGTTTCTTCCGAAATAATTTCTGAAAGCTGGCTGACATTGAAATTAGCAATTTGTTTGGCTTTGCGCAGCAATCCTTTCGAAAGAAAGGTGCGGCCACTTTCCTGATGTTTCGGGATTTCCACTTCGTAGCCTAACTTATTCAGGAGTAAAATGGCTTTAATTCCGATGTGACTTTCGTTGAAATTGGTGAATTCGTCGGCAAATAAATACACTTTCCCAATTTTATTCTTGCTCAACGAAATCGGTTTTCGATACCATTTCCGAAGACTTAGTTTCGACAGTTCGGGAATTTTCCGTTCGGGGGCAAAACCGATGATTTTTTTAAAAGCGCCGGTATTGGTAATCCAGTTGGTGACTGGCAGGAATATCATGCCCAAACGGTTGATCCGTGGCAAATATGCAATCAGCAGCGATCGAATCGGGAAACCATGCTGATCGTAATATTGCTGAAGAAATTCAGCTTTAAACTTGGCCATATCAATGTTCGACGGACACTCCGATTTGCAGGCTTTACATGAAAGACAAAGATCGAGCACCTGAAGAACTTCATCTGAATCGAAAACATTGGCTTTTTGTGGCCGGGTCAGGTATTCGCGCAACACATTGGCACGGGCGCGGGTCGTTTTATCTTCGTCGCGGGTAGCCATGTAGCTTGGACACATTGTACCTCCAATCAGGTTGCTTTTGCGGCAGTCGCCCGACCCATTACACATTTCGACAGAGCGCAGGATATCGCCGTGAGGCGCATAATCAAACAGGGTATTGGCTTTGAATGATGGTTGCCCCATCATTAAGCGCAAATCTTTGGTAATCGGAGGCGTATCCACAATTTTTCCCGGGTTCAGGATGTTTTGAGGGTCCCAGGTGTATTTCAGTTTGCGGATCAGTTCGTAATTATGTTGGCCGAGCATCAATGGGATAAATTCACCGCGCAAACGACCGTCGCCATGCTCGCCGCTTAGCGAACCTCGGTATTTTTTAACCAGTTCAGCCACTTCACGCGCCAGAGAATGATAGATTTTTACATCTTCCGGATCTTTCAAATTCAGGAGCGGACGAAGGTGTAACTCGCCGGTGGCAATGTGACCGTAGTAAACGCAGGTCAGGCCGTAATGAGCAATGATCCGGTCGAATTCACGGATATATTCAGGCAAATAATCGGGTGCAACGGCTGTATCCTCAATCACGGTCACATTGCGTTTGTCGCCCGGAATATTCGATAGCAAGCCCAGTCCGGCCTTCCGAAGTTCCCAAATTTTGCGGATGCTTTCCTTATCAGTGAATAGCGGAAAATGGTAACCGTAGCCTTCTTTTCTTAAGCTTTCTTTTAACTCACCGGCTTTCTCCTGAATTTCCTTTTCCGAATCTGCCGAGAACTCAATGGTCAGAATTGCTTTAGGATTTCCTTCAATGAAAAAGCGGTTTTTGCGCTGTTCAATATTCCCGAGTGTGCAGTTCAGGATCATATCATCGGTTAATTCAATCGCATCCGGCTTATGCTTCAACACAACAATATTTCCATAGAAAGCATCTTCCAGCGAATTAAAGTGCGCACAAACCAATCCCTGAAACTGGGGTGGAAGAGGAATCAGGTTCAACCTGATTTTAGTGACAAACAGCAATGTTCCTTCCGATCCGGCCAGTAGTTTGCAGAAATTAAACGATTCGCCATTGCCTGTAAACGGATCGGTTTCGAGCAGCATATCCAGTGCATATCCATTGTTCCGACGGGTCACTTTCGGATCGGGAAACTCATTTCGGATTTCCTGCTGATTAAATTCATTGGCCAGTGTTTCCTGAATATTCCGATAGACTTTGGTTTCCAGAAGTTCAGGATTATCCGAACATTTGGCCTGAAATTCTTCCATTGTAAGCGCTCCAAAAGTCACGTCCGATCCGTCAGAAAGAATACCTTCCACTTCCAGGATATGTTCGCGTACGCTGCCATAAATCAGCGAATGCAGGCCACACGAATTGTTCCCGAGCATTCCGCCAATGCAGCAGCGGTTGGCAGTCGAAGTTTCAGGGGCAAACTGTAACCCATTCGTTGAAAGGAACAAGTTGAGTTCGGCAAGCACAACGCCAGGTTCTACTTCAATCCAATTATTTTCAATATTTAATTCGCCAATTTTATTCAGGTATTTCGAAATGTCAACCACGATTCCCGAACCAACTACCTGTCCTGCCAATGAAGTTCCACCGGCACGGGGAATCACTGAAGTGCCTATCTGACGTGCAAAGCCGATGATTTTTCGAATGTCTTCCTTGTTCTTCGGCCGGGTTACAGCCATAGGAATTTCGCGGTACGACGAAGCATCGGTGGCATAAATCACCCGCTGTACCTGATCGGTAAACACATCACCATCGAGCGATTGTTTGAGCGGAAAAAAGGGATCGGAAGGTTTCATGAATAACTTTTAAAACGATTTCAAAAATAGGGTTTTAAAGACAAAGTCAGGCATGAAGTCCGGAATTATGGAACCTCAAAATTTCTTCAATGGTTCCGTAGGAACTGAAGGTCGGTAGAATGAATACCAGATTACCTGTCTTTTGTAGGGACAAAACGATCTTTGGGGTTCATCTTTTTACCGACCGATTTTCCCTATGTGAAATTTTTCCCCATCAAAAAATAAAAATATTTCTCACTATGCAGTGTTTGGACATATAATTGAACAATCGATTATTTCGTAATTTTTAAGAGGTCCGAAAATCTCATTTTGTTCATGAATTTTGTCAGTTTTCAGTATATTTTTCTCAGGATTGAGACAAGCTCCTCATATTTTAAGTAGTTTTGTATCGAATATTTTACCTGATAGTTTAAACCTTTAATCAACGATGGAAATCTTAAAACGCGTCTATCAGAATGCCCAAAAATACCAAAAAAGGATTGTCTTACCTGAGGGAACAGAACCCAGAACCCTGCGGGCAACAGAAATAATATTGAATCAAAAGCTGGCTCAGATCATACTTCTCGGACAACCGGATGAAATAAATCAGGCTGCTGAAGAACTTGGAGTAACTATTGAAGGAGTGACCATTGTTGACCCTAAAACCGATCCGAGACGTGATAGGTATGCCGGATTAATGGTTGAAATCCGTAAAGAAAAAGGCCTGACCCATGAGGCAGCGCTCGAATTGTTGAACGATCCACTCTATTTTGCTCCTTTGATGATTAAAAACGGAGATGCCGACGGCGAGCTTGCCGGAGCCATAAATGCCACCGGTGATGTTCTTAGGCCTGCCTTCCAATATATCAAAACTTTACCTGGTGTGAGTGTCGTTTCAGGAGCGTTTCTGATGTTTGTAAACGATCCGCATTTTGGCCACGATGGGATTCTGGTTTTTGCCGATTGTGCAGTTATGCCCGATCCGGATGAGCGCCAGTTGGCCGAAATCGCTGTCACTACGGCAAAAACTGCCAAAGCCATTGTTGGCATGGATCCGCGTGTTGCGATGTTGAGTTTCTCGACCATGGGCAGCGCTCAGCATCCTTTGGTTGATAAAGTGGTGAACGCCACGCGTATTGCCCGGGAAATGGATCCGGAATTAAAAATTGACGGTGAATTACAACTCGATGCGGCTTTAATTCCTGAAGTTGGACGATTGAAAGCGCCAAATAGCGAAGTAGCCGGTCGTGCAAATATCCTCGTTTTTCCGGGACTTGAATCTGCCAATATTGGCTACAAACTTGTACAACGACTGGCAAAAGCGGAAGCAGTTGGTCCGGTTCTTCAGGGCATGGCTGCTCCGATTAACGACCTTTCGAGGGGCTGTTCGGTGAGCGATATCGTCAATATGGTTGCCATTACAGCCAATCAGGCAGCCGCACTTTTCGATTAATCAAATTCAATAAAATAGATATGCCTGATGAAGTGATTTACGAACCAATTGAAGAGTTTGGGTTAAGTAAAAAGAATGTTAGCCGAACACTGTTTTCCAAAATTGGAGTAATTGGTTGTGGCCTGGTCGGCCAGAATATTGCCCGTGTTGCCAGTTTTTACGGAATAGAAGTTGTTTTTATTGAAGTTTCTGAAGAGAAAATTTTGGAAGCCTATAAAAACATCGAAAAAGTATTGGATGAACGAATTGAACATTGGGGTATTACTCAGGGTGAAAAACGTGCTATTTTATCCCGGATAAAGGGCTCTCTTGATTATCAGGATCTTGTAGGGTGTGATTTCGTTATTGAAGCCATACGCGCTGTTGACCGTGGTGGAAAAATCAGGGAAAGAAAAGAAATTTTGCACAGAATTGAGGCAGTCGTTGAACCTGAATGTATCATAGCGACTCACTCAACCACCATTGTTATCACTGAACTTTCTTCAGATTTGCAGTATCGTGACCGTTGTGTCAGTTTACATTTTTTTATCAATTCACAGGAAGCCCGCATAGTCGAAGTGGTCAGAGGTTTATATACTACGGATGAATCATACCAGAAAGTTTGCAAGTTTGTTACGCTGATCAATCGAAAAATTGTACCTGTGCAGGAATCGGCAGGTTTGGTAAGTGTCCGCATTTATGTTGTACTCCTGAATGAAGCGTGCGAAATATTGATGGAGGGAATTTCAAATATCGAGGATATTGATCAGACCATGAAAATTGGATTTGGGATGCGTCTTGGCCCATTCGAATTAGCTGACAAGATGGGACTTGATAAAATTCTTCGATGGATGGACAATATTTACAATGAGTTTGGCGACATCAGGTACAAGCCAAATCCTTACCTCCGCAGGCTGGTTCGTGCCAAACACATGGGCATCGAGTCGGGGCAAGGATTTTACAAATATGATGAGAAAGGAAAACCAATCTTTCAGAATAATCCAAGTTGCTGATTTCCAACTAACCGTCAATTAATAAAAAATAATAGAATGAAGATTCTTGTATTAAATTGTGGAAGCAGCTCCATCAAATATCAGCTTTTCAACATGGTTGACCGAACGGTGATTGCCAAAGGTGGCGTAGAAAAACTGGGTATGAAAGGAAGTTTCCTCAAGCATGTCCGTCAGGATGGGCAGGTTGTTGTTTTCGAAGGCGAAATATTGGATCATAAAATTGGTATTGAATTCATTTTGGGAATACTTACCAGTGAAAAACATGGCTGCCTCAAGGGGCTCGAAGAACTTGATGCGGTTGGTCACAGGGTTGTTCACGGAGGAGAACATTTTAATGCGAGCGCTTTGTTAACCGAAGAGATTCTTCAGGAAGTCACCAAGTGTATTGATATTGCCCCGCTTCATAATCCTCCGAATTTAAAGGGAATTAGAGCTATGGAGGAGTTGGTGCCCGGAATTCCCCAAGTCGGTGTTTTCGATACAGCTTTTCATCAAACGATGGAGCCCAAAGCATACATGTATGGAATTCCGTATGCCTTATATAAAAAATATGGCATTCGCCGTTATGGCTTTCATGGAACCAGTCATCGTTATGTGAGCAAACGTGCCTGCGATTTGCTTGGAGTTGATTTACATACCCAAAAAATTATTTCATGTCATTTGGGTAATGGCGCTTCGGTTGCTGCCATTAAGAACGGAAAATCGTATGATACCTCCATGGGATTCACTCCAATTGAAGGTTTAGTGATGGGAACCCGTTGTGGCGACCTTGATGTTGGTGCGGTTTATTACATCATGGAAAAAGAAGAAATAGGAATCCGGTCGGCCAGCACTTTGTTTAATAAACATTCAGGAATGCTGGGCATTTCAGGTGTTTCGTCAGATATGCGCGAAATAGAAATGGCCAAAGATAGCGGAAACGAAAGGGCTAAATTAGCTCTTGATGTATTTAATTACAAAGTAAAAAAATACATCGGCTCCTATATCGCTGCCATGGGTGGATTAGATATCCTGATTTTGACGGGAGGAATTGGTGAAAACGCAGCTACTACCCGTGAAGGTATTTGCGGCGAGCTTGATTTTATGGGGATTTCGTTGGATTATGAAAAAAACCAATGGTTCCGAAGCGAAGGAATGATCAGTACACCCGACTCAAGGGTTAAAATAATGGTTATTCCAACTGAAGAGGAATTGATGATTGCCCTCGATACCGAAGAGATTGTAAGTAGCCAAAATAAATCGTAAGTAGAATTTGTTCTGGCGCTTTAAACTAAAAGTAAGTTACTTTTTTCGTGATCCTATTGAAACGTCTGGTGTTAAAGAACATCGGACGTTTTAGTTTTCAGCGGTTTAAAAACATTTTGGATGTTGATGTTTGTTATGTATTTATCGTTTACGAAGTGGTAATTTTGTCAGCATAAAAATGAAGCCCATAAACGAATTAAATTATGAAATTGAAAAGGTTAACCGATCTTATTGAAATAGTAAAGTCGCTGGAAAAAAA
Source organism: Prolixibacteraceae bacterium (assembly GCA_003457135.1). Lineage (GTDB taxonomy): Bacteria > Bacteroidota > Bacteroidia > Bacteroidales > Prolixibacteraceae > Aquipluma. The sequence continues at coordinate 115,832 of DMSQ01000040.1, forward strand.
GACATTGATTGCCGTTAATGCTGTTGATGGTCACAGTCTTGAAGCAATTGCTGAAGCTGTTGCATTGGGAATTGTATCGGCTGTTGTTACTGGTAAACGTGATGAAATCATAAAGCAATGTGCAGAAAAAAGGATTGATCAAAGCTTATTTCAAATCATTCAGGCCGAAACTGATGATGAAGCTGCCCGCCTGGCTGTACAACTGGCTGCAAAAACTTCGGGATGTATCCTGATGAAAGGATTAATCAGCAGCGATAAATTCATGAGAGCCATTCTGAACAAAGAGGCTGGACTATTACCTGCCGGTGGTGTTTTGAGCCACGTCGCGGTGGTTGATAATCCGAATTACCACAAGCTACTGATCGTGAGTGATGTGGCGATTATTCCTTATCCAACGGTTCCGCAAAAAATAGCCATGACCCATTATTTGAAGGAGATGGCTCTTGATCTGGGGATATTGAGGCCAAAAATTGCCCTGATTGCCCCAACTGAACAGGTTTTGTTATCTTTGGTTTCGTGCACCGATGCGGTTGAAGTAATGAAAGCAGCAGAAAACGGACAATTTAAACCTGCTTTGGTTTTTGGACCTATGGCCCTGGATGTGGCCCTTGATCCGGAATCGGCTCAAATTAAAAATATTACCTCTGAAGTTGCCGGTGATGCTGATTGTTTGCTGTTTCCAAATATTGATGCGGGTAATGTATTCTATAAGATGAACACCAAATTGTGCCATGCTGAACAGGCTGCAGTGGTTATGGGAGCCAATGTGCCCATTGTTTTATCCTCAAGGGGCGACAGTGTCCGAACGAAGCTGAACTCAATTGCACTGGCAGCGTTGTTAAATAAATAAATCTGATTCATGAGCGAAATCCGAATATTGGCGATCAATCCAGGTTCCACTTCAACCAAGTTTGCAGTTTACTTTGAAGGAGTGTGTATGCTGAAGAAAACTTTGCGCCATTCCATTGAAGAATTATCGCTGTACGATAACATCATTGACCAGTTTGATTTCAGAAAGGGGTTGATTATTGATGCTTTGGTTGAAGAAGGATTTGATGTTGATAAAATTAAATATATTATTGGCCGGGGTGGATTGACTTATCCGTTAAAATCGGGTGTTTATCTGGTTAATAACCGGATGCTGGAACATGCACGGGCTGGCATTTATGGTCAACATGCCAGCAACCTGGGGCCACTCATTGCCGACTACATAGCGCTTCAAATCCCCGGAGCCCATGCCTATGTGGCCGATCCGGTTGTGGTTGACGAGCTGGATGACATTGCCCGGTTTTCAGGACATCCTGCCTTTGAACGCCGTTCTATCTTTCATGCTCTCAATCAGAAAGCGACTGCAAGGCTTCATGCTAAAAAGATCGGACGTAAATACGAAGATTTGAGCCTGATTGTGGCTCACCTCGGAGGAGGAATATCAGTTGGGGCACACCTGAATGGCCGGGTTATTGATGTAAACAACGCATTGGATGGCGAAGGCCCGTTTAGTCCCGAACGAAGTGGAACGTTACCTGTTGGCCAGCTTATTGAGCTTTGTTTCAGTAATAAATACGAGAAAGACGAAATCCGGCGTATGGTCATTGGCGAAGGTGGCTATGTGGCTTATCTGGGGACCAATGATGCACTGGATGTTGAAACCCGCGCAAAAAGTGGCGATACCCTGGCCCGCAAAGTTCAGGATGCATTAGGTTATCAGGTTGCCAAATCAATCGGCGAGATGGCAGTTGCACTGAATGGATCGGTGGATGCTATATTACTTACAGGAGGATTGGCTTACAACCAGTATCTGACACAATACATCAGTAAAAAAGTGAAGTTTATCTCCGCAGTACATATTTATCCGGGCGAAGATGAACTGGAAGCGCTTGCTATGAATGCTTTAATGGTGGCTACCGGCGAAGTTGAGCCGCTCAATTATCCGAATTGAAATACGGATGGTAGAAAATAATATTATTTTTTAGGTAGGGTATTTAACTTTTTGGGGGTATTCATATCTAAATAATCAAATTCAATATATATTTGAGCTAACGGAGTAAAAAACATTAAAATGTATTGACCATGAGAAATTTAGGAAGGTTTTTAGGAATGGTGGTTATTGCTTTATTTATTTCTGCAGGAAGTAGTTTTGCCCAAGATCCTTCAACTACAGGCGCTGGAGCTGCCGGGGTAAAAGAACGGGCCAGAAAAAATATGACTGAAGAACAGAAAGAATTAATTAAAAAGGCTCAGGAAGAAAGAAAAGCTGCCCGCGAAGCATTTAAAGCTACATTAACTGAGGAGCAAAAAGCAATTTTAGCTGATGAAAATTTAAAAGGTGAAGCTAAACGCGATGCCCTGAAGGCGCTTCTTTCCGATGCACAAAAGGCTATGCTTGAATCAAATCAGGCTGCTAAAAATGCTTTTCGCGAATCAATGAAAGGTTCGTTGACCCAAAAACAAAAAATGAAAATGAGAGAATTTCAGGAGAAACGCAAAGAACGTTGGGAAAACCTGAACGATGAGCAGAAAGCTAAAGTTAAGGAGGCCATGCAAAAGAGGAAACAAAAAGGGAAAGGCAATTAGTAAGAGATAAAAGGCAATAAAAAACAGCATCTCCAAATTTTGGGATTGCTGTTTTTTATTTTTGATATTCAACCCTTTGCAGGATTGTTGTTTATTATCATTATTTTACCCCGGATTCCATCCGGGGCTATATACATTAAATTCCTGCCTGCGGCAGGCAGGCTTTCAGGATTTCAAAAACATTTAATAATTGATAAACTGAAATTATCAATTTGGGAATTTTGTCGTACAACCCGGAAATATGTGCTTCTAATGAGAAAGATTTTCTGCATACTGGTCATTCTTTGGGGATTCTTTTCCGGAAAATTGCCGGCACAAGAATCAAAGATTGATTCAGTCCTGAACGAGATACTGTTTGATGATGAAGACCTTATCGAGATGGTGAGATCGTCTCAAAAGTTTCAGTTCATCTACTCCCGTTTTAATTACGATACAAAAACATTCTTTGCCGGCCGGGATCTGGGCCTGCAACAATTTAACACCACCGGGCAGATTTCATATTTTCATTCCATTGGGATCAGCGTTGGGGCTGCAGCAGTTTATTACAGCCAGATGGATCCCAAACTCAGCGCTATGTTACTGATGGCTGGTTACAGTGGTAAATTTTTCCATTCTGCCGATTATCGTTACCGCATTTCGTACGACAGGTATTTTTTTCCAAAGAGTGAAGTAATGCAAGCCAGTCCGTTCAACAGCAGCCTTGGGTTAGGTTTTACGTTCGATAAAAAACAGGTGGGAACCCGGTTCGATTATTCACTTTTACTTGGAAACGAAATGGGATCACAATTGTCGTGGGACATTTATGGCGATATTTATGTCCTGAAATTCGGAAGGCTGAATAACATTAAGTTTGAACCCGAAATTTCGATGTACTTCGGATCAGATCAAACCATTATTACTCAACTTGGGATTGTTCCCGGAAGGTTTCCGCGGCAATACACGGTAACTGAAATTGAAGCTGAAAAATTCGGATGGATGAATACCGAAGTCAAATTTCCGGTTACGATAAACTATGGTGACTTTGATTTTGAGCTTGGCTATAACATTAACCTTCCCCGCACGCTTTTTTCTGACGAGCAAATTAATCCTTCATCGTATTTCAATTTTTCAATCGGATACCTGATATCTTTGTAAATAATCTCATACCAATCCAATCATGAAACCAATAGTTTTTTTTCTTTTCATTTATCTCCTTCTTCATATTGAAGCTTTTGCCCAACGGGAAAATGTCATTTACGATGAATCTAAAGTTCCTGAATATCAAATACCCGATGTTTTAACCCGGTTTAACAGAGGAAAAGTCAAATCCGAAAAAACCTGGTTCAAAAAGCAGCGTCCTGATATCCTGAAGGTGTTCACTGAAGAAGTTTATGGAAAATTTCCTGGTAATCAGGAAATTTCCGAAGTAAAAGTTTGGGAAACTTCAGCAAACGCGGTCAATGGTTTGGCCATCCGTAAACAGTTGTCCTTATTTTTCAAAAAGAATAACCACAATCTGGAAGTGAATATTTTGATGTATTTACCCAAAACAGACCGGAAAGTCCCGGTATTTCTGGCCTGTAATTTTACCGGGAACCATGCCGTTTACAACGATCCAAACATCAGGCTGACCGAATCATGGGTGGCTAATAACCCTTCAGTCGGAATTATTAATAATCAGGTTACCGAACAGTCGAGGGCATCAGCCTCAGACCGCTGGCCTGTTGACGAAATCATTAAATCCGGATACGGATTGGTTACGGTTTATTACGGCGACATTGATCCTGATAAAAATGATTTTTCGGATGGAATCCATCCGTTTTTTTACGAAGCAAACCAGATCAAACCTAAGATTGATGAATGGGGTTCGGTTGCTGCATGGGCCTGGGGATTGTCAGGAGTAATGGACTATCTGGAAAAAGATCCGTTGGTTGACGCAAAAGAAGTGGCGGTTTTAGGCCATTCCAGATTAGGAAAAGCAGCCTTGTGGGCAGGAGCAACGGATCAACGTTTTGCGATGGTTATTTCCAACGAATCTGGTTGTGGCGGCGCAGCCCTCTCGAAGCGTATTTTTGGCGAAACTGTCCTGATGATCAATACCTCTTTTCCTCATTGGTTTTGCGATAATTTTCTGAAATACAACAATAAAGAAGAACTCCTTCCTGTTGACCAGCACATGCTTTTAGCGCTCATTGCCCCGCGTCCGCTATATGTAGCCAGCGCTGAAGGTGATCCATGGGCCGACCCGAAAGGCGAGTTTTTGTCAGCGAAATATGCCTCTTCCGTTTATGAATTGCTCGGATTGGAAGGACTTCCGGCGAAAGAAATGCCCGAAGTCAATCATCCGGTAATGGGAACTGTTGGCTATCATATCCGAAGTGGAAAGCATGACTTGACACTTTACGATTGGCAACAGTATATCCGGTTCGCTGATAAACATTTTAGAGGAAAGTGAGAAGATGAGAAAGTGAGAAAGTGAGAAAGTGAGAAAGTGAGAAAGTGAGAAGATGAGAAAGTGAGAAAGGGAGAAGATGAGAAGATGAGAAAGGAAAGGAAAGGAACAATGAACCCCGTCCGTTCAAAAGAGTTTTTCGAAGTATAAATCTTCTTTCGGACGGAATTGTATTTACGAAAAAAATTGCAGTTACATAAAAAACTGAACAAATGGATCAACGATATTTTTTAGCCTTCGATTTGGGAGCATCAAGTGGACGGGCAATTCTCGGGACTTTAGCAAATGATAAGATTGAACTTACCGAAATACACCGTTTTCCCAACCAGATGCAATTAATTAACGGGCACTGGTTCTGGAACATTTTTAACTTATTCAACGAACTGAAAATCGGACTAAAGAAGTGTGTCAAAGAGTTTGGAATTCAGCCTGAATCAATCGGGATTGATACCTGGGGTGTTGATTTTGTGCACCTGAACAAAGAAGGTTTAATTCTTTCGCTTCCTTTTGCCTATCGCGATTCGCGTACAAATACCTCCATGGAAGATTTATTCAGGATTATTCCCCGCGACGAAGTCTATGCCCGGACTGGTATCCAGTTTATGCAGTTCAACAGCTTGTTCCAGCTCTTCTCGATGGTGAAAGACCATTCGTCGTTACTGGAAATAACGGATTCGATCTTGTTTATGCCCGATGCGCTGAATTATTTGTTTTCAGGAGTAAAAAAGAGCGAATTTTCAATTGCTAGCACCAGTCAAATGATCATTCCAGGAACTTGTACCTGGAATAAGGAATTACTCGAAAAAGTCGGAAATCCAACCGGAATTCTGAATGAGATTATTTTACCGGGAACAATTCTTGGAACTATTCAGGAGGAAATAGCCAGGGAAACAGGCAGCAAATCCGTTCCGGTAATTGCAGTTGCGGCTCATGATACCGGTTCTGCCATTGTTTCAGTACCAAACACCGGAAAGAATTTTGTTTACCTCAGTTCAGGAACATGGTCTATTATGGGCATCGAAAGTGAACATCCTATTATTTCGGAACAAACCCGGCTATTAAATTTTACCAACGAGGGTGGGGTAGATGGCACGACCCGGTTCCTGAAAAACATCATGGGCTTGTGGCTGATTCAGGAAGTGCAGCGAATATGGGAAGAAGAAGGATTTATATACACCTGGCCGGAAATGGTTGAACTGGCACGGAAATCAGAGCCTTTTAAATTTCTGGTCAATCCGGACGATTCCATGTTCCTGAATCCAAGAAATATGGTTCAGGCAATACGCGATTTTTGTTATCAAACAGCACAGGGAACACCCTGTAATCATGGCGAAACTATCCGTTGTATTTACGATAGCCTTGCATTGAAATACCGGTATACGCTCCGGCAAATCCGTAATGTATCTGATCAGCCAATCGAAATCATTCATATAATAGGAGGTGGCGCCAACAATCATTTTCTGAACCAGCTCACGGCTGATGCCACTGGTTTGCTCGTTATTGCGGGCCCTACCGAAGCAACTGCAATTGGAAATATCATGGTTCAGGCCAAAGCTTTGGGATACGTTGGCTCACTAAGCGAAATCCGGCAGATTGTTGCCAATTCGTTCGATTTGGCAGAGTTTAGTCCTTCTTTGGAATTGGATTGGGACGGGGCCTATGACAGATTTATGGGGATCATGCTCTAATAAGCTCCCCAATGCAGAATACCTTTCCGCATTTCGGCAAATTCGAACGATTGCTGTTTGTTTATGAAATTGATAGGGAACGAGAAATAGTAACTGACATCCCGGTTATTTAGTTTCGCAGGTTTCCATTCCCCATTTAAACTCAGGAACGACTGGTAAGCTGCAGTGTTAATAGACGAACCCAGACCTTTGATAATTTTCAGTCCATCCAGTTTCCCGTTTTCCAGAATGACAAAAGCAACAATTAAGGTGCCCGAAATGGAGGCAATATCAATTCCGGCATCCTTAAATCCTTTTATCAAATGCTGGTTCATCACTTTGGTTCCGGGAATAAAAATTGGGTCCACATCGGTCGAGTAAAAGATATCATCAATGTACTTACTTCCGTCTTCATTCCAGTTTTCGTTGGTCACCAATTCGTTATTGTTATATTCTGAAACGGATTTTTTGTTTCCGTTTTTGTAATACTCTGTCACTTCCCCATGGAACAACAAGGGCATTACTGATTGGGCATATCCTTCCCTCACTATCTTTCCTTTCACGGCATCCCTAAATCTGAATGTATTACCGGCTTGTTGGCTGAAAGTCCGGAAAATGGTTCCGGTAAATTCTTCGCTGTTTGCTTTAACCTGATAGGTCGAATCATTTACCTTTTTATAGTGCTCGGTATATATCTTTTCCCATTGCCCGTCTTTCTGTTTTAAGGTCTGGACAGAAGCCGAACTGGACGATTTGGTTTTTATTTTTTGAATATAAATGGCATGTTCCAGGTTGCATAACTTTCCGTTTGTGCCAATAAAAATCTCTGAGATGCCCTGTGCGGAACCAGTAGTTGAAACAAAGGAAAAGCTAATTGAAATTATAAAAAGGCACAGAGAAATTGGTATATGTTTCATGGCGTTTGAATTCAGTTTAGGGATCATGTAAATATAGGTAATGTTCTTTTATTTCCTGAAAAAGATACAATTACAAATCGTGCGAAAGATGTAATTTTTCGGACATTTAGCGAACCAAAGAGATTTAAAAACGGAGAATGGAAGAACAGTCGGATTTCAATAATAAAATCGTATTTTTAAACAACCTAATTTAACAAATAGATTAATGATTACCAAAGAGGCAGCCTTTCAGAAAATATCGGAACTGGTCGAACGCTTTGACGAACAATTTGATTCGTATAAAAATGCCAACTATAATGAAACCCATACCCGCAGGGACTTCATTGATCCGTTTTTCAAAGCATTAGGTTGGGATATTGACAACGAAGAAGGATATGCCGAAGCATACCGGGAAGTCATTCACGAAGACCGGGTAAAGATCGGTAAAGCGACAAAAGCTCCTGACTATTCATTTCGGTTGTCAGGCGGGAAAAGACTATTTTTTGTAGAAGCGAAAAAACCCAGTGTTGCCATAAAAGACGATATTTTACCCGCATATCAAGTTCGACGATATGGTTGGAATGCCAAACTTTCAGTGAGTATCACCACCGACTTTGAAGAATTTTCAATCTATGACTGCACTAAAAAACCAAACCCCAACGACAAAGCATCAGTAGCGCGAATAAAATACATGACTTTTCGCGAATACTTAAAAGAGTTTGATTTCCTCTGGGATACATTCAGCAAAGAACGGGTGCTCAAAGGGAGCTTCGACAAGTTTGTGCAAGGAAATGCCAATAAAAAAGGAACAGCCACCGTTGACAAAGAGTTTTTATTGTCGTTAGATAACTGGAGAACCTACCTTGCTACTTCAATCAGTTGGAACAACAAAAACCTTGACGAAGACGAAATAAATTTTGTGGTACAGCAAACCCTTGACCGTATTATCTTTCTGCGCATTGCTGAGGACAGGGGCATAGAACTTTATGGCAATTTACAAAACGCTTCTAAACAAGGCGATTGTTACCAAAACCTTTACACTATATTCGGTGAGGCTGATGCGAAATATAATTCCGGACTTTTCGATTTTAAAAAGGATAAACTCAGTAAGGATGTCAAGATAGATAACAAGGTCATCAAAACCATTATCAAAGAATTATATTACCCAGAATCGCCTTATGAGTTTTCTATATTAGCCGTCGAAATATTAGGAAGTGCGTACGAACAGTTTTTGGGCAAAGTGATCCGAATAACGCCTTCGCACCATGCAAAAATTGAAGAAAAACCCGAAGTTCGTAAAGCAGGTGGCGTGTATTACACCCCTCAATATGTGGTGGAATACATCGTAAAAAACACAGTGGGCAAACTAGTCGAAGGAAAGACGCCGAAAGATATAAGTTCGATTAGAATTGTTGACCCTGCCTGTGGTAGTGGCAGCTTTTTGATTGGAGCTTACCAGTATTTATTAGACTGGCATAAAAATTACTACTCCAACGGTGGGAAACCATCAAAAGCGACAAAAAACAGTCCGTTAACACCCGAAGGCAACCTCACCACTGCAGAGAAAAAACGCATCTTGCTCAATAACATTTATGGGGTTGATATTGATGTGAATGCTGTTGAAGTAACCAAGTTAAGTTTGCTTCTGAAATGTATGGAAGGCGAAACTGAAGCTTCAATCAATTACCAGCTATCCATGTTTCACGAACGGGTTTTGCCGACACTCGACGACAATATCAAAAGCGGGAACAGTTTAATTGATACTGATTTTTACAATAACCAATTAGATTTTGGTTTTGAGAAAAAGATCAAACCATTTAATTGGCAAAAAGCTTTTCCTGAAGTTTTTAGCAGGAAAGCAGAAAAGCCGGAAGATGAACTGAAAACCATTGCCCAAAAAGCCAAACAACACGCCTATAAAGCATTACAATATGTCACGGAATTGGAAGAAAAACTGAGTGTAGTCAATGAACCAACGATCAAATTGAATTCTACTGGAGGTTTTGATGTGGTGATTGGAAATCCGCCCTACTTGGGAGGCAGGGAATGGAAAGAAGAAAATGGAAATGTTTATGACTACTTCATAGGTAAATACGAAGTTGCCGAATATCAGTTTGATATTTATGCTTTATTTTGGGAGGCTGGGATTAGGCTATTAAAAAAGAATGGACTAATTGGGTACATTACACCAAACACTTGGTTAAACAATCAAAGCAATAAAAAATTACGGACTTATATATTAAAAAATACTTCTATAAAAGAGATTGTTGACTATTCAAAGATCAAAGTATTTGAACAAGCAACTGTTTTGCCAATCATTACAATTCTTGAAAATACCATAGCCAAAAGTGATGCAACTGAAATTTTTGAACCTGTTGAAGATGGATTTATAAGGACACAATCGGTTAATCAGGAAATTTGGAACGATGGAGATTTAAGCATTATTAATATCAATTTAAGTCAAAATGATTTATTGATCAGAGAAAAGATTGAAGCTAATACTCAGCCTCTTGAAAAGTTAGCATTAATAAAATTCGGAATCAAAATTTATGAAACGGGTAAAGGAAAGCCACCACAAAAAGCAAACTTCCCCAAGGATAGAGTTTATGAATCAGATTATAAAATTGATGACACATTTCGACCTTACTTAGAAGGGAAAGACATCAGCCCATATTTGATTACATATAAAAGCCGATGGTTGAAGTATGGTGATAACCTTGCAGCTCCAAGAAATCCGATTTTATTTGAGGGAGAAAGGATCCTTGTGAGAAGGATTGTTGGCAAAACTTTAATTTCAGCTTACACAAACAGCGATTATGTAACAAGTCAACTCCTGCAAATAGTAAAGCCATTTGATCAATCAGTATCAAAATTTTTACTGGGGATAATTAATTCAAAATTATTAGCCTTCTATTTCAGAAAGAAATACAACCGACAAGACAAAACATTTCCGGAGATTCGAATTTATGAGCTGGCGTCTTTGCCAATCAAGCAACTTAATAGTACAAATAAGCCATTGCAAATTGAAATTGAAAAGCTTGTTGACCACCTTTTAAAACTCAATGAAGAAAAAGCAGAAACAAAGCTGGAATCAAAAGTTTTGCAAATCGAAAGCAAGATTGATTATTGCGAAAACCGTATCAATGAAATCGTTTATCAGCTATACGAGTTAACAGAAGAAGAAATAAAAATTGTGGAGGGGAAATGAAAACCAATACAAAAATCAAAATTGAAGAAGCATTAAAAAATGCTGAATGCTACATTGAAGAGATGAAGGCTTGGGATGATAGAAAGCTCAGTAAGCACCTTGACTTATTTCAACAACAGATGCAGGTGGCTTATAATCAGGGAAATCATGAGGCTTTCGAATTGTTACAGGAATATGAAAGTCAGGTGCTTAGAAGCAGAATGCTGGCAAACTTTAAGGAATAGATTACCAGCGACAGAAAGGGGAAAAGCGATTCAATTACAGATAGGAAAATGCCCCGAGCCTATGGCTCTGAAATTTAATCCCGTAGGGATGGTTCATGTTGTAGCCCCGGATTTCAATCCGGAGCCGTATTGGGATGGATGGTATTCCATATTAATGAGATTATTTTAAAATGTTCCAGACCGTAATTCGTTTATAAAATTGTAACTTTGAAATATGAATTGGAAAGCCCACATAGAAACAAACAATCAGATTTTAGCAGGAAAGCCTGTTATAAAAGGGACTCGTCTGTCTGTAGAGCACATCATTAATTTGCTTGCATCTGGTTGGACGGAGCAACAAATCCTCGAAAATTATCCACGACTTTCCAAAGAAAGTTTGCAGGCCGTTTTTGGGTATGTTCAGGAATTTCTTAAAGATGGGACAATTTTCAGCCCAACGAACCTGGCGAGTATTTGATCGAATTGTTTAAATCAAAAGATATAAAATATGAAAGTATGTTGACAGTGATCGGATTGGATAATATAAGCCAGAGAAAATATAAATAATTTGATGCACAAACACTATTCATCAAATCAAAGTTCATAAAAAAACCTTGCCGCTTCCACGACAAGGTTTTGTATTTCAGTAGAGACAGGGCATGCCCTGTCTCTACTATTTCTTCTTTTTATTCTGTTCTTCATTCGAAATGGCTTCACGCATAGATGTGTCTGCCATGATGTTTTTGTATTTCATGTAATCCATAATTCCCAAATTACCATTCCTGAAAGCTTCGGCAATGGCCATCGGGATTTGTGCTTCGGCATCAATTACCTTAGCGCGTGCTTCCTGGGCTTTTGCTTTCATTTCCTGCTCAAGGGCAACGGCCATGGCACGGCGTTCTTCAGCTTTGGCCTGGGCGATATTTTTATCGGCTTCGGCCTGGTCCATTTGAAGTCCAGCTCCGATGTTTTTGCCGATGTCTATATCAGCGATATCAATGGAGAGGATTTCGAATGCAGTTCCGGCATCAAGGCCTTTTCCCAAAACCACTTTCGATATGGAATCCGGGTTTTCGAGAACAGCTTTGTGGGTGTGCGATGATCCGATGGAAGAGACAATACCTTCACCAACACGGGCTAGTACAGTTTCTTCTCCGGCTCCTCCGACCAATTGCTTAATATTGGCACGAACAGTTACCCTTGCCTTGCAAATCAACTGGATACCATCTTTTGCAACTGCGGCAACCGGTGGGGTATCAATTACTTTTGGATTAACCGACATTTGAACAGCCTGAAATACATCGCGTCCCGCAAGGTCAATGGCTGTTGCCATTTTAAATGAAAGTTCGATATTGGCTTTTTGTGCCGAAACCAAAGCATGAACAACCTTTTCCACATGTCCACCTGCCAGAAAATGAGCTTCGAGTTCGTTGCGGTTGAGTACCAACCCGGCTTTTGTGCCTTCAATTAGGGCGCGAACAATTACCGATGGCGGAACTTTCCGGAAACGCATCAGAAACAACTGGATGAGCGAAATGCGCACATCGGAAACCAGGGCTGAAAACCAGAGCCCAACCGGGATGTAATACAAAATAATGATCAGAAGAATAAAAATTCCAATGATTAAACCAAAAATTCCAAGATTTGCAATTTGTTCCATTATTCCAGATTTAAAGGTTCAACAGTTATAAGTGATTTTTCAATATGTATAATTTTTACTTTTTCTCCCGGATCCAAAAACATTCCTGTTGATTTGGCTTCAACTACTTCGTTGTTGACTTTTATTTTCCCCATTGGGGCCAACCGTCCAACAGTTACACCAATATCTCCGACTTTAACCTTTTCAGGATTAATTTCGTTTGCAAATCCATGAAGGACTGTACTAAGTACCATTTTCTTTCCGGCCTTACCCTTAAAGAGTAAAACAACCATGGTTGGGGCAACAATCAGAACAAAGCCCAGAGTCAGAAATCCTGCAAGCACTCCGTAACTGGTGAAAGCCAGATAAATACTATACCCAAAGAGAAGAACTCCACCAATCCCGGCAATGGTGATTCCGGGCAGAATGGTAAACTCGATCAGTAATAATACTATTCCGAGAAAAATTAAGAAAAGGATAATTAAAAGGTTCATAAGGTTATGGATTAGTCGATCGTTGCTTTTAACTCTTTTTGACCCAGAGCTTTTTTCATTGGTCTAAGATAAGAAAAACTTCCTTTTTTCACATCGCATTTTCCTTTATAATGAATGAGCAAGGTGCATTGTTCGGCTTGAAGGATATCATGCTCACAAACTTCGATTAGAGCATTAATTACATAGTCGAAGGTGTGATAATCGTCGTTGTGTAAAACCAGAAACCGTTCATTCGATTTCTTCTGGTCATAATCTTCATTGAGGTCCTTTTGCGGAAATTCTTTCGAGGTCATAGTTCATTGTTTAATTTTCTGGCTTCAGATAGTGTTATACGTTTTCCTTTAAGATAAGCTGCAATAACCGGAGTTTTTACACCCTCCTGTTTGACCTGACTTTGTAAAGTTAAAGCTTCATTATAGTTTCTTAAATTTCCGGTGGTAAACACTTTGACACCTTTATCGTCGGTATAATTCTCTATTTTTCTGATGGTTGACAGTTTTTTGATCAGTTTACTGGCCGGATCAGGAATTTTACCTTTGTAAGCTCCGATTTGTATTTTATAAACTATTTCCGAACTAATTTCAGGTTTTGCCTCCGGAGTTTTGGGTGGTTCATTATCTAAAATCAGCGTGTCGGCCGTTGATGTATAGATATCCTTGTTTTGTTCCCGGAACTTGTGGTTTGCCAGTTCAATGCTATCGTTTATTATCTTTATTTTTTCCTGAAACCTTACTATTTCGTTTCCTGATGCCGATTTCCAATACTGATCTTCTTCTTCTCTGGCATTTTGGTATAAAACCGGAATTTCCTGATTGAGGCTGATAATCCGTTGTTCATTTTTCAGGATTAGGACTGTTATAGCTTCTTTTTGTTCGCTGGCTGAGCTTGAATATATTTTGCGCAAACTGTCGGTTTCGCTGGTAAGATTAAGCAGTTCCTTCTCCAATAGCCAGGCCTGAAAAAATATTTTCCTTGATTGATTTTTTACAAAATGGCCGAAATTTCGGTAGGTAATGTCCGAATTTACCTGAAAAGTAAAAATATTACCTGCCAAGCGGTTTGGAATAGTGAATTCTTCTTCAGTCTTGATCACCTTATCGTCATTGTTTTTTGTCGGGATTGTATCATCGGAATGCTCCTGAATGAAAAAATAATCAGGCGAAAAAAAAGGGGCTGATACTAAATTATCATTCTTAAAGTGGATGTTTAGGATTCCCTTACACGCCAGCAATTCATTATTTGCCCAAGAAAAGAATAGGAGCAGAAAGCTTATTTTCAGTATCGTTTTCAGAAAAATTAGCATGTTGGTCAACGAATAAATTCGGGTTCAAAAGTACAAAAAAGTACCAAGCTCCCATTAGGTTTTGTCTTGTTTATTTTAATGTTAACGAATCGTTCCTTCCGCTTTATATAAATATTTCAAGTATATTTGTTGAAATTAATGCGAGTAAAAATGACAACTTTAAAAGTTGGCGATCAGGCTCCTGATTTTTCAGGACTGAACCAAAAAAGTGAACAAATTTCGCTGAGCGGGTTCAAAGGCAGGAAGCTTATTTTATTCTTCTATCCGAAAGACGATACTCCCGGATGTACCGCCGAATCGTGCAACCTGAACGATAATTACCAGATGTGGCTTTCAAAAGGTTACGAGGTGGTTGGGGTAAGCCCCGATAATGTTCAGTCGCATAAAAAATTTACCGGTAAGTTTCAACTTGGGTTTAACCTGATAGCCGATCCTCAGACTGAAATTCTGCAGGCTTATGGAGTTTGGGGAGAAAAAAGCATGTATGGCAAAAAGTATATGGGAGTAATTCGCACAACTTTTATCATCGACAATGGAATTATCCGTGAGATATTCGAAAAAGTTGATACCCAAAACCACACCGATCAAATTATTAAAACATTAGATATCAAGTAATATGGCAAACGAAGAAAAATCAAATCAGAACAAGGAAAAGCTAAAAGCTTTGCAATTGACCATGGATAAAATTGAGAAAAGCTATGGCAAAGGCTCGATTATGAAACTAGGCGATCGTGTGGTTGAAAAAGTTCCTTCCATATCCTCCGGTTCAATCGGACTGGATATTGCCATGGGAGTTGGTGGATACCCAAAAGGCAGGATCATCGAAATCTACGGACCTGAATCTTCAGGAAAAACAACACTGGCCATTCATGCCATTGCCGAAGCGCAAAAAGCTGGCGGAATTGCTGCCATTATTGACGCAGAACATGCTTTCGATCCGGGCTATGCCACCAAGCTGGGCGTTGATATCAACGAGTTGTTGATTTCGCAGCCCGATAACGGCGAACAGGCGCTCGAAATCGCCGATAGCCTGATTCGTTCGGGTGCTGTGGATATTATTGTGATTGACTCTGTGGCAGCATTAACTCCAAAATCTGAAATTGAAGGTGAAATGGGCGACTCAAAAATGGGTCTTCAGGCACGTTTAATGTCGCAGGCATTGCGGAAACTGACCGGAAATATCAGTAAAACCAAGACCTGCGTGATCTTTATCAACCAGTTGCGCGAAAAAATTGGCGTCATGTTTGGTAATCCTGAAACAACAACGGGTGGCAATGCCCTTAAATTTTATGCCTCAGTTCGTTTGGATATCCGCCGGATAGGACAGATTAAAGATGGGGAAGAAGCCCAGGGAAACCATACGCGCGTTAAAGTTGTTAAGAATAAAGTGGCCCCGCCGTTTAAAAAAGCCGAATTCGACATCATGTATGGCGAAGGTATTTCGAAAACCGGTGAAATTGTTGATTTGGGTGTTGAATGCAATATTATTAAAAAGAGTGGTTCATGGTTCAGTTATGGAGAAACGAAACTTGGTCAGGGACGCGAATCGGTAAAATCGGTCATTCGCGATAATCCTGAATTATCGCAGGAGTTGGAGGCAAAAATTCTGGAAGCCATTTCCACAACAACAACGGTAAATTAAATAAAGATTAAAAACACAGAAATGTCCGGATGAACTAGCTGTGCTGTTTCATCCGGCTTTTTTTTAATGTTATCTTTTGCGCTGAATTCTAAATAACTTGTCGAACAGGTTAATTTTTCATGTCCATTCGGACAGTCGTTCATAAGGTTTCAGTAAATTAAAGTGCTATGAAAGTTTTAAAATTTGGAGGTACTTCTGTTGGAAGCGCCGAAAATATTCAGAAGGTTTCGGAAATCCTGATGGGACAGGACGATGATGTAATCGTCGTGGTATCGGCCTTAGGTGGAATCACTGATCAGATTTTGAGTGCAGCAAAAATGGCTGCGATCGGAACTGGCTACTTTCAGGCTGAATTAACAGAAATCAAGACGAGGCACTTTAAAGTGATCGATACATTATTTGAAGGTAACAAGCTAACTGAAATAAAAACTAAGGTTCAGGTTTTGCTTGAAGAGCTTGAACGTATTGTTCAGGGAGTTTCACTCATTGGTGAATTGACCCCCAAAACGCTGGATAAAATTGTCGGTTTTGGCGAAAGATTGTCTTCAATAATTATTGCAGATTATGTGCCATCTGCCCAATGGTTCGATTCAAGTAAACTTATTCGTACCAACAGCGATTTTGGCAAAGCAATTGTCAATTTTGAACTGACTAACCAGCTTATTCACTCGGCATTTACTTCATTTTCAGGCATTGCCATCGTTCCAGGTTTTATTTCGAGCAACGATGCCGGTGAATATACCACTCTCGGTCGTGGTGGTTCTGATTACACCGGCGCCATAATGGCTGCAGCAGTTGATGCTGCATCGTTAGAAATCTGGACCGATGTCAATGGATTTATGACTGCCGATCCGCGCGTGATCAGCAAAGCTTACACCATCAAAACCCTGAGTTACTCCGAAGCGATGGAACTTTCGCATTTCGGCGCCAAGGTGATTTATCCTCCAACCATACTTCCGGTTTACCAAAAAGGAATTCCTGTCCGGATTAAAAATACAATGGATCCGGAGGCTGAAGGTTCCCTGATAACAGCAAGCAAACTCAACGGGAAAGATTTACCGATTAAAGGTATTTCGTCCATTTCAAATATCACCCTGATTACTATTCAAGGGCTTGGAATGGTTGGTGTTACAGGTATTTCGGCCCGTCTTTTTGGGGCATTGGCGCATCAGAATATCAATGTTATCTTGATCTCGCAGGCATCTTCCGAAAATTCGATCAGTTTTGCCATCGATTCATCCAGTTCTTCGAAAGCCGAATCAGCAATCAGGCAGGAGTTTGAACGTGAAATACATCTCGATCAGATCAATAAAATTACGATTGAAGACAATCTGGCTATTGTGGCCATTGTTGGCGAAAATATGAAACATGCTACCGGTGTGGCCGGAAAACTGTTTCACACCATCGGCAAAAACGGGATTAACATCATTGCCATTGCCCAGGGAGCTTCGGAATTAAATATTTCATGGGTCGTAAAAATATCCGATCTGCGCAAAACCTTAAATGTGGTACACGAGTCATTTTTCCTGTCTGAAAATGTTGAATTGAACGTCTTCCTTATGGGTATTGGTTTGGTTGGTGGAAATCTTCTTGAACAGATTAAACAGCAACAAACCAAACTGCTGAAAGAGAAACACCTCAAAATAAAGCTTGCCGGTGTGGCAAATTCTAAAAGGATGCTTTTTGACCGCGATGGCATTGATATTGAAACTTTCCGCGAAAAAATGACAGAAGAAGGACAGTTTTCGGGCCTTCAGGAATTCAAGGATGAAATTATCCAAATGAATATGTACAACTCTATTTTTGTGGATTGTACAGCCAATGAAAAGGTTGCTGATTTATACGCCGAATTGTTGAATGCCAATGTTTCAATTGTGACTGCCAATAAAGTGGCGGCTTCATCGGAATATGAGAATTATGCGCTTCTAAAGAAAACAGCCAAACGAAAAGGAATCAAATTTTTATTCGAAACCAATGTTGGCGCTGGTTTGCCTATTATTACCACCTTAAACGACCTGGTCAATTCGGGAGACACCATTCTGAAAATAGAAGCTGTTTTATCAGGAACCCTTAATTTCATTTTCAATACTATCGGAGAAAATGTTCCGTTAAGTCAAACCATCCTCATGGCAAAAGAAAAAGGATTTGCTGAACCCGATCCGCGCATAGATCTGAGTGGGATTGATGTAGCGCGCAAACTACTCATTCTGGTCCGTGAATCGGGTTATCAGTTTGATATGAAAGATATAAAAATCAATACGTTTATTCCTGAAAAATATTTTGAAGGCAGCGTTGAAGATTTCTGGAAAACTATTGCTGAAATGGATGAAGAATTTGAAGCAAAGAGGAAAAGACTAGCTGAAGCTGGCCGTTTCTGGAGGTTTGTCGCTAAGTTCGATCAGGGGAAAGCCGAAATTGGATTACAGGAAATAACTGCCGGACATCCGTTTGCCGATTTGCAGGGCTCCAACAATCTGGTCATGTTTACTACCGAACGGTATCAGGAGTTTCCGATGATGATTAAAGGATACGGCGCTGGTGCTGTGGTAACGGCAGCAGGAGTTTTTGCAGATATTATCAGGGTGTCGAATATTTAAAGGCCCCCTCTAACTCCCCCACAAGGGGGAGAATATTGTGCGTCTATAGAAAATTGATGATAAAATACATTGAGCTGCTCCCTGGTTTTCCCCCTGTGGGGGAACGGAAAGGGGGCTTTTGAAATTATTCTTATGAAATATATAATCGTTTTGGGCGACGGAATGGCCGATGAGCCATTGGCGGATTATGGAGGAAAAACCCCGCTGCAGATGGCTGATAAACCTTCCATCGATAATCTGGCAAGAATTGGCCGAACTGGTCGGTTGATAACTGTTCCGCAGGACTTGCATCCGGGCAGCGAGATTGCCAATCTGTCGGTTTTGGGTTTTGATGTGCATACCGTATTTGAAGGGCGTGGAGTGCTGGAGGCGGCCAGTATTGGAGTAACTTTAGTTGAAAATGATCTGGCATTACGCTGTAACCTGATCAGCATTGAAAATGAAAATATAAAGAATCATTCTGCGGGACATATCTCAAATGCTGAGGCGTATGAGCTTGTCGAATACCTGAATAAAAAATTAGGAAACGAAATGATTTGCTTTTATCCGGGAGTTTCGTACCGGAATTTGCTTATTATTAAAGGTGGCAAAAAGCAATTAATTTGCACACCTCCGCATGATGTGCCCGGAATACCGTTTCGTCCCTGCTTAATCAAGCCTGAAAATGAAGAGGCAGTATCAACTGCCAAATTACTGAACTATCTGATTTTGCGTTCCCAGGCTTTACTGGCCGAACACCCCATCAATATAAAACGAAAAGAAGCAGGCAAAGCTGTAGCCAACAGCATCTGGCCATGGTCGCCTGGTTATAAACCACAAATGTCAACCTTTAAAGAGTTGTATGGGATTGAAAAATCAGCAGTAATTTCTGCTGTTGATCTCATTCAGGGAATTGGTATATATGCCGGAATGGATGTAATTAAGGTGGAGGGGGCAACCGGTTTATACGATACCAACTACGAAGGAAAAGCTAAGGCAACGATCGAAGCCCTGAAAGATCACGATTTGGTCTATTTGCATGTAGAAGCCAGCGATGAGGCTGGTCATGAGGGCGATGTGGAGTTAAAAACCAGAACAATCACAGATCTAGATCATCGAATTGTAAAGTTTCTGGTTGAAGAGACCGGAAAAATGGACGAACCGGTTACCATTGCCGTTTTACCTGATCACCCGACGCCTTGTGCCACTCGAATTCACACGCGCGATGCAGTGCCTTTCATCATATACCGGCCCGGTGAAACTCCTGATGACACACAGTTCTACGATGAATTTGAAGTCGAAAAAGGATATTACGGTACCTTGGAAGGCAACCAGTTTATGAGAGTACTTTTAAGTAAAAATATCAATTAACTAATCATTATTTCAAGCTGAATCCTTACTTAATTCAGTTATTTTACCGTACTTTATCTACGAAATACCAAACTTGATATTGCATAATGAAATTCTATAGCACCAACAAAACTGTTCCTTCAGTATCACTGATGGAAGCTGTTATAAAAGGATTAGCCAGCGATAATGGATTGTTTATGCCTGAGCGGATTGAGGAGTTTCATCCTCAATTTTTTAAGGGAATACATCGGATGAGCTTTCAGGAAATCTCATTTGAAGTAGCCAATAAGTTTTTTGGGGAAGATATTCCGGAACAGGTACTTGACGAAATTGTTTTTGACTCCCTGAATTTCGATTGCCCCATTATTCGGATAAGCGATCAGATTTATTCATTGGAATTATTTCATGGACCAACCCTGGCATTTAAAGATGTTGGAGCAAGGTTTATGGCCCGTATTTTAGCACATTTTCTGAAAGGGATTAGTAAAGAAGTCAATGTTTTGGTAGCTACTTCAGGAGATACCGGAAGCGCAGTCGCCAATGGATTTCTTAATATTCCCGGTATTAAAGTCTATGTGCTGTACCCCAGGGGGCTGGTGAGCAATATTCAGGAAAAACAGTTTACCACACTCGGAAATAACATTACCGCTCTGGAGGTTGACGGTACTTTCGACGATTGCCAACGTTTGGTGAAATCTGCCTTTTTGGATCAGGAACTGAATGATGATATGGTTTTAACTTCGGCCAATTCGATTAATGTAGCCCGTTTTCTGCCACAGGCCTTCTATTATTTTAATGCCTACGCCCGTTTACACGAAACTGAACTTAACAGCGACTTTGTCTTTTCAGTTCCCAGCGGCAATTTTGGTAACCTGACTGCCGGGCTATTTGCCAAATTTTTAGGACTGCCTGTTAAACGTTTTATTGCCGCAAACAACGAAAATGATGTCGTTTATAATTACCTGAAAACCGGAAAGTATGAACCACGCCCATCTGTCGCTACCATTGCCAATGCGATGGATGTGGGCGATCCGAGTAACTTTGTCCGCATTCTGGATTTATACAATCACTCGCACCGTGATATTTGTACCGACATGGTAGGTTATCGTTATTCGGATGATGAAATTCGCGAAACTATGAAGCAGGTTTATACTGAAAAGAAATATATGCTCGATCCGCATGGAGCAGTTGGATACCGGGCATTAAAAGCCGATCTGAAACCTGGCGAAGTTGGTGTTTTTCTCGAAACCGCTCATCCTGCTAAGTTTACCGAAACGGTAGAAGAGGTATTGGGGAAAGGAACCGTAATCCTTCCTGAAAAACTGTCTGCTTTTTTGAAAAGCGAAAAACTTTCGTTTGGTATAAGCGCAGACTTTGCCGATTTTAAGGACTATTTGCTTAATAACTAAGAGTTTATCTAAGATGTGCGGTTTTTACTGATTACTCAGATAAAAAGATATCACCATCGAAAGCATTGATAAAGTGTTTTTTTGATCTGATTCCGGTTGCCTGACTTGTGCGTACCTCCTCAAATAAAACTGTAATTTGGTTATTCCCGAGGGGATTATAAATCACAATCCCATTTGAGAAATTCCGTTGCCAGGCATTATCTTCCCTTTTAAAACCAGGTTCTTTTGGTTTACCCAGACTAACATCATAAAATGAGTACCAGCTATGTAAATGATCAGGGGTAGGCAACGGATTAGGATCCGAAAAAAGACAAAATCCGTTTGAACGGGTCAAGGCCAAAGTGGTAGTTGACCTCATCCGGTTTAGGTCGTTTCTCGAATTCTTGAACCAGGTTTCAAGGCAATTTATCCGTGGTTCGCGCAGATTTTTCTCTGCCCATTCGAGTGTAGATTGGTATTTTGCCCATTTTTCAACTGATTCGTCTGGCGAGTCCCAACATTCCATAAAGAGTCCATTGGCATATTCAGCACTTTGCGGGATTTGCTCTTGATTGGAGTTCAGTAAAATCAATCCTTTGTTGCCAATTTCCTTCCTGATTTTTTTAAGAATAGCTAAACGAGAGGATAAAAATTCGGATTCGGTCCACCAATCAAGCATGACTCCATCAGCAACACCCGATTGCATTACGACAGCAGCTTGTTTTGCAATTTGCTCCTGAAAGGTACTGTCGTTCAAATCCAGACGAATATAACCGCCTTCTTCCCATCCGTAAACAAGGTCACCTTTTTCATCTCGCATCCACCATTTGCTGTTGGAAGGTAGGTACGACGAAGGAGCATCGCGGTACTTTATCTCGACAATCGTAACGATATTCGGATTTTCAGCAACAAGCAATTTCTTGTATTCACTGGCGTTTTTGAGGCTATTTTCTGTAAACCCATCGGCCAATCCTTCAAAATCATTGTTCCATTTCAACTTTAAAGCCGAAGCGCCGGTAAAATAGAGGTCGTGCCTGGCAATGGCCTTTATTTCTGATTCTGCTTTTACATTATCAGCTTTATTCCAAGCCTGAAATACTGATGGAAAATCACGGTTTGCCAACTTTTTGTTCGTATCTGACGTTTGGGCATAAATCGCCAGACAATAAAATGTGCTCGGATAAAGCAGGATTAAGCGGATGATTGATTTGCCGAATGATTTCATTTTTTTTTGATTATATCCTGATCGGTTTGGCGATATATTTTGTTATTCAATCGAGCAGATCAAAACTATGTTAACTTTTCCAAAGCTTTATTACAATTAATAAAGCTTTGGAAAAGTTAATAATCGAGAATTTCTTTTACCTGTTTATAAACATTCACGGCAGTAAATCCAAGTTTTTCATCCAATACCGTGTAAGGGGCTGAGAATCCAAATGATTCCAGTCCAAATACTTTTCCATCAGCGCCAACCAGACCTTCCAGGTTTACAGGTAGCCCGGCAGTGAGACCGAATTTTTTGACTCCTGAAGGTAAAATGCTTTGCTGGTATTCTTTGCTCTGACTGCGGAACAAACCTTCGGACGGAACAGAAACGATCCGGCATTTGATACCTTCTTTTTCGAGCAAATCAGCGCCTTCAACCAGGGTGGCAACTTCAGATCCGCTGGCCAGAAGAATCACATCGGGTGTACCTTCCGAATCGGTTACAATGTAACCTCCTTTAGCTGCCTGCTGAGCTTCAGTGTAACGGTCACCTTTTGAAGGAAGGTTCCTGATATTTTGGCGTGACAAAATCAATGCTGTTGGAGTATCAGTATTTTCAAGTGCAAGTTTCCAGGCCACAGTTGTTTCTTCGCAATCGGCAGGACGAAGTACTAAAGTAGAGTTTTTGCCATGGTGGTTTTTTAATTTCTCCATCAGGCGAATCTGAGCTTCCTGTTCAACCGGTTGGTGGGTTGGCCCATCTTCACCAACACGGAACGCGTCGTGGGTCCAGACATATTTTACGGGTAATTGCATCAGGGCAGCCATGCGCACTGCTGGTTTCATGTAATCGGAGAAAACAAAGAATGTTCCGCAAACCGGAATAATACCGCCATGCAGGGCCATTCCGTTCATAATAGAAGCCATCGTCAATTCGCAAACACCAGCTTGAAAGAATGAACCGGAGAAATCACCTTTAGTGAATGCTTTGGTTTTTTTCAGGAATCCGTCAGTTTTATCGGAGTTTGAAAGGTCGGCTGAAGAAACGACCATGTTTTCAACTTCACCGGCAAAAGCAGCCAGAACGGCGCTTGAAGCGGCGCGGGTTGCTGAACCAGCTTTTTGTATAATTTTGCTGAAATCAAATTCAGGAGCATTTTTGTTGAAGAATTTGGCCAGTTTGGCTGCCAATTCAGGATTTGCTTTTTCCCATTTCTCCTGAACAGCCTTTTTCTCAACAGCCAAATCAATCAATTGCTTTTTCCTCTTATCAAACAGAGCCTGAACATCGTCGAAAATAACGAATGGGTTCTTTGGATCGCCACCGAGGTTTTCGATTGATTTTTCGAACGAAGCGCCTGCTTCACCCAAAGGCATTCCGTGAGTAGCACACTGACGTTCGAAACTTGAACCATCTTCTTTCAAAGCGCCTTTACCCATAATCGTTTTACCAATAATCAGCGTTGGCTTTTCTTTCTCAGACTGAGCTTCTTTCAACGCAGAGCGAATTGCTTCGGTGTTGTTTCCTTCAATGGTAACTACTTTCCATCCCCATGCTTCGTATTTTTTCGCGGTATCCTCAATGGTAACTTCCTTCGTTTCAGTTGAAAGCTGGATGTCGTTCGAATCATAGAACATGATCAGGTTGTTGAGTCCGAGGAACCCGGCAATACGTCCGCCACCTTGAGATATTTCTTCCTGAACGCCACCATCTGAAATAAAAGTATAGGTTTTGTGGGCCATCCATTCTCCAAAACGCTCAACCAAAAAACGTTCGGCAATAGCAGCGCCTACAGCCATTACATGGCCTTGTCCGAGCGGACCGGAAGTATTTTCAACACCTCTGGCAGGTTCAACTTCAGGATGTCCGGGAGTTGGGCTTCCCCACTGACGAAAATTCGACAATTCTTCCATCGTGTAATTTCCTGTCATTGCCAGAATGGAATATAGCATGGGTGACATGTGTCCCGGATCGAGAAAGAAACGGTCGCGGTTAATCCAGGTCATATCGCCCGGATCGTAATTCAGGAATTCTGAATACAGAACCGTAATGAAATCGGCTCCACCCATAGCGCCGCCCGGATGGCCTGATTTAGCTTTTTCGACCATTGATGCCGAGAGTATCCGTACATTGTCAGCGGCTTTCGTTACGAGATTTTTTTCCATTTTATGTTTTTTGAAAGAATTTTATGATGAACCAAATGTAGAGACGTACGATCGTACGTCTCTACGAAAAAAAAATACCCGGCAAAGATAGCATTTACGCCATATTTCTGCCGGGGAATAAATATTTTACACCGGTCATAAATGACTTTTTTTGTAGAATCAATATCAGGAATATTTTCCAGATAAATAAAAGGGTTCCAGATTGAAAGAAACTTCTATCTGGTGTCATCCTGTGTCATCCCAGGTTTGAGTTTAATAATCCTATCCTTGTTGTCAGTCCTGATTTCCAGTTTTTCTTCTTCTGAATATGGTGTTTTGAAGTAAACATTATAGGCAGCAGGGTAGGGCACCAGCAATTTTTGTTTGGTTTTTGGAGGCAGTACAATTCCCATGATGTCGCAATATCCGGTTTCTTTCCACACAATATCGGTGACCATACTCATGATCAGGGAATCGTTCGATTCATTAACAAAGGTAATGCGTTTGAAAGCCCGGTCGCGTTGGGAAACTTCGAATCCGGTATTTAAAATGATGGCCAGAAACAAATTGGCCGTGTTGGCAAATACATCACCGACATTCACCCCGGCCCGATGTTTTCGCATATCGTGCTGCCGTTCAATACTGGCAGGGTCGGTCAGATAACGGGTATTGGTGCAGCCACCACCGAAAATGATGACTGCCCAAACCCATAAAATTGTATTTCTACGGTTCATTAAATCTGTGAGTAGTCGGTAGGTGTGAGGAATTTTTTCCTGACTTTGCTTACCGTTTCAGCATAGATTGCTTTGCCCGACATGGCTTTCCATTCTGGGCTGTCAACAAATTTTTTCCAGTTGGCTACACACTCGTCCATGTCTTTAAACCATAGCATGTACATCAGTGCGGGCATATATTTTCCGGCTAAGATTTTACCGAAAAATACGGGATGGAGCCCGACTTGTTCAAACAACGGTAATTCTTCATCGTTAAACATGGCTACTTTCCGGCGTGCGGCATCTTCGTTGTAGCTTTCGTAAGTGCGGAGTTCAAACAAACCCCTGTTTTTCTCCGGAAGTTTAAGGTTTGGGATTCCATCAAAAGCATCCATTAAAAAGGTTTCATACCTTTCGTAAACGGGTTTGGCGGCAGGAAGTCCGAAGTATGATTTTGCTGCGGCAAGGTAATCGGTGTCGGTTACCAGATACTGTTGCATCTCGTAGTAAACCTGCGCCGATGGGTAGGCAAAAAGAGTATAAATCTTCGCAGGTTCTTCTTTGTCGAGTTCTTCAAACGCTCCAAGCCTGACGTCGTATTTTTTAAACAATGGCATCAACGCCTCGGTAAAATAAGACTTTAGCGTGCTTTTACCGTTGCCGCCATGAGTCAATTGGTAAATCCTGAATTCGTAAAATTCATCGCCCGGAGCGGGTGCGTTTTTTGCATTCAGGGCGCTGCCTGTTGCGGTTACCGCAGCCACAGCAGCAGTGGCTTTTAAAAAGTTTCGTCGTTCCATATTGATTTCGATTAAGTTTGTATAAAAATATGAATTTTCAAGTAAGTAAGCAGAAGTAGTTACGGTTTTTCATCTTCAACCAGAGAATATTCTCAGCAATTTTTAATAAATTGCAGGGAATTAACTAATAGAATTGGCCATGAAGATCATTATTCTCCCCGTTCTGTTGCTTGCACTCTTTATTTCATGCCAAAATAAGGAGAAAGTTTCAAATATAAAGATCAATTATCCGAGTCATAGCTATACCTATGTGAAATTGGATACGGCAGCGCTTAAATATAAAGAGATTATCTATGTTCCCGTTTACTCCGATATTTATTACCTCGACGGCACAAAGCGGTTCTTATTGACTACAACCTTAAGTGTCAGAAATATCTCACTGGCAGACAGCGCCTTTGTTTTGTCTGCTATATTCAATGATTCGTATGGAAAGCAATTGCGCAATTATGCAGCAGCCCCCATTTTGTTAAAACCGCTCGAATCGATCGAATTCGTGATAGAGGACAAGGAAAAAAAAGGGGGAGCCGGCGCCAGTTTTATTTTGGAATGGGGAGGTAACAGGTATTCAAACCAAATACTGATCCAATCGGTAATGATAGGAACAGCAGCACAGCAAGGAATATCGTTCACGGCGAAAGGCGAAGTTATCAGGCGAACGGAGAAAAAATAAGTCTGCTATATTTTGAAATGTACTCACAATCCTCATATTCTTAAATTTAAGTGTCAATATGAATTACGAAATATTAAAAGATATTGTGATCATTTTGGCGCTTTCGACTTTTGTGAATTTCCTTTTCACAAAAATCAGGATACCTACACTTGTGGGATATCTGCTTACAGGCATAGTTGCAGGACCTTTTTTATTTGGTATTATTCAATCGCAACATGAGATTGAACTAATGGCAGAACTTGGGGTAGTGATCCTGATGTTCACCATTGGGATGGAGTTCAGTCTCAAACATCTTTTAAGAATCAGGAGAATCGTCTTCCTTGGCGGGTTTTTTCAGGTTTCGATTACTGCCCTGATAACCATGGTAGTTGCCAGAAGCTACAATCTGGATTGGAAAGGGGCTCTTTTTGTCGGTTTTCTTACAGCTCTCAGCAGTACGGTAGTCGTTCTGAAGATCTTGCAGGATCGCTCAGAGGTGACCTCCAACTATGGCCGAACTGTGGTTGGAATCCTTATTTTTCAGGATATTTTGTTAGTTCCGTTGTTGCTTTTTACACCGTTCTTAAATGGCGACACAGCCAATATTGGTTCAGACCTTTACGCTTTAGCAATTAAGACGGTTCTGATTATTGCCTTCGTTTATGCCGGGAATAAATGGTTTATGCCCAAAATATTGCACTGGATTGCGATGACCAAAAATCAGGAATTGTTCCTGATGAGCGTATTGCTGATTTGTCTTTCGATTGCGTTACTCACATCCCAGCTTGGCATTACCCTTGCATTTGGGGCTTTCCTTGCGGGATTAATGATTTCAGAATCAGAATACAGCGATAATGCCTTCGGTAACCTTATCCCCTTTCGTGACACTTTCACGAGCTTTTTCTTTGTCTCGATTGGAATGTTACTCGATCTTAGTTTTGTTTACCAAAATATCGGAATTGTCATACTAACCGTTTTACTCGTCATCGGGATTAAGTTTATTGTTGGAGGATTTGTCGCTTTCCTGATGGGTCACACCTTTCGTGGGATAATTCTGGTAGGTATTGCGTTAAGTCAGGTGGGAGAATTCTCTTTTATCCTCGCAAAATTGGGCATCAGTTACCATATAGTGACGGACTATTATTTCCAGTTATTTCTTGCAGTCGCGATTATCACGATGTCTGTTTCGCCTTTATTGATCCAATTAGGAAATCCTTTGGCGACCATTTTATTAAAATTACCACTTCCGGGGTTTTTGATCGATGGCCTCTTCCCTCTGCAACAGATCGAAATCCCCAGACTCAATAACCACCTTGTACTCATCGGCAAAGATTCCCGGTCAATCAACCTTTCTGTAATGGCTAAATACAACAAAATCCCCTATATCTCCATTGTTTTCGATCCTGCTATAGTCCGCAAGAGACAAGAAAAAGGGGAGTCTATCATCTACGGAGATGCTATAAATGAGCCTATTCTTTATAAGGCCCATGTTGATACAGCCAAGACTATTGTGATCTCTGTAGGTGATTTGATTATCTCTATGGCGATTATCAACAAAGTGCGGCATCTCAATAAACACGCGATGATATTGGTAAGGACAAAACATGTTGAAGATATAGAGGAGCTTTATCGTTTGGGAGCCAATCAGGTAATTCCAGAAGAATTCGAAACGGCGATTGATCTTTTCGAACGTGTTCTTTCCAATATGCTTCTTCCTCAAAATGAGATTGATACAACCATTGCCCGGATCAGGGACGATCACTACGGAATTTTCTACGACAAGAAAGAGGATGAAAGATCAAATATCCTCAAAAATATTCCTAATATCGAAATTGTTGCGCTGAGAGTTGATGAACGATCAATCCTGACAGGAAAAACACTTACTGAATCCCAATTACGAAACAGATGCGGGGTTACTCTTGTTGCCATAAAACGAAACGACCACCTGATTGATCACCCTTCTTCTAACACACGTCTGATCGGCGGCGATATTGCATATATACTGGGTAACTCGGAGCAAATAGCGAATGCTACCGACCTGTTCAATATCATTTCATAAAATGCACTAAATATTTTTAGCCAGTTGATTTTTTTAAGTTTCGGTAAAGATAGCGAATAATTGAAATTGAAGGTATTAAGCATTTAAATGAATTCTGGATATATAGAATAAAAAATAGACTTTTTGTACGAAATTTATTGTTTGTATTTGTATATTTGTGAAATATCCACAAATATACAAATATGATTATCGAATTTAGTGTCAAAAATTATCGCTCAATCAAGGATTTACAAACTTTGAGCATGGTTGCCGCTCCAATCAAATCGAAATATCCAGAATTAGATGCCAACAATATTATTCCAGTTTCCGATAAGTTTTCATTGTTGAAATCTGTCGCTATTTATGGTGCCAATGGCAGTGGGAAAAGCAATCTTGTAAGGGCATTGCGAACAATGTTGATACTCATTAATGAATCTTTTAAGAATGAAAGTTTGGGTATTATTCTGGTTGAGCCATTTTTCTTAAATCTTCAGAGTTTTAAAGAACCTACCTTTTTCCAACTGATTTTCATTTGTGATGAAGTAAGGTATCGTTATGGTTTTGAGATGCTCAATGGGGAAATAAAAAGTGAATGGTTATTTGGGACTCCAGATAAAAAAGAAGTATATTTCTTTACCCGAGCAGATTCGAACATACAAATCAACGAGAAACAGTTTTCGGAAGGGAAAGGTCTCCTTGATAAGACTAGTAAATCAAATCTATTCCTGAATATCACTAAGGCTTTTAATGGTAAAATATCAAATCTAATTACAAATTATTTATCTAAAACCATTTCTATAAGTGGTGGCATAAGTGACAATGAATTTAGAGAAAGAACTAAATTATTAATCAAAAATGAACTTTTAAAAAATCAAATTATTGCCTTAATGAATCATGCTGATTTTGGCATACAGGATATTTTTGAGAGAAGTTTTAAACCTGAAGATTTAGATGAGAATTCCTACACTAGTAAGTTGAAGAACATTTATGGGGAGAATTTTGATTCTATTTCCACAAAAAGGATTATTTATAATCAAGAAGGCAAGGTGCTTTTCGAAAACAATTGGACTATGTATTTCAATGAATCTGAAGGAACTTTGAAATTTTTTAATTATAGTGGTGTTGTTATCGATGCTTTAAATAATGGCACTGCCCTGATACTTGATGAATTTGATGCCCGTCTTCACCCCATGCTTACAAAAAAACTGGTAGAAATGTTTAACTCGCCAACGATTAATAGAAACGGGGCGCAGTTAGTTTTTGTAACTTACGACACCAATTTACTTGACAATTCGCTGTTACGCCGCGATCAAATCTATTTTACTGAGAAAAATAAGATGCAGGAAACTGTGCTTTATTCTTTGGCAGATTTTAAAGGGGTGCGTAACGATGCTTCTTACGAAAAGGATTACATTAATGGGAAATACGGAGCCATCCCATTTTTAGGCGACTTCGAAAAACTGTTTCAGTAATGACCAACCGAAAGCCTAAAGATTTGGATAAAGCGTGGAAAATTCGTCAGATGACGAACAAACGCGAGCTTGGACGACGGGAAATCCGTAACCTGTTTTATATTTTTTGTGAAGGTGAAAATACAGAACCTGAGTATTTTAAATGTTTCCCGATAAATACTGAAACTAAAGTAACAGCCATCGGATTAGGGCGTAGTAAAACAGCATTGGTTGAAAAGGCTATAGATCTATTGACAAAGGATGGTTTGATGAAACGTCAGGCAAATTTTGATCCAGATCGCCAGTTGTGGGTTGTTTTTGATTTCGATTTTAGGGGTGATGTTAAAGAGGCTGGTGATTTCAATAATGCTATTAAATTAGCTCAAAAGAAAGGTATTCGGGTCGCATATTCAAACGATAGCTTCGAGCTTTGGTTTGTTTTGCATTACCAATATCAAACTACTGCCTTAACAAGAAGGGAATATTACCAGATTTTATCGTCTAAACTGAATTGCAATTATGAGGAAGACGGGAAGACCAAAGAATTTTCCAAAAGTTTATACCGCATCTTTTTAACGGATCAACCTACTGCAATTCAAAATGCTAAAAGATTGCACGACAGTAAATTTTATGATTATTTCTGTGACCAAAATCCCTGTACCACGGTCTATGAATTGGTAGAGGAATTGAATAAATGTCTCAGAACCTAGCCTGAATTAAAATACTGAAGTTATAAAAAAACTCCGAAGTAGCTTGTACTCCGGAGTTTCTAAATGTTGGTCCCGGCCAAATTTTGAGGTTGCCCTGACCTTATCTCGATTGGTTTTTTCCTTTATTCAACTGTTGAATAATCCGCTACTGCCATTCTTTTATAGCTGTTGTAACGCCATTTGGCATTGTCTTCGGCAGCTTTGAAAAGTTCGTCAGCTACTTCAGGGAAAGCATTTTTAAGAGAAGTATAACGTACCTCGCCGTTCAGGAAGCCCTGGAATTTCGACCAGTCAGGAGCGCTTGAATCAAGTACAAACGGATTCTTTCCTTCAGGTTCTATCGTTGGGTTGTAACGGTACAACGACCAGTAACCACATTCAACAGCCAGTTTTTCTTCGTGTTGGGTACGGCCCATTGATTGTTTCAAGCCGTGGCTAATACAAGGCGAATAAGCAATTATGAGTGATGGTCCCGGGTAAGCTTCAGCTTCGCGGATTACTTTCAGGTATTGTAACTGATTGGCTCCCATGGCAACCTGTGCCACATAAACATATCCATACGACATGGCCATTACGCCGAGATCTTTTTTGCGTATGCGTTTTCCTGCTGCCGCAAATTTAGCGACTGCTCCAACCGGAGTTGATTTGGATGCCTGGCCACCGGTGTTTGAGTAAACTTCGGTATCCATCACCAGAATGTTTACATCCTGGCCTGAAGCCATTACGTGATCCAATCCACCGTAGCCAATATCGTAGGCCCAACCGTCTCCGCCAAAAATCCATACCGATTTTTTAACCAGGTACTGCTTCAATCCAATAATTTCCTTAGCGTACACGGCAGTACTTCCGGCCAAAACTTCACGTACTTTTGCTGAAACTTCTTCAGTTGTTTCTGCATTCAGTTTATTTTCAATCCATGCTGTAAATGCTTCTTTTTCAGTATCTGTAGCTCCATCAGCAATAGCATTTTTCATGATCATTTCAATACGGTCGCGTTGTGCCGTAACACCTTCGGCCATACCGAAACCGTATTCGGCATTGTCTTCGAACAGAGAGTTTGCCCACGCAATTCCCTTTTCACTCTCTTTGTGCTTACAATATGGAGTTGCAGGAGCTGATCCTCCATAGATGGAAGAACAACCTGTGGCATTCGAAACCATCATCCGTTCGCCGTAAAGCTGCGAAATCAGTTTGATGTAAGGAGTTTCGCCACAACCGGCACAAGCTCCTGAGAACTCGAACAATGGCTGTGCAAACTGTGAGTTTTTAACCGACTTATTTTTTTCAACCACTTTTTCCTTGTACGATACTTTTTTGTCGAAATGGTTCCATCGGCTGATTTCAGCATCCTGAGTATCCAGAGGTTTCATTTCCAAAGATTTGATTTTCGACGGACAAACATCGGCACAGTTACCGCAACCGGTACAGTCGAGCACGCTTACCTGAATCCGGAAATTCAGATTCGGGAACTGTTTGTTTGGTACAGCCTGAAGTGATTTGGTTCCGTCAGGTAATTTGGCCATTTCTTCTTCGTTAATCAGGAACGGACGGATAGCGGCGTGAGGGCAAACATAAGCACACTGGTTACACTGGATACAGTTTTCATCCTGCCATTCAGGAACATTTACTGCGATACCACGTTTTTCGTAGGCAGCAGTTCCAGCCATAAAAGTGCCATCTTCTGCTCCAAGGAATGTACTTACGGGTAAATCGTCCCCCTTTTGTGCATTGATTACATCTACAATATTGGTGATATAAGCCGGACGATCGGAATCTTCATTCCCACTGCTGATCACAAGGTTTTTCCATTCAGACGGAATTTCCACTTTCACTACATTACTACCACCGGCATCAACCGCGGCATAGTTCATGGTGACAATCTTCTCGCCCATTCTGCCATACGATTTCACAATGGCATTTTTCATTTCTGAAACGGCAATTTCGAATGGAATAACTTCGGTGATCTTGAAGAATGCCGATTGCATGATGGTATTGGTGCGGTTACCAAGGCCAATTTCTTCACCCAGTTTAGTACCGTTGATGATGTAAAATTTGATTTCGTTTTCAGCCATGTATTTTTTCATGCTGTCGGGAAGTCTTTTTATAGTCTCCTGCCCGTCCCAGATCGAGTTCAACAAGAATGAACCACCTTTTTTCAGTCCTTTAAGTACATCGTACAGGTGGAGGTATGCCGGAACATGGCAGGCAACAAAGTCAGGATTAGTGACCAGATACGTTGAACGGATTGGCACATCGCCAAAGCGAAGGTGTGAGGAGGTAAATCCGCCCGATTTTTTCGAGTCGTATGCGAAATAGGCCTGACAATATTTGTCGGTGGCTTCGCTGATAATTTTAATGGAGTTTTTGTTGGCCCCAACTGTACCATCCGAACCCAACCCATAGAATTTGGCTTCGTAAGTTCCGGCAGGCGCTGCATTTACTTCAGGTTTTAAAGGAAGTGATTTGAAAGTCACATCATCAACAATACCAATGGTAAACTGGTTTTTGGGTTCATTCAGTTCAAGGTTTTCGTACACGCCGATAATCTGTGCAGGAGTTGTGTCTTTTGAACCCAATCCGAAACGTCCGCCCACGATGAGCGGCGCATTATCTTTTCCCTGGAAGAGTTCACAAACATCGAGGTACATAGGTTCTCCGTTTGCTCCGGGTTCTTTGCTCCGATCGAGAACTGCGATGCGTTTAACCGATTTTGGCAAAGCATTGAAGAAATATTTGGCAGAGAACGGACGGTACAGGTGAACGGCCATCAAACCAACTTTTTTGCCCTGAGTGGCCAGATAGTCAATGGTTTCGCGAACAGTTTCGGTAACCGAACCCATAGCGATGATAATGTTTTCTGCGTCTTCAGCGCCGTAATAGTCAAATGGGTGGTATTCGCGGCCGGTAATCCTTTTAATTTCATTCATGTACCCTTCAACAATATCGGGAACGGCATCATAAAAACGGTTTGAAGCTTCTTTGGCCTGAAAGAAAATATCCGGATTTTGAGCTGTTCCGCGAGTCACAGGGTGTTCAGGATTTAAGGCACGGTCCCTGAATTCCTGGATCAGGTTCATATCAACCAATGGAAGCATATCTTCCTTGCTGATTACTTCGATTTTCTGGATTTCGTGCGAGGTGCGGAACCCGTCGAAGAATGACATGAATGGGATCCGTGATTTCAGGGTTGCCAAATGAGAAACACCGGCAAGGTCCATTTCTTCCTGAACTGAACCGGCAGCCAGCATGGCGA
Source organism: Prolixibacteraceae bacterium (assembly GCA_003457135.1). Taxonomy (GTDB): domain Bacteria; phylum Bacteroidota; class Bacteroidia; order Bacteroidales; family Prolixibacteraceae; genus Aquipluma. The sequence continues at coordinate 150,168 of DMSQ01000040.1, forward strand.
AACCGGTCTGACGTGCGGAGTAAACGTCGCTGTGGTCACCAAAAATAGATAAAGCATGACTTGCAAGTGCACGCGCACTGATATGAAATACGCAGGGAAGTAACTCCCCGGCAATTTTGTACATGTTTGGGATCATCAGCAACAATCCCTGTGAAGCTGTGTAAGTTGAAGTTAATGAACCCGACTGCAATGCTCCGTGAACAGCGCCGGCTGCCCCGCCTTCGCTCTGCATTTCGGCCAGGCGGACCGGACGCCCGAATAGATTTGTTTTTCCGTTTGCTGCCCATTCGTCAACATATTCGGCCATTGTTGATGAGGGTGTAATTGGGTAGATACAGGCTACCTCGCTGAACATGTAACTGATATGCGCTGCGGCATAGTTTCCGTCACATGTAATGAACTTTTTTTTGTTTGCCATTGGTGTAATGTTTAATTCGTATTTTTTTGATCAGTTTATATTTTGATTATTTTCTTCTTCTTTCTAAGATTTCTAATACAGAAACCCGAATAACCATAAAGGTATAATATCTCCCGTGCCAACTTCAATCATATCAGCGGCTGCAAAATAACCATCGTCGGCCGGAATACAATATTTTCCGCCAACACTGAAATGATACTGCTCGTCAACCTTAAAATTTGCTTTACCTGAACTTTTGATCTGATGCTGGTAGCCGACCTGATTGTAGAAAAAGGTTTGCCTTAAAATTTTACTGGTGATATTTCCCGGATCAATAGCATACATCAGATTCGTATTATGCAGGTAAACCAGTTCGGGTTTTTTGATATCATCCTCCTGTCCATTCGAAAAAAGCAGGTTAATAATCCGTGCATTTTTCATGTAACGCAAATAATTCATAATGGTAGCTCTCGAAGTCTGAACATCAGTACTTATTTTACTCACGTTGGGCGAAAAAGGCGCCTGACTGGCGATGACCTGCAGTAGTTTCCTCAATTTGGGAAGGTACTGCAAATCAATCTGATTCAGATAAGTTACATCAATTTCGAGAGCCAGATTAATGTGTTTTAACAAGGTCTCGTTGTAAAAACCTTTGTTCTCGAGGAAGTAAGGATAAAACCCATCTTTCAGATAGTCATTGAAAAATGCAAGTGGTTTTACTGCCTGAGTGACCTCCCGGGCTATACTGGTGTGATTGGTTAAAATTTCCTGAAAGGAGTATCTCCTGAAGTTCAGGTTCGATTGATAGTTAATGTACTCCCTGAAAGAAAGGCCTTCGAGGTAATAAATTTTGGCTATATCCTGTAATTCATTGTTGCGATCCAAGATACGCAATACCGGCGATGCGGAAAAAATGATTTTTAACTCCGGAAAATTGGTATAACAGGTTTTTAATTCAGAAGCCCATTCAGGATATTTGTTTATTTGATCCAGAATCAGTGTTTTACCTCCTGTTTTGTAGAACTCGTCGGCAAACGATACAATTTTCCGTTTGGCAAAATAGAAGTTATTCAGATTCACATACAGGCAGGACTTATCATTTAAAAACTTCTCTTTCACAATATCAAGAAGGAAAGTAGTTTTGCCTACACCCCGGAATCCTTTAATTCCAATGATCCGGTCATCCCAGTTAATTTCGTCGAGAAGTTCTCTCCGGATTGTTTTGCTGGATTGTTCGAGTAATGTATTGTGAATATTGACCAGATTTTGCATTGACAGAATTTATGCGACAAAATTACTGTTTTGAATCTGTAATATTGCAATCTATAGATAACAAAATTGCTTTAAAATTGCAATTTAGAATTATTAAAAATAAGAGATCGTTGCAATTTGAATGGGATCGGTTAAAATAAATGGGTTAAAATAAAAAAGAGAGCTTTTACACTCTCTTTTTCTATCTCAAGTTAAAATTCTGTTTATTGATCGTTCATCGAGATTAGGAATTCTTCAACCGAATCGGTTCGCATAATGCGGGTTTTAATAAATTCCATGGCTTCAATCGAATTCATATCGCTCAGGAAATTGCGTAAAATATAAGTTTTGTCCAGCACATTTTTGTTCATTAGCAAGTCTTCACGGCGGGTACTCGAAGAGGTGATATCAACAGCCGGGAAAATCCGTTTGTTCGATAATTTCCGGTCGAGCTGTAATTCCATGTTACCGGTGCCTTTAAATTCTTCGAAGATTACTTCGTCCATTTTTGAGCCGGTTTCAGTTAAAGCAGTCGAAATAATGGTTAGTGAACCTCCTTCTTCGATGTTACGGGCAGCTCCGAAAAACCGTTTTGGTTTGTGCAAGGCGTTGGCGTCGACACCACCCGACAATACTTTTCCTGATGCCGGGGCTACTGTATTGTATGCCCTGGCCAAACGGGTGATCGAGTCGAGCAATATAACTACATCGTGGCCACATTCAACAAGGCGTTTGGCTTTTTCGAGCACCATTCCGGCAACCCGAACATGGCGTTCAGCAGGTTCGTCAAACGTTGAGGAGATTACTTCAGCATTTACGTGGCGGGCCATATCGGTAACCTCTTCCGGGCGTTCATCAATAAGTAAAACCATCATATAAACTTCAGGATGATTAGCGGCAATGGCATTGGCAATTTCCTTCAGTAACATGGTTTTACCGGTTTTGGGCTGGGCAACAATCAATCCGCGCTGTCCTTTGCCAATAGGGGCAAAAAGGTCAACAATACGAGTTGAAAGGTTGTCGTGTCCGTTTCCGGTCAAATTAAATTTTTCGTTCGGAAAAAGTGGGGTCAAATGCTCAAAAGGCACCCGGTCTCTGATATAGTCGGGAGTTCTTCCGTTAATTTCGATGACTTTAATAAGAGGAAAATATTTTTCACCTTCTTTGGGCGGACGAATTGTACCAGTTACCGTATCTCCGGTTTTCAATCCAAAAAGTTTAATCTGCGATTGTGATACATAGATATCATCAGGCGAATTCAGGTAATTGAAATCCGACGACCGAAGGAAGCCATATCCATCGGCCATAATTTCCAGGGCGCCGGTATTACTGATAATGCCATCAAATTCGTATGGTTTTTCCTGACTTTGCTGAGGCTTTGGTTGTTTTGGCACCTGAGGTTCGCGATTTTCCCACTTGGGACTATTCTCAAACTGCTTCTTCTTGTGCTGAATATCACTACGGTTTTCGGCCAAATCTTCAGGTCTGTTTTCATCCGGCATTTGAGATTCGGATAAAGAGGACTGGATTTGATTAAGGCTTGACTCTTGCTCAGCAATAGGTTCAGAAATCAGAATTTCCGGTTCTATTTCGATTGGATCTTCAGGTAACAGAATTTCCTGCCTGACTTTTTGGTTTTGAACCGGTTTTTGATCCTGGTTTGGATTTTGCTTTAATCCCGGACGTTGATCAAGTTTCGGCCCCTGATTTGGATTTGGTTTCTGATTTGGGTTTAAGTTCGGTTTTTGGTTTGGATTGTGATTCGAAGATCCGGCTTTGATATGTTCGGTTCTTGGCCGTTTTTTAATCTGAAATTCCCGTTTGCCTTCTTTTCGGTGTTCACTATCAGCTGGGGGAGCCGATCTTTCTGCCTCAATTTTTTCTGCCGGTTTAACTTCCGTATTTTCACTGGGTTTCTCTTCTTTTCTTCTGCTAAAGAATTTCATAACCGCATTTTCTTCGCGTTTTATGTTTATATCCCGTGGAGATTTAAGTTTTTTGTCATCAGTTTTCTTTTCTGAAGCAATAATGGCCTGTAAGTCTAAAATCTTATAGATTAAATCTTGTTTTTTAAAAGATTCAATCTTTTTAATATCAAGCTCTTTTGCAATTTCTTTTAAGTCAGGAAGTAGTTTTCTGCTTAATTCAATAATATCATACATAATTTTTGAGTGATTTGTTAATATCCAAAAGGTCAAGTGAAATAAAAAAAAGGAAAAGTGGATTGATAATTTGGATAATCGGTACTTGTTCGAAATTTTGTGCAAGTATAACTAAATCCTTAATGACGACAAAGTAAAAACCCGAAAATATCACAACTGATGGCTGTATTTAGAATTCAAAAGTCAATTTAGAGGTTTTTACTCAAAAATATCATCAGGGAATACTTGCCATTCATTGGTGAATTCAAACCATTCATGTAAGAATTCGTATAGTTCAAATAAATACAAGTTGAATTTTCTTGAAAGAATTCATAAATAGTTATTTTCGTCGTAGATAATTCGGATTAAATCGTTGTTCGTACTGTGAACTTTCAACAGAGATAGATAATGAGACAGCTTAAAATTGCGAAACAGGTTACAAACAGAGAGACATTATCGCTTGATAAATACCTGCACGAAATTGGTAAAGTTGAATTGGTTTCGGCTGAAGAAGAAGTTGAATTGGCAAAAAGAATCAAAAAAGGCGATAGAGAGGCTCTGGAAACATTGATTAAGGCCAATTTGCGATTTGTAGTTTCAGTAGCAAAACAATACCAAAATCAAGGCCTCAGCTTGTGTGATTTGATCAATGAAGGTAATCTGGGTCTTATAAAAGCCGCTCATCGGTACGACGAAACCCGTGGATTTAAATTTATATCATACGGCGTTTGGTGGATTCGCCAATCTATTCTGCAAGCTTTGGCCGAACAGGCTCGGATCGTTCGCTTACCTTTAAACAAAATTGGTTCTATTACCCGTATTAATAAAACATTTAGCCGCCTGGAACAGGAATTTCAACGTGAGCCTACATCTGATGAAGTTGCGATATTGCTCGAAACCTCGCCAGAAGTTGTTGAAGATGCTTTAAAAGTTTCGTCCCATCATGTTTCGATGGACGCACCCATTCACGATGACGATGGAAATAATTTATATGATATTTTGCTGAATGAAGATTCCTTGAGTCCGGATAAAGGTTTGATCAATGTTTCGCTATGCAAAGAAATAGAACGAACTTTATCAACCCTAGGTGAAAGGGAAGCTGATGTAATTCGTTTCTATTTTGGTTTGAGTGGCCATCGTCAGCATACCCTTGAAGAGATTGGCGATGAGTTTGGGTTAACCAGGGAAAGGGTTCGTCAGATTAAAGAGAAAACTATTAAAAAGATGAGAAATAATTACCGGAATAAGTTGCTTAAAGCATATCTGTAATAAATTAAAAGCTGCATTTTGCAGCTTTTATTATTTATACCGATTTGCACGACCGGATAAAATCTTACTTTTGAGATAAAATTTACTTTATGAAACTTGTGGCGCCATCAATACTCGCAGCTAATTTTAACAACCTGGAAGAGGATATTAAAATGATTAATGAGAGCGGGGCCGATTTTGTTCATTGTGATGTAATGGATGGCGTTTTTGTTCCTAACATTTCTTTTGGAATTCCCGTTATTCAGGCAGTTAATGCAATTGCAGTTAAGCCCCTGGATGTTCATTTGATGATTGTGCATCCGGAAAAATACATTGAGGATTATTTTCAGGCAGGAGCTTCCATCATTACTGTCCATTATGAAGCCTGTACCCACCTTCATCGGGTAGTTCAACAAATCAAAAATTTAGGGATTAGGGCAAGCGTCTGCCTCAATCCTCATACACCGGTATCATTGCTCGATGATATAATTTCAGATCTGGATATGGTATTACTGATGTCAGTTAATCCTGGTTTTGGAGGCCAGAAATTTATTGAAAATACCTGCCGGAAAGCTCTAGCTTTAAAAGAGATGATTCTGAAAAGAAATTTATCGGTTTTGATAGAAGTGGATGGAGGAGTTAATCTTGAAGTTGGTAAAAAACTTTTTGATTCAGGAGTTGATGTGTTGGTTGCCGGAAGCTTTATATTTGGTTCTGAAAACCCTTCTGAAACCATAACTAAGCTCAAGCAATTATAAATAAAACTGGTACTTATCGCGTTTTCCCGGTTTGCTTTTATTCATCAGATGCGAATGTTTCATTTCACAACCGCTTGTACATCCGGCACAGTTTCCCGATTTTACATTTTTCTTCCCTAAAAGATTAAAAAAGCTGAGAATTTTCTGAATGAAAATTGCAAATGCACCGGCAATTATTAAATATGCGATATAATCCTGAATCATGTTTTCATTATAAGTTAATTTAGAGCATAAAGAAAGTTGCGATTCTGAAAACAAAGAATGATACTATCCAGGCAGCCGCTGTTGTATAAAATACAGTAAACAGCGCCCATTTTAATTTTCCTGATTCATTCCTGATTGTTGCTATAACACCTATACAGGGGAAATAGATCAGAACAAAAGCAAGAAAAGATAATGCGACAGGAATTGAAAAAACATTTTGACCGCTTTTTTCACCCGAAATAAATTTTTCGTGCTTCAGTTTATTACTTAATCCTATCTCCGGTTTATTCCCGTCAACCTGATAGAGTACCCCCATTGTGCTTACTATGATTTCTTTGGCAGGAAGTCCTGCAAGCAAACTGATGCTCATTTTCCAATCGAAGCCTAACGGAGCCATTACAGGTTCAATGAGGTGCCCGATCTGCCCCAAATAACTGTTTTGTAATCCTATACTCTGGTTATTATTCGACTTTTCTCTTGGAAAATATCCCAGTGCCCAGATAATAATTACGCCAATAAGAATTACCCCTCCAATTTTCCGGAGATATTGCTGGGCTTTATCCCACATGTGAATCAAAATATTTTTTAGGGTCGGAACCCGGTATGGCGGTAATTCCAAAACAAAAGGGGTCTCTTTATTCCTGAAAATCGTACGGTTTAGAAGTTGTGCGGTTAAAAATGCCATTAATATTCCGGTAAAATAAATGCCGGACAGAATGAGCGCTGGATTTCCGGGGAAAAATGCAGTAATAAAAAGAACATAGACAGGAAGCCGTGCACTGCATGACATGAAGGGGATTATGAGCATAGTAAGGAGCCGGTCACCCGGACTTCTTAAGGTTCGAGTAGCCATGATTGCCGGTACATTGCATCCAAAACCCATTACCATCGGAATGAACGAACGTCCATGCAAACCAAAGCGGTGCATGATTTTATCCATGATGAAGGCTGCCCGGGCCATGTAGCCTGAATCTTCCATGAATGAAATAAAGAAGAAAAGTATTAAAATATTAGGTAAAAAAACCAGTACACTGCCTGTGCCATTAATTATTCCGTTAATGAGCAGGTCTTTTAACATTCCATCGGTAAGCATAACTGAAACTTGCCCGCTGATTAATGAAACCAGGTTCTCAATCCATGCCATCGGATAGGCGCCTAGCTTAAATGTGGCATAAAAGGCCAGTGAAATAGATATCATAAAAATTGGAAAACCTAGATATTTATTTGTAAGTATGTTGTCTATCCTTTCCGACGAGTTTGTTATATTCTTTTTTCGTTGTTTAAAAGTTTCTTCCAAAGCGCCTGAAATAAATCCATATTTTGCATCAGTGATAACTGTTTCGCTATCTTCGTTATAAAGCTTTTCTATTCGTTTAATTTCGATTTGAGAAGTTCTTTCTATTTCCGAAAAATTAGTATATATAGCCAGATTTTCAATGGTTTGCTTATCTCGTTCGAGTAGTTTTAAAGCTAAAAACCGGGATGAAATTTTATCAGTGATAGGTTTTTCCAGTTTTATCTTTGTCCGAAGCGCCTCAATTGATTTTTCCAGTTCCTGCCCGTAGTTGATATGAATATGCCTTACTATCGGATCAAGATCTTCGTAAACTTCAATTGTTTTTAATATCAGTTCTCTGATGCCTTTCCCTTTTGAACTTACGGTTGGAATAATGGGTATTCCAATTAATTTACCTAAGCTGTTAAAATCGAATTTAACCTGATTTTTGAGCAATTCGTCATACATATTCAAAGCAATAATTACTTTGATATCCATGTCAATGAGTTGGGTTGTCAGGAATAGGTTGCGTTCCAGATTGGATGAGTCAATCACATTGATTACAATATCCGGGGTTTCTTCCATGATAAACCTTCTGACATATATTTCTTCAGGAGAATAGGCAGTCAGCGAATATGTTCCGGGTAAGTCAAATATGTTAAAATGATATCCGTTTTCAGAAAAAGTTGCTTTCTTCGAATCTATCGTAACACCGCTGTAATTACCAACATGTTCTTTCGATCCGGAAATAAAATTGAAAAGGGTCGTTTTACCGCTATTTGGATTCCCAACCAAAGCAATATTTATTGATCTTTCCTTTTCTTTGGCCGATACCTTCAGATTTTCATAATCAATTACACCTTCAAAACTCCGGGCTACATTTAATCCTGCATCTTCCTGACTAATAACCTCAATTAAGTTAGCCTCAGTTTTACGCAGGGTGATGTTGTAGTCCAAAATTTTATATTCAGTAGGTCCACTAAAAGGCGCATTTTTGATAACAGTTACCTCTTTCCCCTTCACAAAACCCATTTCAGTAATCCGCTTTCGAAATGAGCCATGGCCTAAAACTTTGGTAATTATTACAGTTTCTTTATTTTTTACTTCAGATAGTCTCACAGATAAAAGATCAGATGCTATGCTAATTTAAACTAAATAAGAATAACCGTGCAAAGATATTTAAGTTTTGAAAATACGCTTATAAAATGAACTTTTCTTGAATAATCAAATCGGAATCATTTAATTTGTATATCAAGAAAACAGAAAATGGAGGAGGAAAACATTTATAAAAGATTACAGGATGCTATTTCAGCATTGCCCAAAAACTTCAGTGTTTTGGAAGAGCAGGTTGATGTTGAACTTCAGATGGAGTATTTCAATTATGGCAGGGACCTTAAAAATAAATTTACCAATGAATTAATCAATCAACATCAGTCCGATTTATTTGATCCTAACGTTTCGGTTGAAGAAAAAAAGAATTTGTTGGTATTGTTAGCTTCACAGGATAGGGTGGAAGCATTTCGGGCAATTGAAAAATATGCACAAAATCCCGAACCTGAACTTCGGGCGTGGAGTATTTTGGCTTTGCAGGAAAGCCGAATGGTGATTCAAAGTTCGCTCATGGATGAACAACAGGTTTATATTTCGACTGGACTAGGCGGAAAAGGACAGAAATTGCGGTATTTTGCCGTTTTCATCGGTAACGAAAGTGTTAATGATTATTCAGAAGTACAAAGGAAACTGATAAAAACTGAACTGGAGTTTACTATTAAAAAAATAGATGGCATTCTGGAAGAGATCAGTTTTAATGAAAATTTGGCTGTTGCTGTTCTGTTGTTGCCGGTAAAATCTGATATTCAGAACATATTTAGCAATGTTATTAATGAATGTAACCAGTATGGCAATTTTGTCCGGCAGGATATTATCATTACTAATGTTAAGCGAATGAGTTTCGATGAGATTAAAAAATTTATCAACCGCGAAAAATAGATGAATAATTCATTGGCATGGGGCGACCGGAAAATATATCAGGGAAATCGCTTTTAAAACAATGGTGAATTATTTGGCGAATTGAATACAATTTGTTATCTTTATGATTAATTGTTGGGTTAGCGTTAAAAAAATGGCTAATCTAAACGCACAAAAGTCTATTTATCAAAATGTTTTCGAAGATTATTTTTCAGCCTTGCAAGATCCACGTAGAATAACCAAAGGACATTTCTATTATCCTCTTAATGAGATACTATTCCTTGTCATATCTGCC
>DMSQ01000088.1 GCA_003457135.1 Prolixibacteraceae bacterium
CTTATATCCGGTTTCTGTTCGTCTTGTCAAACTTTTGCCTACGGCTGCCTTCAGATTCCCAGTCTCCCGGGACACCCTTGCTTTCGGCTATAGGATTCCGGTCATTACGGCTCCTTCAGGACTTGCACCCTTTAGATTAACAGCATGCCCGGCACACTAAGATATTAATTCCCTACGGGAAATCTGGATTAATGATATGCCTATTCTATTGACATCTATCTCCTTACGGAGAAATTTCAATCTGTCATTTGTTATATAAAAAAATTGCCCTGCCTTGTTTCCTGACAAAATAGACCGGAACAGGCAGGGCAAATCGTTTTACTTCAAGCTTCTTCGTTTTTTCAGTCATGTTCCCATGCAATATAAAATAGTTGCAGAGTTGCCCGACTCAAATTCCTAAATGAACATTCAGCCAATTTCTAATTAACAAACCCTGCGACGGATTTTGATTCGTTTTTGCAAGCCTAATCATCATTATTTTGATGGTTTTCTGGAAAATTTATACCAAATTTGAACAAAACCTCATAAACCACCAAACCATGATTACCAGAATTTTTTCCATTACACTTTTGTGCTTAATTTTTGTGTTTTCATGTTCGAATCCAGATTCAAAAAAATAGGAATTCAATCCGGAGAAAGAGCCTACAACGACACTTATCGGGATGAAAATTTAAACCGGATTGCCTTTCCGTTGGGTGGAATTGGCGCGGGAATGATTTGTCTGGAAGGCACCGGGGCTTTCTCGCATGTATCAGTTCGTAACACTCCTGAAGTGTTTAATTCACCACTCCTATTTGCGGCCATTTCGGTTAAAGGAAAAGAAAATGGCGCCAAAGTGCTGGAAGGTCCGGTTCCGAAATGGAAATACTATGGAAATCCAAATTCGGCCAACGGCGCAGGATTCGGCCCGGCAGGGCTTCCGCACTTCGAAAAAGCCGGTTTTACTGCCCGGTTTCCTTTCGCTACCATCAGTCTGAGCGATCAGGATATTCCGCTGGAAGTGAAGATTACCGGATGGAGCCCTTTTATTCCCACCGATGCCGACCAGTCCAGTTTGCCCTTTGCAGCGGTTGAATATACCTTCAAAAACACAAGCTCATCCGTAGTTGAAGCCGTATTTTCCTTTCATTCGGCCAATTTCATGCGTAAAGACAAAGGCGAAAATTCAATCGGGCAACTTTCAAATGGTTTTATCCTGAAGCAAAAAGCCGGAGAAAACGAACCAGATAACCAGGGCGATTTTGCAATCTTCACCGATCAGCCAACGACCACGGTGGATCATTGCTGGTTCAGGGGTGGTTGGTTCGATGCGTTGAGCATGACCTGGAAAAATGTGGAAGAAGGCAAGTTGGTTCAAAATGCTGCCATTGCCAATAATTCTCCGGGAGCTTCGCTGTATGTTTCGCTTAAACTTGAACCAAATGAAGAAAAAACGGTAAAGGTAATGCTGGCCTGGTATGTTCCGAATTCAAAGCTCCGGCTGGGTAAAGATCCCGAAAACACTCCAAAATGCGATCCTTCGTCGGGTTGCTGCGAGTCGCTTTACTATCAACCCTGGTATTCGAAAAAGTTTGCCAACATCAATGAAGCGGTCAATTACTTGAATGCGAACTACAACGATTTGAGAAACAAATCGCAACTGTTCACCGACGCATTTTTCGGCAGCACGCTTCCGCCTGAAGTTTTGGAAGCCGTATCGGCCAATCTTTCCATCCTTAAATCGCCAACTGTTTTGCGTCAGCGCGACGGCAAGCTCTGGGCCTGGGAAGGCTGTGGCGACAGTTGGGGCTGCTGTGAAGGTTCGTGCACACATGTCTGGAATTACGCCCAGGCTATTCCTCATCTTTTCCCTGCACTCGAACGCACACTTCGACATACCGAATTTCAGGTTAGCCAGAATAACGAAGGACATCAGGCTTTTCGCGCTGCGCTGCCCATCCGGCCCCGTGTACACGATTTTTATGCCGCTGCCGACGGTCAACTGGGAGGAATCATGAAAGTTTACCGCGAATGGCGTATTAGCGGCGACAACCAGTGGTTAAAAGATTTCTATCCGCATGTAAAAGCCAGCATGGACTATTGCATAGAAACCTGGGACCCGCGCCACAAAGGGGTTACCGAAGAACCGCACCACAATACCTACGACATCGAATTCTGGGGGCCCGACGGCATGTGTTCCAGTTTCTACCTGGGCGCCCTTTCCTCAATTTCACAAATGGGCAGTTTCCTGAATGAGGATGTTTCGAAATATAAGCAATTACTCGAATCCGGAAAGAAATTCATGACCGACAGTTTGTACGACGGCGAATATTTCATCCAGAATATTAAATGGAAAGATTTGAATGCACCCAACCCGGTTGAAGCATCGAAAAACATGTGGAATTCGAACTATTCTGACGAAGCGAAAGCGTTGCTCGAAAAGGAGGGTCCGAAATATCAGTATGGAAAAGGTTGTTTGTCGGATGGTGTTCTTGGTTTTTGGTTAGCCAATGTAAGCGGACTCAATGAACCGATGGACGAAACGCTGGTTAAAAGCCACCTGAATGCCGTTTACAAATANNGCACGTGCCATGTCGAGCTACGGCTTGTTGCAGGGTTTGACCGGAGTTCGGTACGACGCGGTTGACAAAACCTTGTATGTTGATTCAAAGATTGGCGATTTCAAAACCTTTCTTTCAACCGAAACCGGATTTGGTAACGTGGAATTGAAGGATGGAAAAGTCGCAGTGAATATGGTTTATGGCAAGCTGGATGTGAAAAAAGTGGTAGTTTCAGGAAAGGAGCAACAGTTATAAATTAAGGCTGGTGGACAACCTGCCCAATGCCACTTTTAAAGGGGGCGATGCCCAGCTTGATACAGCCATTCAGTTCCTGAAAAAGAAAATGGCCGAAGAACCTGTTGCAATTCCGCCGTTTCCACCGCTACCCGACAAAGCGTTCGACTACAAAAAATAGAATTGTATTTAAAACCAATATTGAATGGCTGCTGTCAAAATTCTAACCATTAACGAGGTAATTGCTGCCCTGGACCACATCATTGCTGAATCAATAGAAAACAATGATCCGGCAGGCTATTTTGCTACACTCTACCTGAAAGTAACTATCAAAGTAAAGGAAGGAATTGCATCGGGCTACTTCAATGATGGCCCGCGGATGGAACAATTGGATGTTTTTTTTGCCATCCGCTACCTCGATGCTTACGAAGCTTATCGAAAGAACCAACCAGTATCCGAATCGTGGCGAAAAGCCTTCGGGCTTTCCAATCAATACTGGCCCATCGTGTTGCAGCACTTGCTGATGGGAATAAATGCGCATATCAATCTTGATCTGGGTATTGCCGCTGCGGAAGTTTCAAAAGGAAAAAACCTGGATGATCTGGAAACTGACTTTAATAAAATCAATGAAATATTGTCGTCGTTAGTTCGCGAGGTTCAGGGCAATTTATCGGCAGTTTGGCCTGCCCTGAAATATATTTTAAAATGGTCAGGTAAAATTGACGATTACCTGGTTGACTTTAGTATGAAACTTGCCCGTGACGGAGCCTGGAAGTTTGCCAATCAGTTCATTCAGGTTTCAGAAAAAGAAAAGTATGCTGCCATTGCCCTCCGCGATGCCAAAGTAGCAAAAAAAGTGAATGTCATCTTAAAACCCGGATTGCTGGCAACCATTGTATTGCGAATTATCCGCATCACAGAACCCGGATCGGTGGCAGAAAAAATCAGGAAGATGCAGTAATTTACCTGCGTCCTTTTCAAATATCAGAAAACCAGTTAATTTAGCTTTCAAAATCATGCTAACTGACCTTGATCATGAAAAAAACAGGCTTCATTCTTTGGGGACTCATCCTTCTGAAATTTATCCTTCAGTATGTATTGATTGATCCGGTGTACGAACTTCACCGCGATGAATACCTTCACCTTGATCAGGGAAAACACCTGGCCTGGGGGTACTCCTCTGTGCCGCCTGTTACTTCGTGGATTTCATACCTGATCATGTTGTTGGGCAATGGTGAATTTTGGGTGAAATTTTTTCCGGCGATGTTTGGAGCATTAACCATCTGGGTAGTTTGGAAAACCATCGAAGAACTGAAAGGAAATTGGTTTGCCCTGACCTTGGGTAGTATTTCGGTCCTGTTTTCCGCCTTGCTCCGAATCAACACGCTCTACCAGCCTAATTCGCTGGATATTCTTGCATGGACATTAATTTATTTTGTGCTGGTAAAATACATCTCATTTAAAAAAATAAAATGGCTGTATATAGCTGCAATTGTTTTTGGCATTGGTTTTCTAAATAAATACAACATCGCTTTTCTGATCCTTGGTTTACTCCCGGCGATTTTAATAACCGAACACCGCAGGTTATTCCTGAATAAACATTTTTATGGAGCGGCAATACTGGCGTTTATCCTGATTTTGCCCAACTTGATCTGGCAATATCAGAATAATTTTCCGGTCATTCATCACCTGAAGGAACTGGCGGCAACCCAACTGGTCAATGTCAATCGGATTGATTTCCTGAAAGAACAACTCTTGTTTTTCTTCAGTTCTACTTTTGTTATTGTTGCCGCAATGGTTGCATTTGCTATCTTTCCATCTTTCCGGAAATTCAGACTGGTTGGCTGGTCTTTTCTGTTTACCATGTTGTTGTTCGCCTGGTTTCGGGCAAAGGCCTATTACGCAATCGGCCTCTACCCTATCCTCCTCGTTTTTGGAGCAGTTTATCTGGAACAATTATTGAACAAAAAATGGGGCCGATATATTCGTCCGATTGTTCTGACCATCCCGATTTTGTTGTTCTTGCCGATGTTAAAAATCGCTTTCCCCAATCACACCCCGAACGAGATTCGGCAAAATGCTCAAATGTATCAGGATTTTGGATTGTTAAAATGGGAGGACGGAAAGGATCATTTACTGCCACAGGATTTTGCCGACATGCTGGGCTGGAAGGAACTGGCGCACAAAGTTGACAGCGCCTTTGAACTCCTTTCTGACCCCGACCACACCCTCATCTATTGCGACAATTATGGTCAGGCCGGAGCTATTAACTATTATTCCAAAGTAAAAAATATCGGGGCAGTATCTTTGAATGCCGATTATATCAACTGGTTCAGACTTGACCGGGAAATCAGGCATGTTATCCGGGTCAAGGAAATGGATGATAACGGAAAGGAATTGATTGTGTCGCAGCCCTACTTTGAAAGTGTTTCCAGATTTGACGAGATTACCAACGAGTTTGCCCGTGAAAGGGGAACGACCATTTATTTGCTGATCAAATCGAAGGTTAATGTCAGTGAGATCCTCCAAAGAGAAATCGATGAACGGAAAAAACACCAATGATTTTAGAGAGACTGTTTAAAAAAATGTTGAATTACCTGGTTTTAAGCGCCTCTATCTTACAATCCAGCCCTGTCCATTCCTTGATTTTTCCAACAAATTCAGCCTTCATATTTTCCGGTAAATTTTTAATACGGGCAGTACCATGACTTGCGCCCGGTATTAGGAAAGATTTTGAATTTACTTGCCGGGATACCAAAACCCGTGGCGCCGACCAGGTGTCAATTCCTCCGTAAATGTAAAGGATGTTATTTCCCTTTTCGTCGAGCCACTTTTGAAAGCTTTGATATAATTCAGGTGAAAAGGCATTGGGTATAGCCGTTTTCGGAGGGAAAATGGCTGATGGATTAGAGGTGAAATGCCGGATGTATTTCCTGAATGGCTCAATGTTGTACCCATAATATCCGGTTTGGGTAGCCTGGTAATAATGCGCGGCAAACGACTCGATATCTTTGTCTGAAAAGAATGAAATGTTAGAGGTTTTCAGCAATTCATCCAGGTAGTCATCAAGTTTTTTATTGGTAGGAATACTGTCACACGAGCGACCCATTTGCCAAAATGAGAAGGAATATTCGAGCACAGCCAGCTCAAAAGATTTTCCAATATTACCGGTATAATTGAATTTAAGCCGGGCGCCTTTGGCATACCAGTTCAGTTTTTCAATGGCCTTATCTTCGTTCTTCAGTAAAAACTCCTGAAAATCAAAAATCTTCTTCCGGCATTCGGGTGTGCCGATGGTATCCAAAAAAGTATAAATGCGTGTATCTTCCAGTGCATTGTCAATGGGAGCTACGTAGGGAATAGCCATATCCACATCTTCAGGATAAAAATATTTGTAGTATAGCGTAGTCTGGCCACCTTTGCTGATTCCGGTGCTGATCCATTTCCCCTTATACAATTGTTTGAAAAGTTGATTGACGGCATGAAGGTCGGCGGCTGCCTGTTCGATGGTCAGGTATTCCCATTGCAGCAAATCCGGAACCGATTTGCCGAAAAAGCGGTATTCGACGCCAATATTATTCGCGTTCAGTATCTGTTCCACTTCATTTCGTCCGCGTCCCATCTGGTAGCCATGCGTTTCCATTACCATTGGATTTATAAAACCCCTGTGTTTTAACTGAACCCACTGATTAAAATATCCTTTTTCGGGATGCTGGTGATCAATGGGTTGTTTCACAAACAAATCGTAAGTCAGAAAAGCATCGCCCGGCTTTGTAACATTGGAAAACGAAACATTGGGAAGGTTGAATAACTCGCTTTCCAGAAGCTGTTGGTCAGTTTGCCCGAAAGAAGTCAGGAAAATCAAGCAGAAGAAAATAAGTAGTGTAGGTTTCATTGCAGATAAATTCAAAATGATTTGGACTGCAAAATACGGAAATGACTTAAAATTCCAAATTCCAGGTTTCAAATTCCAGACTATTGGTTGTCAACTCCACTGTTTGCACTATTTTCTCCTGATCATGGCAAGAGCTTCATGCACCGTTTCAATCGGAAGCAAACAACCATTATCCTGACAAATGTAGATCAGTGTTTTACCCAGGACAAACCTGTTTACCAACAAGGACAAACCGTTTTCAGTTGTTCCGGCACAAAAAATAACATTCGGCAAATAGTTTTTCTGTAGTTCGCTTAGCAGACTGATCGCATTTTCCCCTGCAATGGCTACCTCGAAATAATTACTATTCATATTCAGTATCAGTTGCGACCAGTTGCTGTAACCCGAAGGATAATTGGCGATGTTTCCACTTACCAATCCGGGCATTCTTTCCGCAATTTGCAGATATTCCGGTTTTTCGAGCAAATACGAAAGCCTGAATAGATTTTTCGCCATCACCGAATTGGATGCCGGAATCACATGGTCATGAATTTCAATGGTGCGTGTAATCAGGTCTTTCTGGTCGTTTGCTGTAAAATAGAAAATAGATTTTTGTTCGTCGTAAAAATCGCTGAAAGTAATTTTGGTTAGTCGCTGAGCTTCATCCAGCCATTCTTTTTGACCCGTCGTCTCAAAAATGGCCATGAAAGCTTCAATTGCGAATGCATAATCTTCAAGAAAGCCGGTAATTTTTGACTGATTATTTTTGTATGAATGAAATATGCGTCCCTTTTCACCAATTAACTTTTGCTTCAGGAAAACGGCATTGGCCAACGCAAGTTCCAGATATTCCGGATTGCCAAATGCCCTGAAACAACTGATTAATCCTGAAATGGTCATGGCATTCCACGAAGTCAGGATTTTATCATCCAATCCCGGGCGGATGCGCTTAGCACGTTCATTGAGGAGAAGTTGTTTCCAGTTTTGAATCCTGATTTCCAAATCGGCTAGTGATAATTGGCGCTTTTCGGCAAACGAGTGGTCGTCCTCTGTTCTCATCAAAATGTATTGGTTATGTTCCCAAAATCCCAGTGAATTTACGTTATAGTATTCTCTAAACAGATTCAAGTCGGCTCCCAGAATTTGTTCCAATTCGAGCTTGGTCCAGGTGTAGAATTTCCCTTCTTCGCCTTCACTGTCGGCATCGAGCGCCGAATAAAAACCATTTTCAGGCGAAAGCAGTTCGCGTTTCAGAAATTCAACGGTTTCTGAAACTACCTGTTTATAAAGCGGATTCTGTTCAGTTTGGTATGCTTCAGCATAAAGTTGCAAAAGCTGTGCATTGTCGTAAAGCATCTTTTCAAAGTGAGGAACTTTCCAGATTTCGTCGGTTGAATAGCGGGCAAATCCTCCGCCAATCTGATCATACAAACCTCCAAAAGCCATTTTTCGCAGCGTTAATCGTACCTGATCCAGAATTTTTTCATCCTGAAAATAATGTCCCGCCTGCAATAAAAACATCCAATTGTTGGGAAGCATAAACTTCGGAGCGCCTTTGGTTCCGCCATTTTTGGTATCGAAAGAACTCTGCCACTTTTTTAAAATTTCCAGTAAAAGAATCGGCTTCGTTGTGCTGCCTTTCTGTGAAATGGATACCAGTGCATTCTGCTCAATGCCATCTTTGAGTTTTTCTGCATATTTCAAGGTTTCTTCAGGATTTTCAGCATAAAATTTAGCCACAGCTTCCAAAGCTTCAATCCAGTTCTCTTTCTGAAAGTAAGTTCCACCCCAGATCGGACGCCCATCGGGCAAAGCGATGCAATTGAGCGGCCAGCCACCACGTCCGGTTAAAAGCTGCACGGCAGTCATGTAAATGTGGTCCACATCGGGGCGTTCTTCGCGGTCAACTTTGATGCACACGAAACGATCGTTCATGATTTGCGACACCTCCGTATCTTCAAACGATTCGTGTTCCATCACGTGGCACCAGTGGCAGGCCGAATAGCCAATGCTGATGAGCAACAGTTTGTTTTCGGCTTTAGCCTGATTCAAAGCTGTTTCGCCCCACGGCTGCCAGTTCACCGGGTTATGCGCGTGTTGCAGTAAATATGGCGAAGTTTCGTGAATTAACTCATTGGTGTAATCGGATCGTTTCATGCTTCTCCTTCTGATTTGCAAAGGAAACAAGTTGGTAGGGGAGAAAGTTGTGAGGGGTTTTTTGATGGCCTCAAATATAATTGGTTTCATAGGACTCCATTTCATTTCGTCCTATGCTCTTACATATCGGAACTTTGCCCCTAAAAGACCTGAAAGGTCGACATGTGTAAGCAAAGGGTGAAGTGTAACGAAACCCTTTGGATTTGTGAAACTTCAAACCTCAATCTCACCCCTCAAATAAGTTATTGCTTTCCCTGCAATCAAAACCCTATCACCGGAGAGGGAGCACCATAACTCACCTCCGCGTTCTGAAAGCTGTATGGCTGTCAGTTCGGTTTTTTTCAATCGGCTGGCCCAGAATGGAACCAGTGTCGTATGTGCCGATCCGGTCACCGGATCTTCGTCAATTCCAACTCCCGGTGCAAAAAACCGGCTCACAAAATCAACCTCATCCCCTTTGGCTGTAACGATAATTCCACGGGCAGCAGTCTGCCGGAGCAGATGAAAGTTGGGTTTCAAATTCCTGATTGTTTTTTCGGAATCAAAGAGCAACAGAAAATCGGTTTGTCCTTTTAAGGTTTCCAGAGCTTGAAAACCGAATGCTTCGGAAAATACAGAAGCAGGCTCAACCGGTTGTGCAACGTCCGCCGGAAAGTCTAATTGTAGTTTATCTCCGATTTTTTTGACAGTGAGAACACCGCTTTTACTGTTGAATGAGATGGTTTCTCCCCGAAAATCCAATTCAGTAAAAAGAATATGTGCCGTTGCTAAAGTGGCATGTCCGCATAATTTAACCTCTGCTTTTGGGGTGAACCAGCGAATGTGAAAATGATCGCCTTCAGGAACAAAAAATGCTGTTTCAGAAAGGTTGTTTTCGGCAGCAATTTGTTGTAATACCTGGTCAGAAAGCCATTCTTTCAATGGAACAACAGCCGCAGGATTTCCTTTGAAAAGACTTGCAGCAAAAGCATCAGCCTGGAATATTTTGAGTTTCATTTCTTCTAAAATTTCACAGTCAGTTTCAAATTCAGTTTTCGTTGAGTCAGGTAATTGGGTACGCCAAACATGTCGCCCGTGTTGTTGGCCACCCACAAATACGAAATGGTATTGTTAATTCCCAGTAAGTTAAAAACTTCAAGGCTCAGCCACATGTCTTTAATCGAATTTAAAGCCTTGTATTTATAGGTTTTATGATCCCGGTTGATCAATACTTTCGAGAACCCAAGGTCAATACGGCGATACGGCGGAATGCGGAAAACATCGAGGTAACGCTCCGAATTAGGCGGACCGGTTGGGAGCCGTGAACCATAAAACGCGGTCATGTACATTTTCCAGGTTGGATTTCCGGGGAAATAATCCTGAAAAAACACGCTGAAATTAAACCGCTGATCGGTTGGCCGGGGAATGTATCCGTGATTGTCGCCCAAAACATCCTCTTCGGTTTTCATGATGGAAAGGCTGGCCCATGATTCAATTCCGCTAACAAATTCTCCGTTCACTTTCATATCCAGTCCGGTAGCGTAACCAAATGCTTCGTGGTCGGGCAAATATCTGATCCTCACGTTGTCTATCTGATATGGAGTCAGGTTTGAGAAGGATTTGAAATACAACTCGGAAGCAAACTTAAAAGGACGGTCCCAGGCGCGGAAAATATAGTCGGTTCCGAATACGACCTGAGCCGAACGCTGGGCTTTCGTTTTAGGATAAATGACTCCTTTCCGGTCTTTCAATTCCTTGTAGAATGGCGGCTGATCGTACAATCCTCCGGAAAGGTGAAATACAAAATTGGCGTCCCAGTCGGGATAATACCGTAAAATTGCACGTGGACTTAACAAAAGTTCGTTGTTATAGCTCCAGTATTGCGAGCGGATTCCGGCCGTAAGATAAAGATCTCCCTTGCTTACAGGTATTTGGTAAGTATCCTGAATATAGACTGATAATCGGGTTGAATTCATCCCGAAACTTGTCCGGGTTGTACTAAATAGTTCAATTTTGTCACCCTGATAGGGAATAGAATAACCGGTCGAGTCACGGAGTATCCATTCGCTCATCCGATCGTCAATTTTTTCAGCCTGAACTTTGATCCCCCAATTCAACAGGTGATGTTCCGAATTGTATGCTCCTTTGTGTTCAAGGCTGTAAACGGTCGCATCAAGATAATTTCGGGCATGGTTTAAAAATGTACCGACACCAATGTTCAGCACACTATCTCCAAGTTCATCGGAACCCAAATCACGCTCCAGTTCATTTAAATAGTATTGCCCTAAAATATCGTAAGTTTCTTCTTCTTTGGAATGATAGGCAGAAGCAATAAGCTTCATATTCAGTTGCTCGCCCGGATGATAGTTGGCAACCAATGCCCCGGTTTGGGTAGCGAACCGGTCAACTTCCTGACCTTCAAAATAAACTGTTGCATTATAGGCCTGATTCCAGGTTCCGAAACTGGTTTTACGTGTTTGCGGAATGAAATTGTAGCGATTTTGGGCAATGTTCCCCAAAAATGAAATGTCGAAGGCATTACTGAATTTGTAGGTCAGATAAGTCTGGGCATCGATGAAGCGTGGATCGTATTCACCTTTTTCGTCGAGAGAACCCAATAAATACCGGTTTGTTTTATAACGGATTCCGGCGATGTACGAAAATTTTCCGTTTTTGCTGAGATCTTCGAGCTGAAGCGAACCACCCAAAAAACTGGCGGAAGCCGAACCGGCAAATAAGGTTGGTTTCCGGTATTTGATATCAAGCACCGACGACATTTTATCGCCGTACCTGGCATCGAAACCGCCTGCCGAAAATTCAATAGATGAAACCATATCCGAATTAATAAAACTCATACCTTCCTGTTGCCCGGCGCGGATCAGGAGTGGCCGATAGACTTCAATGTCATTGACATATACCAGATTCTCATCGAAATTTCCACCCCGAACCGAATACTGGGAACTAAGTTCGTTATTGCTCGAAACACCTGGCAAAGTTTTGATCAGGGCTTCAACTCCTCCGGTTCCTGCATCAGTCATAGTGTTCAGGTATTTGGAGTCTATCCGGTCCAAATTAGCTTTATCGCGCCTTCTCTGTGTAATCCGGACTTCGCCAATCTCCAGATCAACCTGCTGAAGAGTGATGTTAAGTTCTATCCGTTGTTCTTCAGAAGCGGTGAGGTTCTTTTCAACTGAACGGTAACCAATCATCGAAAAAACGATCACAACGGGCTTTTTGGCCGGAATGCGCAGCAGGTATTCACCTTTGCGGTTCGAAACAGTTCCGATCGTTGAGTTCCGGAGCGAAATATTGGCAAGTTCGACAGGATTTCCGGTACCGTCGGTAACTTTACCGAACAAAGTGGCATTGTTGCTCTGTGCGAAAAGGCCTGTGGAGTTGAGAAGAAACAGGAAGAAAAGGACTAAAAGTGATTGTATTGACCTCATGCCGGCAAAAATAATATTTCTGCTATAATTAACTGTTTTGTTGTGTATAAATTGTTTTCCCACTAATATTTCCAAACCAGTACATCAGCGGTTTTCATCGCTTTGTTCCCGATCAGGATTTTGGCATTCGCCGGAAGGTTCATTTCATATACCTTATCCGAATAATTCACTGCAATACCAAAACCATCGCGATACTCGACCATGATGCCTTCCGGATAATTTTCAACCGGAATGCCCTGCTGCTTGTACAATTTAGTCAGGACCTGTTTTTCCAGATCGCCGGATTTTGAGTCAACCCCGATGTAAGTTATTGTTCCTTTACCCAGTTTGTGCGATACCACGGCAGGAGTTCCGGCGTAAAAATCGCCCTGGTAAGTAGCCCAGGTTTCTGTTCCTGCAAATGGTTTCAGCAATTCGCCCCAACTCGTCCAGGTATATTCCTGATTGTTGAAACGAATTTTGTCGGGTGAATGAGGCATGAGCAAATCATAAGACTCAACTTCGGCGCCAAAAAGGTTCCACATGGGTTGATAGAATTTGGCCTCCCAAAGGTGTCCGTTCCTATCCTGAAGCCCGGTACGGCAGCTCATCACCAGATTTCCTCCGTTTTCAGCATACCGGGTTAACTTGTCTATCATTTCCTGATCAATCATTTGGTAAGCCGGAACAATTAAAACCGGGTAATTGGCAAAATTGCTGGTGTCCCGGACAAAGTCAACCGGAGCGCCGAAAGATTTTACGGCTTTGTAGTATTTCAGGAAATGACCTTCAGTATTCCATTCTGTGGTTTGCCTGTTCAGGTTAATGCCCTGCACATTGTCGGCATTAAAGAGGATTCCTGTTTTGCGCTGCAGATACGGTTTAGGTAATTGTGCTTTGGCATCGTAATTTTTACGTAATAGGTTTATTTCCTGAATAAACTGAGAAAATTCCAATCCGCCCGGGGTAGGTGTAACGCCGTCTGTTCCCACAATTCCATAGTGATATGCTTCGCAGCCATAAAGTGGGGCGCGATAACGGTAAGTACAGGTAAATTTGCTTCCTCCGGCAAACACATGCCAAAGCCACATTCGTATAGCCCCAGGAAGCGGTTGTGGATTGATACTGCCCCAGTTAACCTGTCCGGGCTGAAGTTCCATTACCCCATAAATACCTTTCATGGGACGGAAAAAATCGTTGGCCATGGCTAGGCGAGAATATTCGCCTACGCGGTACCCTTTTGGGCCAATGCCGCGGTCACTTCCATAAACCATATACCGGGTATAGGCTACAAAATCAAGTTCTTTGCTCATGCCAACATAACCAACATCGTACATTGGAATATAATTGGAAGTAATATACTGGAATGACGCGGTGTATTTCCGGAGAACTTTTGCCTGTTCATCCAGAAAAGTAGCAGTTTCTTCATCGGCAAACCGGTAATGGTCCAGCCTTTGGTGAAGGTTCATTCCCCATTGTTTGTGCTGCGGAATGTTTATTTCCTGAAAATCAGTGTAAGTTCCGCTCCAGAAATTGGTTCCCCACGCTTTATTCACAGCATCAATGGTTTTGTATTTTTTCTTTACCCAATCTCGGAAACGCTGTGGCGCATCTTTCCCATAGTCCAGAAAACGGCGGGGTTCATTGTCGAGCTGCCAACCAATAACCCTTGCATCTTTCCCGTAGCGCTTTCCCAATTCATCAATCATTTTCATCGAATACTGCCGGTAATAATTGCTTGAAAAAGTGGCATGCTGGCGACCCCCATGATCCATTTGAGTACCGCCCTCGTCGGTAGCCAGTACATCAGGATGCTTACGCACCAGCCAAACCGGCGGAGTTGCGGTCGAGGTGCAAAGAATGACTTTCAACTTGTATTTATCGGCCAGTTGCAACGACCGGTCTAACCATTTGAAATCATAACGGCCTTCTTCGGGCTCAAGCTGGGCCCAGGCAAACTCTGCAAAATGGGTGAATTCGAATCCCATTTTAGCCATGTTCTGAAAGTCACGGTCCCATTGGGCCGAGTCCCAGTGTTCAGGATAGTAATAGACCCCAACCGAAGTTAATTCTTTGGCTGGAAAAAATTTTTCGGGATGTTGAGCCTTCGAATTCAGAAGAAGCAACATTCCTAAAAAAATTGATAAAATCAGTCGTTTAATAAGTAGTATCAGTTTCATTTTCATGATAGGCGAATTTTATTGTGGTTAATAATTGGCGTTACAAGTATAGTTTATTTCAAAGATAATATTGAAAATTATTTCCGGCTGATGCTTCATATTTAAACCTACCATTAGTCCGTTTATCGGCAAAAACAAGCCATTCATGCCATTTTATTTTTCCTGATTGATTGTTTGGTTCTATATTCACGCATCAGAAAAAAAACCATGAATCAAAAAATCAACATCCGACAGGAAACTCCGGAAGATTACGGCTGCGTAATTGAATTGACCGAGAAAGCCTTTGAAACTATGGAATTCAGCGATGGGAACGAAGGCCAACTGGTTGATAAACTCCGGAAAGCGCCAACTTTTATTTCGGAACTTTCATTGGTTGCCGAACTCAACGGACAATTAGTCGGACACATCCTGTTTACTCCACTGCAAATTAGAAATGAGCAGACCAGTTTTATCTCGCTGGTTTTGGGGCCGGTTTCGGTTCTTCCTGAATTCCAAAAAAAGGGAATTGGAGGACAACTAATCATGGCAGGTCACCAAAAAGCCAGGGAACTCGGATTTCAATCGGTTATTCTGATCGGGCATCCTGAATATTACCCGCGATTTGGCTATAAACCCGCTTCAACCTGGGGGATTAAAACACAAATACCTTTGCCGTCCGACGATGTTTTTATGGCTGTTGAACTCACAGAAGGTGCATTGGACAAAGTTTCAGGCATGGTTATTTTTCCTCCGGAATTTGGATAACTAAGTAATAGAAACAATGTAATGTAGTATTTAAAAATAACTCACCCCGAAGTCCGCTGGCGGCCTTCCCCCCTCTCTTCGTGAAGAGAGGGGCAAAGCATCGCAGATGCGACGGGGTGAGTAAATAGGAAACAGAAACATGAACGAACAGAAAAATGCAGTAATCATAGGAGCCGGAGTTGGCGGATTAGCCACTGCCTGCTATCTGGCCCAAAATGGTTACGCGGTTGAAATTTACGAAAAAAACTGCAAGCCGGGCGGACGCTGCGGCCAACTTGTTCAGGACGGGCACCGTTTTGATTTGGGCGCAACTATTTTACTGATGCCATCCTTGTATAAAAAGGTTTTGTCCGAATTAGGAATTGATCTGGAAAAAGATCTCGAAACTTCGTCGCTTGAACCGGTTTATAAATTATTTTTTGGCGATGGAACCGATTTCGCTTTTACCCGCAGCCCTGAGCGAATGAAATCCCAACTTGAAGCCATCGAACCGGGCAGTTTTCCAAAATATCAGGAATATGTGAACGAAGGTTATGAGTTTTTCAATCTTTCGATGAACGATCTGTTGGGAAAAAATTTCGATCATTTGTTTCAGTTTGTGAATTTTAAAAGCATGCGATTGCTCCTGAAATTAAAAACATATCTCTATCATACCGATTACATCAAACGGTTTTTCACAGATCAGAAACTCCGGATGGCTTTTACATTTCAGAATATTTACGTGGGACAGAATCCATATCAGGCGCCGGCCTTTTTTTCGATGTTGCCCGGGGCCGAAATTGCCGAGGGAGCTTTATTCCCGAAAGGCGGAATGCACAGCATTGTTCAGACTTTGCAAACTTTGGCCGAAAAAAACAAGGTGCAGATTTACTGCAAAAAACCGGTTGAGAAAATAATCCTGAACGGCAAAAAAGCCGAAGGGATCATGCTCGAAGATGGCACTATTGTTCATGCCGATTTGGTGGTTGCAAGCGCCGATCTGCCCTACGTTTACGACAAACTTTTGCGAGACAAACCCAAAACCCGTTCATTAAAAAACAAAAAATATTCCTGTTCGGCCATCGTCTTTCATTGGGGCATTGACAAGGTTTATCCGCAGCTCGACCATCACAGTGTTTTCCTGAACGACCCCTACAAAGAGGGATTGGATAAAATTTTCAATGAAAAATCACTGGCAGAAAATCCAAGTTTTTACATTCATGCACCTGTACGGAGCGATCAGTCGGCTGCTCCTGAAAATCACGATACATTATCGGTGATTGTTCCGGTGGCTCATTTGGACGAAAAGTACGATCAGGATTGGAAAAAACTAAAGCAAACTGCCCGCGAAGGTGTCATCCAACGACTGGAAGAAGCTGGTTTGTACGACATTGAAGAACACATCAAATTCGAGGTTTGCTACCTGCCCAAAACCTGGGAAACCAGTTGCAATGTGACCCGTGGTTCGGTGTTTGGAAGTTTGTCGCATTCTATTTTTCAGATGGGATATTTCCGCCCTCATAATCAGCATAAAAAGTATAAAAATTTGTATTTTGCAGGTGGAAGCACGCACCCCGGGAACGGTGTTCCGCTGGTGCTTCTGGGCGCCAAACTCACCAGCGAAAGGATTTTGAAAGACTCAAAAACAAAATATTAAATACAAAGACACGAAGAAAATCATCAATGGTTAATAAGTAGAAGGAACTATTTAAATGTCTTATGTTTTTTACTCACTCACCCCACGTCCGCAAGCGGACGTCCCCCCTCTCTTTTCAAAGAGGAGCAGAGCATCGCAGATGCGACGGCGTGAGTCAAAATTCTGAAATAAAACAAAGTAGGACATCATTTCACTTTTAGCACTTGATTGTAAAATTTTCTCTATGTCATAGCGAATAAACATTACGAACACAAAATGGAAACACTCCTTCAGACCCAAACCAACCTTTACCTCGATATCTTCGATTCCATAGATTTCGAGAAAATTGTTGATCATCCGAATATCCTGATTGCTGCCCATTTCTGGGAACCCGAACGCTTTCAGGCGGCAAAAAGCTGCTACAAATTCATGCGGGCTATTGACGACCTGATAGACAATTACAAAACCGAGCATGTGACCATTGCTCCTGAAAATCAGGCACAGTTTGAATCCGATGTTTACCGCTGGATCAGCATTGCAGATGCTGCCCATGACATTCCCAGCCATCGTGAACTGACTGAAACGGTGCAACGATTCAGCATTCCGTTCTGGCCGCTTGAAGCCTTTGCCAAATCCATGATTTACGATATTTACCACGACGGTTTTCCAACTCTGCAAGGATTTATAGACTATGCAGGCGGCGCTTCGGTGGCGCCGGCTTCCATCTTTGTGCATTTGTGCGGACTGACCCAAAAAGACGGCACATATCTTCCACCAGTTTTCGATGTGAAACGGGTTGCAACGCCCTGTGCCATTTTCAGCTATCTGGTACACATCATCCGCGATTTTCAGAAAGATCACCTCAATAACCTGAATTATTTTCCGGACGATTTGATTGAGAAAAACGGCCTCAATCGCGAAAAACTCCTGCAAATGGCTAAAGGGATGCCTGTTGATCAGGGTTTCCGGGATTTAATTCGGGAATTGTATGAAGTGGCAGACTTTTACCGCCTGAAAACTTACGAAATGATTCAGGAAATCAGGACGTTTGTTGAACCACGCGGCCAGTTAAGCCTTGAAATCATCTTTGCCCTGTACCTTATGGTTTTTGAACGCATTGACATCGAAAACGGAACTTTCACTACCAAGGAATTAAATCCCATATGGCGTGAAATAAAAGAGCGCGTTGGACAGGTGATTGAGCGGTTTGAAGCGGAATAATTTTAAGAAATGAAGCTTCAAGGCTAAAAGATGAAGGTTTACCACAACAAAAAAAATAACACAATGAAAAATATTGAAAAACACAAAGTTTGCCCTGTTGAGATAGCTGGTGGCCTGGATAATTCAATCAGGAGGTTTCTGCAAAATCCTGAGAAAATATTGAAGCCATACATAAGAAAAGGGATGACAGTTCTTGATATGGGTTGTGGTCCTGGCTTTTTTACAATCGAAATTGCAAAAATGCTGGATGGTTCAGGCAAAGTAATTGCTGCCGATTTACAGGACGGAATGCTTGATATAGTAAGACGAAAAATTAAAGGAACGGATTTGGAGCCAAGGATCGAACTACATAAATGTCAAAGCGAAACTATTGGTGTCAATGAAAAAGTGAATTTTATATTGGCATTTTATATGGTTCACGAAGTACCGGATCAGGATAAATTATTTCAGGAGTTTAAGTCAATATTAAATCCTAATGGAAAGATACTCATCGTTGAGCCGAACTTCCATGTTTCAAAAAAATCGTTTAAAACCATGCTTGAAAGAGTTGAAAGCAAAGGGTTTGAGATTATTGAAAGGCCAAAATCGTTCCTCAACAGGACGGTTGTATTGAGAATGAAGTAATAAAATCGACATGGAAGAAATTATTAACACCAAATTTGAAACACCCGCCATCAATCGCCTTAACAAAGAGGAAGGGCTCGCTGTAAAGGCATTTGTCGAACTTGAGCGGGGAATGCATGTTGTACTGGAAACCTATTCAAATGTTCACCGTGGAAGCGGGCACTTTTCAATGACGACCACGTACTTATATGAGAAGGCTCGGGAAATAGTTCTTGAATATCTGGGACTGAACAAACACAAATATGTAGTTATCTTTTGTACTCACCGAAATGCAGAGCTGCTAAAAGCACAACTTGCTCCGGAAAGTTTTCAAAGTGCATCGGGTAAGGATGTTGGACTTTCGTTGGGTGTAAGCGCCATAGCTGTTAGAAAAAAAACACTTCACAAAGTCGTTCCTTTTCATTCCGGAGGAGGAACAGCAAGGTTAATGTCAAAAGATTGGGTGGTATGGGCGAAATCGCCCGACAAATTCGAAGCCGGTACACCCGCCATCATTAATATCATCGCGTTTGCCAGGGCGCTTCGCATGATGCAGCATTCAGGAAAAGACATCTTCCTGAATCCTGCCACAGATAAGCTCTCCGCCGCTGAAATACTGTACCACGACGAACTGGAGAAATTCTCCGGTCAGGAACTGTTGGCTGAACTCAGGAAAACCCAGATTGGTCGAGGTGTTCAGGTTCCAACCATCGAAGGTATCCGGACATTTATAAACCTGGACAACAGCGCCAGCACACCAACTTTCACACCGGTCTGGAACGCATTTCGACAGGCTTATCGCCAACCTGAACCAATCAGGCATGAAATTATTCAGGAGGTAAAATCCATTTGCGCAAAAACATTGGGAGCGCCAGCGGCAGCCTATGATGTGATCTTTACTTCCAATACCACCGAAGCCATTAACCTGGCAGCCGAAAGTTTTGGCCGTGAATCCGAAAATGGAATTCAGCCTGTTGTGCTCAACACACTCCTCGAGCATTCTTCAAACGATCTGCCGTGGCGAATGATTCCCAATTGTACGATGATCCGGCTATCTATTGATCCGGAAGGTTTTATTGATTTAACGGAGATGGAAACGCTCCTGATTGATTACAACCAGAAGGGCCTGTACGG
This sequence comes from Prolixibacteraceae bacterium, assembly GCA_003457135.1. Classification (GTDB taxonomy): domain Bacteria; phylum Bacteroidota; class Bacteroidia; order Bacteroidales; family Prolixibacteraceae; genus Aquipluma. The sequence continues at coordinate 19,707 of DMSQ01000088.1, forward strand.
GAAGAAACGGATCAAACTTTTAGCAGTGAGCGGCGCTTCGAATATCCTGGGCATTTGTAACAACATCGCAGAAATTAGCCGGATTGCCCATCGTTATGGAGTGCGACTGTTGGTTGATGCGGCGCAATTGGTCGCACACCGAAAGGTTGACATGGAAGGCTGCGAAATTGACTATCTCGCCTTCTCCGCACATAAGGTTTACGCGCCATTTGGCTGCGGAGCGCTGGTGGTCAGAAAGGGGCTGCTCAAATTCAGTGCAGAAGAAATGGAACTAATCCAATCTTCAGGAGAAGAAAACGCAGGAGGCATTGCTGCATTAGGCAAAGCGCTTGTTCTTTTGCAACGGGTTGGCATGGAGTTGATCAGGAAGGAAGAACAGGCATTGACCAGTCGGGCTTTGCACGGTCTGGCACAGTTCCATGGTCTCGAAGTATTTGGGGTTAAGTGCCCTGAATCATCTGAATTTAAGCATAAACTTGGTGTAATCGTATTTGCTTTGAAAAATAAAATAGCTACTCAGGTAGGTAAAGAACTGGCTTTACATGGTGGAATTGGTGTGCGGACAGGGTGCCATTGCGCTCATATCATCATCAAGCACATTCTTCATGTTGGGCCGGGTCTTGAGAAGTTCCAAAAAATGATCGTGACTTTATTCCCCAGACTGTCGCTTCCCGGAGTGGTAAGGGTAAGCCTGGGCATCGAGAATACCGAAGAGGATGTTGATACATTGATTCGGGTATTGGACTCCATAGCAAATAAGCCAAAACCATCAACTGAACCGGCAACAAACGGTAGTCCTGTTCTGAAAAAGGCTGAAGTACAAAAGCAGATCGGTGATTTTATTCAGGCGGTAACCCTGAAAGTCTATCATTGACTCAATGGAATAAACCTAACAAGCTAAAGGAAATTCCGGGAATTCTGATGGTACAACTGTTGGAAAATATGGATCACTTCATTTCTTTACATCTCAAATTGGGAGTTCAGCCCAATATGGGCGAAATATTGGTAGCCCGGGCTTCGACGTGAGCTCAGCCGAACGGCAAACGACGAAGAAGTGGCGCCCCTGGTTTGAAAGAACGAAGGAAAACCGTCCGCGATAAAGCGTTTTAAAAGTTTAAATCTCCTTTCGGACGGAATTCCTGCCAGTCGGCCGACTGGGAATTAGCCATCAAAACTGTTGTTCCATTAGGGATTTAGGAAAGTATCTGGTTATTGGCTTTAATATCATTGAATTTTCTTTTTTATCTTTAATCCTATCCCCCTCAAGAATATCATCCTATCCGAGAATATTGTAATAACTGATACCGGCAAATTGTTTGTAAAGTTAAAAAACACTGGAGCCTATCTTCACATTATAAATGATTTCAGACCATGAATTTTAACTGAATGACAGAGATTAAAAGCCAGAATATTACTGCATCAACATTATAAGTTTGCCAGAAATTTCTTAAATTTATATGGTCTTTTAAACAGATAAATCATGGTCTCAATTACATGTCCCAAATGCAAAAAGCGCATGAGCGTTTTTGATGTGGTCTGTTTCCATTGTGGTTTTATCATGACTGATGAAGAAAGAGACCGACAGTTAAAGGAATTGGAAAAACAAGAGCGCGAAGCCTCACTCAAAGGTAGTTCTGCACCGGAAAGAGCATTGAAACATCCCAGAGCACATAAGATTGAAAAGAGAATAAACACGATTAGTTTAGGTTTATTCAAAATTGGATGGACAGAAATGGTTGTTCCCTTTATTATTTTTCTGCTGATTATCATCCTGGTCTTGATAATGTTCATGTAGGCTCTCCGGATGGCTCTTTCAGCATTGGTATTAGTAAGGGTTTCACTCCAAAGTGAAGCCCTTACTGATTTTATAAAAAAACATTAGGGTAAGCGTAAACAAAGCTCTTGGTCGTTGGTTTCATGAAATAAAGTATTCAGGTAAACATTAATATTGAATCACGATGAAACGAGCCATGAGAATTACTTCTCACACGAGAGAAAGATTATTGGCGAGTTCCATGTGGCAATTAAAAAACAAATTTTAAACACATGAAAAAACTTTTAATTCTTTCGGTTTTTATGGGACTTATTCAATCTGTTTCAGCACAGTCTATCAAGGAGTTGAAATATGCCGACGGCACGCAGGAACTCAATGGACTGGTAACCTCCAATGCAGGTAAAAACCTGCCCGGGGTATTAATCCTTCCGGCCTGGATGGGAATTGACGATGAAGCCAAAACAGCGGCGCTTCAGCTCGAAAAGGAAGGATACATCGCCTTTGTCGCCGATATTTACGGAAAAGGAAATATTCCCACCGACTTTGGCAGTGCTGGAAAAATTGCAACTCAATTTAAAACCGATTATAAACTTTACCAAAAGCGAATTTCGCTGGCGCTGGAACAACTGAAAGCTGCCGGTGCGCAGAGCAGCAAAATTGCCGTAATTGGCTATTGTTTTGGTGGAAGCGGCGCTTTGGAAACTGCGCGTGCAGGTTTTGATGTTGCGGGAGTTGTTTGCATCCATGGCGGACTGTCCAAAGCTGCTGACCGACCCAACGGACCGATTAAAACAAAGATTTTGGTGGAAAATCCGGCAGAAGATAAGGGCGTGAAACGGAAAGATTTCGACAGCCTGGTTAAGGAAATGAACGATGCAAAGGCCGACTGGCAAATCATTACCTATGCTAATTGCGGGCATACCTTTACCAATCCGGCCTCAAAAGAATACAACGAAGTAATGGCCAAACGCGCCTGGAACCATACCCTTTTGTTCCTGGCCGAATTGTTGAAATAATTTGCCTGAAATCTTTTTTTTGACTCACCCCGAACTTTGCAGGCTCGGTATTTCCCCTCCCTATCTAAAGAGAGGGGGGAGGCAAGCGAAACGAGGCTGGGGTGAGTCAGATATAATAAAATCACAATATAACACTGGAATTAAATAAGTTATTCATGAAAAAAACCAAAATAGCATACACCGATTTGGAGGTTGCTCCAGTTAATCTCGGGGGAAATGTTTTCGGATGGACGCTGGATGAAAAACAATCGTTCGAAATTCTGGATGCCTTTGCCCATGAGGGTTTCAATTTTATTGATACTGCTAACACCTATTCATGGTGGGTAAACGGCGTTGGCGGCCAGTCGGAAACCATTATCGGCAAATGGATGAAAACGCGGGAAAACCGTAACAAAATGGTGATTGCAACCAAAGTGGGTTCGCAAACCAAAGAACATCCGGTTGACATCAGCAAAAAGCAAATCCTGAAATGTGTGGATGAGTCGCTGAAACGCCTGCAGATAGACTGTATTGATTTGTACTACACGCATTTCGACGATGAAAAAACGCCTGTTGAAGAAACGATGTCGGCTTACAACGAAATTGTCAAGGCCGGTAAAGTGCGATATATTGCTGCCTCCAATTTAACGCCGGTACGCCTGGTTGAATCGTTTGATGTTGCCGAAAAGAATAATTTCCCGAAATATGTGGCTTTGCAACCACACTATAATTTGGTTGAGCGCACGAACTATGAAACCAACTATTTGCCTTTAGCCGAAAAATACGGATTGAGCGTATTTCCTTACTACTCGCTGGCAGCGGGTTTCCTGACCGGTAAATACCGCACAGAAGCAAACTTGGGCAAAAGTGTACGCGGAACTGGGGTGGAAAAGTATTTGAATGAAAAAGGATTTGGTGTACTGGCTGCTTTGGATCAGGTGGCCGAAAAACATAACTGCAAACAAGCCACTGTTGCATTGGCCTGGCTGTTGGCCCTGCCACACGTTGGCGCACCTATTGTAAGTGCAACCAGCCAAAGCCAGTTACAAACCTTGTTAGATGCCCCTAACCTGAAACTTGATGCCGACGATTTAGCCGTACTTGATCAGGCCAGCAAATAATTCATATAATGGTTATTGGCGATTTTTAACCGATCTAAAATCAACTGCTTACAAGTTGATAATTTTATGAAAACTCTTCTCTGAAATCAAGGTATTTTGGGGAAGAGTTTTTATATTTAGCAGAATAATAGACTAACGGTAATCTGGCATATTATCATGTTAACTAGATTTTTACGAGTTATTATATGTTTGGATATAGTTTACTTTGATTAGGCATAATTACTTTTTTTAGTGACGTTGATAATTATTTCAAATGAATAGAATAATAGTTCCTGCACTATGTAAAAGATGTGGCAAAACCTTTCTTGTTGCACCTTTCCCAATGGAATTAGTAGAAGATAGAAGCCCTATAAGCATTAGGGAACAAATTTTTCCTCGTAATTGCCCAAATAAAGAATGTCGTGGTGATGTCATAGTTCCTGCAGGAAAATATGAATGGGTCGGCAAACAAGTACGCCTCATAGAAGGTTCTGATTTTACACATAGGATTTTTAAACAAGCTAATGAAGTTCAAAAAGAAAGTTTGATTTTATTCCGATATATGAATCATAAGTTTGTTGAAAAATTTCGAAATGAAGGCATTTTACGTATTTGCCCTTTGACGAAATACCAATCTATACAAGATATGCGTCAAGATGATTTAGAGGGAATTCAGATTACTAAATTCAAAGGTTCGGGTCTTTTAACAGGTGTTCAAGCAAAGTCAATATTAGGAGTTGATGTACATTCTCTAAGTTTTGAACCAGGTTGGAATGAAACAACCAAGTTTAGCCAAGCTCTTCCTTTAGCGTATGTTATGTCTGTATCAACTACTCGAAGTATCGATTTAATGAAACGTTTTAAATGTGATGACTATTTTGTAATATCAAATGTGGTTGTTTTTAATCAGGCTCTTGAAAGAGCAATATCAGCACAAATTGAAGTTAAATATGCTATAGATAATCATGTTGAGTATGAAATTGAAAAAGTTCGGCAGATTATCATTGAGAAACTCATTAAGACAAATAGTACTGTATCGCAGTTTGATATCATGTCTTATTTTAGAAAAACTAAGGATTATATTGAGGAATCAGAATATAGATTTGTATATGGTGTTGAATCTGGCAATCCTTTGGAGGAATTGTATGTAAAATTAACACCCGAGGAGATTAGAGCATCTTGTCAGTTTCGTGCTGAATATGAGTTCTTCTCGTCCAATTATCCTAAAGTTAATCCTAACGACCAATGCCCATGTGGTTCAACAAAAAAGTACAAAAGGTGTCATGGGAAGAGGTAATCCCATGTGTCATTCTTTTGATTATCAGTGGGAGTATTTGGTTCCATGGTTTTGCGTCTTTGACGCACCTTCTTTAGTTCTTCAGATTTTGTATATTTGACCATGATTGAGAAAAAAGAAATATTAGCCCGAATCAAACAATCGGTTCAGAGTTCTGAACCACAAGCAACTGTTATCCTTTACGGATCATTTGCCCGCGGCGACAATCAGGAATTCTCCGACATCGATATTTTAATCCTTCTTGATCAGGATAAAATTACCTATTCCGACGAATTGAGAATTAAATATCCATTGTATGATCTCGAATATGACACCGGAAATGTGATTAGTCCGCTTATTTTCTCAAGAAATGATTGGGAAACCCGGCACAGTGTAACACCATTCTATAAAAATGTAAAACGGGAAGGAGTCTTACTATGAGCGGTAACGATGAATTGTTGGTTTTGCGTCTGTGACGTATGAAAAAAGAGTTGCAAACTCAAAACAAATGTTTCCATATAACGGAAAGCAACAGGATTTCCCAACTACAAAAAGTTTATGACTTTTTTAGAAAAGATTTTATTTAAAGACTTCCACTACTGCAACTTCTTTAAGATTGTTATTATTCATATTATCTTCAAAAAATCCCAGTTTCTTTAATCGCATCCAGTCTTGATTTGCACCGGCTTCGTCACCAATTTCGTTCCTGGAAATACTCCGGGCTGCCAAAAGGGTTGGTTCGCAAGGCAAATAATTAATGCCCTGATCATAAAACCTGATTGCTTTTTTCAGGTTACCTTTCGTTTTCATTTGGTTACCTTTATTTAAGCAGTTTTTTGCCAAAGCAACAAAATCGTTTGACCGGTGCATTTTAAAAGCTATCGAGATTTCCTTTTCCATTGGAACCTTCTTGCCGTTAATTGTACCGGGCTGCCATTTACCGCTGGTTAACCGAAGTACCCGCATAACTTCTTCGTCCATTTTGGGGCAAGCACTATTAATAAACTTGAAATCTGTTACTTCACCGGAAGGTGTTACTACAAAACTTACAACTTCTGTTCCCTGAGTTTCCCAACTTACTGACTCCTGCGGATACTCAATAAAATTTAAAAGAAATTCATCAATCGTTGCATAATTTCTACCTTGTATTAATGTTCCATTTATGGAAAAAGTTGGATTTACAATTACATCGTCATCATTTGTTTTTTGGTTCTGTCCTGTTGCGAAAACTGTTATCGCCATGGCTACCAGGAAAATTACACTCTTTTTCATCGTTTTTATTTTTAATGTTCGACATTGATTTTCAACGATGTAAAGTTCCACTAAAAGCTGTCGCACGACATAACGTTTATGTCGAAAAGCGTTTAATTCATGTACCGGACATTTAAATTTT
>DMSQ01000072.1 GCA_003457135.1 Prolixibacteraceae bacterium
ATTCTTCGGCGCGTTCTTTGGCTGAAATCAATTCTTTTTCAAAGTATTTGTACTCGGTGATATCACGGTAGTTAATAATTATTGCTTGTAGGTCCGGGTCGGATAACATATTGGTCCCGATAGCATCCAAAAACCGCCATGATCCATCTTTGTGACATATACGAAATTGAACATTAACAATGTCACCTGGTGTTTGGACTAATTTGGCGAATAATGCTGACGTTTCCTGCAAATCGTCTGGATGGACTAATTCAAACGCATTCCGTCCTTTCAACTCCTTATCATCATATCCCAGGATGCGCATCGCCGACGGGCTTTCGTACATAATTATTCCGCAACTATTGATCAAAATAATAACATCTGAACTTTTTTCAATCAGAGAACGGAAACGCTTCTCGGTAGCCTGCAACCCTTCTTCTGCACGTTTGCGCTCGGTAATGTCTTGTCCTTGCGCAATAGTAGCAACCAGGGTTTCCCCGTCAGCATCAAATACCGAAGCTGAGTTCCAAAGAACTACCCGAACATAACCTTCAGCATGAAGAATGTTTATTTCTACTGTTTTCCAACGCTCACCCTGTTGCGCTTTATTAATTAGTTCCATCGAACTTTCAATATTTTCGGGTGGAAAAAGAATTTCAAGTGTCTGTCCGATAACATCTTTTGCACTTCTTCCGGTCAATATTTCAAAAGCCGGGTTGAAACGGGTAATTCGATACAGCGTGTCCCAAACTATAACTGGTGCGTTGGCATACTTAAATAGGTTTTCCAGATATTCGTTGGCTTCATATTGAGCATGCTCCGCTTCTCTTCGCCTGGCCTCATTTTGTATGAACTCTATTGCGAAAGAGATATCCATTGACATTCTTTCAAGTAGTTTTATCTCCTCGTCAAAAAATAACCTTTTTGCATTTGAATAGAAATTCATTACTCCATATATTTCCTCAAAAACAATAAGCGGAAAACTAGCAAATGATTGATATCCCAATTGCAAAGCGTCCTCATTTAAGGGATGGGTTTCGCTACAATTTAAAAAATCATCTGCAATAAAATACTGTCCGGTATTAATAACTTTTGCCGTTGGATCATTACTTTGCTTTTCATCATTCAAATCAATATTAATTTTACTTAAAAATTCATCTGTAATTCCACCGGATGCTACAACATCAATTTTGTTTGTCTTTGAATTTACAATTCCAATCCACACCATGCTGAATTTTCCGACTTCAATAGCAATATGGCAAACTTCATTAAATAGAATATCTGAATTATGCGAATTAAGGGTTGAAATACAATATGTTATTAACAATTTAATTGACTGATTGTCAATAACTTATATGTAATATATTTTATTATAACCTTAGAAATCAGTACTTTAAGGCAAGTAACCAAACTCTGTCTTATCGTATGATTCCTAAGGTAAAAGAACTTAAATTAATTGCTATGTATCTATATATCAGTGATATATATAAATACGACTTGATGTATTCCTGCCAGCGGTTCAGTAACAATTCAAAACCTGAATTTACTGACGAGGAAGTTATGACCATATATCTTTACGCTATGCATATCGAACAACGTTTTAAAGTTAAACAAATCTATGAATATGCCTGTGACCACCTCCGTTCGTGGTTCCCGTTGCTGCCTTCTTACGAAGCTTTCAACATGAGGCTCAACCGTTTGGGTGAAGCCTTTAAGTTACTGTCTGCTAATATAATAAGTATGTTCGTACCCTCTGATTGTGTTGAAGGTAAAAGTTTACTGGATTCGATGCCAATTATCACCTGCTCAGGCAAACGCTCGGGCAAAGTGGCCAGGGAAATCACAGACAAAGGGTATTGTTCCACCAAGGGCATATATTATTATGGGTTAAAACTACACGCACTAGCTTTTCATCGCCCACATCATTTGCCTTTTCCTGAACAATTTCAACTGACACCTGCTTCAGAAAGCGATCTTAACCTTTTTAAACAGGCTTGGGGCGAAATTGAAAACCGTACTTTCTTCGGTGATAAAATATATAATGACTCCCAATATTTTCAGGATGCTGAAAACAGCCAAAACTCATTGATGTTAACCCCAGTTAAGGCGGTCAAAGGTCAGGATGAAGCGCTAAAGCAAAGGGATAAAGCCGCAAATGACCTGTTCTCTACTGCTGTTTCAAGGATCAGACAACCTATCGAATCGCTATTCAATTGGCTAATTGAAAAAACAGATATTCAAAGAGCGTCAAAAGTAAGGTCGACTAAAGGGCTTATGGTTTATGTCTTTGGCCGATTGGCCGCAGCTTACATTTCACTTATTTTCAACCCTTAATTCGCATGAATTATGAATTCTAACAATTATTTCGTTGATTTGACTTAAAATGGAATAGATACGGTTAAGTTTCACTAATTGTTCTTCGATTTGTTTGCGTTCAATAACAAGAGCTATTTTACCTCCGATAGAAAAGAGGAATTGAACTTCTCGTTCAGAATAAATATTCTCATTACGGTAGTGTTGAAGGACTAAAACGCCAAGTGTTCTATTTTGCGTTTGTAAAGGTACACCAATCCAAGAAAGTGAAGGTGTACCAACTAACTCTACTTCGTTTTGTTTTTCCAGCTGATCAATTAATTCCTGTGTTAACAACAAAGGTTTTTCTGTACGGAATACATAATCCGTGCAACTTTTTAGCATTGCTTGAGGGGTGGGAGGTAGATCGAATTCATCAATAAAAAATGGAAAACTGTAGTGTTTTGTACTTGGATCATATAGTGCTACAAAACAATTCTCAGCATTAACCACTTTGCCTAAAGATTCATGTATCAACTTCAGTAATTCTTCAAGACCGTTGCTGGTCGCGATGCTATGTGAAATTTCATTAGTTACCTGACGTTCTAATTCGGTTCGTTTGCGTTCTGAGATGTCGCGTATTATTACTTGTACGGCCCCTATATTATGGTAAGTAGTGGCAACTGCAGTAACTTCCACTTCAAGAATACTACCGTCATTTCTAATAATACGTACTTCAAAGGAATGTGCCGTCTCCCTGGATTTTAATACTTCTGCCAGTCGTATTTTTACTTTATAATAGTCATCAAAATGCACAATTTCAAGTAGCGATTTACCAATTAAATGTTTAAAATTGGGAACACTTAATAATTCTACTCCAACAGGATTAACAAAAGCAATTTTTTCTTCACAGACGATAATAATTGCATAAGGTGAATCTTTAACCATGGTTCTGTATAGCTCTTCTGATTCGCGTATTTTATCCTCCAGTTTTCTCATCTTCTTCCACTGCCTTGCTTCCTCCGTTGCCCTTACCTTCAACCGGTTGCTACGGTAGAGTAGTGAAAATCCTCCGATTAATGATAAAATGATTATTCCAAGTACAATTAATGTCAGGAATAAATCTTTTTTGATAAACCAGATAACATCTTTATAATCAAGGCAAATGATAATTTTCCATGAAATATTGTTGAATTCCATAGAAGAATAACTTGCAAATTTCTTTGGAATACCTTTTAGATCATACTCAATTGTGCCTTCCTCTGTGGAAAGAATTGTTTTAACATTTTCAAATGAACCGTGACAATGAGTACAAGTTTTATTTTGAGCGTGGAAATTTCTCAAAACCATTTCCGGATTTCTGCCATGGTAGATTAATGTTCCGTTGCTATCCAGGATATATGCATATTCATTTTTAATATAAATACCTATATTCAGACGAAAGGCAGAAATAATTTCTTCTATATCTATTGTCGCTGTAACAATACCGACAAATTTATCTGAAGGCTCTGATTTATTTACCTCTGCCACCTTTTGATAGATTGGGACTACTATAAGAATACGAAAGCAAGGAAGAGGATTGGTTTTATCGTGGGTTTTTTGTATGAGTGAAGAAACGAATTGTTTATCGCTATTTTCTTTTTTCGTCGCCCATTGAAAGAAATCTAATTCAGCGTAATTGCGTCCAATTGAGTCTTGGGTTGTTGAACAGATAATAGTCCCTTTTTCATCATAAACACTTACTGTTTTAACATAGTTATTCTTTACAAAGTCCCAATATTTTTGTACTTCTAACGACATTTCTTTCATATCGCGGTTTTGAACTGAAGGAAAAGATGCAAGTGAATTAACTTCCTGGGTTCTTTTAATCAGGTAAGATTCAATATTTTTGGCAAGTCGGAGTGACTCTAATTGCTGCGTGACTTGAAACCGCTGGACAACCTCTTTCTTGTTTAATTTATGAAGATTGATCAAAATAATCAGTGGTACAATAAAGATAACTGTAATTGCAAAAATGATTTGTTTTGTTTTCATAATGCGATCTGTATTATGGGATATTAATGTCTCAGCACATCGGGGGCATGATTTCTTTTAATTGAAATATGGTCAAATTACTCTTGTGTTTTTTGATTTTTATTTTTTTTTAACAATTCTAATGTGCGATGTAAAAAAATTATTCCTTAACAGATAAAATGATTTTACTGTTATTAATTTGGTCATGATAAATACGAATTGTGGCTTTTTGAAAATCAACATCTTTTGCATGATAGATGTCTGTGAATTTTTGCGGATTGCGATCTGATAACGGGAACCAGCTACTTTGTACCTGAACCATAATGCGATGACCTTTTTTGAAAGTATGTGCTACATCGGGCATAGAATATTTGACTTGTGTAATCTTGTCCGCAGTAAAAGCTTCAGGCTTTTCAAAATTCCTGCGATAACGTCCCCTGAAAATATCACCTCGGACTAACATTTCATACCCACTCATAATATAGTTATCATCCTTGCCGTATCTAAAATCATCGGGGAAAACATCAATCAACTTTACTACAAAATCTGCATCCGTAGTAGAGATACTTGTCTGTAAATCTGCTATCACTGGCCCTGCCAGCGTCACATCCTTCGTCAGGACATCCGTCTGAAAAACCAATACATCAGGTCGGGTAGATGCAAAACGTTGGTCATCTGTCAAGTATTCATAAGTTCTGCGACTATTTATACCTTCAGTATAAGGTACTGGCTTAGCAGGATCACTAATATATTCGGAATAACTCTTTTTTCTGGATGTTGATTTCTCCCAATTCAATTTACCACCTGATTGAAGGAATAATGCCTTTTCAGTTGCATCCGCTGGTGGCCATTGCGTAAATTGTTTCCAGATATTTTCTCCTGTGAAGAATACATTTGCGTTCTTAATGTTTTCGACAGAACCTTTCTTCTTTAGGTAATAATTAAAAAATGGTATCTCCATATTTCTGGCATACCATTCAACCGTATTACTTCCAAACTTTATATGGCCTAAATGTGTTCCGTCGGTTCTTGTCCATTGTCCGTGACACCAGGGACCCATGACAAGTTTATTATCAGTACGAGGACTTTGTTTTTCGATTGCTTTATAAGTATTCCATGCACCAAAACAATCTTCGGCATCAAATAAACCGCCCACCACCAGCATAGCTGGTTTGATATTATAGCAAGCTGTCCTGGCATTTCTTTCCTGCCACCAGGCATCATAGTCAGGATGGTTCATCATCTCATTCCAAAACTTAATACTATCACCAGTAAGCTTGGTAAAATTGGGTATTGCCCCGGTTCTTAAGAAAAAAGCATAATTATCTTTCGTCGGAACTTTAAGATTACTTTTAAACTCATCTTCAGTAGGTTCTTTTCTGATATTTCCAAAACCCCAGATGACAAAAAAATTAAATGCATCCAGGATAAAAAAAGCGCCATTATGATGCCAATCATCACCCATAAACCAATCAGTCACGGGTGCCTGCGGACTGACAGCCACCAAAGCAGGATGATTACATAAGGCAGCCTGGATTGCATAAAAGCCTGGGTATGAATTACCAAATACCCCTACTTTTCTATTATTCCCGGCAAGGTTTTTAACCAACCAATCAATTGTATCATAGGTATCGGTGGACTCATCAATATCCGTATTTAATTTTTTATGCTTATTGAATGGGCGTACATCGATAAATGTCCCTTCACTCATAGATTTTCCTCTTACATCCTGCATAACCATAATGTAGTTTTCCCTGAAGTACTCTTTATAATGATTATTCCAGAATTTTCTGAAATTATTTTCTCCATACGGCCCACTGGAGTATGGTGTTCTTGTTATTAAAACTGGATGCTTTTCTGTAATATCCTTAGGAAGATAGATAACAGTATATAACCTAATCCCATCACGCATGGTTATATATTGTTCTTTTTTGATATAATTATTTACGATCCAGGTTGAATCGGCATTCTCTGCTTTAGTAAAAAAGGGAGTGATAAGCAGTAACCAGATAATGATTCGTTTCATGACAATATATTAAATGGTTTATTGGGATTCCAAAACAACAACTAGTATTTGGTTTTAATTACAGGTAGAACTTCTATATTACCAAAAGTTACATCAGTATGATGCGCAATCAGCGCACAGCTTCCTTTATTAGAAGAATTTCCTATTTTGATTGCCTGAAAATCCCAGTTCGTAGGTTCGTTATCACTTGTAGGCCAAAGTTTTACAGAAAATAATGTTTGATACTCTGAAATAGATTCGACTCGGTGTTTCATATAATATTTAGTTTCCGGCAAAATCTTCCGATAAGCTTTTGGGGACTGTTCAGCATAAAAATATTCACCATCAAAAATTCTCCAACGGCAGTTTTCATAGTTTTCATTTATTTGAAATTCTGAAGTTGCACCTAAGGGAAACCACTTTCTGAATGGTTGATGATTATCAGCATCATGCCCTGGCCAACGAGTGGCAATAGCAGCATGAGCGACATTGTATGTAGGTGGACCAGGTTCCGGCTTGTTAAATCCGTGAAAAATAACACTTGTTGTAACCTCATAATCTGACCATGAAGAATCACCAAATGCAATCATACGATCGTAGTATTTATATTCCGGGCGTATTCCGTCATTTGTAAGCTGCCATTTACCATCGGCTACATCAACAGCGTCCTGAATATTTTTAACTTCCGACCAATTGATAAAATATGGCAGAGAAAGATGTCCTTCAGCTAAGAAATTTACATTGATTGTTTCAGTCAAAGTGTCAGTACTATTACCAACCAGAGATACTTTAATTGTATTTAATCCTTTCACTAAATTGATGCGCCCAATTTCGATGTTAAAGTCCCCCTTCTCTGCCAGGCGGTTAGTATCCGATCCGATAGTCAAATACTTTTTTTCAGGATTGTTATTCAAAATAAAATAAGCCGAAAGACCATGTCTATAATTCTCAATGTTTCCCAGAATATTTATTTGGTGCTGAGTGAAACCATTATGTCCAAAGGTTTGATTTAACCCATACCAGATATTTAAATGCGGTTTCATTCTGGGTACAGAATTCTTTCCGGTACATGCATGAAACAAAACGAGAATGACTGTGAAACATAAAAGCACCAGTAGATTTCTGTGATCCCGTTTTTGATTCTTGTTGAATATGCATCTAAACTTATCCGTTAAGAATATTATTTGATTTTCACATTTAGAATTCAAGAACAACATAATTTGAGTTATCATTTAAATATTTTTATATTTTATACTCAGATCTTGGTCACCAAAGATTGTACTAGGTACTAAAACCCCCTTCCAAATATTCCCCAAAGGGTAACTTTCATCTCCTCAAGTGGGAAGTTATCACTGAACCATCAGTTGAGGCAAATATACCGACCATAATGCTCGTACAGCTCTCGATATATCCAGGACCGTCAGTATCAATATTCTGATTTTGTGAAAGAGTTATGGCTGACAGAAATAAAAGGAATATTGATAAGTATCATTTGGGTACAGGAAAATATCTTTTCATTATAGATGTTTTAGGGTTTCATGTTTTGATCAGATTAATATCACTTTTTTCTTTGTAAACAACATTTTACATCCAATGATTCAGTCAAAGTGTCAGCGGTATAACCAAAAGAAATACTTTAGTTGTATTTGATCTGACTATCTTTGAGTAATAATTATTTATTCTTATATTTTACAAGCAGACATGGCCCGGGCAAAAGCATTTCAATGCCATGTTCTTTGGTATCCGAGAATAACCTGATAATATTTTTACCAGGATTAAGGTTTTCTTTCTTAACTTCAAGAATGCGAAAGACTACTTCGTGAGGTGCCTTGCCCGTGGTAATTGAATATGGAAAGCCATTGATTGTGAAAGGGTCTCTTACATTACCTTCACCGCCATCCCAAATCCTCACCCAAATTTGTGCCGTTTCTATTTTTGAAATATCATCGGGCAATTCTATTACGGCCAATTTTTCGTCTTTATCACGCGACCAAAAAGGGTGTGGCATTTCGGTGCAGCGGTATAATTGAACATTTGACCTCTCCTTAGGAAATGAAAGACTGTTAAGTTCATTTGTCTGATAAAAGAAGCCATTTTTTAGTTCTACCAATGCTTTAACGGACATGGGTTTGCTCTGATTGGGCAACATACCTGTATTCCAGGTTACAGAATACGGAGCCTTTCCGGACGTTCCCATATGATTTTTAAATTCTTTCTTGAATGTGTACCCGTGCCAGTCGTCTTCCAGCAGATTGCCATTATCATCGTAACCCAGGTAATGCGCAAAATAGTGTACCCTTACAATTTGTGACTCAAGTTCTTTGGGATAGTCTAAGTAAAAAATGGCCTGGTCTGCAAGTACTTTCTGAGAAGTAACAGGGATAGCTGAAAAAGTGTTTAATCCCGCGGCTTTAAGATCGGGGTGGTCGGCTTTAAGGAAGCAGCGTACCGCCATATTATCAATAATATAGTGACCCCAAAAAGTTTTACCTCTATCGCAGGCAAACTGAAAAGCATTGATCCCATTTACCAGGTATTGCGTTTTAATTTGAACCATAGGATAGGAATAACCGCAGTTCCCCCTATCCGTACCATCCGGCTGGAAATAATACAATGATTTACCATTAATGCTGAACCTTTTACTTTCGACCCATGGATGACCACCCCATAACTCAGCATAAAATTCTGTTTTTTCAAGAAGCGGCAGTATTTCAGGAACATTAATTAATTGCAGTCCATTTGATTTTATCTCTGCCCTGCCCCAGAAAGTTTCATGCAGACTCATATCGGCATCATTTACCCGTAGTCGTTCACCTGGTTCAAGATTGGAAATTGTATTATCAAATACAGCCCAGTACTGTCTATAAAATTGACTTTGAGCGTTGACGAACTTAAAAGTGAGAATAAATAACAGTACTATAAGATTTTTTTTCATAGTTCCATTACTTTAAAGTTTCAAGGTACTTTTTGCTCAATGGTATCTGCTCAATGGCATTTTTCGCTTCATCTTCGATATAAAAAAGCTTGATACCCTGTTTTACTGCTTCACGAAGTAATGCAGGATATTCAACTGCTCCATAACCGACCGGAACACTTGTTTCATCATCCGCCTTCCCGCTAAGGTTTCCCGGAACATCTTTGCGTAAATCTTTTAGGTGTATGAGTTCAAATCTCCCGGGGTATTTTTTCATATACAACACTGGATCTACTCCGGAATACTTTAGCCAGAATGCATCAAGTTCAAAACATACATTTTCTGCTTTTGTATTGGTCATAATGTAATCTTGGTAGCAACTGTCAGAATTATAATAGGCAAATTCATAACCATGCGGATGATAGAAAAATTTTAATCCGGCTTTTTTCAATTTTGCCCCATAGTCATTGAAATCTTTGCATGTTTTTTTTGCATCATCCATATTGAATGAGCCAGATTTGTGGGGAATCCAGCCTATGCCTACATACCTGGCTCCGAAAATTTTAGCCTCTTTTATGATTCCCTCAATATCTGATTGAAATCGGCTGTAATCAAATATCATGCTTGAGCAGGTAAGCCCGTTTATATGCATCTCAGCTTTAAATGCTTTAGGTGTTAATCCATAATAGCCAGATACCTCCAAATCTTTAAAGCCCATTTGTTTCATAAGGGCAATGGTTTTGGGCACGTCTTTACGTAGTTCCGAACGCATGCTGTATATTTCGAGGCCGATAGGTTTGCTAAATGCTCCTTTTCTAGCCGAGACAGTTTCGCCGGTTCCGTTTTGCAGCCATATGTCAAGTCGGGGAGTGTCGCCGTTAAAAGGTTTACCAAGGATGTCCAGATCACCATCGCCATCCAGGTCAACCATTTCAGATTCATGTAAATCAATTCCCTGGGAAACCACAATCTCCCTGGGAAAATTACCTTTCCCATCTCCAAATAAGATCCGATTAACGGCATTGGTATTTCCTCCTAAAGTCATCTCTGCATTCCAGAGGTCGAGGTTTCCGTCACCGTCAAAATCAACAACTGAATTGGAGTGGCCATTGGAGATTTTTTCAATAATGGTTTTAGGTATCCAGGATTTATCTTTAAATTCATAAAGGTTTAATGGTGCCAAACCATCGCCTACTACTAAAATAATTTGTGGGCGCCCTTCTTTAATAAACTGTCCGGCAACAGAACGGCTGAATGTGTAGGAGGCATCTACCACATTATTTGAGAATTTGTCGTTCCCAATATACTTAAGCCAGTAGCCACCTGCTACAATGTCTTGAATGCCATCGCCATCAATATCGATTTTTGCAAGGCCTTCATGTTCATTTACACCTTTCCATTTGGGATATGTGCCACGCTGCTCCATCTGCCCATCCGCAAAATATTTATAAATCGGGATTAATTTCCATTCAGATAACATCTTAGGATTAACCGGTAAACGGGTGAAATACAGAGTCTGGTCACCTTGTGCCCAAAATACAAGATCAGGTTTACAATCACCGTCAAAATCGCCGACCATCTGATCATGAATTTTTTTTCCTCCTGAATTTCGGATCAGGTGTCTTTCCCATGATTTGACATTCTCAAAATCAGGATAAGGGTTTTCCCACCACCATACCTGGTTGGTTCTCCAATCGCCCCCTGCAATTATATCCATATCTCCGTCGCCATCCACATCGAAACCAGTTGTTCCGGCTTCGATAAAGAGAATGCTGTCTTCCACAACATATTTTTTCCACCCGTTTTGCATTCGCCGGTACCAGACCATAGCCGGGGCAGTGGTTCTTTCTGAGATACAGAAATCGTTTATACCATCGTTATCGAAATCGGCCACGGCAACTGAGGTTTGTTCTGTACCGTCGTTGGGAGCTTCGATACCACCGTTTTTGCTTGAAATATGCTCCCAATTAATGAGATTTTGCTGCGCCTGGGCATGTCCAATCAATACGAACAGACATGTAACAAATAAAAGTTCCAATTTTTTCATTTATATAGTTATTAATTGATTTCTACCTGTTTATAGCCTCCCTTTTTCTTAAAATAAAGAAATAAGCCTAAAAAAGAAACCAGCATGATGACAGGAAGGACAGCCACAGTTTTTAGGGCTTCTTTTTTTGCTTCAAACATGCTGTTTTCAATGATTTCCCGTTCATGAACCGGAGCCTTTTCAAACCTGGCAATATCAAGTGTCTGATAGGTGCCGAAAATGCTATTTTTTTCAACGCTGATATATTTCGCCTGCAAACTGGTTTGGTTCGCCCTGTCATAGTTAGCTATGTTGTTATCGATTCCCTTATCCTGAGCAAAGCCCAGGAATACAGCTCCTACAATTCCAACAGCCATCATTCCAACACCTGTGGTTACGTTTAAGGTTAAAGCTCCTCCTTTAGGGAAACGCTCACCTACAATTCCGATCATGGTAGGCCACAGATAAGATTTAGCAAATCCATAAATAGTAGCTGCAATAAAAACCATGATACCCGTTGCCATGGAAAGAAAGAACAAACCTGCTGCTGCAATGGCAGAGCTAAAAATTAATAGCCCCGAAGGTTTAAGTTTTTCGATAACAGGCCCGGCAAAGTAGCGGGCGATAGTCATAATCAAAGCGGTATATACCAAAATCCAGCCTGGCTGCAAATGGAGGTTCCTCATTTCGTTGGCCATAAGATCAACAATCCAGCTATCTGTTCCCAGTTCAGCAGTGGATAAAGGGAACATAATTAATAACAATATAATAAAGATTGGTTGTCCTGGTACCCGTGTATATATACCGAACACACCAGTAAACAGGATAATCAATACTATTTCTACTGTAAGAGACAAGCTGAAAAAATTTCCAACTTCAAAAACGATCAATGAAATAATAATAAGAGCTCCCAGGATCCCCAGTTCTTTAAGCATATCCCTGTAAGAAACCCCTGCGGCAAGCCGCTCCTGAACAGGAAACTTCTTATTCAACATTAAAAATCCATAAATCAGCATCGGGATTAGAATGATCGCAATTTTGTATTGCCACTTCATTAATTCACCCATTGAGATAGCCATAATTCCACCAACCACCATTCCTGCAGGCCAGCCTGCATGCAACTTATTAATCCATTTTGTTTTTTCATTAGGAAACATGGTTGTAACAGCCGGATTAATTGTTGCTTCAATCGTTCCATTGCCCAAAGCGAAAATGAAAGTACCCATGTAAAGCATCCAATAGCCATTTGCAAATAAAGTAATCACCAATGAACTGATATGACAAATAAAGCCAATAGCCATAGCCCGTCCATAGCCGATTTTATCAATAATCAGGCTGAACAGAACGATTGAGACTGCAAAGGGCCATAATCCTACACCCATGATTTCACCCATCTGAGTTTTGGTCAGGTTAAATTCTACTCCCCACTCGGTAATGAGCATTGCCCGAAGCATGAATCCGAAGGAAGTTGCCATCAATGCAAAAAAACAAGCACGAAAAAGGCTTTTTTTAGATTTCTCATCCATAATGGGGTAATTTTTTGAGTAATGTTTATCGTTAAATATTAATCGGAAATTCCGAGAATTTTCCTGTTACGGTCATTAGTTGTAAGTTTTCCGGCAAAATCATCAAAAGAAACTTCTGTTGCGTTAATAATTTGCTGTTTGATAAATGGTGCACCTTCAGCTGCACCTTGTTGGGGACTTTTCAGGCAATCTTCCCATTCCAGGATAGCCCAGCCATCATAGTTTTTTTCTGTCAGCAATGAGAAAATCCGTTTAAAGTCCACCTGTCCGTCTCCCAATGAGCGGAAGCGACCTGCACGATTTACCCAGGGCTGGTAGCCTCCGTAAACCCCAACACGACCGGTGGGATTGAACTCCGCATCTTTCACATGAAATGCTTTGATTTTTTCTGCAAAGATTTCAATGAATTGAATATAATCCATTTGTTGAAGCAGCATGTGGCTGGGATCATAAGCAATGCAAGCTGCTGGATGATTACCTGACATTTCGAGAAACATTTCGTAGGTGGCTCCGTCAAATAAGTCGGAACCAGGATGCAATTCGTATCCAATAGTAATATCATTCTCCCAGGCAAAATTTAACACAGGCATCCAACGGGCCACCAATTCTGCAAAAGCCTCATGGATCAAGCCATCCGGCCGTTGCGGCCAGGGGTACATGGTATGCCAGGCGAATCCGCCCGATAAGACCGAGATATTTTTTGTGCTGAAATTTGCCGATGCCTTAATGGTCATCATCAGTTGGTCGGTCGCCCATTCGGTCCTTGCTCTTGGAGTCAATTCCCCGGGGTAAAAAGCATCGAACATAGTTTCGTAGGCCGGGTGAATAGCAATCACCTGTCCCTGCAGATAAGCAGCCAGTTCAACCAGAAATAAACCTTTTGACTCGACTTTTCCTTTTAATTCATCGCAATAGGTCTTGGATGTGGCAGCCAGCTTTAAATCGATCAGACGAGCGTCCCATGATGGTAACTGAATACCTTTGTAGCCCAAATCAGCTACCCATGAAGTAATTCCATCAAGGTTGTTGAATGGGGCCTGATCTCTTATAAACTGCGCTAAAAATATGGCAGGTCCTTTAATAGTTTTCATAACGAAAAGCTTTCTTGCAGTATTTTTTTTAATTAGAGATGTCAATCCATTTACGAAATTTTGAGGACTTCATAACAGCATCAAGTACCAACTGGCACTTATACCCATCATAAAAGTCAGGAGTAATTTTCACGTTATTGGCAATAGCCGTCAGAAAATCGCCAATCTCATGAATAAAAGTATGTTCCCAGCCAATGGTATGGCCGGGTGGCCACCATCTGTTTATGTACGGATGTTCGTTCTCTGTCACTAAAATGTTTCTGAAACCATGCTCAGCAGAATGATCATCCCTGGAATAATATTCCAGTTCATTTAGTCGCTCCAAGTTGAAAATGAGGCTTCCTTTGCTTCCAAATATTTCGAGTCTCAGAAAGTTCTTTTTGCCTGTCGCAAAGCGAGTAGCGATAAAATTACCCAAAGCACCATTTTCAAATCTCGCCAAAAAACAGGCAGCATCATCTGCAGTTACAATTCCGGCTTTTTTTGTGCCAGGCTTTTTTCGCTCTTTAATAAAAACTTTTTCTTCGCCACAAACTGACTCAATATCACCCACTAAAAACCTTGCAAGATCAACTGTATGGGCATTCATATCGCCATGAGCCCCTGAACCTGCCAATTTTATATCATGTCGCCAAACCCAAGGAAATTCGGGATCAACAAGCCAATCCTGATAATAAACTGCGTTAAAATGGTGGATTTTACCAAGTTTGCCTTCGTCAATCATCTTTTTTGCCAGAGCAATTGCAGGTATCCTCCTGTAGTTAAATGCTACCATGTGATTTACTCCTGATACTTCTGCAGCTTCAAGCATTTGTTTTGCTTCTGTTGTATCCATGGCAATCGGTTTTTCACAGATTACATGTTTCCCGTTTTTTGCCGCAGCCACAGCTATAGGCATGTGCGAGTTATTAGGTGTACAAATATCGACAATGTCGATATCTTCCCGTTCAATAAGTTTTTCCCAGGAAGTTTCAAAACTTTGCCAACCTAAACGAACTGCAAAATTTTGTTCTGATGCCGGATCAATGTCGCAGGCTGCCTTCATAATCACTTTAAAAGGAAGGTCGTAAAACTGGGCAACATCGAACCAGGCATTTGTGTGGACTCTACCCATAAACTGGGCACCCACTATCCCAATATTAAATTCCTTTTTCATTAAATGATTTCCAGTTCGTAATCAAAAATATTGGCAATTAATTTCATAGCTGCCTTCTGATGGCCGGCCATTACAACATAATGATGTGAAACAACTTTATCAACAAAGTTCTGCCCATCTTTTACCTTAATAATACCTCCATTTAGACAATCGGAATTTTCGTATTGAATATAGCCAACTAGCTCGGCTTCTGACAGCGAAATTTTTTTCAAATAAGGCTGAAATTTAACCAGGGTAATTTGGCCTGTATGCATGGTTGCATCTATAACATTTGAATTTTCATTCACCATGGCAAGAACCCTCTTACGCAAATTCCACTTATCTGAAAAAACTTCGGGAAGCAAACCAAAATAACCGCAGTGTGCAGCCAGAATATGGTTTTCGGGCTTATCTACTTCAGGAAAATGAGGTATTCGTTCGTGCGCCAAAGCCGCTTGTCCCATAATAAACGGGTACAGGTTCGTCATGAAAAACGGTACCTGAAGAACCTTATCAGCCAATATTTCGGTGAGCATGACCATGGTATCAGCTTCGCAACCCCAAACCAGTTTTTCTTCCTGGTAAAGTAAATTCCAGGCCAGGCAGGGTGTTGTATCGCAACTTCCTGACTCATTCAGGCAGTTTAATCCCATGGCTAGTATGTTATCATCTTTGGCATATTCTTTTTTTAGCTCCATATATAATTTTACAGCGCTTAATAAGGGCTTACCTGTGATACTTTTATGTTTCGATTTCCAATTATCGATAACTTGTTGTGCTTCGTTATCAGGAATTTGGCTTGCTCTTTTAGCAAGTTCTTTAAAACTGCGTTGTTCGATTTCTATTCCATATTTTTCGAACATTTTTTGTGCAGATTCTTTTTCTAGCCAGTAAAACCGTTTAAAAATATCAGACTGCTTCCCTGTTGGCCCTGCGGGATCGTCCTGATAAACTACGAATTTACTTTGAGCCAATGACCTTCGTGCCAAAAGCGCCCTGCAAGCTAATTTAGTATCTTCGAGGCTGGGCGGACAAATAGTTTGAATGCCGTTCAGTTTTAAATAATGCACCACTTCCCAGTCCCACATATTAACAGTTCCGAATTCAGATGTAATAACCATAATAGGCATGGAAATAGCTTTTAATTCTTCAATTCTATTGTAAGCTTCACCGATCATTTGAGGGAAGATAACCGCATCGGCTTTAGGTAAAGTTGTGCCAAGGGCACACGGCTCGATAAATTCTGCATTGTCTTTTAATAAATCTTTTACAATGCGTAAGTGTTTATCGAAATTCTCGTCACGTCCCGGATCAAAATAAACTGGTATTAATGTTATTTTCATGAGTCTTACTTTCTTTTAGTTAACAATGAGTCAGCTTAATATAATTACTGTAACTTTGATCTGAAATCCTCTTATTTTTAAGTGTAATATTATCCAATTCGTCTTGTGTTATTTTTTGGGTTGCACCTTTTTGTGTTGCCACAATCGCACCCAGTTTATTCCCTTCAATACAACATTCAATCAATGGTTTTTCTTTTAATTTGTTATGAATAAATGCCGCTGAGAAAGCATCACCTGCGCCCAAAGGATCTTCCAATTTAATTTTGTGCCCTGGGACGTAATGTTCTCCCTCTGTACGGTCGTAAAGAAAAACACCGTTTTCCTCTAATGTGAGCAGAACAGTACTGATGTTGAATTGAGTGGCTAATTTCTGTGCAATTCCGGGAATTTCTGATATATTCAGCCCAAAGATTTTGTTCAATTCGAAAGCTTCATGATGATTAATCTTCAACACATCGGCATACTTAAGAGAATGCTCAATTGAATCTTTGGTATAACAGTTTTTTCTCAAATTTATATCAAGAAATTTGAAGGCATTAGGTGATTTATTCAGCAATTCATTAATAGTTTTTCTGCTTTCAAATGATCTTTGTGCCAGCGTTCCAAAAGCGATGCATTGTGCTTTTTTAGCTATCTCCAGCAAATCATCCGATATTTCTATTTTGTCGTACGCAACATTGGGGTTAATCACATAATCAGGGTTCATGAATTTATCAAAACTTACATTAACCGTCCCTGTTGGAAGTTGATTATCCTGCTGAACGAAAGAAGTGGATAATCCCATCGACTTTAAAGCAGACATAGCTTTGTCGCCTAATTCATCTCTTCCAACCCGGGAAACAAGGAAACACTCATCTCCCATTTCGAAAAGCCTGAAAGCAAGGTTGGAAGGCGCTCCTCCAAGTATTGTCTTATCAGGCAGAATATCCCACAATAGTTCGCCAATAGTTACAACTGTATGCTTATTTTTAGGCATTGCAAAATTAGTTTTTAAGCCAAACCTGCTTTTTTTACATTATCCCATGCAACATCAAACTCACGTAATCCATACTCAGTCTGGGGGTGGTTAAACATATCAAAGAAGATATTTTCGGGTAAAGTCACAATGTCAATCCCTGCTTTCATACAATCAATCACGTTAGCCCTGTTTTTAATGCTGGCTGCCAGTATTTCACCATTAAAACCATAGTTTTGCTTAATTTTAACCGAATCATTTATAAGCGCTACTACATCACCACCGATTTTATCGAGTCTGCTTATTACTATACTCACGAATGTCGGGTTCGTTTTTAGTGCAAGTAAAACCTGATCGGCGGCAAATACCATCGTTACATTCACTTTGATGCCTTTTTCCTTGAGCATAAACGAAGCTTTTAAACCCTCATGGGTCATAGGAACTTTTATGACAACATTGGGCGCTATCCCGGCAATAATCACAGCCTCCTTTACAATATCTTCTGCTTTTACTGCGACAGCTTCAGCGCTAACAGGGCCTTTCACAATTTGGCAAATCTCTTTTATAACGTCATAAAATTTTTTGCCAGATTCCAGTACTTTACTTGGATTGGTGGTTATTCCATCCAAAAGCCCTGTATCGTTTGCTCTTTTGATAGACTCAATGTCTGCAGTATCTAAAAATATTTTCATCTTATATGTTTTTCTTCTTGATTAATAGTTTTAAATCATTAATAGTTATTTGAATGTTGGGTTCATCTCCTAATTCATCAACCAATTTATCGGCTTCAGTAAAATCTTCATTGGCAGTATATTCATTAGTTGTTATCAGACAATTGAAATTTGCGGCTTTCGCTGCAATCAGACCGTTACGGCTATCTTCAACAACCACGCAGTTTTTGGGATTAATACTCAGCTTTTCAATACATAAATTATAGATTTCAGGATCCGGCTTTTTTCTTGAAACCACGTCCCCGGATAAAATAGCCTGAAAATTGTCTGAGCGTTCTTTTCCCAGAAGAAGTTCAACGATCAGGCGAACACTTTTTTCGTTGGAAGTTGAGCAAACTGCAAGTTTGAGGTTGCTTGCTATGGCCCCGTCAACTATTCGCTTGATTCCGGGTCGCAGGGGTAAGATACCAGACTCAATCAATTGCATAAAAAACTGAGTTTTTCGTTGGTGCAAATCAAGAATAAATTGTACCCGATCATCAAACTGCGAAGGCCATCCTTTCCCGTCGAAATAATACATCATGCGTTCTTTGCCCCCTGCCACTTTCAACAGCTTTTGATATTCTTCAATGCTCCATTCTACATCAATTCCCTTTTCGGCAAAAGCCATATTAAAAGCAACTCGATGACCGTCTCTTTCCGTATCAACCAATACCCCATCGCAATCAAAAATCAATGCTTCCATTTTATTTTTTTCCATTTATTATCACGAAATATTTTCAATAATTTCTTTTAAACAACTTAAAAATTCGGATGCTTTTGCTCCGTCAACTGCCCGGTGATCGCAGGCCAAACCCAGAGTAAGACTGTCAATAATTATTATTTCGTCATCTTTTGGTACTACTTTTTTCTCCACGGCGCCAACACTCAAAATAGCACATTCAGGGGGATTGATAATTGGTAGGAACCTGCTAATTCCATACATTCCAAGGTTACTTATAGTAAATGTTCCGGGTTTGTCCATACGGATTATTCCCTGTCGGGCATCTTCGGCATTTTTTCGCGACTGGTTATTGATTTCAATCAGGTTTAACCTGTCAGCATCAGGAATGACAGGAACCAGTAGCCCGGTTAGGGTCGATACTGCTACTCCAATATTTATTTCCGGCTTGAGCAGCATCTTTTCATCATCAACCCAAGAATTCATTTCCGGGAACTTTTTTAACGCCTCTGCCGTTGATTTAATAATGATATCGTTTACAGAGATTTTGATTCCAAGATTTGTGTTCGTAGTTTTTCTCCATTTTAAAGTATTTGTAACATCAACTTCAGAGAAAATATAATAATGTGGGATGGTCAGTTTGCTGAAACTTAGCCTTTCTGCAGTACGTTTTCTGGCTTTAAGAAAAAGAACTACCTGATCTCCGGGGATTTCCTTTAATTTGGCAGATTTAACAGAGCTGATGGATGAAAAAACATCTTTTTTCATCACCCGTCCACCATATCCGGTTCCTTGTATTGAATCAAAATTAATTCCAGTTTCCTTAGCAATTATTTTCGCGAGGGGAGTACCCTTTTTTTCTGATTTTTTGAGTTCAAGATAATCTTCAACATCTTTTTTAACAATCCGGTCATTAGGTCCTGAGCCTTTAATTTCTGACAGTTCCAGATTTCCCTCTTTGGCTATTCTCCTGGCCGAAGGACTGGAAAACAAACCTTTGGATTTGCCATCTTCCTTATTGAATGAAGAAATTTCATCTTTTGCTTCATCTTTCCCAAAATGCGAGGGTGTTTTTTCTATTTCATTATGAAAGATTTCATCTTTTTGACCAATGTAAGCAATTGGTTTTAAAACCGCTACTTCATCGCCTTCTCTAAATAACAATTGAAGAACAGTTCCAGCTTCGGTTGTTTCAACCTCGAAGCTTGCTTTATCAGACTCAACAGTTGCCAGAATATCGCCTTCATTAACCACATCGCCTTCGCTGACATGCCATTCGATAATCTTTGCAAATTCAATGTCCTGACCTACCTGAGGCATATTTATCGCTATGCTCATAGTTTTATACTTTTAAGCTTTTTGATTACTTCCAAACAATATAATATTTTCATAAACAGCTTGTTTTAATGCAATATATTGCGCCTGTAGAATAGTTAACGGGTTGTATTCGGTTGGTTTGGATTGATAATAATGCAGAAATCCATCGATAAATGCATATTTAAGCTGAGTTGAAATATTGATTTTAGAGCACCCCAATGAAATACATTTTTTAAAGACCTCTGCCGATAAACCGGTTCCACCATGCAGGGCAAGGGGAGTATCGGATAATTGACTGATTTCATTCAGCCGATCGAAGGCAATATTAGGTTCTCCCTTGTAAATACCATGAGATGTTCCAATAGCCGGGGCAAAGCATTCAACTTTTACTTTATCAAGAAATATTTTTGCCTGCTCAACTCCTGCCAGATGAGCGCTTTCCTCATTTATCGAAATATCATCTTCAATTCCGCCAATTTCGCCAAGTTCCGCTTCAACACTTATCTCATGAAGTTTGGCCATTTTTACTACTTGTTGGCTAAGTTTAATATTTTCCTCAAAAGGTTTGGAAGAAGCATCAATCATTACGGATGTCCAGCCTGCATCAATGCAATTTTGAATGAAACTGAGGTCTTTGCAATGATCCAGATGGATTGCAACAGGCACGGTTGTGTTATCGGTAAGCTCTTTTATCCAACTAACTATTGGCTTAAGTCCCCAAAACCGAATTGTTTTTTCAGAGGTTTGCACAATAACCGGAGATTGCAATTCCTGGGCGGTTTCAACCACAACTCTCATTGAGTTATAATCCAATATATTAAATGCACCGACAGCATATTTGCCTTCACGTGCTTTTATTAACATTTCAGTCATATTAACTAAGGGCATATCTTTTCTTTTTTTATTATTAAAATTTATTCAGAGTACACAACTTCTTTAGCAGCCCTGACAATATCCTCCACCTGCGGAACTACCATTTTTTCAAGATTCAGGTTAAATGGACAAGGGATATTTAACCCACCAAGTATTTTAACAGGAGAATCGAGGTAATCGAAAGCCTCTTCCTGAATGATGGATGAAATATCCGAACCAACACCACCTCTTCGCACAGCCTCCTGAACAATAAGCACATGTTCGGTTTTTTTTACCGAATTGATAATAGTCATTTTATCGAGGGGCACCAATGATCTTGGATCAATCACTTCGGCATTAATTCCTTCTTTCATCAATATTTCGGCTGCTTCCATAACTTTTGGCACCATACCTGACCATGCAATGATGGTCAGATCTTTTCCTTCTTTCTTGATATCTGCTTGTCCAAGTGGAATAATATATTCTTCTTCTGGAACTTCGCCCTTATTCATATATAATAACTTGTGCTCGATAAAGATCACCGGGTCGTCGCAACGGATGGCCGCTTTCAGTAAACCTTTTGCATCGAAGGGTGTGGAAGGCATGACCAACTTTAAGCCCGGGATATGATAGAAGATCGCTTCCAGACTTTGCGAGTGCTGGGCAGCCAATCCATTGCCGACTCCGCCTTGGGTACGAAGAACCATAGGTACTCTGGCAGTATTTCCTGACATAAAGCGAAACTTAGCAGCCTGATTGATAAGTTGATCTAAAATTAACATGGTGAAATCGACAAAAAGGATTTCAACTACCGGACGCATTCCTGTTAAGGCAGCACCAACACCGGCACCTGTAAATCCGTTTTCTGAAATGGGAGTATCAAAAACCCTCTTGCTGCCAAATTGCTCCAGCAAACCCTCGGTTACTTTATAAGAACCTCCACGTTCTGCAATACCTTCCCCCATAATAAAAACCTTATCGTCGCGGTCCATTTCTTCTTTAAGCGCTTCATTTAATGCTTCGCGGTACATAAGTTCGCGTGCTGCATTCAATACATTTACCATCTAATATTCCTCCACAAATTTTAAGAAATTTTCTTCCGACATCTCCGGACTTTTAATCGCAAAATCAATTGCAGCCTTAATTTCAGCCATGGCCACTTTTTCAATTTCTACAATATCAATTTCTGATAATCCGGCCAATTCAATTAAATGTTTTTTTCCAATTAAAAGTGGATCGTGCAATTTGTAATAATCTACCTTTTCTTTTGGAAGATAAAGACCTGGATCGTTCACATGGTGGCCGCTTTTTCTAAAGGTGACGCATTCCATTAGGAATGGCCCTTCCCCATTTTTACAACGCTCAATAAATGATTTGGCTATTTTATGAACTTCAAGAACATCATTTCCATCTAAACGGACACTTTCCAATCCAAAGCCAATACCCCTTTTATACAATTCCGTTTCGGC
This sequence comes from Prolixibacteraceae bacterium, assembly GCA_003457135.1. GTDB lineage: Bacteria > Bacteroidota > Bacteroidia > Bacteroidales > Prolixibacteraceae > Aquipluma. The sequence continues at coordinate 22,310 of DMSQ01000072.1, forward strand.
GGTTGAATCCTCAATGCGTGTCGATACTGCATATTGATTGTTCTCAATTACAAAAAGCACCGGTAATTTCCATGCTGCAGCAAGGTTAAGGCCTTCCAGAAAGGAACCGATATTTGAGCCACCATCAGAAACGAAAGTGGAAACCATCTGTTTCTCTTTTCGAATCGAAATTCCAAGAGCGGCCCCTACTGCTATTGGAACTCCTGATCCTACTATGCCATTGGCGCCCAAATTATTTTTAGTATAGTCGGCAATATGCATCGATCCGCCCAAACCTTTACAATATCCATTTTCTTTACCCAGTAACTCGGCAAACATGATTTTCAAATCAGCTCCCCATGCAAGGCAATGTCCATGCCCCCGATGTGTACTCGTGATATAATCCTTTCCATCCATAGCAGCACAAACACCTGTTGCTATGGCTTCTTCGCCCAGATAAGGATGGAAATATCCCCGGATATGTCCCTGCCTGTATAGTTTGATTGCCTGCTCTTCAAAGTTTCTGATTTTATACATTGTTGTATAAAGAGAAACCAAAAAATCTTCCGTGTTTTTCTTCACTTTATTTTCGTTTTTCGTGAGTAATCTTATTTCAGGGAATAGCCTGTACTGAGAATTTGTACTTATCTCCTCTGTATATGGATTCCTCCGCTTCCAAAATCATTTCTTTTTCACAAAAAGTAATACCTTCTACTTTTATTCCAACCATCTCTTTTTGTATTCCAAATTCTTTTTTTGAATATTCATCCAGACTTATTGCACTTAAATCCTGTTCTATTTTTGTAATATATCGGTAATACCTTTCATTATATAACTTATATAACGAACCCTGTAAATCATGTTCCCATATTTTAGGACAGCATGTAAGCGAAATAAAACGGGTTTCATGCATCATGGGCACATCATTAGCCAACCGTAACCGTTTTAATTTGAAAATTGGACCTGGAATTAAATAAACCTTCCCGGAAACATTAATTGACCAATCTTGATCAATAATTTCCGAATCCAATACTACTGTAGAAGGATTTAGTCCCTGTTCAATCATATTCCTGGTAAAACTCAAAATTTTTGTAGCTGATCTGTTAACAATAAAATCCTTTACAAAAGTTCCTTTCCCCCTGATTTTAACTGCCCATCCTGCATTTTCAATTTCCTGTAATACTTTTCGGGCAGTTGTATTGCTGACATTATATTCCTTAATAATTTCATTTTCTGATGGAACTTTAGTGCCCGGTATCAACTCATTATTTTTAATCCTGTCAATTATTGAATTATAAATAATCAGGTATTTTGGTATTTCTATCTCATGCATATTCTATAAAATATTAAATTACTTATAGCGTTAACGCTATAACTTGAAACAAAAATACAAATTATTTTAATATCTCAAAGGGATAAAAAATATTTTTACAACAGAACCTGATACCTTTTTGACAAATAGGTTATACTATTCAACTGGTATCAGACAAAGTTTATCTATCAAGCGATACCTCGAATCACCCAATTTAGAGCGGTTTTTATCAACTTCAACATATTTCCATCTGTCGAGAGCAAGTTTTGTGAGTACGTAAAATTTGTAGTAAGAGCAAACAATAGAAAGTGAAGAAAGTACTTTTTCATTTTAGTATATTTACTTTTAAAACGACCTATTGTTATAAATTACAAAATCGTTTTTTTTCTAATCTATAGTACGGTCAGAACATCCTGATAAGGAAGACCGAAGGCATCAGCAACTCCCTGGTAAACTACCTTTCCTTTCACCACATTCAAGCCTTTTCTTAAAGGTTCGCTATCAGTACAAGCTTTTTTCCATCCTTTGTTCGCGATTTCCAAAGCATAAGGAAGAGTTGCGTTGGTCAAAGCCAGTGTTGATGTGCGTGGCACAGCTCCAGGCATATTGGCAACGCAGTAATGGATCACGTGATCGATCACAAAAGTTGGATGATCGTGTGTGGTAGGCACAGTGGTTTCGAAACAACCACCCTGATCAACGGCCACGTCAACTAAAACCGTACCGTGTTTCATCGTTGGGATCATATCGCGGGTAATCAGTTTTGGAGCAACGGCACCGGGAATAAGCACTGCGCCGATAATCACATCGGCATTGCGAACCATTTCACGGATATTGTATTCGTTGCTCATCATGGTTTTCACGTTGGCAGGCATAATATCGTCGAGGTAACGCAGACGTTTCAGGCTCACATCGATGATGGTCACATCGGCGCCCAGACCACCGGCCATCTTTGCGGCTTCAGTTCCTACTATTCCGCCGCCAATAATCAGCACTTTTGCAGGTGGAACTCCGGGAACTCCTCCTAACAAAACCCCATATCCGCCAAATGTTTTCTCCAGGTATTTGGCGCCTTCCTGAATCGACATGCGACCCGCAACTTCCGACATCGGAATAAGCAGTGGTAAGGAACGATCTGCCATTTCAACGGTTTCGTATGCCAGGCAAATCGATCCATTTTCGATCATGGCCATTGTTAACGTCTCACCTGATGCAAAATGGAAATACGTAAATAAAATCTGGTCTCTTTTAATCAGCTTATATTCCGATTCGATGGGTTCTTTTACTTTGATGATCATGTCAGCAATGGCATATACCTCTTCAATGGTTGGAAGAATGGTTGCGTGTGCATAAATATAATCTTCATCTTCAAATCCGCTTCCCATACCGGCAGTTGATTGTACATAAACAGTATGACCATTTTTAACCAATTCAGCCGCTCCAGCCGGGGTTAAAGCAACCCGGTTTTCGTTGTTTTTAATTTCTTTTGGAACTCCAATAATCATTGTCGTAGTATATTTTGATTTGTTGATTGTTACAACCTGAGATTCATTATTCAGCTTTCGTTACTTCGCCCACTGATATTTTCAATGACTTAAAGGCAGAATTGATCCTCTCACCCACAAAAGTAAAATCATTTTTTTCAGAAAAGCCTAACGTTAAATGGGCGGGTGCATTTGACAGTTGCTGCCAATTTTTCTGGGTAGGGCCGCGACCAAAACCAAACACAGTCATCCCTCCATCACCAGAATGCCACAACACATCTTCATGAGGATAGTCTTCGTGATGGATGTAATATAAAACACGATCCAATTGATGATCGCCAAAATATACCCACTTTGGCGAAGGTAGGTGACCTGTCCATTGACTTTTCAAAAGGTAAGGTTTCATCACCTCTCTTGTGCCATTGGAACGCACCCAGTAATCCTCAACATTAAACTCACCTCCGGGCGTACCTTCATATAAGATCCAATATGGCTCTTGTCCTTTTTGCAGCAATGTCATGGTGGCATAGTCAGGATAAATATCCCATTTTGTCCTCCACTGCTTATCTTCCGTTTCAGTCATTAGAGATATTTTTATGGGGCCTTCAACAATTATTTTACTGTATTTTTTAGGTTCAGGACTACCTGGATGGAATAAAGGTGGTGCGATGTTTGGAATTCCACGGTATCTGCCCATAAATCCACTTTCCGGTTCATCATTGGGATGATAACTGACCCAGTCCTTGCCTTCCTTATCTTTTATACTGGCAAAACCACCACTGGAAATATGATAATAATATTCAGCCGTTGGTGTATTGATTTTATAGGCCGCATAACCTTCATAAGCATCAATATTTTGAATACTTACCAGGCTTTTAACAGGATTTTCAGGATGATCTTTGTCATCAAAATATAACTTGTAATACCTTGATTGATTAGGGGCAGTGATGCCCTGCATAAGGAAGACCAGCGTTCTCAGTGCTTTCTTTCCAGCTTCAAATTCCGGAGCTTTATCAAACTGAAAAGGTATCTGACTATTTAATATTTCTCCGGAAGGGCTTACCTCAATCAATTGCAAGGACTTTTCAGAAAAGGAAGTATTTATACCAGCCTGTGAAAGCAATGTACTGAAGTTAAGCTGAACTTCCACAGGTTTATCTATTCTGGTGTACCCATTTGCCTGTATTGTGATCGGTAAAGTATACTTTCTGCCGGATACGGAAAAATTGGGTACATCTTCTATTTGCGCATAGAGTACCCAGGGACTAATCAATATGAAAAGAAAAAGTAAGAATGACTGTAGTTTCATCGTTGGTTTATTTTGAAAAAGAAGATCTTTTTTTAAAGTTATTTTTAAAAATCGAGACATATTATTCTACTCTCCTGTACTTACTTTATATTATTAGCTTTGTCGGTATAACGGATCAGAATTGAAGGACCAGGATAGTTTACTTCTAACGCATGCCCTTTCGTTTCTGAATAAATAAAAAAAGTATTATCTCCGGATTTTAAATGCTCAATAGGGACAGGAATTTCAAGAAACGCCCAGTCGTGCAATTTGCCTGGGCTTTCAGCTAACATTTTTCCGTTGATGCCAATCACGTGTACAGCGCCCTCTTCTGACTTAGCTGACCAGGTAGAGAGAACCAGATAGGCTGAGATAGCATCTGTAAGGTTGTCGGTAATAACTAAATTACATTGCTTACGCTGACCAGCTCTTACACCAAAATTTTCATTCAACTTTTCGGTTCCATATATTTTTACTATTGAGTTGGTCTGCCTCAATTTATTAAATTCAATGGGGCGCGTAAGGTAGCTTAGCCCATTTTTGGAATTTATTTTAGCAATTACTTTGATTGTACTATTTTGCTGAGGTACCCAATTGTTATTCCAGGTTACATTGTAGGGCGGGATACTTTGTTTGCCAATTATTCTGTCCCATACTCCATTGTTAATAATATATTGCCAGCTTGCCAGATTACCATCACCATCAAGGTCGTAATCTTCGTAGTATCCAATATATTCGACTGATTCAACCAGCGATGGGTCATCAACATCTGTAGTGAACCCAACAAGATTGTATGCCATATCATTTTCTTTAACTTTTTTAATTGTGCCTTTCACATATTTCTTCAGGTCCTTATTATAATAAACCCTAACGGTGAATGAATTCAACCAGTAATGAGGCCAGTTATAACCGTAGCAAATTTGATCGCCACAAAAGAAAGTGAATTTATTTTCGCCCTTCTTCAACATTCCTGTCGGGATTTTAACCGGCCGGTTTCCGGGAATACAGCGAAAATAGCAATAAGGATTATCAAGAGTATTGGGTTGCGGAAAGTTATTTTTTTTACTTCCGTTTACCTTAAATGTCTGATCGCTGGTGCCAATATGACCACCCCAAAAATTTAAAGCTATTTCCGCATATACGGCATCTTTTAAATCGTCAATATCCAAGGCAACTTGTATAGAATCAAAATGGTCAAAAGCGCCTTTATACGGACTAATCATTTTTTTGTGTGAATATTCCCTGAAAACACTTTCAGGCATCAGGCTTATATCCTGCGCGTGAACGATGTTACCAAAGGATAGAGATATGAAAAGAACATTGATAGAAATACTTTTAAAAAGGAAATTTTTCATGAGAAAATAATTATTACTTAAACTTCAAGGTATAAAAGTTCTATTACTTCTTTTGCGAACTGATACATAGAGACTAGGTGTCATTCAATTGAAATTATCATTCTTGCTTTTAAAACAAATTATCTATAAACAGGTTCTTTCCAGTTTTCCTTACTATGATACTTACTTTCGGCAGCCCATCTAATTCCCCGTTTTACAATCTCCAGAGCTTCATGCACATTAAAAACAGCCATTACGTGTCCTAAAGAGGAATAGAAAACCCTTCCTTCTCCATAATACTTTTTCCAGACAACAGGCAATACACATCCGTTGATCCAGGCAGCATGGGCACCTGTAAAAGTGGTAGTTGCCAAAACCTTTACGTTAGGGTCTATATGCATATAATATTGTTCAGAATGTACATCAAAATCTTCAATGCCCTTTGTAATTAAATCTTTGTGGTTAGTGATGTGTACCCTGTAATCAATAATTCCCCCGGGATGTGCGACCCACTGTCCGCCAACCATGAATTGGTATTCAACATTGTTCCTAAATGAATCGCCCATTCCACCATGCCATCCTGCCAATCCTGTTCCATTCTTTACTGCTTTTAGCAACATTGCTTCCTGCTCCTTCGTAATTGTACCCATTGTCCAAATCTGAATAATGATATCTAAGGACTCCATCAGCTTTTCATCAAGGTATGAATCAAGAGTATCTGACACAGTCACATCAGCTCCTTCCGACCGTAACCACGGGACAAATATGTCAACTGATTGTTTAGGTTCATGTCCATCCCAACCACCATATACATAAAGGACTTTTTTGCCCTGAAGTGATGGTCTCAACGTTTTTACACTAGAACTTGCATATAGTTGATTTGTAAGCAATAGCGAACCGGCACCAGCTACTGTCGTTGTTTTTACAAATTGTCTGCGAGATAAAAATTGCATACGCATAATGTATTTACTATTATCAAGATTCAAAAAGAAAAATATACTTACAAACTATAACCTTTACGATATTCTCTCTTAAAAAACTTCTCTGCTTCCAAATCATTCACAAAGAATTGTTTTTTAGGATCCCAGTTTACAGGCCTTTGCAATTCATGGGCAATATTGCCAAGTATACATACAGTGCAAGTTCTCTGACCAGCTTCCACCGGAGCAATAGTATCTTTCCTGGAGCGCAATGAATCAATGAAGTTCACAAGGTGAGCTATCCCTGATTCATAGAGTAAGCCTTTAGTTACATCTTCATCTTTGAGAGGTAATAGAGAATCATCAGAAGCTGCATATTTACCACGGGAAACCTCAATCCATCCTGTTGTACCCCAAAATTTAATGCCTCTTGTTTCTATGTCGTCATATGGCTGGTTAGTCATTACTACACCATTATCATATATATAGGATAAGAATTTGGTGTCTTTATAACCAGCTGGAATAATTTTTATTGGCCCACTATTATCCATATTCAATGCCCATTGTCCGATATCAAAATTATGCGCTCCCCAATCACATGTAAATCCACCACCTGTTTCTTTGTAATAGCGCCATCTGGCCCAGAAAGTTTCATTTTGAGGAGGATCTATCGAAATCGGTGGATTAAGCTTGGAGTTATAATGCACGTAGGGATTCGGCCCTAACCATTGATCCCAATCCAGATCAGAAGGAATCGTTTCTTTTGGTAGATTATAAGGTGTTGGTGGCGGCCCCACGAAAGCATAAATATTTTTAAGTTCTCCCAATGCATTTTTACGCACCATATTAACAGCATGTTGAAAGTTACTGTCGGAACGCTGCTGACTACCAACTGCAAAGATCACCTTGTTTTTTCGAACAGCTGCAGCCACTTTCAAACTTTCCTCGATGGTATATGTAATAGGTTTTTCCTGATAAATATCCTTCCCTGCCTTACAGGCATCAAGGGCAATCATAGCATGCCAATGATCAGGTGTCGCAATTACAACAGCATCAATATCTGCACGATCAAGAATTTGACGGTAATCTTTATAAGTCTTAACTACAACTGATGCGTTTTTCGACTGATAATTCTCTTTCAAAAGTTTCTCAAACCGTTCACGCTTAATACCATATACATCAGCTCCTGCAACGATCTGAACTCCTGAAATTTTATTAAATCCTCTCATTAAATTAATAGCCTGCTGACCAAGCCCGATAAAACCAAGTCTGATCACCTCATTGGCACCTACCTTATAGCTTTGCAGCAACGGAAGAACAGCTAAACCAGTTGATCCAACAAGGACTTTTTGAATAAATTTACGTCTCGAATTACTTTTCATGATTTATAGTTTAATTAGTTTAATATCATAATTATTTTTCATTTATGTATCGCCTTTTGTATTCCTTCCAGGTTTCCATCGATCGCGTCAGCGTTTCAATAGCATCACCTTTAAGATTATAACATTGTATTCCGATTGGCCCAGAATAGCCATTGTCTATCAGCAATTTTACAACCTGATAAGTATCGAAAGATCCCTGGCCTAAAGGCTGTATCAGATTGTTCCACCCTAATTGTTTTGTATCGCCGTCATCAGCCCCACAAATATTTACAGCAAACAGCCAGGGTGCATACTCTTTAACCTTACCTGCAATATCTGCTGATCCTTCGACCTTAAGCAAATGACAAAGGTTCATTGCTGCACCAAAATTCTTTCTGTCAACCAGTTTAGCCAGTTTTACACTATGGGCTAATGTTTCACAGTAAAAGGAAATATGAGGGTAGGTGCATAACTTAACGCAAAAAGTTGACGAATAATCAGAAAGATCACGTAGTATTGAAGCAACCATTTTATCGCCGGTCTCTTTATCATCTTTATAACTATTGCTGTGAAGATGAAAATAGATTACCGATCCTTTTGCAGATGCTTTAATCATTGCTTCAATTTCATTAGCTGAAGTATTTTCAAGCTTTCCATCGGCCTCGAAATTAAGAGCCACATAATTTGCAGGCATCCCAAGACCTTCCTTATCAAGGGCATTTTTAAGTTCAAAAAACCCTTTATATCCAAATCCTTCTAATCCGTTATAACCTAATGTTTTCAATAATTTTGCCTTATCCAAGGCAGTTTTCGGCCCATTTTTGAACCCATCCATAGTGTTTTGGACATAAAACGTGTTGTTCAGCTTCTTCTTTGCACACACTGGGTCTGTAACCATTACCAGTCCGACAATTAAGGTTACAAATAATTTAATTTTCATTGATATAAATTTATTAATATTTGTACCCCGGGCAAATTTTGCTGTAACTCCACTTTTCCCTCATCTCCCTTTTTCTGAATTTCTCGGCTTCCGGATCATTGACAAAACTCTCATTCAGAGGGTTCCACTCCACTTTACGATTGAGTTTTAAAGCGATATTTCCACAATGCAGAAGTGAACTGGTGCGATGCCCCGACTCAGCACTATAAATCGCTTTCCTTCCTGCTTTAATACTTTCCAGAAAGTTGATAAATTCGTCATTAGCAGTCGGCAAAACAACTTTCTTTTCGGTCAGATCGAGAACCTTATCATTACTTGCCGCCAATTTATTAATCCAGCCAGACGATTTCACCCACCCCTCATCACCTTCGAGCCGGATAAGGCAATTGCCACTTGCAACCCGCATAGTTACGTTATTCGCATATCTGTATTGCAAATCAAACTGATAAGCAGTATTGAAAATGCCGTCATTATAATAAAGCGTTTCGCCGGCAGGCGTAACCTCCAAAGGTCCGGAAAACTCATTCCCGGTAACTAATTGTGCCGTATCGCAATAGTGTGCACCCCAGTCGGTCAGTAAACCTCCGGAAAAAGCGTTGTACCATCTGAAATGGTAAAAAGTACGTGAATAAATAAATGGAATTTCCGGAGCCGGACCTAGCCATAAATCGTAATCAAGATCCTTAGGTGGAATCGTCACTTCGAGACCTTTTTTAGGCAAAAGATTGATGGGAAGTGAAATTTCGATATGCCTGAGTACACCTAATCGCCCATTCAAAGCTATCTCAGCCATTTTGTGATAGGTAGGCAAGAATCGGTCTTCAACCGAAACCTGGTAAACCACACCTGTTTTATTGATAACATCGCACAGCAAACGACCCTCATCGATGGTCAAGGTTGGTTTTTCGCAGCAAACGTGTTTCCCTTTTAAGGCTGACATGATGGAGATCGGAACATGCCAGTGATCGGGAGTCGAAATCTGAACGGCATCTATCGATTTGTTTTCCAAGAGTTCCCTGAAATCCTGATAAACTTTACAATCTTTTGATTTGTAAGTATTATTTACCAGATTTTTCGCACTAATTGCCCTTGACATGCTAACATCGCATACGGCAACTACCCTGCACAACTCAGGATATTTCAAGTAATGACTCAGGTTTCGCCCAACTCCATGTGAACCAACACCTATCATACCAATTGTAATAAGATTATTCGGATTCTTCCAACCGCAGCCTGAGTTCATTGGTATAATGGATGCTCCAGCAACCATTATGCCTACATCTCTAAGAAATGTTCTTCTTTTCATGATTTTTATTAATTCCTTATAAACAAAGATTCTCTCAGCCAGGGATTCCATCATTTTCTCAGGTTTGGAATCCTTTCGCCACAATAAGGTCAAACCTGTCAGGATTAAATGGAACTCAAGACCAGACAGCTTCTGTTAATCATACATAAATTGATCACCAAACTTTCAGCTTAATCAAGCCCTTCCCCGGATTTTCAAAAGGACCAGCCGAAGGATTTGATTCTGAACGTTTTTTGCCAAAATAATCCGTGTCAATTTTCAAGGGAGTACCATCTGGATTTTCATATGCTTCATTGGCCATTTTTGCTTTTCCCAATAGTTCAGTTGTAATTAAGCTGGTTTTTAGATACACTCCTTTTAGATCAGAAGAATAAGTCAGAAATACATTGTTTCCCACCTCAACGACCTTAAATTCCGGTTTAAAATTGGAATTCTGAATGAAATTCTTTTCATCTTTAGATGGTAATGCCCTGTCGTAATAAACATTACCTGCCTTGTATACAAGTAGTTTAGCATCATTGTAACCAACTAAACCATAATTATAATGATCCATTGTATTTGCCTCAGTACCCATACCGAGAAAAACATTATTATAATACCGGTCATCGCCCGAAACGATGGTGCAAAGTCCGGCAACTTCAGTAGAGTGTGGTAAATGATAGGGAGTAAAACGGTTTGAACCAGGCCATGTACAAATCTGACCAGCAATCAGATTATGAACAAAAGCACCACCTTCAGACTGGGTACCAATTGCTATCGGTGACAATAAAATATTATTATCGACCAGAAATGGTCCATGATTCACTTCAAAAAACAGGTCATTCCAGGCATTATTATAAAATAAGTTCTTGGTGATACGGGTTCCCTGGGTCATCCAGTCGAACCAACAACCAAATCCAAGGTTATCATGAATACGGTTCTTTTCTATGATAGCATCAATGGCAGCATGAAACTTAATTCCACCAATTTCGGCGCCTCCAAATTGGTTCTTCTGGTGGATATTATAAATATGGTTGTTCTCGACAATGCTAAAAGCAGCTCCCATACTCCCACATATCCCGGTCTGCTCACAATTGAAAATTTCATTATTCCGGATGATATGAGAACCAATATTCTCTTTGCTCCATCCGTTGCGGAGCGTCCGGAAAACCACCTCAATATAGTGAATGGATCCATCCAGGCTTGGATTAGCCGACCAAACATTGTGGCCTGTACTGCGTTCTTTTCCCAAAGTTATTCCTGAACATTTTGAGTTGCTGATAATATTATTTTCAATAATCCAGCCTTTATTCCAATGGGTGGAAATCATTCCAATCTGCTCGGCTGTTGGCGCTGCCCATTGTGTTGCTGCCTGGCTGACATGAAAGCCTTGAATTGTAAGGTAATTGATTCCCGGCTTATCCGGATAAAAACAAGTCCTTCGTGTACTGATCTCTACCAACTCCTTATTTGGATCGGATTTATGAAAGTTTGCCCAAATGCTGGTATTTTTGTCGTCACTTTCGCAATACCAGGTGTAGGTTGAGCCTTCCTGATCTTTACAATTAGCATAAGGAACCGGAATGAGTACTTTTTCCATTTTCTCCATTTCGTACAGTGATCTCCCGTTAAGAAAAACATCAGCAGTATGATTTTTACCAAAATTATCGCACCAATCGCCAAAGACCAGATCCTTGCATGAATTATAACCACCAAAGAATGAATTCGGTACGGTTACTTTCCAAACACCATCCTTCTCCTTTTTCCAGCCTGAAAGAACTTCTGAACCTTTAATTTCAACCTTTTCTCCGGTAGCTGCCCGGTAAACAATTCGTTTCGAATCGCTTTCACCTCCCCGTGCAGGATTGATCCATTCGCGATAAGCTCCTGAATGAACGGTTATTACATCTCCAGGCTGTGCAAGCTGAGCTGCAAAATTGATGGTCTGGAATGGTTTTGAAGCAGAACCATCATTTTTATTGTTCCCATTTACTGATACGTTATACTCTTTGGCTGAGACAAATGAAGTGATCACTACCAATAGTATCAACAATTTGACTTTTAACATTTTTTTTATTTTAATATGTCTATTGAATTACATTAAATTCTCTTTTGAAGGCAATGAATTCCATCTTTTTTTTCAGGGATATAATCCATTTGTTACTCTTCGGTTTCTGTCAGGTTTGGATGAAACTCAAGACCTGACCGTGTCAATTAACTCATTCCCCGTTAAACTCCTTGATTGCCTCAAGCATCGCGACAATGTTTTCAACCGGTACGTTGGCCTGGATATTATGAACCGTATTAAAAACAAATCCACCATCTTTGGCAAAGATTTCGCAATTTTCGAGCACCTGCTTCTTTACTTCAGAAGGAGTACCAAAGGAGAGCATCTTTTGCGTATCAACTCCTCCTCCCCAGAATACCAGATCTTTACCATAGGTATTTTTTAAATGACGAGGATCCATCCCTTTGGCATTGATCTGCACGGGATTGATAATATCGAAACCTGCCTCAATAAATAAAGGCATAAAAGGCTCGACAGCTCCGCATGAGTGCTTGAAACTTTTCCATTCAGTGTTTTGATGCATCCAGTCATTCATTCGTTTATAGTAAGGAAGATACAACTCATTAAACTGATCAGGAGAGCAAAAAGTCGAGTTCTGTGTCCCAAAATCATTACCGCAAATAAAAACGGCATCAATATTATTTCCAATTCTCTCATAAATCTTTGTAAAGTTTTCCATGGCGAGTTCCGTCTGTTTTTCGAAGATTGCATGGATATAGTCGGGACGCATAATCGTACTCATATACCATTCAGCCACATCGCGAATCCCCCTGGGGTTTTTTAGATTCATCCCTGGAACAAGTGCGATATCACCCAAAGCTGTGCCTCCCAGACTTGCAATAGTTCCTTTCCCGGATTCAGATAACGGAATGACAGTTCTTTCCCAATAATCCAGAGTCTCCTCATCAATTTGCCCAAACTCTTCTAAATTATCCTCTGGATTAAGCTTATTCTCATCAATCGGTTCCTGCCTAATTATAGCATCGAAAAAATATCCACTTTCAGGCATCCTTGCAGAGGCAGGAACGGTTGTATCTCCTGCAGGATAGATAATTAAACTGCCATCTTCAGTTTTAGTATAATTAAAATCAACGGGAACCAGCAATTCCTGTCCCCAATTGGTGGTGAAAGGCTTCCAGTCGCACTCATTATTGGCAAATCCAAAAAGGTTACCTTTGCCGTAAGCACCAATTACATCAACACCCATCGCCTCTCTTAGCTCTTCGTCCACTTCACCTAACATTTGGAAAGGTTCGACTACTTTTACTGGACGATCTTCCAGTCCGTAATAATTTCTAAGGTTTTTCACCGACAAACAATGGATTCCGGTAACTCCGGTTCCACCAAAATCAAGAACCAAACGCTCGGGTTGCTGATGATTCAATGTCATTTTCAGATTTTCTCTGGAATTCATGTTTTTATATAATAAATTTTAGACCATAATAAAGATCCTTTGATGAAGATATTTCAACTAAGGCATAGCAGGTAAATCCCAACCATCCCGATAGGTGTGCCGGATGTATTCATTGGCACGCTCCAGAGCATTAAATTTCTCATATTGGGTGTTAAAATGGGGATGGCCATCGATCACCTTAAACTCATCCGAAGTAATGATTTTGAGCTCTTCTTCTGCCGAAATATTCGTGATCTGCATCTTTTCAGCATCCCATTTCAGCGATTTATTCAATCCTTGTAACCGGATCGCCAGAACGCCCAGAAGTACCATCTCGTTAAATGGTCCCGAATAGGCAAAATTTGAAGTTCCCTCTATCCTGCTTTCGGGTGACTCTTTGCAGGCACGGATCCAGTCCTGTTCGTGAGGCCCGTCAACATATCCGGTTGCTCCAGGAACTCGGCGGAGATAGGAAGCAACGATTGGTATGCGACCCGAGACCAGACGACTGTTAAAGCCACCACTGCCACAAATCAGCGTATCCTTCGAACCAACAAACAGGCAACCTCCAAGTCCATCAGCCATTAGGTTCTCTCCTTCGGGCAGAAGATCCGAGATATTGGGAAATAGTCCACCATCGTACCAGTAAACTTTAACTGCCGGCATCGCCACTTTTGGCAGACTCTCACGAGACGGGAATGTAAACTCAACAGTTTCTGCCTGAGGCGCCGATTCCGTATTGATGGCAGTAGAACTTCCACGAACCTTTTCCGGATATCCCAACTTTAGCGACTGATAGACCGGATCTAACACATGGCAGGCCATATCGCCAAATGCTCCGGTTCCAAAATCCCACCAACCACGCCAGTTCCAGGGTGTGTAAATGTCATTGAAAGGACGCATTGGAGCGCTGCCGATAAAAAGATCCCAATCCAAAGTCTTGGGAGTTTTCATCACAAGAGTTGGACGTTGAAGTCCCTGCGGCCAGATGGGCCGGTCGGTCCAGGCATGCACTTCCTTTATCTCCCCTATCTCGCCGTTCCAAATCCATTCGCAAAGCTGGCGAACACCATCACCGGAATTGCCCTGGTTCCCCATTTGAGTCGCCACTTTGTGTTTGGCAGCCAGTCGGGTCAGCAGTCGCGATTCGTAAACAGAATGGGTCAATGGTTTTTGACAATAAACATGTTTTCCTAGCGAAAGCGCAGTTGCGGCAATTACTGCATGCGAATGGTCAGCAGTAGCAACCATAACGCCATCGATAGAGCTGTTCATTTCGTCGAACATTTTGCGCCAGTCCCAGTATCGTTTGGCAGTGGGAAACTCTTTAAAACACTTCTCAGAGTATTTCCAATCCACATCGCACAAACCAATAATATTCTCTTTCGACATTCCTACCAGATTGGGATGACCTTTCCCACCAACCCCAACTCCGACAATGTTCATCTTGTCGTTTGGAGCTTTGTGGCCCAAACCGCTGACTGAAAAACTGGGTACGATCGAAATTCCGGCAGTTGCAATAGCACTATGCTTTATGAAATTCCTCCGTGAATTGTTTAAACTATCCATTAATAGTTTGATTTATAATTAATTAAATTCTTTCAGTTTAATATTGTAGTACCATGCCTGTGTCCCATGGTTTTGAAGTGAGATATATCCTTCATCAAATTTCCCATAGTCAGGGAAGTTCGCCCACTTGCCACTGCTACGAAGCTTTTTCCACTCATCGGTATATTTTTCGTATTGCACAACTATGACTCCATTAATAATTTGAGTTACATGATTGCCATCAACAACAAGCATCAGGTGGTTCCATTCGCCAATCGGTTTACTCGGGAGTGATTTCGGGGGGTACATTGCATAGTTGGCGCCACAGATTTGCCAATCTTTCAAAGGATCGGGCCAATTGGCCTGGTCAATGATCTGAAATTCAGGGCCTGATTCATAAGGATATTTGTACTTAGAATCTTCTGCCACTTGAAAAATAACCCCGCTGTTGGTTCCCTTCGTCATTTTGAAATCGAGGCTTAGGGCATAATTGCGGTATTCCCTGTCAGTAATAATATCCAAATCTTCCCGGCCACCTTTGGTTGTTGTGGTAAACACTCCATTCTCAATTACCCAGCAATCGGGGAACCCTTTTAAATTAAATCCATGCCAGCCACTCATCGTTTTACCATCGAACAGAAGGCTCCATCCTTTCTTCTTCTCTGCTGCAGCCAGCGTATTCGGGGTAGATGTACAGTCGATTTGACCGTAAAGTGTGAGTGGATTTCTCTCTCTTCGGAAAGCACATGATGTCATTAAAATGATCGTCAGACCCAATAAAGATGCAATTGTTCTTTTTTTCATTATTATTAAAGCTGTTTTATATGTTTCTCATAATCAGCATATCCATACCCATGGCGTTAACGAAGGTATTGGAATTTTGACACCTCTGGTGTCACTCTGCCATCATTTCAATTTTGTAATTCAACATTAGCAAACAGATTACTTGCTGATAACTCCAATGCCTTCTTTAGGTTTTCGGTTGCCGCATTGTTATCACCAAGGCCTTTATAACCAAGGCCTTTCATCATATATGCATTTGATTGCTGCACATTTTCTGCTTCATGTTCTCCGAATTTTGCAAAGAAATCAATTTCAGAACCTTGTTTTATCCGTTTATTCCCCTTTTCAATAAGAGAATTAAAATATTCGAAGGCTTTTGTCTTATTACCTAGTTTAAGATAGCTTAGTCCCTGATAATAAAGAATATAATTAGTCTCGTTGATAGACTGTTCAGTTGACATGGTAAAATATGATTTTGCATTTGTTTTTTTACTCAGTGCTTCATAAGCTAATCCAATGTAATAATTAATCTGAGGGCTTCTTATATCTCCAGTTCCATGTCCAGATTGGGAATCATCGGAGGACTTAACTATTGAAAGAAATTGCTGCAGAGCTTGTTCATATTTCTTCTCTGCAAGAAATTTTTTACCAAGCAACAGGTGTGCATCCACAGTAACATCCCTTACTCTGGAGCTTCCCTCACGATAATGAAAGTTGCTTTTACTTAAGTACTTAACAGCTTTTTCAGATTCTCCGGCAAGATTCAGAACAATTATCTCACGAACAAAAGAATCGTCTCTTTGCTTAACGATTTCATGAGCCCCCTCAAAAAGTTTTAATCTCTTTTTGATAGATGTATTACTCATTTCATAGAGCGGATCCAATTCAGCATAATAAACCGGATCATTCTTTTTAAAGGCAAAAGCCATTTCGTAGGCGTTTATTGCTTTTGGCAGATCATGAGAGAACTGGTAATATCCCCATCCGAGGTTTCTCCATGCAATTGCCAGTGATGAATCATATTTTACTGCGCGCTCCCAGTATTCAATCGCCTTCTGAGGCTGTTTGTCATAAAGTAAGTTCCCGAGGTAATAATATGGTTTGGCATCATCAGGATGATATTTTGAAGCAAGATTCAGTACTTTAATAGATTCCAGTCTGTAGGGAAATCCATAATCAACAGATTGATCTGAAGCTGCTTTGAAAAATTTTTCTGCCTCAGTCATGTTGCCATTCTTATCCTGGATATATCCAAGGTAATAACTTACCATCTGATTTGTCCCTTTAAAACGGCGAAGGATTTCTTCAGCTTCATTAGTCAGTCCGTCATTCAGATATCCGACTGCCAGCTCAAGGTAGTTCTGATCAAAATCTCTCATTTTATGATTAAGGTCAGCAAGAATTTTCTCACTATTCTGTCGATTGTCGATTATTTTTGCAAGAAGATAATTCTCATTGGCTGCCCTGAAGTCGAGAGGATCCTTTTCAATAATATTTGACAGTGTTGCTCTGGCACTTTGAAAATCACCCAGTTTTCTCTGGATCGATGCTTTCAGATTGATGGCACTGTTATTATTGGTATTGGTTGACAGCGATTCATTTATCTGCCCGAGGGATTTTTGAAAATCACCCTTTAAGCAGGATATTCTTGCCAGTTCGATATAAGCAGCCGAGTGATAAGCATAATCCCAAGTTGCACGGTAAAGGGTGTCGATGGCTTCATCGTAAAGTTCAAGCGCTTTAAGGGTTAATCCCTGCAAATAAAGTGCTTCACAGTCTGATGGCCTGGTGTAATCATTTGTGAGTCTTTTAATTGCTTTATTGAAGTAGCTTCTTGCAAGGTTGTATTCACCATTTCTGAGATTTACTATACCAATAGCGATATTTGTCCGTACATCGGAAGGATCGCGTTTCAATGCCTCATCAAAGTAATCCATAGCATTCAATGTTGGGTTATGAAACTGCTTGATACGGCTACCTGCCAGATATAGTTCTTCTACGGTCTTAAAATCTTTTGGCAGATCAGGCTTCTTAACCGTCTCGGGAAGCTTGCCATCCTCTTTTTTCTCAATTGGCTGGTACGCAATAAGTACCTCATTATTTTCTAAATTGATCATTTCAGTTGATAGGTCGGTGGCAATAAATGAAGCATCAATTTTAATTGATTGGGCAAAAGCAGTTTCAGGAGAGATCTCCATAACCTTTTCAAAAACTACTTCTCCTTTTCTTTTCAGGATGATCTTCGCTTTGCTGACCTTCTGTGTTGAATAGTATCCAAGGAATACTTTATTGTCCTCTCTCTTTTCAAGGTTCACTGCACCATTTAGGTTAGCATATTTGAATCCCTGGATATCTTTTACCGGGTACCAGTATTGTTTAAACGATTTTACTTCATAGGGTCTTATCCAGCTGTAATCAGGCTGATTGTCGGAAAATGCCCCTACCATTATTTCCACATATGGTCCATCATTTTCAGTTAGTCTGCCCTCCTTTGTCTGGCCGTATATACCTGATCCCCATTCCCATAATTTAGCACCCTTTACGATATTATGGTCACCTATATGTACCGTTCCAGTCTCTTTTCCATGATCATAAGCTCCTATAAAATCTTCTTTCAAGTCGTAGGAGAAGTATGAATTTTGATTAACTGAGTTTTTCCACCAGCTTAGATCAACCCCTTTTGTGAAGTCCTCTCCGTTATAAACCTCTTTTGATACAGGCCAGTTTGTAAAACTGTTTTTTGCATGATATGTGGCTATCTGAACACTGGGAGGGAAGATTACCTGATAATCCTTATTGGTATGTGCTGCCACGTTTGCCCAATATAAGAAGGTATTAGTATATGAGGTAGGGTTAAGAATTTTTACTTCGGCCGAGTAATAAGATTTGCCTGGGTAAACAGAAATACCGATAGTCCACCTCATGCGGTGACGTGGTTCAGTCTCGCCTATCCAGATGGTTTTGCTCCCATCCTCATTCTCAGCAAGATCATAGTCCACTGATTGGAAAGTGGATGCCCTGTGGTGATGGATTACACACCATTCAATTCCTCCTGAAACCCAGGCTCCAAGCATGCCGATATTGGAAGGCTTTACAACATTATTCTTATAAACGAAATTATAACCGTTGGTCTTGTCTGTGCTATAATAAAGTTTCCCACCGATCTCAGGTGTTACGCATAACTTAATATATTCGTTTTCAAGTATCAAAGCCTTCCAAGGATGATCTGTCTTCTCATTGGCAATCACATCGTTTAATCCATAAGGATAAATGTATTTTGAAGCGCCCTGATAAGACTCACCCTTAAAGAACATAGGGTTTTTATCCGGAGGACTCACTTTATAAGTTGGTATAATCCATTCCTGTTCCGAAATTTTTACCTGTGCCACTAAAGTTTCGCAGGTTAACAGGATAATAAATTGAAGGGCCACAATGGATCCGGTCAGTTTAAAAGATTTTAAATACATGTTGTTAGAATTTATTCAATATATATATATACAACAAGAATATTAGCAGCTTTGACATATTCGTCATCTGAATACTCCTCGGTAGGTTGAAATGCAACAAGAAAATTCTGCATTTCATGAAGGTTTAATTTAGTTGGATCTTCAGCCTGTATATCACAAGGCTGATCTTTAAGTTGCGGATTAGTTCATCATGTAATTGGTAAGGAAGCAGCCAGAATCAACCTTTTAATGAATTAATTTCTCTATTTGGTTTTATTCTGGTAAACTCTTACATAATCGACAAACATCGTATCAGGGAATATTGTTAAAGAATCTGGACTTTTAGGCCAATCACCACCAATAGCCAGATTAAGAATAATATAATGTGGTTTATGGAATTCCTCTGTACTGTTAATACTGTCTTTGATACTTACTTCCCAATATTTTTTACCATCAAGAAACCACTTCACAGCATCTTTATCCCATTCAACAGAATAATTATGATATTGAGAAACATTACATGGAGTTTTCCCTCCCGATGAGGTATGTTCCTTATTATGCCAATGCAGAGTGCCATACAAAATATTCTCATTATTTATATGCTCCATAATATCAATCTCGCCACATTTTGGCCAGCCAATCTTGGTCCTGTTTTGTCCTAACATCCAGAATGCCGGCCACATACCTTGTCCTGTTGGTAGCTTCATCCTGGCATCAATCTTCCCATAAGTCCAATTGTGCTTGTTAACTGTCACCAAACTTGCAGACGAGTATTTTGCAGTTTTATATGATTCCTTCTTTCCTATTATCATGAGATTGCCATTTTCAACCCTGGAATTTTCAATCCGTTTTTTTGTATAATACTGAAGTTCATTGTTCCTTATAAAACCGACTTCATTCCCCCACTTTAAAGTATCCGGCAGTCCTGAATAGTTGAATTCATCGGACCACACAAGTGTCCAGTTCTGGGCCTTGCTCTCTATTAAACAGAATAGCAATAATAAAATAAACCAAGTTATTTTTATTTTCATTTTCTTTTCCTTTCCTTATTTTGAACTAAAGTTTTTAATTAAATATGATGAACTGATTCAAAACAAGAGTGTGTAATTGCATAACATTCACATCATTGATCGGATAAAATTTAAATAAATATCATTTAAGCCTAATAATGCAAATCTTACTTTATTACACACTCTAAACTAATCTAACTAAACTAAACTAAACTAATCTGTTATTTAACTGTTATTTTTCCAGCCTGATATATTACCCGTCTCAAATCGGGGCCATCGTAGCCATGGTTTGTAGCTGCAACTGTGAGGTCAAATTGACCGGCAGTCGGGTACTTATAGGAACAATACCATCCTCCCACTATCAAAGATGTGTTCAACCCTCTAGCCATTACAAGACCATAGTCTTTGAAGTTATCGCTTTTGACAAGCACAGGGTGATTAAACATATCAAGTGAATCAACTGTGCTGTTCTTCTTCTTCATTATCTCTCTGATACCACCCGGCCATACTGAAACAATGTTGGCATCTGTATAGACAACAATTTTTATTGTTTTCCCTTTAGATACTTCAGTGATTAGCGAATCTTTCCCTTTTTTATCAGTCATAAACATTTTAATACCGCTGACAGTTGGATCAGATACATTATCCTCTTTCAAACACGAAGAGAGCCAGAAGGAGCCTGTAAAAGCCACAATCAATATATATATTATCTTTTTCATATTTAATCGTTTTAATAAATTAATATCCAGGATTTTGAGTTAATGATTGATCTTTTTCAATCTCACCTATCGGGATAGGTAAAAGCAATTGATATGCCTCTATCGGGTCCTTTCTTAATTCAACTGGTTGATATCTA
The DNA here is from genome assembly GCA_003457135.1 of Prolixibacteraceae bacterium. Classification (GTDB taxonomy): domain Bacteria; phylum Bacteroidota; class Bacteroidia; order Bacteroidales; family Prolixibacteraceae; genus Aquipluma. The sequence continues at coordinate 43,317 of DMSQ01000072.1, forward strand.
TTTTTTCCAATCAGCACACGCGAAATATATTCAATTGCTTTACCTGTCCTGACAAGGTCAAAATATCTGTGCCCTTCAAAAGCGAGTTCCATGCGGCGCTCGTGAAGAATCCATTCAATATTCAGATCAGCCGCAGTAATTGGGGCCATATTAACTCTTGCCCTTACCTGGTTTATATAAGTTGCAGCCACATCCTTTTGTCCCAGTACCATAAGCGCTTCGGCATACATAAGCAGCGCATCAGCATACCTTGTAATCATATAGTTATAATCAGTACCAATATTGTCGTACTGATTGACTTCCTTGATCGGGGGCATTAGCTTCAGCGGAAAGGGAACTATGTCCCTGCCATAAGTAAAACCTGAATCAACGGTTACTTTGTAACGTGTCCATTCCTTATAAGCGACAAATTCGTCCATGAGGTTTTTTTCACCTGTAAACTGACCGTTAGGGGTTTTCATATTTAAGCCCATACTGTTATTCGAGAACCAGGCTGTGTTCATTGTCATATTCCTGAAATAAAAACTTGGAGAACCTGCCGCACGATTATAATTCACCTCAAAAACCGATTCAGAATTAAATTTATTACTTGGTAACCATATTTTTGAAAAATCGCTCAGAAGTGAATAGGTGCCTGCTTCTTTATCAACAATCAATTTTTTCAAAGTTTCTGCAGCCTTAGCATGATTGTTCAAAGTGAGATAGACCTTACCAAGTATTGTCAGCGCAGCTCCTTTTGTCGCACGTGCTCCTTCATTGGCTAAAGCAGCATCGCCTTTTTTATAACAATTGGCAAAAGCATATTCAAGATCCGGAATAATGACTTTCATATATATGTCATTTACCGGAGTACGTCCGATGCCAAGAACTGAGCCGGGATCGTTCAAACGTTCAACCACTTTAGGCACATCACCCCATAGCCTGACCAGGTAAAAATATGCAAGTGCACGCAGAAAACATGCTTCGCCCCTGTAGGCTTTAACGACTACCGCCTCATTGTTACCAGAAGGTTTATATTTATCAGCGATATCAATGATATTATTTGCATTGACGATCATTTTATATAATGCATTCCAGTTACCATAAGCGGAATTGCTACTGTTTTTATAGAATGTATTAATTACATCCCATGAGCCGTCATAATAGGTGCCGTCATCCGACATCTGTCCAAGAATATTCGGCAGGCTATTGACAGCAAAATTATATTGTAACCCCTGATAAACTGCTATCACCCCTGTTTTAATATCATCGGGAGTATTAAAGAACACTCCGGGGGCCAGGGTATCTTCAGGTTGTCTGATCAGAAATGAATCCGAACAGCCTGACATCACTATTGTAAGTACAATGATTGAAAAAATCTTTTTCATATCGATAATTATTATTTTATGATTAGAATGACATATTAATTCCAAAAGAGAATGTTCTTGTCAATGGATATGAACCGGCGTCAATCCCTTGTGACAAGGCAGAATTACCAGATTGATTTACTTCAGGATTATATCCGGGATATTTGGTTATAATAAATGCATTTTGGATATTGGAATAGACACGGACTTGACTTAGGCTCAGGTTCACCTTTTGCAGGATATTTTTTGGCAAGGAATACCCAAAAGAAATATTTTGACATTTAACAAAAGTCTGTTTAAATAGTAATGTACCTCTGTTTGGTGAATAATCCCATGATTTCCGTGTTGGAGCAGCATACTTAGCGTCAGTCCTGTCAGGGCGCCAATAATTATTAAAATAGTCGTAAACTGTATTTGAAGTACCTGTTGACCTGGCCATTAAACCTTCCATTCCTGTCATCATACGATCACCTCCCTGTACTCCGTTCATTATGATCGCCAGATCAAATCCTTTATATTCGAATGTATTCGTCATTCCCCAAACGAAATCAGGATTTGCTGATCCGATAATAGTATTATCATTTCCATCAATTATTCCATCAGCATTAACATCAGACATCTTAGGCGTACCGGGGGATGAACGATATAACCAGTTAGGAACATTCGCATTGACAATAGGATTATTTTTAACATCTTCCCAATCTTTATAAGGACCGAGAAATTCGAGGCCCCATATACCTGCCAATGGTTTACCTTCAATAGTATATGAATTATTACTTATTAATGGTCGATTTACCTGGCCGGTGCTTAATACCCTGTTCCTGAAATAAGATAAATTAAAGGTGGTTGACCAATTAAAATCACCACTAAAATTACGAGTCTTTATCAGATATTCAAAGCCGCGGTTGCGCATTGAACCAATGTTTACCATGTATGAACCAAAGCCTGTAATTGTTGGCAACGGCATACTAAACAACATATCTTCAGTCTTCTTGTAAAAATAGTCGATACTAAGTGATATCCGGCTATTTAGAAGTTCAACATCGGTACCAAGGCTATAGTCAGTTGTTGATTCCCAGCCCAGGGCTGAGTTGGATACTCTCCCGTCAACATAGCCTGGGGATAATTTTGAACTCGATCCTAAAACATATGAAGTTGCAACAAGGGTACTTAAAGCATCGTAACTGCCTATTCCTGAGTTACCTATAATTCCCCAACCTCCACGGATTTTTACATCGTTGAGATATTGTTTGAGAGGAGAAAAGAATGATTCGTCGGAGATACGCCATGCTGCAGAAATTGAAGGGAAAATACCCCATTTCTTATCGGCACCAAATTTTGAAGAGCCATCGCGCCGAATACTTCCAGTCAGATAGTATTTCCCCTCGTAATTGTACATAGCCCTGGCAAAACTTCCGATCATTGTCTGTGAGGATCGGTAAGTTGCTGCATCATTCTGGGCACTTAATACTGTAACTGCCTGATTCAATGTAGAAACAATGTCAGTTGGGAAATCATATTTTCTAATAAAAGTGCTTCTATATGATGATTCTTCAGCAGAATAACCTAACATTGCATTGACAGTGTGTTTGCCAAAAATGTGATTGTAAGTTAAAAAGCTTTGCGAATTCCAATACAACCGGGACGTTATATTATTTATCCCCTGAGATCTGCTGGTTCTGTTATTCCATTGTGGATAAGCTGTCGGCAAAAAAAAGTTACGCTCCCAATTTCTAAATTCTGTATGAAGCTCCGAACGGAGAACAAGGTCTTTGGTAATATTTATTTCACCGAATAATGTTGAGAGGTTCTTGGCTGTCCTTCTGTTATCCTTTGCTATGTTGTTAACCAGAGGATTAATAGAGCCGTACATGTTCCATTCTCTCCAATCACCTTGAATTTCGCCCAAATATTTAGGTTTTCCATTTTCATCGTATGGTGCATATATCGGAGGCATGGAAACCATGGAATAAAACATGCCCTCAACATTATTCATTACATCGAGGTTTTCGAATGAAGGAGCAAGCAATAAACCTGTTTTCATCCAGTTATTGATTTTTAATTCAACATTAGCCCTGAAAGAAAATCGGTTATAACCCGTCTCACTAACAATTCCTTCCTGATTAAAATACCCTCCGGAAACCATATATTTTATATTCTCAGTACCCCCTGCTGTAGAAATTTGAAAGTCCTGGACCTTTCCAACCTGAGTACCTACTTTCTGCCAGTCTGTGTCATATGGTTGCGCCTTAGTTTCATCCGAGACCGTGATCCAGCGGTTTATTCGAAAATCTCCGGCCGCTGCAGCCCCTGTAATCCATTCATGATCACTAGAGTATAGTTGCCAGTTGCGTATTCTGGTTGCATTGTCATCAGTCCATGACCATTGGGGGGCATTAGGATTATCGGATCCATAGTTCGGACTGTCAACAAGGTATGCATTAGCACGGGAATCATCAAGGAATTTCAAAAAATCTTCCCTGTTCAATGGTTCCATCCTGTTTGTCATCTGTTCGACACCATTACTAAAATTTATATTAATGGTGGGTTTTCCTAGTTTTCCTTTCTTAGTTGTGATAATAATAACACCATTAGCTGCCTGTGCACCATAGATTGCGCTGGAGGATGCGTCTTTAAGCACTTCAATAGTTTCAATATCAGCAGTATTTATAGAGTTCAGTGGATTTTCACTTTGATTAAAACCGTCTTGAAGTGGAAATCCATCTATAACTATTAAAGGATCGTTAGTAGCATTAATTGAATTTATCCCACGGATAACAATATTTGTCCCTCCCCCCGGGGCATTATTGTTGTTTGAAATCCTGACACCTGCCATCTGACCGGAAATAGCAGAAGCAAAATTTGCAACAGGCTTATCTTTTAGTCTTTCCATAGGAACAGAAGAAATTGATGAAGAAACATCTCTTTTCTTTTGTGTACCGTAACCAATAGCAACAACCTCATCAATACCAATGGTTTCTTCAGCTAATGTCACATTAATTGTAGTTTTTTTTCCGACAACAATTTCTTGCGATTTCATCCCTACAAATGAAAACTGCAAAGATGTATTCGCCGGAATATTATCCAGTGAATAATTTCCGTTGGTATCAGTAATGGTTCCATTAGTTGTACCTTTAATAAGTACTGTTACCCCCGGCAGTGCAACTCCACTATTGTCAGTTACTTTACCTGACACGCCTTGTTTCTGTTGTTCTATAAAAGTTTCAGAGTCCTTGGGTAAGATAATTATTACATCTCCATTAATTGTGTATGACAATTCCGTATTCCGAAGAATTTTGTCGAGAATTTCCGTTACCTTCTTTTCACGAAAAATTCCTGAGACTACGTTTTCAGAGTTAATTGACTCATCTTTGTAGATAAACGAGAATTCAGTTTGGTCTTCAAGTTTCTGAAGCACTTCTTTTAAGGTATTGTTATCAAACTGGAGGTTAAACCGCTTGTTTTGCGCTTGTGAAACAACGGCGTACGACTGTAACATAAACCCTAACATAAACACGAATAGCAGTTTCATAATCAATAAAATTTTCTTTTGCTGGAAAGATGAAGCCCTTCCGTTGATCCAATTGTTTTTTTTCATACTTTTGGCATGTTTGTGATTAATTAATTAATTGACAGTTAACACGGACTTACTGAATGGGGAATGGTGGGCATTCCCCATTTTTTCTTTTGTATACTTTCTTTTTCTATTATTTCTTTACTATTACAAATGTTCGAAAATCGCTTCTTGAATACCGGATTGGAAGCGTCATCTGAAATGTATTCAATACCTGCCAGATTGTTTCCTCGTTTTTAAAAATACCTGAATATACAATTCGATTTAATTCAGGATTTCTGACTATAATATCCACATCATACCAATGCTCCAGTCGAACAACCAATTCCTTAAATGTAATCTGGTCAAAATCAAAGATGCCGTCTTTCCACTGTGCTTTTTGGCTGGCATTCGTTTTAATAATTGAAAATTTATTGTCAGAAAAAGTGAGAGTTTGCCCTGGTACAACCGGAATATGTTGTCCCCCTTTTTGAATTTCAATCTTACCTTCAATCAGTGAGGTTTCAGTTCTATTAAAATCCGAATAAGCCATTATATTGAATTTGGTTCCCAATACCCGGACGTTGTAATCATTAGTTTTAACTGTAAATGGTTCGCCTTCAAATTTAGCCACTTCAAAATAAGCTTCTCCGTTCAATTTTATTTCACGGTTGCCTTCCATAAAATTACTTGGATATGAAATGCTTGATTCAGAATTTACCCACACTTTGGAGCCATCAGGAAGTATCAGTTGTGACTTTTCGCCGCGTGAAACTTTTGTTTCAAACCAAGCTAATTCAGTTTTTGGGGCGTTGTTTTGGATTGTTAGGTAAGCAATCGAAAAACCGGCTATTGCTGCTATCAAAAGCATAGCAGCAATATGCAAAAGTGGAAAATATATTCTTTTGACTCCCAACGTAAGTTTTGAATTGAATTGTTGGTTAATTGTTAATTTACTTTGAAGCTCAGAAAAGGAACTTTCCAAAAGCGGGTGTTCCATTTTTTGCGGATCTAAACTCGATTTGATCTGAAAAAAATAAAGTCTATTTTTTTCATCGAGCTTCATCCAATTTACTATTTCAGCTTCATCATCAGCAGGTAATTGGCCGTTAAAGTAGCTATTTATTTTTCTTTTTATTGTATCGTTCTCATTCATATATAATGGTTTCATATATGTAACACCTGGAAACTGCTTTCACCCTACCTCAAACTTATTGAAAAATGCAAAATATTTCAACCAATCAGAAATTTAAAGAAGAATGGAAGGAATTAATCAAGAATGGGAACTGCAATTGTAATTGTAAAAGAAATTATAGATTTTAGTTTTTCAGCAGAACTTATTTTAATCCTCCAAAAACGAGCAGAATAATATGTATTGGAAGATAATCAGGGAAGTTATCTCTGTAAATTTGAAGTGCTTTTGAAATATGTTTCTCAACGGATTTGACACTAATTTCCAATTGATCAGCAATCTCTCGATTCTTTAGTCCATCGATCCGACTTAGATAAAAAATTGAAAAGCATTTGTTTGGGAGGGAATTCATCACTTTAAGAATTTTTTGTTCCAGTTCCTTTTCGATCAAAAGATAGGGTTCATTTCCCACCATGTCTATATAATAGAGTTCTTCACCTAAATATTGATCCTTCACCTTCGATTTCAAGTTGTCAACTACTTTAATATGCCGAATATAATTCAGACTGGCATTACGAACCATTTGATAAATAAACGCCTCGGGATTTTCGATATTTAATGAATTTCGAGTTTCCCATATTTTAATAAAAACATTTTGAACTAAATCTTTCGCCAAACCGCTATCATTAATCATCTTGAATGAAAAAGCAAGCAATCGCGGAAAATACAACTTGTAAATCTTCTCAAAAGCTTGGTCGTCTCCATTTGCAAGAGAAAGAAACAATTCGATATGATTTACATTTTCTTTCAATTGATAGTTACCTTGAAATAATAATTGCGAATATACAAAGAAAGCAAATGATTGGATATTCCCATAAAATAATGGCTATTGAATAGCCAATAAAAACATATATAAGAAAGCGCGAAAAAATTTAGGCGCGAAGTGGGTTCCTGAATTTTTCCGGATTATTTTTCTCCAAAAACCTGAAAATAAAGCAATAACAGAATCAAATCCATTTTCGGATTTGATTCTGTGTTGAACCACCCGAGCGTGCCCTATGCTTTCAGGCAGAAAAAAAGGCAGAAAATGCGGATATATGACGCTCCACACAGCCACACAATAGCCACTATTCTGCCAAATATCAGCCATCTTTCTGCAAGTTAGTAGGCTCTATTCTGCCAAATAGCAGCCGCCACCAAGCCACACAATAGCCACCACAGCAAATGTCAGATTCAGTCCTTACTTGTACCGCTTCAGTCCTGATGCTGGTCGTTCAACCGAAGGAGTACTTTTTGCGAAGCAAAATAAAAGCTTATCAACTTATCAGGATGAATGTTAAATTTTTTTGCTCGTATGAAAGGAGAGAAAATAAAATTTAGCAGAAACCGGATGTGTTGATTCCATATAAAATCAGATAGCTGATCCGAAGGATGTGCTATTTGATTGGTGAATCAGGCCTGGGAGGTGGCAAGACCTGTGTTCTGTGTTAATGGAATCAAAGGAGTTAATATAGAACTTAGTCCGTCAGCCGACGGATGGCGATGAAGATAGTTTGGTTACCAAATGGATTAGCACGGAGTGCAGCTATCCTTTATCAGGATAGCGGGAATTAGGTGCGTTTGAAATGAGTGAGCCTTACGTTCTTCAATCGTTTGTGCTTTGTTCTGATTGTAATCTTCGTAATTATTCAGCTTGATTTTAGGGGAGCAAATGTCTTGGCGTTCTGGGTTAGCGACTAAAAAAGAGGAAAAGCCTCTTTTCATTACAATCCTGGATCAGCATCTGAATATGAATCATCACCATGATCGTTACCACCAAGATCATCATCCTGATTACAATCATCAAAATCGTCGTTGTATGATGAACACGCTGAACAATCACCATCTGGTCTAACACAATTTTTTGAGAACATAGCTTTAAGTTTTAATTAACGTAATTTGCTTTTGATTGAGATTCAACTTTTTCGGAACCCCAGGCATCCCGCATATCATCCATTATAACCTGCATGAATGCTGTATCACCACCCTTGTCCGGATGATAGATAAAAGCAAGGCGACGGTATTCCTTGCGTAATTCATCCAACGTTTTAATACCCTCGAAAAACTTCATTTGATTTCACTACTGCCCTGTAGATTTTTATAGGCATCCTTCGATTAACTCAGGGAACATTAGGATTTTTGAACTAGCGCTAAGTGTTGTTTAGGTAATACAGGTCCGGGAAATTCAAACCCTTGACTTTTCCGGGATGCGATTAATAGAT
>DMSQ01000033.1 GCA_003457135.1 Prolixibacteraceae bacterium
TGCGAGCCGCTTCCTACCCGATTAGAACAGCGATATTGCTATAGCGATCTTCGTGCCGTAGGTACGAAACAATCCTATTTTAGATTTAAATTATCCAACATTCATGGCACAATACTCTAATCAAATTATACTATTTTTGAGAACATTCAAATCAAAATAAGGTGAAAGCATTTCTCCTTGCAGCAGGATTGGGAACCCGACTTCAAGAACATACTCACGATAAACCTAAAGCTTTGGTCAGCCTGGCGGGGAAACCGCTTCTTCAACATGCCATTGAGCGCCTGAAAAGCTTCGGAATTTCTGACATCACCATCAATGTCTTTCATTTTGCCGAACAGGTAATTTCATTCATTGAGAAAAACCAGTCGTTTGGGGTGAACATTCGAGTTTCCGACGAACGTGATCAGCTTTTGGATACAGGCGGCGGATTAAAAAAGGCAAGTTCTTTATTAAAAGGAAACGAACCAATACTTATTTACAATGTAGATGTAATCAGTAATCTGGATTTGAATTTGCTGCTGAACTACCACCTGCAACACAATGCGCTGGCCACCTTAGTGGTCAGGCCGCGCGAAACAAGCCGCTACCTGATGTTTGATCCGAACCTGCAACTGGCCGGATGGAAAAATTTCGGCAACGGCGAATCCCGCATCAGCCGGCCCGGTTCGTTCGAAAATGCACGGCCACTGGCTTTTAGTGGGATTCACATCATTCAGCCCAAAATGCTGGAACTGATCACCGAGGAAGGAAAATTCCCGATTATAGATTTATATCTTCGGCTTGCAAAAAATCATGCTATTAAAGCTTTTGTCGATAATTCAACGATATGGATGGATGTTGGCAAACCCGACCAACTTCGTGCAGCAGAAATGCTTTTCAGATTGAAGGATTGAAGGATTGAAGGATTGATGGATTGAAGGATTGATGGATTGAATTCTCACATTCTCACATTCTCACTTTCTCACTTTCTCAATACCGGATATGCTTTTCTACCGCTCTCGCAAAAGCGTTTTCTTCGTTCGTTGTTGTAGGCAAAAACCGTTCTTTCATTTCAGGAGGACCATTGGCGACCAGGTATGAATAGTTGGTAAACTCTAACAAATCCAGGTCGTTGTAATCATTGCCTATTCCCAAAGTATATGCGTGCTCAATTTGCAGCGAATCGCAAATAAATTTTACCCCGTTGCCTTTCGAAACCAACTGATGAAAAATCTCCATCCAGATGTAGCCGGTTTCGAGCGGCGAACTTGTCCTGACTACTTTTACTTCTGGAAACAGATGCCCTATTTCTTTTTTCAGCGCTAAAAACCGATCCGGATTATTCGGAAAAACAACCAGGAACTGACAAGCCTCCGAATCAAGAGGAATATCAACTGGCATAGGTTCGGATTGTGACTGATGAAAATCGAAATAGTTTTCGAATTCAGTACAGGGTAAACTTCCACGGTGAAACCAGCATTGATAGTTCTCCGGAACGGGCTTAAACAAATGGAAATTCAGATCAAGTTTGACCAGAAAATCAGCTATTTGTTGCACCATGTCCTGATTTATATTCTGCTGATAAAGTAATTTGCCATGTTTCAAATCATAAACTCCGGCTCCGGATGAAAAGACAATGTAATCGAAAGGTATATCAGCCGAAATAACTTCCATGGTCTTTTTCAGGTTGCGACCGGTAGCAATTACCCTTAAAATGCCCTTTTCTCCAAGAGAATGCAAAGTGTCAAGGTTTTCTTTTGAGATGGATTTGTCATTCCTCAAAAACGTCCCATCCAAATCGGTTGCAACAAGTTTTAGTTTATGTATCAATTCGCACATCGGTTACTTTTACGAAGCTGTAAGTATAAACATTATCAGCCAAAATAAATAGAGATTACTTTTTTTAGCTTCAGGATATTAGTCTTGATTTTATATCTTTGCAGACCAAAAATTAAGAACTATTAACCATTGAATGTATGAGTTTCAGTAATAAATTTCATTTTACTGATACCCATCTGAAAAAAGTTTAGTTCACTGATTTATTTTATTTCAATAGTTTTCGAATGAAGATTGCATTAATCGGTTACGGGAAGATGGGGAAAGAGATCGAAAAAATTGCTCTTGACCGCGGACACGAAATAGTTTTAAAAATTGACATTACCAATCCGGAAGACCTTACGATTGCCAACATGCAAAAAGCAGATGTAGCCGTCGAATTTACTATGCCGGTCTCAGCAGTTGCCAATTATAAACTTTGTTTCGAAGCCGGAATCCCGGTGGTTAGCGGAACAACCGGTTGGCTCAAACACTTACCCGAAGTTCATCAATTGTGCCAGACACTGAATGGAACGTTTTTCTATGCTTCCAATTTCAGTTTGGGTGTCAATATTTTCTTTGTCCTGAATAAAAAACTGGCTGAACTGATGGCCACCCGAAGCGAATACACGATTGAAATAAAAGAAATCCATCACACTCAAAAACTGGATTCCCCAAGCGGAACAGCAATTACTCTGGCCGAAGGCATTTTAGAAAATATTCCGGAGAAGAAATCCTGGGTCAATCATTCAACCAGTCAGACCAGCGAATTAGGAATCATTTCGGAACGCGAAGGTCAGGTTCCGGGAACTCATATCATCAAATTCGACTCAGAAGTTGATTACATCGAGATTGCCCATTGTGCCAAAAACCGCAAAGGTTTTGCATTTGGTGCGGTTCTGGCGGCCGAATACAGTGTAGGTAAAAAAGGAATTTTAACCATGAACGATTTGCTAAACATTTAAAAACAACATAAAATGAAAGAAATATTAACCAGTAAATGGTTCAAGTTTGCTATTGTAGGTTTAATCTATTTGTTATGGGTAATCTGGATCGGGAGTTATTTATGGTTGATCGGACTTGCTGTTATTTTCGACATGTACGTTTCGAAAAAAGTTCACTGGGCCTTCTGGAAAAAGAAGAATGCCCCCGACGGAAAACAAACCAAAGTGGTTGAATGGGTAGATGCCATCATCTTTGCTGTCATTGCTGCGACTTTTATCCGTATGTTTTTCATCGAAGCATACACGATCCCAACTTCGTCAATGGAAAAATCAATGCTGATTGGCGATTACCTGTTTGTTAGCAAAACATCTTATGGACCCAAACTTCCGAACACACCATTATCATTCCCGTTTGTTCACCACACCATGCCATTGTCAAAAACGAAGAAGTCGTATGTGGAGTGGATCAAAAATCCCTACAAACGTATTGCCGGTTTCGGAAAAGTGAAAAACAACGATGTGGTCGTGTTTAATTTTCCTGAAGGAGATACTGTCGCGGTGAATGTTCAGAACCAAAGCTACTACCAGTTGGTGCGTAGTTATGGCCGCGACCGGGTCTGGCAGGAAAAGGAAACATTCGGCGAAATAATTTCAAGGCCTGTTGACAAACGCGAAAATTACATCAAGCGTTGCGTGGGAATTGCCGGCGACCTGATTGAACTGAAAGACGGTCAGTTGTTTGTAAACGGAAAGGAACAGCAGCACTTCCCTGGAATGCAATATGATAATGTTGTAACCACCGATGGAACCGGAATTAACAAACGAATGCTGGAGCAAATGAAAATTGCCGAAGAAGACCGCCATGTGTATTCCAACACTCAGTATTTGTTTCCCCTCACGCAGGAAAACGAACAGAAACTGAAAGCGATGAAGAATGTAAGCTCGATTAAAAGAACTCTGGTAACTGCCGAAAACTGGGATCAGAACATATTCCCATTCAGCAATAAATATCCCTGGAATGTTGATAATTTTGGTCCGCTCGAAATTCCCAAAAAAGGGAAAACAGTAAAACTGACCATTGATAACCTTCCAATGTATCAAAGAATCATTGACCTGTACGAAGAAAACGACCTTAAAGTGAAAGACAGTGTCATCTATATTAATGGTGCAGTAGCCGACAGCTATACCTTTAAAATGGATTATTACTGGATGATGGGCGACAACCGTCACAACTCTGCCGACTCACGCTACTGGGGATTCGTTCCTGAAGATCACATTGTTGGCAAAGCAGTGTTCATCTGGCTCTCGCTCGATAAAGACCAGCCATTCTACAATAAAATCCGCTGGAGCCGGTTATTCTCATTAGTGCATTAAAAGCAAAAAGGAAGTGTTCAGTCGCAGTGTTCAGTTTTCAGAATATTGCGTTTTGTTAAGAATACCACTCAAAAAAAATAAGTATTAAATACCATAAAAAAAGGGATAACTTAATAAATTGTCCCTTTTTCGTATTTATTTAAAAATGAAGATTTTGATTTAAAAAAGCAGTCCAATCTTTACTCCACCAGACATTGTAAAGGAAGAACCTCCAGTTCCGGTAAATGCAAAATACCTAAAAGATTCTACTCCTCCGCCCAAAACATATCCGGCACCAATAAACCAATCAAAAACAAAGCGATTATCAAAAACCACCTGCTTCCCAACATTTAACAAAACAGCCAATTTGGTAACACTTCCACTCGGTTTTTCCGGTGTAGATAATTGAGATGAAAGGTTTGACTTGTCATAACTGAATGTCGCAAATGCCAATTCAGGCTTAATGTAAGAGCCTTTAAGAATATGTGCGTACCTCATTCCTTTAAGGTAAAAATCCGGATCTTTTATGAATTTGTAGCCAGCCTTTAGAAATATTCCGGAAGCATCCATACTTGTTTCCTGATTATTACCGGAATATATGATACCAATAGAACTTTCAAAGCTTCTTCCAGGTTTCAAGCTTCTTTCATAACCAAGTTCAAAAGCCCCACTTACTGGCAGAAAGACATTGACTTTAATTGCATTTTTTCGCTGTTTGTTGTATTCCTCGCTGTTGTTCATCGAATCTTTTATTGTCATTTCGCGCCCATCGGCAAAAAGAATCGTTGCCACTTTATTTTTGTCAATCCCGATAAGTATATCACTGCGAATCCCTTCCACTGAATACTTAATTTCATCGTCACCAATTTCACGGACTTCACAATTGATTATTGTACCGTCGCGTAAAATCAATTTATCTGCAAATTTTTGTTGCCCAAAAAGCAAACTCGCCATTAATGACAAAATCAATGTAATCTGTAGTTTTGCTTTCATATCATAACTTTTTGCTTATTTCTGGTTGGATTGATAATTCTTTAAATATTTCTTTCATTACAACAACGAACCGGAACTTATTTTGTTCAAGGTAGGATCTCAGCTCATTTTCTCCTTCGTCTATGCTATATAGCAAAATAACACTTGACCATATGAATTGGCATGACGTTATCTTAACACCCCTTGCAAAGATCAATGTAATCACCCAATTACTGAATTGCCAGACCACATTTGCTCTCTAACAGGCTTTTAGTTACTTTTGCAAAAGAAAATACAAAGACTATGTCCTGGAAAGTTATTGTGTTCCTTATTCTCGCTGTTCTGCTGGTTATATTTACTGTTCAGAATCAGCTACTCCTTAACATCAGGTTTTTCCATTGGGAAATAACCGATGTTCCGGTGGCGTATGTGTTGGTTTTCGGACTGATTTTTGGTTTTTTGCTTGCAATGATGATGCAAATTCCAACCATTATAAAGTTAAGAAGAGAACTCAGGAAAGTGATTCGCGAAATTGAAAGCTCTGAAAAAATAGAACCGTCCAAAGACGAGGAAGGTGGTTTGGAAGATGTAAGTATGGGAAACGATTACAAAGGCGGTTTTTTTAACGAGTAATCATGGCACAATATACAGGGATACTGCTGAGCACAGCCTACTTCGCACCGATCCGATATTTTTCGAAACTGGCTGCTTATCATGAAATTTACCTCGAACAACACGAAAATTTCATCAAGCAAACCTACCGTAACCGGACTGTTATTTTGGGCGCCAATGGTCCGATTCCGTTGATTGTTCCGGTTGAAAAAGGCCGCGGGCCTAAGATAATAATTAAAGACCTGCGAATTGCCTACGACGAAGAATGGCAGCGCAACCATTGGCGGACTATTTTTTCGGCTTATAATTCATCCCCATTTTTCGAATATTATGCCGATGACCTGAAGCCTTTTTTCCTGAAGAAACATGAATTTTTGTTCGATTTTAATCAGCAAATCACCGAAACCTTACTTGAAATTCTGGAAATTCAGAAGGAAATAAAGCTCACTGAAGAGTTTGAGAAAGTGCCGGAAACCTGCCTGAATTTCAGGGAACAAATCAGTCCGAAAATGCACTTGATTTCAGATGATCAGCATTTTTTCCCCAAGGCATATACACAAGTTTTTTCAGAAAAATTCGGCTTCGTCCCCGATTTAAGTATTCTGGATTTGCTCTTTAACGAAGGACCTTCGGCACACGGAGTGTTGGTAAAATCATTTATTTTCTGAGTATTGCGCTTTTATACGGTTCAGCTCTTCCACAAATGCCTTAATATTTTTGACTCATCTTATTCTTTTTTATATAGATGCACTAGCTTCAGAAAAAGTTGCTGATCCCATCTTCTTTTTGCAGTTAATCAATCTTTCAAATCGGACATTGATGAAACTGAATCAAAAACCCGGAATAAAAAAAGGTTAAACTATTTTAGTTTAACCTTTTTTCGTCGGGGTAGTAGGATTCGAACCTACGACCCCCTGGTCCCAAACCAGGTGCGCTAACCGGACTGCGCTATACCCCGAGAACAATTATTTATATTTTAAGTGCGGAGAGAGGGGGATTCGAACCCCCGGTACAGAATGACCCGTACGTCGGTTTAGCAAACCGGTGGTTTCAGCCACTCACCCATCTCTCCCTGGTATTGTAACAGAATTTAATCTACTCCAAACTTTCATCTTTTACAGCGATCTTAGGCTGTTTTTGCTACCCATTCAGCCTTTGCGAATGTGGGTGCAAATATAGAACTACTTTTTTCTTAAGCAAAACAAATCAAACAAAAATCCGGTGCGTTTTCATGTTTTTTTCAGCGTCGCAAATAATCCTGAAAATAGTGAAAGCTTTGCCAACCGGCACTTTTGTACGGGCGACGACCTGAAAAGTTCTATGTTGAAAAAATAAGATACCTAAGCGTTCTGTAAATCAGCCAGATATTGAGAACATGTTATTAAAACCCTCGAATTAATAGGAAAATTGAGAAATGCAACTTATATTTGGTTCAACAAATCGTTCTGTCACATACGTCAAAAGATATTGTCCGCATTAATTCTACGTTTAGAAAATTCAACATTTTTAAATTGACCCGAGTAAGCTTTTGACTGCTAAAACAGGCCCAGTACCGCAATTGCGGGAGTAGCACCAGCTACCGTAGGACGTTTGATCAGGCAGGCACTCAAATCCTATTATCTGGGATTTTTTACAATCGAATTAATGCGGATTTTTTTTGTCTTTTCCATTTCTATAGCGCATCATCAGATAAAGCACAGTCAAGCCCGATAAAACCAGGCAAATTCTTCCCAAGAAATCACCATATCTCACGTAAAACGTAATCTTATCGTTCATCCGAACCGACAATCGAATCGCTTCATAAGAGTTTAGACCAGTTTTCAGGAGTACTTCACCGCGTTGATTGATGAATCCTGATATTCCCGTATTTGCACTTCGTACCAGGGTTCGGCGAGTCTCGATAGCACGCAGGCGCGAATAGCCAAAATGCTGCCAGCCTCCCGGAGATTTGCGCCACCAGCCGTCGTTGGTAATTACAACCAACAAGTTAGTACCCCGCTTTACCAGGTTTGAGCAATATTCACCAAAAGCAGACTCAAAACAAATGACTGGTCCAATTTTTCCGGATGTGTTGACTGAAAATAGAACAGGTTCGCCGGAAACAGCCAGGCTACTGTTTGTTCCGCCCAAATGCAGCAGGTATTTACTCAAAAATGAAAAATATTTTTGAAAGGGCATTCGTTCAACCCCATT
Source organism: Prolixibacteraceae bacterium (assembly GCA_003457135.1). Classification (GTDB taxonomy): domain Bacteria; phylum Bacteroidota; class Bacteroidia; order Bacteroidales; family Prolixibacteraceae; genus Aquipluma. The sequence goes on from DMSQ01000033.1 coordinate 7,869, forward strand.
CACTAATATACTTTTATGACTGATCTTTATTTCCTGATTTTGGTCAATCATCAGCGCTGAATTAAAAGCATCGAAATAGAAACTACCGTCAGGTGATCTTTGTGCCGTTTCCGAAATCACCCTCTCATCCCCAAATTTCCGTTGAGTGATTGCCCCCACAATAAAGTTTACTTCAGGATAACTTTGGATAATCTCAGAAAGGGGAATCAATGATTGGTTTTGAGTAAATATAGAATCTTCCCATAAAGGAGGCCATGCGGTTTCAGGAGCAACAACCAATTTAACTGAACCGGTCAGATTTGATTCAGCTAAAGCCAGAAGCCTGTTGATCTGTTCTTCAGAACTCATTCCTGAAAATTTCTCCTTATAGGGATCAATATTGGGCTGCAAAATTAAAACCTCAAGTAATTTCCCTTTTTCAGTATAGTTGGCGTATAAGTACAATGATCCAAACAGTGGAATAATAACTACAAGCAGGGCCAGACCAGCAAATTTGATGGACTTCAGGAATGAGCTCCGTTGTATGAAATTCTTAATAGTTGAATAAACCAGGAAATTGGATAGTAAAATCCAAAGCGAACCACCTAAAATGCCGGTAAACTCATACCATTGGACGATTTCTACTGAATTGGCAAAGCCGTTTCCGAGTGTGAGCCAGGGCCAGGGTATAGCCCAGTTATGCTGTACAAATTCGAATGCCAACCAAAAAACGATCAGTGAAAACGTGGATGATGCCAGACCTAACTTACGGCTGACAAGTTGACTTGACCACCAGACTGAAGCCATCACTGTTGCATTAAGTTCTGTAATCAAAAGCATTCCAACCAATGAAACATGAGCTATCCACCAGGTAGAAAGCAGATTCCAAATCAGAAATGTAAGAAAGGCAGGTAAATAAAGCTGGCTGATCCGCCCATCTTTTTGCCTGGCCAATTGATCTTCAGCAAACAGTAACGGACAAAAAGCAAAGAACAAAGTCCAGCTCTGGCCGGGAAATATCCAGGGCAAACTCAGCAATATTCCTGAAATAGCCGAAAGAAAAAATGATAGTTTCTTTTGCATTAGAAGTGTATCCACAATTTCATAGTCATACTGACCAATTTCCTGTTTTTCTAAAGATTACAGGCAATTACAACCGGATCCGCCGGCTTTCCAGACCGGTCAAAGATAAACTCAATTTTACCCAATGCCAAAGCTGCCCAACCAGCCTGATTAACAATGATCGGTTTTCCGGCAGCATTTTTCAGAACTACAGGTTTTTCAAGAAAAGTATGGGTATGCCCTCCCGCGATCAGATCGGTATAGCTGGTTAGAGGGGCCAGTATAGTATCACTTATTTTGGAATGCCCGTATGAATATCCAAGGTGAGATAAACAGATTACCACATCACACGAATGTTCTTTTTTTAGTAAAAGCTCCATTTTCAGCGCCATTTCCAAAGGATCAAGATATTGTGTGTTGCCATAATTCAGCTTACCAACCAAGCCGGCCAATTCGATGCCCAAACCATAAATGCCAATTTTTACCCCTCCTTTTTTCAGGATATGATAAGGCGCTACCTGATCTGCCAAAATCGTGTCAGAAAAGTCGTAATTACTCGATATAATAGGGAAATTAGCAAATTTAAATGCCGACAAAATATCGTTCAGTCCGTTATCAAACTCATGATTTCCAATAGTTCCGGCATTATATCCCATCTTGCTCATTACTTTGAGTATCAGGTCGCCTTTGAAATAATTAAAATACGGAGTTCCCTGAAACATATCGCCGGCATCAAGAAGCAAAAGGTTCGGATTTTCTAACCTTGCCTGATTGATCATGGACGCAATCCTGGTCAGTCCTCCCATTCCGGGAAATTCGGCATGGTCTTCAGGAAATGGGTCGAGATGGCAATGCAAATCATTGGTATGCAACACGGTGAGTTTAACCAGTTCGCCGGAAGCAAATAATTCGGAAGGGAAAAGGCCAAACGCCAAAGCCCCGCCACCAATCACCGATTGTCTTAAAAAGGTTCGTCTATTGCTCATTATAAATCCTCCCGTCTTCTTTAACATCAATTATTCCATCTCTTTGATAGTGTTCAGCCAGAATTTGAATTAAAACATCCCGGATTTTCATTTTCGTGTCATGTCGGTCTTCGGGATTTGCAAACATGCTCATCTGATCGCCGCTATTGGCAATATAATCATTCGTTGCCAGCCAATACGAAGCAGAAGGATCAATAACTTTTCCGCCAATCAACAGGGATGTAACTTTTTCATCCCTGATTCCCAGTTTCATTCCTGAAATTCCTTCTCCGCCCCTCATAGCAATACGTTCAGTCATCAGGAGCATTGACTCGCCTGAAATCCTGATAAGAACGACTTCATTTTCGAAGGGCATCAGTTCAAATATATGCCCGACAGTAATTTGGCCCTGGGGCAGCGAAGCCCTCAAGCCACCATAATTGACGTACGAAACATCGGGCCTGAAATTTAAATTGCCTGAAATACAATAGTTGGTTCCGGCTTCGAGTATGATATCGGCCACCAGATTGGTAAGTTTACTTTCAGGTTTACCTTTGACCAGTGGAGTTGCACTCACCGCTACCAGTTTCGACATATCATACGCTATGCTATCCCTGAAAGGTTTTACAATGACCTGTATCGCTGAATCGGGATTGACCGAGAATGCATCAACCGAAATATTGTGTGTATTAATCTGATGCACCGAAAGTTGAGGAGAGCAGGAAAATAAAAATAAAATTACAGCAATGTTGGCCAATAAACGATGCATTGAATTATATTTAAAAGTGGATTTATTCTGTTTTTATGCTAACATCAAGGATAAAGATAAAAACAAAATCCATTCAAAACCGTTTGATATAAAATCATTTTCGAATGCGCCACATCGTTAAACCTGCATATTTTACCTCCAAGCTGAATCAAATACTGATCATTGTCGTCCTCCTATTTCCGGGCATACCGTTGTCAGCCCAGGAATATCCGACCATAAAAGCAAAGAAAGGAGATGGTATTTACACTATCCTGAAACAAAACGGTTATTCCCCCAATGAATATCTTGACCAGTTTATTGAACTGAACAAAACAAACCTTGGAAAAGAAAACACTTTGATTATTGGAAGGATTTACCGCTTACCTATAAAAAAAGGTATAACGGCAATAACAATTCCGGAAAAGCCATCTCCGGCTGTCAGATTTCCCGAGATAAAAGTTTATGAAATATTCGGGACCAAATACAGGGAAGTCCAACTGAAGAGCAGTGAACTCAAAGATGCGGTATATTATCTGGTGAGCGGGCATGGTGGCCCCGATCCCGGAGCTGTCGGAAAACTGAATGGACATATTTTATGTGAGGACGAGTATGCCTATGATGTAACACTCAGGTTAGCTCTTATCCTCACCGAGCGGGGGGCAACTGTTTATATGATTATTCGCGACCCAAACGATGGCATACGCGACGAACAGTTCCTTTTGCCTGATAAAGATGAAGTTTGTTATCCCGGTAACCAGATTCCTTTGGGCCAGCTTGCGCGTTTACGGCAGGAAACCTCAGCCGTGAATAAACTTCACACTCAAAACAAAGGTAAATTTCAACGAATGGTAGTGATTCATGTTGACTCCAGAAGTACCAGAGAAAATATTGATGTTTTCTTTTACCATGATAAAGGCAGCAGTTCCGGAAAAAAACTTGCCAACACTCTAAAACAAACTTTTGAGAAAAAATACGCGACACACCAACCCAACCGGGGTTATGATGGAAGTGTTTCGGAACGAAATCTTTATGTCATTAAAAACTCGAATACACCTGCCGTTTTTATTGAACTGGGCAACATAAACCACACCCGCGACCAAAAGCGGTTTATTATTTCGGATAACCGTCAGGCTGTTGCCAACTGGCTAAGAGATGGATTAATGGAGGATTACAAAAAAACGATTAAATGAACCTGATTCCCGAAGGTAAAATATTAGTACAGTTCGATGGAATGTGCATTTTATGCAGCCGGACAATCAGTTTTCTCCTGAAAGCTGACCGAAAAAACAAATTTATTTTTCAGGCCTTGCCAGATTCATCGGTTGACGAATCGCCGGATACGGTGATTATATCTGATCATCATGGTAAACACTACTATTATTTTGATGCTGTATTAAAGATAGGTTACGAATTGGGTGGTATGTACAGGTTCGTTGCTGTTTTCAGGTTGATTCCTAAAAAATGGAGACTTTCGTTATACCAGTGGATTGCTAAAAATCGTTTTCACTGGTTTGGTAAGCGCCAATCGTGCTACTTACCAACAGAAGCTGAAAGAGAAAAGTTTATCTAGAATTCGAAATCGTCGTTTTCGAACTGAATATACCGGGCCGATAAATGTCCGATCAGCTTTCCAAATCCTTCAACCGATGCCTTCGTTGATTCTGTAATTGCATCATTTTTAAGTTTCAGAATCAGTATTCCATAGAGGGCATTTAAACAGGCCTCAACTTCATTTTCTAAACCAGTCTTTTTTACAATTTCAGCAATTGAGTGCTGGTTAGTCCGGTAGAGCCTTGCATATTCCTGGTCTTTCTGAACTTCGAGCATTCTCAGGTGAAATTCGTTTAAATCGTTCACCAGGTTAATGATTACCTGAAGATGTCCTTTTTCCTGAACATGCTCCTTTTCCATCATCACCGCCAGGTTACTGTACCACTCTGCTATTTCTTTGTTGGCATTTTCATCGGCCTTGAACCTGGCAACCAAATGTTGATTGATCTTTTCAGGATCAAACGAACAGGCGCGCAGTAAATCTTCAACCTGCCACATATACAAAATGTATTCTGCAATATTGGTTATTCGTAATTCCCGGGCAATTAACATAGAGTAAAAAGATTAATTCCTAAACATCAAAAAAATCATCGAGGTCGCGCCGATCCTTTTTGGTTGGGCGGCCTGTTCCGCGTTCGCGGTTATAAACGCTCATGTTCTTGTGCACTTCGAGTATTTCGAGTTCGGAAGCTGGTGTAGTTTCGACCATAAATTCAGGAACAAGTTTAGCCGACATCCGGTTTCCGGTAAGGGCAATAACTTTATAACTGCGGGTTATCGGCGGCCTCCGAAGCTGAATGGTTTCACCAACTTTGATTTCGCGCGAGGGCTTCACATTCATGCCACCGATGGTGACTTTTCCTTTGCGGCATTCTTCTGAAGCCTGGCTGCGGGTTTTAAACAAACGCACAGCAAACAGCCATTTATCAATTCTGACACCCTCAGCCATCTGATTTTCGTTTATTAAAAAAAGTCATCGTTTGGTTGATTCCAATGGTACCGAAGCTCTTAATAATTTCAATTGAAGTGTCTATCAGGGCCGGAAGTTCAGGCTTTTCCTCTTTGCTCCATTCTCCCAACACATAATCAACCTGTTGGCCCTGCCTGAAATTATCGCCAATCCCAACGCGAAGACGTGCATAATCCTGGTTGCCGATAACTTCTGTAATACTTTTCAACCCGTTATGGCCGGCATCGCTTCCTTTGGCCCTTAGACGTAACGAACCTAACGGTAGTGCAAGATCATCAACTACAACCAGAAGATGTTCAATTGGAATTTCTTCTTTCTGCATCCAGTAATTAACAGCCTTTCCACTTAAATTCATATAAGTGGAAGGCTTCAGCAGAATGAAGGTCCGCCCTTTAAACTTATATTCAGTTCTCCAGCCATGACGTACATCGCTAAAAACAATATTGGACGCATCTGCAAGAGCGTCCAATATTTTAAATCCTATATTATGCCGGGTGTTTTCGTATTCTTTTCCCGGGTTTCCCAATCCTGCAACCAGGTATTTCAAAATGATAGTTTTTTAGGATTAACCTTTACCACCGGCTTTTGCTGATTTAGCAGCTCTTGTTATCATGATTGTAATTACAGGGACAGCTTTTGCATTGAGGAACTCCAGATTTTCTCTCTGAAGTGTACCCACTTTAATACTCTGTCCCAAATCCAGGTCATCTACATTAATTTCGATAAAATCGGGAAGATGTTTGACCATTCCTTTAACTTTCAGCGTACGAAGGTTTTGTTTCAGTTTTCCCCCTTTACGGATACCTTTTGCAAAACCGTCAACTTTGATCGGGATTTCAACTTTAACCATTTTATCTTCTGAAGTGCGGAGAAAATCAACGTGTAAAAGTTTTTCTTCAACCGGGTGGAATTGTGTGTCTTTAATGATTGACTGATAAACAGTTCCGTCAACATCCAAATCAACCAAATACACGTGTGGTGTATAAATCAGCGGTTTGAACTCTTTTTCAGGAGCATAAAAATGGATAGGTTCTTCGCCTCCATAAAGTACTCCGGGCACTAATCCTTCAGTACGTAGCCGTTTGGCTTCCTTTTTACCAACGACTTCTCTCTTGGTACATTTAATCGAAATTGATTTCATTTTACTTTTTTTATTATTTAAATTATGGTACTCAGTCCTCCCTTTACAGTGAAAGGGCAAACAGCATGCATAACATGTGCCTTAGGAAAAAGCGGTGCAAATATATACAATTAGCCGTAATACATCGAACTAATTGACTGATTTTTATAAACTCTTTCAATGGCCTCGCCCAGGGCGTTTGCAATGGGTATGTATTTGATTTTCGATGATTCTTTTTTAGCGGTGATTGAATCGGTAAAGTACACTTCGGCCAGAGCCGAATTCTCTATCCGTTCGTACGCCGGACCCGAAAGAACTCCATGTGCAGCAAATGCACGGACACTATGTGCGCCTTTAGCCATCATCAGATCGGCAGCTTTGGCAATGGTGCCGGCGGTATCTATTAAATCATCAACAATAATTACATCTTTGCCTTTCACATCACCGATTAAAGTCATGCTGTCAATCACATTGGCCTTTGCCCGCGATTTATGGCAAATGACCATATCGGTTCCCAACATTTTTGCATAAGTATTGGCGCGTTTGGTACCGCCTACATCGGGCGAAGCAACTACCACATTCTTGAGTCCCATTTTGCCGATGAAAGGGATGAACAGTGAAGAAGCATACAAATGGTCAACAGGTACATTAAAAAATCCCTGAATCTGATCGGCATGCAGGTCCATGGTGATGATACGGTTGGCGCCAGCCGTTGAAAGCAGATCGGCAATTAATTTGGCTCCAATCGAAACGCGTGGTTTATCTTTCCTATCCTGACGTGCATATCCGAAGTAAGGAATAACGGCAATAATTTTATAGGCCGAAGCCCGCTTGGCTGCATCAATCATAAGCAACAATTCCATCAGATTATCGGATGGGGGAGGGGTTGACTGGATAATAAATACATGTGAGCCACGGATGGTTTCTTCATAACAGGGTTCAAACTCGCCATCCGAAAACATCGGACAGGATGTTTTACCAACTTCAACCCCCAAACTATCACAAATCCGCCGGGTTAAATCGACACTTTTTGTACACGGAAAAATCTTGAGAGGAGCTTTTCTTGACATTTCTTCCTATTTAAAATTTGTGTTACGGAGTTGCGGCAAAGGTAAAAAAATCTGGCGCATATCTCCCTGTTTTGCCCTTTAAGTTCACAGTTTATACAAATAATCCATTGGAAAAATCAGGGAAACGTCAGGATTTATTGATGGATTCGATGTACGAAATAATTTCCTCCCGACCCGTTCCATTGAGTGATGAACTCACCAATACAGGCGGCAATTCTTCCCATAACTTTTTCAATTCCTGAAGATAAGCAGCTACATTTTTTGCAGCAGTAACTTTTCCCAGTTTATCTGCCTTTGTGAAAATAATTGCGAAAGGTATATGGTTTTCTCCAAGCCAAGTGATGAAATCAAGATCAATTGCCTGGGGACTATGACGAATGTCGATCAGTACAAATAAACAGTAAAGGTTTTCCCGGTCAAGAATATATCTGCTGATTAATTTTTGAAATTTTTCTTTGACCGAAATCGCAATTTTTGCATAGCCGTATCCTGGCAAATCAACCAGATACCAACTTTCGTCAATAATAAAATGATTAATCAACTGGGTTTTTCCCGGACGAACCGAAACTTTTGCCAGGCTATTCTGACCAACAAGCATATTGATCAACGATGATTTGCCCACATTTGACCGCCCGATAAAAGCATATTCGGGACGATCTGGCGGAGGGCACTTGCGCACATCGGTATTACTGATTAAAAAGCGGGCTTGTTTGATCATAGTTTTCCGATGTAAACTTCAAGCAACTTAACTGATGCAGTTTTTGGCTTCAGCACCACATTTTCGATTGAAGCCGGGATTAGAACTGTTTCACCTTTTCGGACCGATTCGGAGCCTGATTCTGTTTCAATTTGCAATTCGCCATCCAAACAAACGAATATTACAAAAGAATCAAGCTTATTGTAATCTTTTTCAATAACCGAATTTAATTCAAGCAGGTTGGTAGTAAAATATGGACAACTTGCCAGTTTAACCGATTCGTTTGTTTTCGGTTCGTATTTGGTTTTATATTCAGGATAAAACGTAAAGTCAATGGCGCCGAGGGCAAGTTCTGTATGCACTTCACGCGGGTTTCCTTCTTTATCGCATCGGTTGTAGTCGAAGATACGGTATGTTACGTCCGATGTTTGCTGAATCTCGGCCAACAGGATTCCTTTTCCAATGGCGTGTACCCTGCCTGCAGGAATAAAAAACACATCTCCGGCTGTCACTTCCTCAAAATTCAGGATGTCGGTCAGTTCGTTGTGTTCCAGCTTAAAAAGGAATTTATCTTCATCAACTTCCTGATTAAATCCTGACTGAAGTTTAGCTCCCTGATCGGCCTGAATCACATACCACATTTCGGTTTTACCAAAAGCATTGTGGCGCTCTTTTGAAAGTTTGTCGCCAGGATGTACCTGAATGGACAGATCGTCGTTGGCATCTATGAATTTAACCAAAAGTGGAAACTCTATTCCAAAGGTTTCGAACACCTGATCACCAACCAAATCGCCCATATAAATTTCGATAAGTTCTTCGATGGTATTTCCGGCCAGAAAGCCATTTGAAACTACTGATACGTTGCCTTCAACTCCTGACAATTCCCAGCTTTCGCCACAATTAGGCAAAACGCCGAAGTCCTTATTCAATATCGTTTTAATCTTATTTCCGCCCCAGATTTTTTCTTTGTATATGGGCGCAAACTTCAGTGGATACAAACCTTCCATGCGTTAAGGATATAATTAATTTAAATATTTTAAACGGCGAAGTTAACATTTTCTGACCTCTGTTCCACAACGTATCATTTTGTTTGGTTAAAAGCCAGACACTTCATTATCTTTGAAAAAAACATATCTATGTTAGTTATTGGTATTGCCGGTGGAACCGGTTCAGGCAAAACAACGGTGGTAAAGAAGATTATTGAAAAGCTACCGGCGGGCGAAGTTGCTGTTATTTCACAGGATTCGTATTATAGGGATAACAGCCATTTACTAATGGATGAAAGGCAGAAGATCAATTACGACCATCCATCCTCTATCGAATTTGAATTACTGGTTGATCACATCATTAAGTTGAAAGCGGGAAGGTCGGTTCCGGAGCCTATTTATTCGTACCTGACCTGTACCCGGTCGGAAGAAACACGTGAAATACAGCCAAAGGCGGTGGTCATTATCGAAGGTATCCTGGTTTTATTTCCGGCTATCCTCCGCGAACAAATGGGAATTAAAGTGTATGTTGATTGTGATTCGGATGTCCGGTTGTCGCGCGTCATTCAACGCGATATTATTGAAAGGGGACGAAATGTACAAACGGTATTGGAACGGTATGAAAAAACAGTACGCCCCAGCCATATTCAGTTTATTGAGCCAACCAAACAGTTTGCCGATATTATTGTTCCCGAAGGAGGCGACAATCTGGTTGCTATCAATATATTAACTAATTATATACAGCAAAATCTCTACTAAATGTTTGATTCACTTTCTTCAGAAGATATTCTGTTCATAGACATTGAAACTGCCCCGCAGAAGGCTGAATTTAAGGAGTTACCTGAGCATTTTCAGCAACTGTGGGATAAAAAATCGGCTTACTTCAGGACCGAAATCCAACAACCCGCCGATGTTTATGAAAGAGCTGGTATTTATGCCGAGTTTGGGAAAATTATTTGCATTTCGGCGGGTGTCATTATTCAGAAAAACGGACAACGGTTCTATCGTGTGAAATCATTTCACGATCAGGAGGAAAAAAAACTGCTCACTGCATTTAACGACATGCTCGAAAAATTCACCTCCAATCCGGGCAAAAAACTGTGTGCACATAATGGTCAGGAGTTTGACTACCCATATATTGCCCGTCGCTCGTTGATCAACGGATTACGGATACCCAAAATCCTGGATATTTCAGGGGCGAAACCGTGGGAAATCAAAGACAGGTTGCTCGACACCTTGCAAATGTGGAAATTTGGCGACTATAAAAATTACACCTCGCTCGATTTGCTTTGTGCTGTTTTTAATATCCCGACACCCAAAGACGATATTGACGGAAGTCAGGTTGCCCATGTTTATTATCAGGAAGGCGATTTGGACCGGATCATCCATTATTGCGAGAAAGATACGCTGGCGCTGGCAAACCTGATGCTGAGCTTCAAAGGCGAACCAATCATCCCCTCCGAAAATATGCTGATTGTGTGATTTTTCAGTTCTGTATTATAAATTAAAATTTCTCCAAAAAATAATTAAATTTCTGCTCCTGAAAAACCTAAACCTGATGAGGACTTTTTTCGTTTTTTTTAGTCTTTTATTTACCATAACAACTTTCTCCCAAACGCAGGTGGATAGTTTATTGCGACTTTGCGAAAAAAGCCCCGATATACAAAAGACATCCATTTATTTACAACTTTCGAGAATTACAATTCAGGATTCAGCTTTAAGCAATTACTATAACAGAAAGGCTTTTCAATTGGCAGTTGCCAATAAGCAATTACCGGAACAGGCAAAATCAGTTTATTACTCTGCTAAAATTTGCTTCACCGCCAGGGACTTCACTAATGCGATCAGATTCTATGAAAAGGCATTGCCTCTTTACCGGCAGTTGAACGACACCCTGAACATGACCACTTGTTACAGTTATATTGGGATATCCAATTTCAATATGTCGAAAAGTAAAGAGGCCATAGCCAGTTACATTGAAGGATTAAAACTGAGCAAAAACGATCCGGATTATAGCGCCGAATTACTTGCCAATATAGGTTTGGTACACGATGTAATGGATAATTTCGGTGAAGCCATCAGTTATTACAGAAAGGCATTAAAACTCAATCAATCTATTCGCGATACAGGTAGTATGGCAATTGACTATGATTATCTTGGAATTTCCTATTCAAGATTAAAAATGCCGGATTCATCTCTTGTAAATTATCATAAAGCGCTTTACTTGTTCAAAAAAATAGGCAAAAATGAACGATATGCAGTTTCGTTGTCGAATGTTGCATGGGTTTTTCAAAATTATCCCGACAGTCTGAATAAGGCCATCAACTACTTCAATATGGCCTGGAAGAAATTTCAGGAAATTGGCTGGTTACATTATGAGGCAGACATTCAGCATGGGATTGCATCTGCTTTATGCAAACAGGGTAAATATGAAGAAGCGGTTTTATTGTATAAAAAGAGTCTTCAACTGGCCCATCAGTATAAAAGGGAGTTATTATTAAAGAAGCAAATTTATCAAGGTCTTTCAGAAGTCTATCAAAAAAAAGGGGATTACAAAAAGGCTTTAGACAACCATATTCTGTTTTCGCAATACAACGATAGCATTATTGAAAAACAGAAGTTAGAACAAATTGCCAATCTCGAAAAACAGTATGAAACCGAAAAAAAGGAAATCGAAATAATCCGGCTCAATGCTCAGCATGAATTAACGAATATACAGTTGAGCAAAAACAAACAACTTAAGCAACTGGGTTTTGTTACTGCAGCGCTGTTGCTTGTCCTTGTTATTTATATGGTCATGAAATACTTCGAAAAATTAAAATCGAATGAATTGCTTGAAGAAAAAAACCGGTTAATTGCGCAAAGCGAGCAGGAACTCAGGCTCTTAAATGCATCCAAAAACAAATTCTTTTCCATCATTGCCCACGATTTGAAAAACCCGTTTCATAATGTAATGGGCTATTCGTACCTGCTAAGCAAAGATTATAACCACTTTACCGAAGATGAGCGGCGTAAATTTGCTATGGATATCAATCAATCAACCACCAATATTTTCCGGTTACTTCAAAACCTGCTCGACTGGTCGAGATCTCAAACCGGAAGACTGACCTACACACCAGGCCATATCGAATTCAAGTTAGTGCTTAATAAGGCTTTAAGTGTTCTGAGCCCGCTGGCACAACAAAAGAATATTACGATTAAATCAACGTACAAAGAAAACATGCAAATATTTGCTGACCCTTTAATGATTGAAACGGTATTGCGAAACCTGATCAATAATTCCATCAAGTTCACTCCTGAAAACGGATCAATCGAAATTTCAGCCGTACAAATTGATAAAGAAGTAAAAATTTGCGTACGCGATACCGGAATTGGAATAACTGAAGATGATATTCAAAATCTATTTCGCATTGACTCTAAAGTGAAACGAAAAGGAACCAATGAAGAAGATGGTTCGGGACTTGGACTTATTCTGTGCAAGGAATTTGTTGACAAAAACAATGGCAAAATATGGGCCGAAAGAAATCAGGATGAAGGAACTTCTTTCCTGTTTACGGTCCCGGTCATACCCTCTTTGAATTAACCATTTTGCCAATTCGGTCTTTATTCTACCAACATTTGACTGGCCAGCAATTCAGCCTTTTCACGTGAAACAGCTTTTTCTACAATATTTAAAGCAAATTTTATTGCTGCACCCGGACCACGGCCGGTAATGAAATTACCTGATTCGACAACTGGAACTAAAAGCACTTCGGCCCCTTTCAGGTATTTTTCAAAACCCGGATAGCAAACAGCTTTCTTTCCATCCAGGATACCCAGATTTCCAAAAACCATCGGTGCGGCACAAATAGCTGCCAATGGCCTGTTTTCAGAATTGAACTTTTTAATTTGAGCTTTCAGGCCGGAGTGGGCTTCCAGATTAGCTGCGCCAGGCATACCTCCCGGCAGAACGATCATGTAAATTTCGTCGTAATTCACCTGATCAAAAAGCACATCGGCAATTACATAAAGCTCATGAGCTCCCTTTACTTTGGTTGTGCCAGTTACTGAGACAGTAACCACTTCAATTTCGGCACGACGTAAAACATCAATGATACTGACAGCTTCAATTTCCTCAAAACCATCAGCCAAATGAACGGCAATTTTTCGTTTCATGGCAATCAGTTTTTATTTCAAAGATAAACGATCAGGACATAAAAAAAAATGACTCACATCGTGTGAGTCATTTTTCCCCAGTAAAATAAACCTAAACGTGAACAAAAATGAATTTCGCTTATATGGCGTAATCTTTTAACGATTTTTCCAATTTCTTTCTGGTAAAGAAAATTCTGCTTTTTACTGTACCGAGAGGCAAAACAAGCTCTTCGGCAATTTCTTTATATTTAAATCCGTCAAGGAACATATTGAAAGGAACTTTATATTCATCCTCTAAAGCATTGATACATTTCGTAATCTCTTTTGAACTATAGACAGATTCCGGTGAAGGATAACTTTTATCGGTCTGGAATTTTAAATGGAAATCGTTGTTAGCTCCGTCAAACGTATTTTTAGCTTTTATATTTCTTCGGTAATTATTAATAAACGTATTTTTCATGATGGTGTAAATCCATGCCTTGAAATTTGTATTTTGGGTGAACTTATCCCGGTATGTTAACGCTTTCAGAAACGTTTCCTGAAGTAAATCCTGCGCCTTTTCCTGATCTGAGGTCAGGCTCAAAGCGTAATATAACAACTTATCCTTTAATCCTAAAAGTGCGGTGTTGAATTGAAGCTGTGTCATGGCGTTCGTTTTATGTGTTAATAGTGATACAAATATAAAGATTCAAAACATCAAAAAAAGGATTTATATGTCTTTTATTCTTCAATATTATTTATTGGTGATAAAGAAAATTTATATACGCCTGGCAGGTTCATTGTTAGTTATTCTTAAAGACAAATTTAGCGCAATGTTTATTCTAAAAACTTACCCGGCTCAATCAAAAATTTATATAATTCACACATTTCCGGCCCATTTTGAACAACCGCACTAAACCGAAAGAAAAATTTTCTTCAAATTAGTCCAAGTCAAATAATTATTACATTAGCCGTCTCAAATTTTTATCTTTTATTTAAATGAAAAAAGTTTTCATATCCATTAACCGGGCCGAAATGTTTACATTCAAACGCTGGGGAGGTAAATCTTATTCATTGTTTAACGCTATTAAAAAGCCGGTACGCATTGGCGTGCTTTTAGCCGTTTACACAACAGTAGCCGAACCTGAATTTGTATTTGCACAGACCGACAGTTCGAAAGTTAGCATGGAATACAATCTGGACGAAGTTCAGGTTGGGGCCCAAAGAACGCCTGTTGCATTCTCGCAGGTGGCACGGATAGTTTCCGTGATTAACCGGGAAGAAATTGAGGCGGCCCCCGTCCAAAGTATTCAGGAACTGCTGGAATATGCGCTGAGTGTTGATGTCCGTCAGCGCGGAGTTCACGGAGTTCAGGCCGACATTTCGGTCAGGGGAGGTTCCTTCGATCAAACCCTCATCCTTTTAAATGGTATCAATATTTCAGATCCCCAAACCGGGCACCATGCCCTCAACCTTCCGGTCAGTTTAAAAAACATCCAACGCATCGAAATTCTGGAAGGCCCGGCAGCAAGGATTTTCGGCCCAAATGCTTTTTCAGGTGCGATCAACATTATCACCGGTTCGGAGGGCAATTCCAGTATGAAGATTGATGTATCAGCCGGACAGAATAAACTTGCTGATGCCAACATTTCAGGAAATTTGAAAACAGGAAGCTGGAATCAGTTTGCAGCTTTTAACCGAATGTCATCAGCCGGTTACATCAATAACACTGATTTTAAAACCTGGAATGCATTCTACCAGACCAAATTGAACACCAAACCCGGAACGCTTGACTTTCAGGCTGGAAGAACAAACAAGGCATTCGGGGCAAATAGTTTTTATACCGCCACTTACCCGAATCAATTCGAAGAGACGAAAACCACTTTTGCTTCGCTGAAGTTTGAATCGGGGACAAAAATTCATTTGACACCTTCGGTTTACTGGCGGCGCCATCAGGACCGGTTCGAACTTTTCAGGACAGAACCTGCCAGTTGGTACAAAGGGCATAATTATCACCTGACTGATGTTTTCGGAAGCAACCTGAATGTATGGTTTGCTTCGAAATTCGGAAAAACAGCCTTTGGGGCTGAAATCAGGACTGAAAATGTTTGGAGCAATGTATTGGGCGAAGTAATGGCAATTCCCATCGAGGTTCCCGGTGAAAACAATCAGTTATTTACCAAATCCTACTCTCGTATAACGATATCCTATTTTACAGAACATTCCATTTACCTTGAAAAGTTTACTTTATCAGCCGGAGCAATGACCAACTGGATTTCGGACCTGGGCTTTGGTTGGAATATTTATCCGGGACTTGACGCTTCGCTGGCGCTTTCAGATCATCTGAAAATTTACGGATCAGCCAGTACCAGCTTAAGAATGCCCACGTTTACCGATTTGTTTTACAGCGGACCAACCAACCTTGGAAATCCGGATTTGAAACCTGAGAAATCGGTCAATTACGAAGGTGGTATAAAATTTAATTACAATGGATTTTCAGGACATGCCGGATCATTTCACCGCCAGGGAAAAGATTTGATTGACTGGGTGCGTGAAAAAGAAACCGACAAATGGCAAACCAAAAACCTCACGAAAATAAATTCAACAGGTATAGAAGTAAGTGGAACTTTCTTTCCTGAAAAAATATGGAATAAAAACCTTTTTGTTACCAAACTTGGACTTAATTACTCCTATATCTACCTGGACAAAGGGGGCAACAATTTTTTCTCGAATTATGTACTCGACAATTTAAAGCATAAGTTTGACCTGGAACTCAACCATAAAATCTGGAGCAATCTGAAAGCATCGTGGCGGTTGAGTTATCAGGATAGAAACGGAATGCGGACTAAAACTGAGTCTTATGATCCATTCTGGTTAGTTAATACCCGGTTGATGTGGAAAACCCCTTCGACCGAAATATATGTCCTGGCTGCTAATTTATTCAACACCGCATATTTTGATCTGGGAACCATCCAACAGCCTGGCCGCTGGATTAGTATCGGCATAAACCACCAAATAAAACTTAAATAATTTCAGGCTCCCGGTCCATCCGGGAGTTTTTTTTACTTCGTGGAAAATATTATCTTCGCCAACCGAAAAAAGATAAATCGTATGTTAAAAGGAATATTAGCAATCAGTGGTCAGCCCGGATTATTTAAAATGGTAACTGAAGCAAAAAACAGCATCATTGTCGAATCCTTGATAACCGGCAAGCGCATGCCTGCATATACAACTTCAAAAATTAGCGCCTTAGCCGATATTTCAGTTTTTACTAAAACAGCCGAAATTCAACTGAAGGAATTGTTTAAACTCATTCAGGAGAGCGGAAAAATGATTTCGCCAAAAGCAACTTCAAACGAAATCATAACTTTGTTTGGAGAAGTTTTGCCCGAATACGACAAGGATAGAGTTTATGTGTCGGACATGAAAAAGATTTTTCAGTGGTATGCGTTACTTAACGAAAAAAACCTGCTGATTGATTCTGAAGAAGAGAACTCAACAATTGAAAAATCAATAGAAACTTCAGAATAAAATAAAAGCAAAATACCTTAGGTTTCCATTTTTTCAGAACAGCCTCAACTGACCTGGAGGCTGCCTGGATTCCTTTAATGCTTTTCGTGCAAGTATAATTTCAAATAGTTTTACAGTGGCAAGTGCATCGCCTGCAGCCCGATGCCGTCCGTTTATCTGTATCCCCAAATCGCGACATAAAGTCCCTAATGAGTAAGAACGGTATCCGGGTATATATTTTTTGCCCATCCTGACTGTACACATGGTTTTCCGTTGATAGTCATATCCTAACCGTTTAAATTCTTCCTGAATAAACCGATAGTCAAACATCACATGGTGAGCTACGAAAACCTTATCCTGGGTAAATTCAACAATTTTACGGGCGATTTCATAAAATTTAGGGGCATTCTTCACCATTTCATTATCAATACCAGTAAGATTGGTGATGAATCCGGGAATATAGCATTCAGGATTTATTAAGCTGGTAAATGAATTGGTAATTTGAAATCCATCATGGATAAAAATAGCAATCTCTGTTATTTTGCCTTTTCCTGATGATTGCCCGGTAGTTTCTATGTCAATAATTGAGTACAATGCTTTTCTGTTTGAGGCAAAAATACAAATATTGCGTTCTATGTTTCATTTCTCAGGCATTAAATCCATATTTTTACCTCAATTAGGAAAGGATCATCAAATTTCTAAAGAAACATTCAATATTATTATGAAATTGTTGTTTACTTCGGGAACTATAATTTAATAAGTTTTTCATATCTTTAAGAAATCAAAACAAATAACTATGAAAAAATTACTTCTACTTTCATTAATTCTTGCTTTTGCAGCAAGTACCAACGCGCAAACATCTGATAAAAAAATGGGTTTTGGGTTTGGTATAGGTGCTTACGGCACATCGAATGACCAGGGAGTTGGATTAATGCCCGAAGTGTATTTAAGCCGGTATCTTAGTCCAAAACTTGATTTAATGCTTAAAGGCGATCTGGGTGTTTTAAATTCCAAAGTTGATAAAATTGACTTGGCAAATGCATTCCTGAATTTAAGGTTTAAACTTACTGATGAAAGCAAAAAATTCCGTCCTTATCTTTTCGCAGGTCCGGGTTTACTGGCAGATAATCAAGAATCAGGTTTAAACTTTGATTTGGGACTTGGTGGTAAATATTATTTCAATCCAGGTACTGCATTCTATTTTGATGCAGGATATCTGAATGGCATTGAAACAACCAGAGCTTCCAAACCTGTTCGTGACAATATTCTGAAAGCCACAGTAGGTTTGGAATTTGGCTTAGGCAAAGCCAAAGATTCAGACATGGATGGTGTTTCTGATAGTAAAGATAAATGTCCTAATACTCCAGCCGGTGTAAATGTGGATAATTTTGGGTGCCCGGTTGATACCGATGGCGATGGTGTTGCTGATCATATTGACGATTGCCCGGCTGTGGCCGGTTTAGCTTCCCTGAAAGGATGTCCGGATAAAGATAAAGATGGAATTGCCGATAAAAATGATGCTTGTCCGGATGTTGCCGGCTTGCCTGCCCTAAAAGGTTGTCCTGATACCGATGGCGATAGTGTTGCCGATAAGGATGATAAGTGCCCAGACACTCCAAAAGGTTGGAAAGTTGATTTAAGTGGATGCCCGCTCGATCAGGATAAAGATGGCGTACCCGATGCAATTGACGAATGCCCAACCGTTGCGGGAACAAAAGACACCAAAGGTTGCCCCGTAAAAGTAGTTACTCTGGAAACTATCAAGGAACTAACTCCTGAACAGGTTGTAATGCAGAACGTTAAAGTCACTCCGGTGCATTTTTTATCAGATAAGAGTTATCTGACCGACTATTCTAAAGGTGTTTTGGAAAAACTAATTAAAACACTGAATTCTGACAAAGATTTTAAAGTAAATATGTACGGATATACTGATAGTCAGGGATCAGATAATTACAATATTAAGCTCTCACAGGACCGCATCAATTCAGTGGTTGAACATTTGATCTCGAAAGGGATTTCGAAAGACCGGATTATTCACCAAAAAGCGTTAGGCAAAGCCAAACCAATTGCCAGCAACGATACCGAGGAAGGACGTTTGCAAAACCGCCGAGTCGAATTTGAGATTTTCAAAATGAAGTAAACTTTTTCTTTTTCAATCAATACTGAAAGCCCTTTTTGTCCCGGCAAAAAGGGCTTTACTTTTTTAACGAAAATCAAATATCTTTACCGCTCAAATTTCAAAGCAAAAAATAATGTTGATTGAACTAAAAATACGCGACCAGATTGTTGAAGCGATTGAGAAATGTTATCATCAGCAGGTAGATCCATCACTTGTTCAACTGCAAAATACCCGGGAAGAATTTGAAGGCGATATCACCCTCGTGGTTTTCCCGTTTGTCCGGATGTCGAAAAAATCTCCTGAACAAACTGCAGCCGAAATAGGCGAGTATCTTCAACAGCATGTAGCTGAAGTTGACAAATTCAATGTCGTTAAAGGATTTCTGAACCTGGTCATTTCAAGCAGTTATTGGCTTTCAGTTCTTAATTCGGCATCTGCAAATGCGAACTTTGGAATTACCGAACCAAACGAATCATCAAAGCTCGTGATGGTCGAATATTCTTCGCCAAATACCAACAAGCCCTTGCATTTAGGGCATATCCGCAATAATCTTCTCGGGTTTTCGCTGTGCGAAATCCTGAAGGCCAATGGCAACAAAGTGGTAAAAACCAACATTGTAAACGATCGCGGAATCCACATCTGCAAATCAATGTACGCGTGGAAAATGTGGGGAAACGGGCAAACTCCTGAAAGTACAGGAATTAAAGGCGACCATTTGGTGGGTAATTTCTATGTCAGGTTCGATCAGGAATACAAAAAAGAAATTGAAGCATTGATCGGACAAGGCGAATCCAGAGAATATGCCGAACAAAACGCAATCTCGATGCTCGGAGCCCGCGAAATGTTGTTGAAATGGGAAGCCAAAGACCCGGAAACTGTTGAACTCTGGACAATGATGAATAATTGGGTTTACAACGGTTTTGATGTAACTTATAAAGAATTGGGAGTTGATTTCGATAAAATATACTATGAATCGGAAACTTACCTCTACGGTAAAGAAGAAGTTCTTCGCGGATTGGCTGAAGGTATTTTTTACCAGCAGGAAGATTCATCGGTTTGGGCCGATCTGAGTGCAGAGGGCTTAGATCAGAAAATCCTTCTCCGCAGCGATGGCACTTCGGTTTACATGACTCAGGACATTGGTACAGCCAAAGAACGTTTTCAGGACTACCACATAAATAAAATGATTTATGTGGTGGGAAATGAACAGAATTATCACTTTCAGGTCTTATCCATTCTGCTCGATAAACTGGGATTCGAATTTGGAAAAGGCTTGCACCATTTTTCGTATGGAATGGTTGAACTGCCACAGGGTAAAATGAAATCGCGCGAAGGAACCGTGGTTGATGCCGATGATTTGATGGCTGAAATGATCGAAGTTTCCCGTAAGACTTCCGAGGAACTTGGAAAACTTGAAGGCTACACTCCTGAACAAGCTGCCATAACCTACAAAATGATTGCATTGGCAGCTCTGAAATATTTTATGCTGAAAGTTGATCCAAAGAAAAACATGCTTTTCAATCCGGAAGAATCAATTGATTTCAATGGCAACACCGGACCTTTTATCCAATATACTTATGCCCGTATCCGATCAGTATTGCGAAAAGCCGCTGACCGGGGCATCGAAATAAACCATCTGATTGGGACAGAAACAGCGGTTGGGATGAAAGAACTGCAATTAATCAAATTAATTTCACAATTTCCTGACGCAGTAAAAGAAGCAAGCGACAATTACAGCCCTGCACTGGTGGCCAACTACATTTACGAATTGGTGAAGGAATTCAACCAGTTCTACCACTACTTCCCGATTCTGATCGAAGAAAATGTTGAAATCAGAAACCTTCGCCTGATTATTTCCGAAAATGTTGGTAAAATCATTAAAACCGGTATGAAACTGTTGGGAATTGATGTTCCGGAAAGGATGTAAATGTTATTTATCGGAATAGTGTCCGCGCATAGAAATAATATGGAGCTGCTGGCCAACAACTTCGTAAATAAGTCGGTTCCCTTTATCAATTTCACGCGACCATAACCCGCTGAGTTCGTATTTTAATGCTTCTGGCTTCCCTAATCCGGTGTATGGATGCTGTAGTATGTCTTCAATCAGCCGGGATATTTTGTTCTGGATTGTTTGTTGCCCGCTTTTTTTCCAAAACCTAATATCGTCAATGGCTTTGTCCTTATATACTACTTCCATAAATCTTCAGTTTTGATAACCTTCCCTTTACTTGCCCGCGATTTTTGTATTTTCAGAACAAATTCTGGGTTATAAGGGCTTTCTTCCTGTCCGATAATTTCAACATTTTTATCGTTTTTAGCAATTTCACTTATAAGTCCCAGCAAATACTGGGTTTTCCGGGTACGTGTGTTTATTTTAACTGTTACGGTTGCCATAAAAGATTACATTTGGTAACAAAGTTAATGATTTTTTCAACCAATTTATTTCCTTTTCAATATCTCCTGATACCTGAACATTTCATCGCGAAGGCGGGCAGCTTCATAGAAGTCGAGTTCTTTGGCTGCGGCTTCCATGTCTTTCTTTATTTTAGCAATGGCTTTTTCCAGCGCCGGAACGCTCATGTACTGAACAACCGGATCGGCAGCCAGATTGGTAGGTTCGTCGCCGCTGTAGCCCTTCACTTTCACTTTCATACCAGCACTGGCGTAACCTACTATTTCACGGCTGGCTTTGATGATTTGCGTAGGTGTGATGTCGTTTTCGATGTTGTATTTCATTTGTTTTTCGCGCCGGTAATTAGTCGAATCGATGGTCTTTTGCATCGAATTGGTAATTTTATCGGCGTACATGATCACCATCCCGTTCAGGTTTCGGGCGGCACGGCCTGCAGTTTGAGTCAGCGATCGTTCCGAACGCAGAAATCCTTCCTTGTCGGCATCCAGAATGGCAACCAGTGAAACTTCGGGCAAATCCAGGCCTTCGCGCAACAAATTGATCCCGACCAGCACATCAAATTCACCTTTACGCAGGTCTTCCAGAATTTGGATCCGTTCAAGAGTTTCAACATCGGAGTGAATATACTGGGTTTTTACACCCATGTTTGCCAGATAGCTGCTCAATTCTTCGGCCATTCGTTTGGTCAGGGTGGTAACCAGTACACGTTCATTGCGTTCAACCCGTAAATGAATTTCGTGCATCAGGTTATCAATCTGGTTAATACTTGGACGAACCTCAATCATAGGGTCGAGCAGTCCGGTTGGGCGGATGACTTGTTCAACCACAATCCCTTCCGATTTTCCGAGTTCATAATCGGCTGGGGTAGCGCTTACAAAAACAATCTGATCAACCACGCTTTCGAATTCATCAAAAGTTAGCGGACGGTTATCAATGGCCGATGGAAGCCTGAAAGCATATTCAACAAGGTTGGTTTTTCGCGATCGGTCGCCACCAAACATGGCCCTGATCTGAGGCAGGGTCACATGGCTTTCGTCAATGATGGTAACAAAGTCTTCTGGAAAATAATCGAGCAGGCAGAACGGGCGCGAACCCGGTTGCCTTCCATCGAAATAGCGCGAATAATTTTCGATTCCCGGGCAATATCCCAATTCGCGCATCATTTCCATGTCATATTCCACCCGTTCCTGAATACGTTTGGCTTCCACAGGCTTACCGATTTCCTGAAAAAATGCAATCTGTTTAACCAGATCATCCTGAATCTGGCGAATGGCAAGCTGCATACGCTCACTGGTTGTTACGAAAATACTGGCCGGATAGATGATTGCTGTTTCAAGGGGTTCAATCGTTCCTCCGCTAACCGGATCGATCGAATTGATTTCCTCAATATCGTCGCCCCAAAAAACGATGCGGAATGCAATATCGGCATAAGCCGGAAAAATATCAACCGTATCGCCTTTTACCCTGAAATTTCCACGATTAAACTCCACTTCGTTTCGCGAATAAAGCGCATCAACCAGGCGATGCAGAAAAATGTTTCTGCTGATGGTTTCACCTTTTCTGACTTGTGTGACATTGGCATGAAAATCCTCGGGATTTCCGATTCCATACAAACACGAAACCGACGAAACCACGATCACATCGCGTCTTCCGGAGAGCAAAGAAGAAGTTGTGCTCAGGCGAAGTTTTTCAATATCCTTGTTGATCGAAAGGTCTTTTTCGATGTATGTATCGCTTGAGGGCAGATAAGCTTCGGGCTGGTAATAATCGTAATAAGAAACAAAATACTCGACCGCATTTTCAGGAAAAAACTGCTTCATCTCGCTGTACAACTGCGCTGCAAGGGTTTTGTTATGGCTTAGAACCAGGGCAGGACGCTGCACCTGCTCAATCACATTGGCCATTGTAAACGTCTTCCCTGAACCAGTCACACCCAGCAAAGTCTGGAAGGTTGTTCCGTTTCGTAAACCTTCAGTCAGTTGCCTGATGGCTTCCGGCTGATCGCCGGTAGGCTGGTAATCGGATACGATTTTAAAGTCCATCACTTAACAATCATCTTAAAGTAAACCGGGAAATGATCGCTTACCCCGTTGACATATTTGTTGCCCACATAGGAACGGTTTGGTGTTTTATCGCCGTTTTTATTGGTGAAAACCATCCAGTCGCTGTGGTAAATATACCCTTTCTGATTTTCGACACTAACCCGTTTACCGGCAATCATTTCACCTGAAACAACCAGATTATCGAGCATGTTCCAGTTACCGCTGTAAAAATAAGTTCCAAGTCCGGCAGTCTTATCAGGAATCATCAGGTTTACCAGTTCTGCTCCTGAACCGGGCGATTGGGCGCCAAGAGTTTCTTTCAGACTTTTATTGGCGGGTTCGTCGTTCATGTCGCCCATGATGATGATCCGCGCTTTCGGATCGGATGCCAAAATCAAATCAACTCTTTGTTTCAGCACCGAGGCAGCCAAAACACGTTTGGGTTCGGTTTTATCTTCGCCACCAATTCGCGATGGCCAGTGGTTCACAAAAATATGAACGGTTTTATTCCTGATTTTTCCGGTCACTTGCAAAATGTCGCGGGTTTTAAACTGGGGGTCGTCTGGAAAGATTACGGGCAATGTTTCGTGCATGATTTCCTGAAAGGCATCCTTACGGTAAATCAAGGCTACATCAATTCCGCGGTAATCCGGGCTCTCTTCGTGGACGATCGCATATTCCTGATCTTTAAGTGCAGCCGTCCGGATTAAATCGTCAAGCACTGTGCGATTTTCAACTTCAACCAACCCGACTATTTCAGGCAATTCTTTCAAATTGACTTCAGAAATTACACGGGCTAAATCGTTTAATTTTTGCTGATAACGTTCATTGTCCCATTTTTTTTCACTTGCAGGAAGAAATTCTTCGTCCGGAATTTTCGGATCGTCAACGGTATCAAACAAATTTTCCACATTGTATGAAACAACTGTATATTCATTCTTAAGGGTTCTTTTTACTGAGTTGCACGAGCCAAAAACAAAAATCACAAGAACCAACAATCCTATCCTTATCTTCATAACTTATTTTCCTATTGTAACTTCATAATATTGTGTAACATCAACAACCATCATTCCGGCAAATTGGGCCGCCTGAATTCCAAGAGCTCCATCTTCAAATACCTGGCAATCTTCGGGATTCACACCCATTAATTCGGCACATTTCAGAAAGGTTTCAGGATGGGGTTTATAATTCTGTACATCTTCACTGCAAACCAATACATCAATGTATTCCTCTAAATCAATAATTTCAAGCGTTTTCAATGCCAGTCGCCTTGCCCCGCCAGTACCTACCGCCATGGGTATTTTACCATGATTGGCACGCACCAGATCGGTCACTATTTTTATTTCAGGAGTTAATTGCATGTTTTTCTCAAATTCTGCCTCCTTTAGGTCGCCCATTTCCTGTGGATCGATTAATTTCCCGAAAATTTGGTTGAGTTTTTCAACTGTGGGATAAAGTGGAATACCTGCTAGCTGCATAAACAACCCGGTGGTAAAATCAATTCCGTATCGGGAAGCTGCATTTTTCCATGCAATATAATGAATTGGCATGGTGTCGGCCAGAGTTCCGTCGAGGTCGAAAATCAATCCTTTCGCTTTTGGATTTATTTTCAGCTTTGTTTTAATCATTCCTTGTTTTTCTGATTTGTGCCAAAAATAACCATTTATTGCACAGCTTTGTTTTTTATTATTTTTTGTTTGCCCAAAAATTAACACTTTTACACCACATCTAATTTTTGGTTATGCTTCTCATCTCTTTGCTTGGACTTTCCGGAATTTCTCAAATGTTGCTATTTCTGGGCATTGGCCTGATCTTATTCGGATGGATTGAAAAAAAAGATAAACTGATTTTAGGTGGCCAGATCATGTTCCTGATTCTCGGCTTTTTTGCCTTATGGATTCTTCTTTCACATACCATAACGATACCACAGACAATTAGCGACAAAATCTCAAAAGAATCAAGAATCATTGGTTTTTTCAGGAGCTCGCTTCTCCTTATGGGAATTACTGTGGTATCTTTCCTGATGAGCTTGTTTAAACTCAGGTTTCAGAAAGTAAGTGTTTCAATTGTCCTGATTATTGCCTTGATGCTTTTTTTTATGATTGTCAGCATTCAGCAAATCGCCAATTAAGAAAAATAAAGCATTTGTTTTAGGCAAACATCAAATAGAATGTACCTATTCCGGAAAGATAACCGATCAGGGCCAGCAAACTGATTTTCTTCAGGTACCAGATAAAATCAATTTTTTCGATACCCATTGCTGCAACACCGGCTGCAGAACCAATGATCAGAATACTCCCCCCGGTTCCGGCACAATATGCAAGTAATTCCCAAAAGGTTCCGTCCTGAATAAACATTGCTTCGTAACCCAATGCGCCTGGCAGCGCAATATCATACATCCCCATCGCCCCAGCTACCAGTGGAACATTATCAACAATCGAAGATAAAATACCGATAGCAGAGTTAATAAAGTAAACATTCCCCAAATGATCATCGAGCCATCCTGCCACGATATTTAAATGACCGGCCGATTGCAGGCAGGCCACGGCAGATAAAATACCCAGGAAAAATAATACCGTAGGTGTATCAACTCTCCTTATAATATTAAAAACCTTAAGCTTATCGCTAACTTCTTTGGGTTTTGTGCGGTGAATAATCTCGGTAAAAATCCATAGAACACCCAAGCCAAATAACATTCCCATGTATGGAGGCAGATGGGTAATGGTTTTGAATACCGGGACAAAAAGCAAAGCGCCAACACCTGCTGAGAAAACAATTATTCGTTCACGGTACGTTGTATATAAGACTTCATGTTTCAATTTTAGCGGACGCTCAACCACTCCTTTTATTGAGAATGAAACAATAGCCAATGGGACCACAATACTTACGATACTCGGCAGAAAAACCTTGGCGATAATTGACAGAGCCGTGATCTGCCCTCCAATCCATAACATGATGGTAGTTACATCGCCAATGGGAGACCAGGCGCCACCAGAATTTGCAGCAAGAATTACCATGGATACAAAAAACCATCGGGTTTTCTGATCGCCAATCAACTTTTTAAGCAAAGCTACCATCACGATGGTGGTTGTCAGGTTGTCCAACACAGCCGACATGAAAAATGTAATAGTTGCAATAATCCAGAGTAACTTTACTTTTTTTGTTGTTGTAATTTTATCGGTTATGACTTTAAATCCATCATGTTGATCAATGATTTCAACAATGGTCATAGCACCAAGCAGAAAAAATAAAATTTGAGAAATTTCAATCAGGTGATGTTCAAGTTCTTCAACAACAAAATGATAAGGTGAATTTAAAACACTGATTTTATCAGCCCAACCAGAATCTAACCATTGAGTTTCTGAAAGAGTAGGCTTTATATAGTCAATGATGTTTTTTACCTGACTTCCAAATTCTAACCATGAAGGACTATAACCCAGATTCAGGATACTGTCAACATTAAGTATGTAAATAGTCCAGGTCAGAACTCCAACAATCAAGGCTGAAGCTGCCTTATCAATTTTCAATGGATGTTCGAGAGCAATAGCTACATAGCCCAAAACAAAAATGAGAAGAATAATATAAAACATGATACTAATTATTTATACATGATTTCAGGGAACCCTATTAGTTTTAGAATAACAAAAAGAACAATAATGCCTACAAAAAAAAGCCATACTGCCCAATTTTGCGATAACTTAAATTTTTTCATGATGTGTGATATTAAAAAAGAACCAGTACAAATTTAATTTTGTATTTAAGTCTGAAGATTAAAGAACGATTAAAATTTCATTGTAATAAGGTTTGCTTCAAATTGTATCTTAGTTTTGTATTAAAATAATGCCTTTAAATAAACGATGAATCAACTGAATACCAGGATACTTGTTGTAGAAGATGAACCAAAGGTTGCTTCATTCGTCCAACGTGGACTTGAGAAGAATGGTTTTTCCGCTGAAATTGCTTTTGACGGTTTGATGGGGAAAAGAATGTTTGAGACAGGAGATTATGATTTGATAATTCTCGATATTAATCTTCCTTACAAAAATGGATTTGAATTATGCAAAGAAATCAGGAGCAGCAACCAAAAAATACCTATAATCATGCTTACTGCATTAGGAACAACTGAGGATAAACTTTCAGGGTTTGATTATGGCGCTGACGATTATCTGGTGAAACCTTTTGAGTTTCGTGAACTGCTTGCACGGATCCGGTCACTTTTAAAAAGGATTTCAATTGCTGAAACCGGAGGAAACATACTTACGTTTCTTGATCTTGAAGTGAATCTTAATACCTATGAGGTTAAACGCAATGGAAAAAAAATTGATCTTACTCAAAAGGAATTTGCATTGTTGGTTTATCTGCTTCGAAATAAAGGCAGGGTTGTTTCCAGAGTTGATATCGCTGAAAAGGTATGGGATATCACTTTTGATACTGGAACAAATGTTATTGATGTTTATGTGAATTTCCTCCGGAAAAAAATTGATAAGGATTTTTCACCGAAACTTATCCATACACAGACTGGTGTTGGTTATATTTTAAAAGCCGGAAAGGAATGAAACTTAATATTCAGGCGCGACTCACACTCCAATTTACATATATTGTTACGTTTATCCTTATTCTTTTTTCTTTTATCATTTATTATTTCTCTGCCAGTTACCGGGAGTCAGAATTCTATTCGCGCCTTGAAAATAAGGCAATCAACACAGCCAAACTGTTGATAGAGGTGAAAGAAGTAGATTATAACCTGCTTAAAATTATTGATAGAAACACCATAAATGCCCTTTATAATGAAAAGGTAATGATCTATGATTATAAAGACCGTCAGATTTATAATAGCCTGGACGATGATTCTATTTCTATTTCAAAATCACTTCTTGATAAAATCAGGCTGCTAAAAGATGTACGCTACCATGAGGGAAAAAATGAAGTAATCGGGCTCCTCTATGCTGATAAGTATGACCGGTTTGTAGTAATTTCATCGGCGTTGGATACCTATGGAAGAAGCAAGCTCAATAACCTGAAATGGATAATAATCATCGGATTTTTTATCAGTATTGGATTGACGGTCTTAATAGGCAGAATATACGCTTACAGAGCACTTAGACCCATGTCGGATGTGGTGAAACAGGTGGATAAAATAACCATAGCCAGTTTGAACATGCGTGTAAATGAAGGAAACGGAACTGATGAAATTGCACAACTTGCCATCACTTTTAATAAAATGCTAGTACGATTGGAATCCGCTTTTGAAATGCAAAAGAGTTTTGTTTCAAACGCTTCGCATGAATTGCGTACACCATTAACTTCCATAACCGGACAATTGGAAGTTTCTTTAATGGAATCAAAAACTCAAAAAGAATATGAAGGCATCTTGGAATCTGTACTGGAAGACATCAAAAACCTGAATGCCCTTTCGAACGGATTGCTTGATCTGGCAAAGGCAAGTTCTGATATTTCTGCAATAGCGCTTCGTCCATTGCGAATTGATGAAATTCTTTGGCAAACAAGGGCGGAACTCATTGAACGGAAAAAAGAATACATCATTGCAATTCAATTCAGCGAACCTATTGAGGATGAAAAGGAATTAACGGTACTTGGCAACGACCATTTACTTAAAACAGCCATCGTCAACCTGATGGATAATGCCTGTAAATTTTCATCTGATAAATCTGTGGAAATATTTTTATCTGTCAGGGGCAAATACATTGTTACACAATTTGCAGATAAGGGTATCGGAATAGACCCGGCTGATTTGGATAGAATATTCCAGCCTTTTTTTAGGGCTAAGAATGTTAAAAACATTTCCGGAAACGGACTTGGTCTTTCCCTTACAGATAAAATCATTCAGATACACCGAGGAACGATCTCAATAGATTCCCATCTAAATAAAGGAACAACAGTTACCATCGGCATTCCTTTCCTTTCCTGAATTTTAATCCAATTATAGTGATTGAAGTAATTTATATTTCACTAGGCCTAAGATCATTGCTAAAACAAAAAAAATATCTATCACTCAAAATAAACTTCCATCTGGTTGGACGCAAAACGGTTTTCCATCCACTTTCGAATCTTTTCTTTTTCTGAATTTCTGAGTTTTTGAGATTCTGTTTTTATTATTATAATCCGAATTTGACTTGATTGATCCGATCCTTTCCGAAAAATAAGTGATTCTGAATAAGAGCATGAATGAATATTAGGAAATAAAGAATTCAATTCTGATAGTAATTGATTTCCAATAAGTTTCTGATCATTATTTGCTTTCAGTAAATCATCCTTCATTTTGATTTCCTTAGACAATCGATTGATTTCAATCCTAAGATTCTCATTTTCTGTATTTTTACTATTCTTTTCATCTAAAGAAAAACCTTGTTTTATTGAAAGTTTCGATTTATCAATCGAAAATAAATCAGCTTTTTCATTAATAATTTCGATTTGTTTATCGGTTAATGTGTTGCCAACATAAATAAGATTGATTGATTTGTCTGAAGATGAAATAGAATGATCTAGCAAGTAATTCCCTTCAACAATGGTAACGCTATTTAAAAATTTAGATGCTTTTTCATTGAACTTCTCTTTTTGAACTAAGCCATAACCAAAGTAAATACTCGGTATTACGGTGATCAAAATTATGACTGAAATCCATCGGTTTACTTTCTTCTTCTGCACGGGATTAACAAGGGTTATGATTGGAAATTTTAAAATTTGGGAAATTGCAACTGACGAAAGAGCAATAAAAACAGTATTAATCGTAAATAAGTAAAAGGCACCAAAGAAATAGTAAAACTGCGCAGTAGCAAGACCATATCCGGCTGTACAAAGTGGTGGCATTAACGCCGTTGCAATGGCAACTCCCGGGATCACATTTCCCTTTTGTTTACTGCTAATAGCAATAATTCCTGCCAATCCACCAAAAAAAGCAATTAAAACATCATAAATGGTTGGACTTGTACGAGCCAGTAGTTCTGAATGAGCAACAGAAACCGGACTTATTGCAAAGTAAGTTGTTGATGCAATTAAACTTGCTACAACAGCAAAAGAAAAATTTTTAATTGCTTTTCTGAAGAGTGGAAAGTTGAATGTCGCAATGCTATAACCCATTCCATTGATCGGACCCATTAATGGCGAAATAAGCATGGCGCCAATAATTACAGCTGTCGAATTCATATTGAGACCCACAGATGCGACAATAATCGCAAAGACCAGAATCCAAAGATTGGTTCCTTTGAAAACGATGTCTTTTTCGATCGCTGAATGGATACTGGCAAAGTCATCAACTTCGTCATCCATATTCAGGTAATGAAAAATATCAATTTTGGGCTTCATCTGGGGAATATTTAAATGAATGAAGAAGATTTATATTGGAACATAGGCATTTAACAATTATATCCGGCACAATCTACCTGGCAAGGTTTAATAATTCGCTGAAGGTTGGATTCGAAATAACTACATCTGCATGATGGTTGACTAATTCATCTTTTGAACAAAATGAGATACCAAGTCCGGCTTCTTTGATCATACAAAGATCGTTTATGCTATCTCCAATTGCAATACTATTCTCCTTCTTGATGTTGTACTTGGCTAAAACATTTAGTAAGGCATTGGTTTTGCAAAGGGAGTGTTTACACAAACTGTTTGGATTACTAAACAGAAAAGATGGAATTTTAACTTCACCTGTACAAATGCTTTTTGAGAACTCTAATTCGTTTGAAAGCGAAAAATCCATCTCAAGCTTGATTCTGATGTGATTAGTAATACAATCATAGCTATCTGAAATAATCCCAACAATATAACCACGGTTCTTTAATTCTAATACTATTTCTTTGGTCCCATATACGATGGGAATACTGTCAGCAACGGCAATTATCTCACTTATAGTCTTGCCTTTAAGTAAGGTAGCAATCCGTTTATTCAGGGCGACAACATCCGTCTCCGAGGAACGGATATTCATCAATTCTTCTTTGAATCCAAAGGTGTCAGCACACATGTCAATAAATCTTCCCATCAGAATGGTGTTGTCCATATCGAAAACAACCAGCTTGTTTAGTTCTCCTAATTGGTTTTCGAGTGCAAAATCCATTTGTGAACGGATTTCGTTTAACGCACCGAGTTCTTCAAAATTGTACCGTGGATTTTTTGAAGTGGATGCTTTAACAATAATAGCCTGTGCCACTTCTTTGCTCATTTTCCCCAGTGCCTGCCAGGGTTTGCTTTTATTTTCGAGATAACCGATCTCTACGTCTTTCATTCTAATGTTCATCAGATACATATCAATCAGGATGCCAATGTCCACACCATAATCTTCTCTGAAATCCAATTTTTGAAAAATCGATTTCTTACTTGCAATCATTCCACTTAGTGGTTGACTAAACCGAAGTAACTCTGGAAAAAAAATGCTTAAAAGTGGTTTTGCAACGAGTTCAGTCACCCTGCCTGCATTTCTGCTGAATGATGATTTCACAAATTCGGCTTCTCCCTGAATAATAGGATCAGTTAGTAATTTTACGGTGTAATGCGGATAGGGATCAATGTCTCCATCCAGAAAGACTATTATTTCATTCGTAGAAAAAAGAATTCCATCTTTCATTGAAGCCCCTTTGCCAAGTTTGGTGCTGGTAATAACTTTCGCCCCATTTTGCTGAGCTATTGACACTGTTCGATCAAGCGATTTGTCATCCACCACAATTACCTCACTAACATTGGGCTGTCCTTTTGCAAAATTAATAACACTTGCAATGTGTTCTTCCTCGTTTAGAGTAGGTATAATTACTGTTATCATTTTTAATCTGAAATTTAATAAAAAAACTGACTAGTGATTTTAAATATTATTTTCTGATACGTTAGCCTTAGCCGATTGTTCCTCGTTCTTTCGTTAAATATTTGGTATTCCATACCCTAAAGAGGGCTAACTTTCTTTTTTTTCTTCAAAATTATTGGTCGTATCCCCGAAAAGTCAGGATATGTGTTCAGCATTATAGACTACAACATTTCAATAAAATTCAGTGAACCGATTGAGGATGAAAAGGAAATAACTGTACTTGGCAATGAACATTTACTTAAAACAGCCATCGTCAACCTCATGGACAATGCCCGTAAATTTTCATCTGATAAATCTTTGGAACGATCTCAATAGATTCCCATCTAAATAAAGGAACAACAGTTACTATCGGCATTCCTTTCCTTTCCTTTCCTGAATTTTAATCCAATTTTAATTTAGTTATAATCTCAGTTTAATGATTAGGTTGGAGGTTTGTGCCATAAACAATCAATCAAAATAAGAAATCATGAAAACAATAGAGAAAAGAGGAAAAACCAGTATTGCAATTACAGTGTTAATTCTGATCGCAGCACTTATAGGCACTGGGATTTTTTACAGCTCCAACAAGTCGCTTACAAAAAGCCTGAACGATGAAAAGCTCAAAACTGAAATGATTCTTTCTGAGAAACTTGCACTTCAGAAAGAAATCGAAAATTATAATAACCATATTAATTCACTCAATAACAGGAACGCCGACCTTGGAATACTATTAGCCGAGACCAGTCAGAAATTAATTGAGAAGGAAGCACAATTGAGTCGAATAGTCCGCGAAAATGGAAATATTAAAACATTAAAAAAAGATCTCGCAGACCTGACTCAAATAAAGAAGGATTTTGAGAACCAGGTAGCTGCCCTGAATGAATCGATCCGGAAATTGAATAAGGAAAATGATACCATGAATGAGACTATTGCATCACTTCAAAAAGAAAATAGACAACTTGCTGCAAATCTTGACATATTAAGTTCCATGACAGGTGATAATTACCTGGTTGAAACCACCAAACGGAAAGACAGATTAACCGTTATGGCAAAGCGCGCAAAAAAAATAACTATGTCGTTTAATGTTCCCGAAAACATGGTGGAAAATATCTCCTTCAAATTAACGAAACCGGATGGCACTCAGGTTGAAGGTACAGAAAACGGGATAGCATTCAGAATTGTTGATGGAGATGAAAGTTTGACGGCAAGTGTTTCTGGCGGTGCCATAGAAGTTTCCAAGAAAATTGAAATGATATATACACCCAAAGAAAAACAAAAACCTGGCATTTATAAAATAGAAATGTTTAACGGAGAAAAGTATATCGGAGCCTGCAATGTGAAGTTGCGGTAAATAGAAATCAAAGAAACATACTCAATTTAGTTGTGCAATAGCTAATAATGATTCATCCGGAGTGCTGAAAATGCACCCGGATGTTTTTTGAACCAGATTTGAATTTCAGGTATTTAATCGAAATGGTTTTTTATTAAATAAAATTAATACACATGAGAATCTTAAAATATTTTGTAGGTATTGTATTTGTTCTAAGTCTTTTATCCTGCAAGACAAATAGTGAACTTGGCAGGAAGGTGGATCAGTTTTTCCAGTCAAAAAGATACAAAGCAACGCTTAAGGACCGAAACAGCCTATATGCTGAAGCCCAGCAATTAAAAAAAGACACAACAGACCTTGGAACAGAACTCAGAAAAACTAAAAATGAATATTCTGTATTAAAAGGAGAGTATAATAATTTATCAAGTAAATCTGGGTTACAGCTTGCTCAACTCAATGAGGATTTAAAATCTAAATCGAAGGAGTTGGAAAGGAAAGAAAAACTCCTTCAGGACCGTGAACAGCGCTTGAAGGAAATGGAAGCAATTGTTTCAAAACAGGATTCTATTACCAGGGCATTGAATAAAATTGTAAAAAATGCTTTGTTGGGTTTTAAGGCTGATGAACTTTCGGTGGAAATGAAAAATGGGAAAGTTTACGTATCAATGACGGACAAGCTTCTCTTTAAATCAGGCAGCGCAGCAGTTGAAGATAAAGGTAAACAGGCCATTAAAAAACTTGCAGAGGTGCTGAATAAAAACAGCGACATTGATATAGCAATAGAGGGTCATACGGATAATGTACCTATAAAAACAAACCTTTATAAAGATAATTGGGATTTGAGCGTTGCCAGAGCCACAAGCATTGTTCGAATGCTGAATGAAGAATATAGTGTAAATCCCAAACGGTTGACTGCATCTGGCAAAGGAGAATATTTTCCGGTTGCAACAAATGATAATCCTGATGGAAGAGCAAGAAACCGAAGAACCGAAATTATTCTTTCTCCAAAACTGGACGAACTTTTTAAAATACTCCAGAAAAGCTAAAATAAAATTTATGATCAGGCATATAAAACAAAAGTATTAACAATTGCCCTTATTCCTTTTTCTTTCTGTATTTCCAGATCAGGTAAACTACAAAAGCTGCACCGCAAGCGAGTAAAAAATAAGAAAGTTCGTGCATATATTTGTAGAGCAACTCTTGTTGCGAATACAGATAATAGCTCAGCGAAGCGAGAATAATATGCCATATTGCAGAACCCAAGGCAGTATAGAGCACAAATTGTTTGACATTCATTTTAGCCAGGCCGGCAGGAATAGAAATTAAATGCCGGATACCCGGAATCAAGCGCCCGATAAAAGTTGAACTCCTTCCATGACGGTTAAAATAGGCCTCAGCATGTTCAACTTTAGCACGGTTCAGTAAAAACATTTTGCCAGCTCGCGACTCGGCTAAGCTGTAAACAATTGCACGCCCTAACCACCGTGCCATGATATAATTAAACATGGCTCCAATCACTGCTCCAATCGTAGCAAACATAACAACGAGATAAATATTTAATTCGCCGGAAGCAGCTTTCCAAATAGCCGGCGGGATAACCACTTCTGAAGGAAGCGGAACAAATGAACTTTCGATGGCCATCAATAAAGTAATGGTGAAATAGTTCATGTGACTCATGTACCAGTCGGCAAGGGATTGAAAAAATTCGAGCATGGGAGTTGTTTAAATAAAAATCAAGCAAGCGTATTTAAAAGATCCTCAAAATCTTGACTATCATTTTCGGTGGACACATCATCAAGATCATAAGGGCTTTCAACTTTTAAGCCATTAATATTCTCAAAATCTTTATCATTCGTAATTAAGATAAGGTCATAATGTAGAGCCGTTGATGCAATTATGGCATCCGGAAGCTTAATTTTTTTGTATAAACGCCGAATCTCAATGGTCTTTGTGACAATATGATCATCTAACGGGAAGACATTGGAATAATTTACAAAGTCAATCAAATCTTGTTCTACAAATGAAAAGCAAAGAATTTCGATTTTATTTATGACCGAAATATTAATTTGATCATCAACAATTTGCGAAAAAATTGCGCGGGCTTTGGCAGGCAATTTATCACCCATAAAATCGAGTATCGCATTTGTGTCTAATAGGTAGCTCTTTCCCATTCGCTGCGCATTTGGATAAGTTCATTTTGAAGTTCATCCACCCTTTCTTTTGGCAGGCAACCTGCAAACCGATCTGATAGGTTTTGTTTGACGGGGGATATATTATTTTCAACAACCCTAAGTATATTCATGCTTTCAAGATTCTGCAGGAAAGACATGGCGATTTCATTTTTTATTTCAACAGTTACTGTTTTCATATTTTCCTGAGTATTTCATTTTATTCTTCCACAAATATAAGATTCTATATCGGTATTATAAAATACCAGATTCCTAGCCATTTCTCTCATTCCATTGATCAAGTGCAGAACACTAAAACAACTTCATTAGCATTATTCATTGAGTTTTTTTCCATCCATTTCCTGGCATTCACAAAAGCCTCCATCCAGGGGGCAAGCTCATCGAACTTCCGTTCCTGTGGATAATAAGGCCAATGATAAGGTTTGAAAGCCCTTTCCAGGTGTGGCATCATTACCAGATGGCGGCCATCATCCGAACATAGCGAAGCCACATCGTAATCAGAACCATTGGGGTTTCCCGGATAAGCCGTATTCGAATATTTCATCGGAATCAGGTATGCTGATTCCTCCTGTGGTAAACTGAATTTTCCTTCTCCGTGAGCCACCCAAATACCAAGTTTCATTCCGGCCATTGACTCCAGCATCACCGATTTGTTTGGAAGGATTTCGACATTTACAAAACCAGACTCAAATTTATGCGATTCGTTGTGCAGCATTTTCGGTTTTTCTGCATGGCCGGGGTAAACCAGTCCCAATTCAACCATCAGTTGGCAACCGTTGCAGACACCCAGACTTAAAGTGTCTTCGCGCTTGTAGAAATTGTCGAGAGCCAGTTTGGCGGCTTCGTTGTATTTGAAAGCGCCGGCCCATCCTTTGGCCGATCCCAGCACATCCGAATTGGAGAACCCACCCACAAAAACAATCATGTTCACATCTTCCAGGGTTTCGCGGCCAGCAATCAAGTCGGTCATGTGCACATCTTTCACGTCCATTCCGGCCAGGTACATCATGTAAGCCATTTCGCGGTCGCCATTTACACCCTTTTCGCGGATGATGGCAGCTTTGATTCCACTAGGCTTCCTGCGTTTCAGGTCAATGCCCAAATCAGCAGCTTTTCCGGTGAATCCTTTGAAATCGTATTTCAGCTCATTCTTTTTATAATTCTGAAACCGTTCCAGCGCCAGTTTTTCTCCTGATTGTTTGCGGTCAAGCAAATACGATGATTTGAACCACAACTCGCGCAGAGAATTTAAATCGAAATTAAATTCATCAGCACCATTTTTCAGTGTAAAAACACGGCTTCCTGAAGGTTTTCCAATCAGGATAAATTGAACTCCTGCAGCATTCAGTTTAGCTTCGAAAGCAGCAGCATCAGCCACCTGAACAACCACACCCGGATTTTCGCTAAATAGCAACTTAACGTTGTCAGCTTCACCAATTCCGCTTAAATCAAGCGTCATTCCTGAATAGTTATCGGGAAAACACATTTCGAGCAGGGTGGTAATCAAACCTCCGGAAGAAATATCGTGTCCGGCCAGGATATTCCGGTCTTCGATGCAATCCTGAATGGCGTTAAACGCTGCTGCGAAGTATTTTGAATCGGCAACCGAAGGCGCTTCATTGCCCAATTTATTGATGATTTGTGAGAAAGCGCTTCCGCCCAGACAACGGTTCATTTTCGAGAAATCAACAAAATAGATAGAGGTCTCCGGGTTGTTAATCAACACTGGTTCTACCACTTTTTTCACATCCGACACTTCTGCGGAAGCTGAGATGATTACAGTACCCGGTGAATAAACCACTCCGTCTTTGTACTTCTGGGTCATGGACATCGAATCCTTTCCGGTTGGAATGTTGATCCCCAGTTCGCAGGCAAAATCGCTGGCAGCCTTTACAGCCTTGTATATACGGGCATTTTCGCCTTCATTTTTTGCAGGCCACATCCAGTTAGCGCTCAGCGAAACACCTTTCAACTGATCGGAAAGTGGCGCCCAAACCAGGTTGGTCAGCGATTCGGCAATAGATAGTACCGATCCGGCTTCAGCATCAACCAAAGCCGCTACCGGCGCATGACCAATAGATGTGGCTAATCCTTTTTCGCCCTGATAATCGAGCGTGATCACGCCCACATTATTCAATGGAAGCTGCAATTGTCCGGCACACTGCTGTTTGGCAATTCGTCCGGTAACCGATCGGTCAACCTTATTAGTTAGCCAGTCTTTGCAGGCAACCGCTTCCAGTTGAAGCACATCTTCGAGGTAATCTTCTATTTTAGACTGATCGTATTTCAGGTCAGCAAATTTTTCATTTCGGGTGGAATCGGTCAAAACTGTTTTAGGAGGTTTGCCAAACATGTATGAAAGTTGCCAGTCAATTGGTTTTTCACCGGTTTTCGAATTCTCAAAAGTAAACTGCATATCTCCGGTTGCTTCTCCAATTACATACATTGGCGCACGTTCTCGATCGGCAATACGCTGCAAAAGTGGAACATCTTTTTCGTGCATCACCAGCCCCATGCGTTCCTGCGATTCGTTGCCGATAATTTCCTTTTGCGAAAGCGTCGGGTCGCCAACCGGTAATTTCGAAGTGTCAATTTTTCCTCCGGTTGCTTCCACCAGTTCAGATAAACAGTTTAAATGTCCGCCGGCACCGTGGTCGTGAACAGTTACAATAGGGTTTTCAGATGATTCAGCCAATGCACGAATGGCATTGTAAACGCGTTTCTGCATTTCAGGATTGGCACGCTGAACAGCATTCAACTCGATGTGATTTTCGTATTCGCCGGTTGCTACCGACGAAACAGCCCCACCGCCCATTCCAATTCGGTAATTGTCGCCGCCCAAAAGCACCACTTTGTCACCCCTGGTGGGTTCACCTTTAAGGCTATCTTTTTTAGCGCCAAAGCCAATACCTCCGGCCAGCATGATTACTTTATCGAATCCATATTTCCGGTCGTTCTCGAAATGTTCGAAAGTCAGCACCGAACCGGTAATGATTGGTTGCCCGAATTTATTTCCGAAATCGCTTGCGCCATTCGACGCTTTGATCAGAATTTCTTCCGGAGTCTGGTATAGCCAGTCGCGTTCAGGAAAAGCCCCCCTAAATCCCCCCGCTGGGTGGACATCTGAGTTCGTTTCATTTTTATAAGTATTCTCATTGTTAATTCCAAATTCCCCCCTGTGGGGGGTGGGGGGGCTGCTGTATCTGGGATAACTTGTCATATAAACCGCAGTTCCGGCAATGGGCAAACTACCCTTTCCGCCAGCCATGCGGTCACGGATTTCGCCACCGGTACCGGTTGCTGCCCCGTTAAAAGGTTCGACAGTTGTCGGGAAATTATGTGTTTCGGCTTTTAATGAAAGTACAGTTTCGATGTCGGTTATTTCAAAAAAATCAGGTTTGTCCTGCGTTTTTGGGGCAAATTGCTCTACAACCGGACCTTGAACAAACGAGCAATTATCTTTGTATGCCGAAATAATCTTATTGTAGTTTTCCTTCGATGTCTTTTTAATTAATTGAAAGAGCGACATTTCTTGTTCAACGCCGTCAATAATAAAGGTGCCGTTGAAGATTTTATGCCGGCAATGTTCAGAGTTCACCTGCGAAAAACCAAAAACTTCGCCATCGGTCAATTTCCGGCCCAATTTTTCGGAAACTGAATTCAAATACTCAATTTCATCTTCGCTTAAGGCTAAACCTTCCTGCTCGTTATATGCTGATATATCAGCAATTTCCATAATAGGTTCAGGCTTTTTATTGATTGTAAATATCGTTTGATCAAGGTTATGGTATAAAGCTTTCAGCATCGGATCGAATCCTGCAGCTTGATCTGCCACCTGAATATATTCTTCAATGCGCTGAATTCCCTGAATTCCCATGTTTTGGGTAATTTCAACTGCATTGGTACTCCAGGGGGTCAGCATTTCTTTTCGGGGACCGACAAACCATCCGTTTAAAATTTCATCTCTGAGCTTTTCAGCCTCGCCAAACAGCCAGATTAATTTGGAAATATCTTCCTGATCAAGGTTTTGTACAGAATGTAAAGCAATAATAGTGTTTGGTGGAGTTCTAAAGAATAGAATCATTTTGGATTATTTAATAAAAGCTATCAACTGCGGCAAAGATAAGGATTTCAGGATTAAAGCAATTATAATGGCATTTCTTAACACAAATTTTACAAAATCTTTGTTTTATGCAGATACGGTTTAAATAGGATTTATATGAAGATTGAGTGGAAAATTAATATCTATATTTGCCAGCTTTCAAAGTAAAAATATTTAAAATCTTATCATGAAACCGATCAAATATGTATCCCCTCAAGAGGCAGTAAAAATTATTAAATCAGGTGACAGGGTCCATTTGAGCTCGGTAGCTGTTACCCCGCACACCCTGATCCGGCCCATGGTTGAGCGGGGACGGAATGATGAACTCTATGGCGTTAAAATACAGCACATCCATGTTGAAGGTAACATCGAGTATGCTAATCAGGAGTTTGAAGGTATTTTCGAAACGGAACAATTTTTTGTTGGCGGAAACCTGCGCAAGCAAACACAAGCTGGATATGCGGACTACATCCCGGTTTTTTTGAGCGAAACTCAGAAATTAATGCGCGAAGGATATCTTCATGTCAATGTAGCGATGATCATGGTTTCTCCTCCCGACAAACATGGCTTTGTGTCGCTCGGTACATCGGTTGATGCAACTTTGGCTGCTGTTGAATGCGCAGATGTGGTGATTGCAGCGGTGAACCCCAATGTGCCCCGTTGCTGGGGCGATGCCATGATTCATGTTGACCAGATTGACATTTTTGTGGAAGACGACATCAAACTTTATACCCATAGCTTTGATCCTCTGACCGAAGAAGAAATACAGCTAGGTAAAAATGTTGCCGCATTAATTGACGACGGAGCCTGTTTGCAAATGGGCATCGGCGGCATTCCCAATGCGGTACTTGCTCAGTTGGGCAACCACAAAGACCTTGGCGTACATACCGAAATGTTCTCCGATGGCATTCTTCCTCTGGTCGAAAAAGGTATTGTGACCGGCAAATATAAAAACATTGACCGGGGCAAAATGGTCGCATCTTTCCTGATGGGGACACAGGAATTGTACGATTTCGTTGATGATAATCCACGGGTGGCCATGATGGATGTGGCTCACACCAACAATGTTGCCGTTATCCGTAAACTCGACAAGGTTACAGCAATCAACTCAGCTCTGGCCATTGACCTTACAGGTCAGGTTTGTGCAGATTCAATCGGTATCAAACATTATTCCGGTGTAGGTGGTCAAATCGACTTTATTCGTGGTGCCGGTCATTCAAAAGGAGGAAAACCAATTATCGCATTACCATCGGTAACTGTAAAAGGTGTTTCAAAAATTTGCCCAACCCTGATTGAAGGTTCTGGTGTTGTGAGTACTCGAGCCAACATTCATTGGGTTGTTACCGAGTACGGGGCAGTCAACCTTTACGGAAAAACCATGCAGGAAAGAGCAAGATTGCTTACATCAATTGCCCATCCCGCACACCGGGAACCATTAGAGAGAGCAGCTTTTGAGCGATTTGGTTCACATTTTCATTTTGTAAAAGACAGTAGCAGATTCTAAAATTAAATACTTAACTATCATGGAAATTACACATATTGAACACATTGGAATTGCTGTCAACAACCTGGATGAAGCAATTGCTTATTATGAAAATGTTTTAGGCCTGAAATGTTATGCCATTGAAGATATTACCGACCAGAAAGTAAAAACAGCCTTCTTTAAGGTTGGCCAGACCAAAATCGAACTTCTTGAATCAACTGATCCGGAAGGCCCGGTCGGTAAGTTTCTTGAAAAGAAAGGACCAGGGGTACACCATCTGGCTTTTGCTGTGGATAATGTGAACGAAGCGTTGAATGATGTTGCCTCTAAAGGAGTTCAACTGATTGACAAAACCAGCCGTAAAGGCGCTGAGGGACTGAATATCGGATTCCTTCATCCAAAATCAACATTGGGTGTTTTGACCGAACTTTGTTCTTTAAAATGATCAGGTTATCAATCCAGTCAACCGATAAATAATTTCACTCTTCTGCCAGGATTACCGGCAGACGAAACATGATAAACAGATGTACTGTGGAAAAATTACCAAACCAGGGTTCGGGCGTCTTCAGTTACGATTTCTGCTTTTTGTGCCGGAAGAGTGAAAAACACCTGAGTTCCTTCACCAGGAATACTATCGATCCAAATTTTACCTTCACTTTTTTCGATAAAATCTTTACATAGTTTCAGGCCAAGTCCCCTGCCGCTTTCATCATCTGGTCCAATCGCTGAATAATAAAAGTCGGAATTCAGAATTTTATCAATTTCACCCTGAGTCATCCCTTTGCCGGTATCGGAAACGCAGATATTGACGGTTTGATCGTTCATCCACGAATTGAAGGTAATAGTGCCGCCCTCTGGAGTATATTTGATGGCATTCGAAAACAGGTTTCTGATAACTGTCTTTATCATGTGAAGGTCGGCAAAAACCACATGCTCAGGCTCAATGTTAATGGAGAGCTTAATGTTCTTGCTGGTAAAACCAGCCTGATAAAGGTTAACAATGCTAACTACCGCCTCTTTAAGTCTAAGGTTTTCGGGAATATTTGCCAGCTTACCGCTTTCGGATGTTGTCCAGGTAGTCAGGTTTTCGAGCAGCGAAAATACCTCATCGGTGTTGCGCAACAATTCATTAACTGTTTTTTTATACTGGTCGCCTTTGGTAGGGTCTATGATTCCTTTCGACATATATTCAAGCACCATTTTGACATTGCCGATGGGATTTCGCAAATCGTGTCCGATGATCGAATACAGCCGGTCTTTCACTTTATTCAATCTCATCAGTGTCACGGTAGTTTCAAAAAGCTGGTCGCGGGTCAATTTAAACTCAAAATGGGTTTTTATGCGAAGCATGATTTCCTCTTTACGGAAAGGTTTCGTGATATAATCTACCCCTCCGGCCTCGTAACCTTTAATGATAAATTCAATTTCGTCGGCTGCTGTGATAAAAAGAATCGGAATATCCTTGAAATAGTCATCTTCTTTTAAGATGCGGCATACTTCGAATCCGCTAAGATCGGGCATTACCACGTCAAGTAAAATCATATCTGGCCGAACTTTCCTGGCCATTTCAATAGCCAGCTTTCCGCAGTCGGCATAATAAAGCCGATAATCCTGATATTTGAACATACTTCGCATCACCATCAGGTTCATCTGGTTATCATCTACTGCCAGTATCGATA
Source organism: Prolixibacteraceae bacterium (assembly GCA_003457135.1). Classification (GTDB taxonomy): domain Bacteria; phylum Bacteroidota; class Bacteroidia; order Bacteroidales; family Prolixibacteraceae; genus Aquipluma. The sequence goes on from DMSQ01000033.1 coordinate 50,791, forward strand.
GCCTTTCAGTTTTTGGATTATTCATTATATATTCATTTAACAGCCCTTAAAACCTATTAAAATTGAGGAAACTAATCTTGTTTGATATAGTAAAGGAAACGAAAAAAAATGATAAACGGACCAATTCCTTCAGACGAAAATCAGGATTTACCGACATTATTTCATTGTAGCAAATGCTGATCGAAGAAATGCTCCCTGCGTGCCGAAGGCAGTTAGAAGGAGTATTGTCAGGGAAATCGCTTTTAAAACAATGGTGAATTATTTGGCGAATTGAATACAATTTGTTATCTTTATGATTAATTGTTGGGTTAGCGTTAAAAAAATGGCTAATCTAAACGCACAAAAGTCTATTTATCAAAATGTTTTCGAAGATTATTTTTCAGCCTTGCAAGATCCACGTAGAATAACCAAAGGACATTTCTATTATCCTCTTAATGAGATACTATTCCTTGTCATATCTGCC
>DMSQ01000047.1 GCA_003457135.1 Prolixibacteraceae bacterium
TACATTTTGCATACCGACAATACGGTGAATGAAATTGCTGAAATCCTTAATTTTTCTGACACTTCCAACTTTGTCAAGTTTTTCAAAAAAGCCGAAGGGGTAACGCCGGTTCAGTTCAGAGAGAAATATTTTCAATAATACCATTTTATCTTTTATTTCTACCACAGTTTCCTTCACCAGTCAGGTTATCTTGCAAGCGCAAAATGTAACTTTTTATGACCGAAATTATCATCATTTGTATTGCCGCTTTCTTTACTTCTATTCTCACCTTTTTCTCAGGTTTTGGACTGGGCACGATTCTAATGCCCGTCTTTGCGCTGTTTTTTCCAATCGATATTGCCATCGCGTTAACAGGTGTGGTGCATTTCGCCAACAACCTTTTTAAAATGGCTCTGGTGGGTAAAAAGGCTGACAAATGGGTATTAATCCGTTTTGGAATTCCGGCAATTGCAGCTTCTTTTCTCGGCGCCTGGGTGCTGATTAAAATAACTGTTTTACCCTCATTATTTCAATATGAAATGTGGGGAAGGGAATTTGAAGTAACACCTGTGAAACTAATTATTGCTATCCTTTTGTTATTCTTTTCACTTTTCGAGTTTTTACCCCGTTTTCAGAAAATTCAGTTTGGTAAAAACAAGCTGATTCTGGGCGGAATATTAAGTGGCTTTTTGGGTGGACTGGCCGGAATTCAGGGAGCCTTGCGAAGCGCTTTCCTCATAAAAAGCGGCTTGAGTAAAGAAGCGTACATTGCCACCGGGGTTATTATTGCTTCTTTGGTTGACTTTACCAGGCTTTCGGTTTACGCTTCGCGGTTTACTTCATCGAATCTGCAAGAAAATCTGACATTGCTTATTTCAGCGACCGCGGCGGCAATTGCAGGAGCATTTATCGGAAATAAACTGTTAAAGAAAGTCACGCTTCATATTATTCAGGTAGTGGTAGTTGTGATGCTTTTGCTGATCTCGATTTTATTGGGTTTAGGTATCATTTAGAAATTTAACCATGAACCAAATCAACAACCTGCTTACCAAATGGTATTTTCCCCTTTCATTGAAATACATTTCATTAATTGCTTATATCGTTTTAATCGTTGTGGGTTTGACAGCTTACTCAACCGATGCCGCTTTTATTAACCAGTTGCGTAATACAAATCTTGGTAACCTGATTGTATGGTCGTACTGGTGGCCGGCAATCGTGATTGGAGCAATCTTTTTCGGGCGAATTTGGTGTATGGTTTGTCCCGTGGAAATCATCACAACGTTCTTTGCTAAAATCGGGTTAAAGCGAAAACGTACGGCATGGCTGCTTTCCGGCTGGGCAATTACGGCGTTCTACATCATTATCCTTTTTGTAGGAATTCAGGGCTTTGCTATCCACCGAAACCCATTCTTTATGGCCATTTATCTTTTAGCTATTGTTGGTGTTTCAATACTTGTTGGAAGTATTTACGAAAAGAATACTTTTTGCCGCTATGTTTGCCCTGTTGGCTATTTGTTGGGCCTGTATTCAAGACTTGCATTCTTCGGTTACCGGGCTAAAAACAAAAATGTTTGCGATACCTGTAAGGACAAATCCTGCATTCACAAAAAGTATCAATACAACCTGAACTACAAAAGTTGCGGGGTTGACTTGTATCCAGCCACTATCACCGATAATTCTGATTGTATTTTATGCGCAGGTTGTATGAAAACATGTAGCAAATATCAATCAGAACCCAATGCCAACAGACCCAATCCACAGTTTACCCAAATCGGTTTTGCAAATGATTTGTTCAGGCTGAAACCGTTAAAAATGGCTGAAATGGTTTTTGTATTGGTGGTTTCCGGATTTGTTATTTCTGAAATTTGGTCTGAATGGACTGTAACTAATAGGCTTCTGGCCTATTTCCCTGACATGATTATTAAGCCATTGGCCTTGAACAACAAGTTACTGATCGGTTTTATCAAAGGTTCGGTAATTTTTGCAATATTCCCACTGATTATTTGGCTTTTCCCTTTTTTAATTTCCAGATTAACCGGTGCTACCTTAAAAATGAAAGATTACTTTCTGAATTATGGAATAGCATTCGTTCCAATCATTGCAGCAGCTCACCTGGATAAAGCAATTTTAAAATCAACCTCGCGAATACCGTATTTCAAACATCTTTTCGATGATGTTTCAGGCGTTTCAACTGCTCATAAAATCATTGACGGACAGATCGTTATAAAACAAATGCCCTTTGGGCTAAATTTTGTCGTTTCAATTCTTTTGACCTTAGTTATTGTTGCCGGGGTTTGGTTAAGTATAATGGTTGTGAAACGACTAAATCAAAAACAAAATTTTGAAAAAACAGGAGTCCCAAATTATCTGATTCCAGTCGTTTATGGTAGCATCTTTTTAATAATGATTTTAGCATGGCGATGGTTTTAACGATAACGCAAGGAAACTAAATATGAAATTAAATAGAAGCTGGGAACAATGTATTGGATTGTGGTAAAAATGCATCCTAAAATATAACGAAGTACTTCCTAAACAAAAGCGTTGAATAATTTATCCATTATTACACAGTAAATATTGTTAAGTGAATAAATAAAATAGCTTAATGCCAATGTGCAAATTAAGATTATTCCAACAACTTCAATTATATTCATTTCGCATTGACTATTATTAGGTTAAATATTTTGAACCAATAAATTGCCCCAACACAGCAAAAGCAACGAAGAGAGGAATGGACATTGCAGGAGTATCTAGCCCTATACGAAGTGGGATAATCAAGGGAAATGAAGCGTGTATTAATAACCACCAAGGGAATGTAAATTTTTTATATTTTGTACGCCATTTGCCTAAAAATCCATTGATTATTAGCGCAAAAGCTGTGTAATGCATTTTTTCCTCCCTTAAATGATTTGCTGAATGTATTGAACGGAAAATGGAAAATGCGCATTGTTCTTTGTTTGGCATCTGAACCAAAACGTTTCAATGAAATCAAAAAATGCCATGAGATTTCGCCACGAATTCTTTCGAAGAAACTAAAGGAATTGAAAATGAATGAAGTAATAACCAGAACAGAGGTTAATGATAATCTTAAAACCGTTATCTATGCTTTAACCGAACACGGAAACGAATTAATCCCCCATTATTATGCAACTTCAAAAATGGGGAACAGAACATCGCCAAAAGGTTTTGGCTATTATGTAGAATCATGATATTGATAACTTCTTGATAATTTTGAAATTTATGTTGTAATGTCGTTTTGTTAAGAAATTGGATATAAAGAATCGTCATCGCTTGGGGCGAAGCGACCTTTTAACGGGCGGATTGCTTCACTTCGTTTGCAATGACGCCCCTTAACTAAACGACTTTTAAAGATCAACGTTCATTAATAAAACATTCAGGTATAAAAAAATACTATTAGTTGCCTTGGTGTTGATTTACCTGGCTTTCATTAAAAGCTCAACCGGGCACTATTTCCGGTTCATACACCAACATTAAGTATGATGAAAATAACAGTCTCTGTTATGATAATGATCGTCAGGAATTTTATGCCGATACGGCTGGCTCTCGATATACCATCAAACTGCTCTTTGATAATCCAGAAGGAACTGAAGATGGCTTAGTGTTTGATTTTTTTAATCTTAAAGGAATGTTTCCTTATGGTCTGATCCCTTATGGAAAAGCTCCGCACCCACTGCCAGTATTTCGAACAACAAGCCCACTCGTTAACGGAAAGTTTTGTGAATAATATTTCTGCTACTGAAGCTGTTATCTGGTTTGAGACCAGCGAACCTGTTATTTCGACCTTATCTATAAATAATAAAGTAATGAAAGATGCAGCCCCGGTAACACATCATGAGTTTAATGTAAGTGGTTTAACGTTTAGAACCAAATATGATTATACAGTAAAAGTTGCTTCTCATTCGCAAACCTACCATATTACTACAGCCCTAAATGCAGGTAGCCGAAAGCCGTTTGTTTTTGCATATACCAGTGA
>DMSQ01000045.1 GCA_003457135.1 Prolixibacteraceae bacterium
ATGTTAAAAGCGATTTCCCTGCTGATACAGGGCTAAAAACTAATATCTTTGGCAAATGATTTTTTTCATGCTTTAGCCTGAGGTAATAATCTAATTTTGTCCAATTAAAATTCAAAAAAAATTTATGCAGATCACTGCTTTTAATCAGATACATAAACGGCTTGGCGCCAAAATGGCGGAGTTTGCCGGTTTTGAAATGCCTATCGAATATTCAGGAATCAGGGATGAGCATATGGCCGTTCGCGAATCGGTGGGGGTATTTGATGTTTCGCACATGGGCGAGTTTTGGGTGAAAGGGCCAAATGCGCTGGAGCTTGTTCAGCGGGTTACCTCAAACGATGTTTCGAAACTGGCAATCGGTCAGGCGCAGTACTCTTGTTTTCCAAACGGCAAAGGTGGTATTGTTGATGATCTGCTGGTTTATCATTTCAGTCCTGAAAAATACATGCTCGTAGTCAATGCTTCGAATATCGAAAAAGACTGGAATTGGATTGTCTCACATAATTTGAACGGAGCTATTCTTGAAAATGCCTCCCCGGTTATCAGTCAATTAGCTGTTCAGGGTCCCAAAGCATGTGCGACACTTCAGAAATTAACCGGCATCAATCTTTCAGAAATTAAATACTACACTTTCAAAACCGGCGCTATCGGTGGGTTCGACGATGTGATCATTTCGGCCACAGGTTATACAGGCTCCGGGGGATTTGAATTATACTTCAGGAACGAAATTGCAGAGCAAATGTGGAACTCCATTTTTGAGGCTGGCGCTGAATACGGTATCAAGCCTATTGGCCTGGCAGCCCGCGATACGTTGCGGCTCGAAATGGGTTATTGCCTGTATGGAAACGATATTGACGATACCACTTCGCCCATCGAAGCCGGGTTATGCTGGATTACGAAATTCAATGGCGATAATTTTATAGATAAAGATTTTCTGCTGATGCAAAAACAGGAAGGCGTTGACCGTAAACTTCGCGGATTTGAGATGATAGACCGTGGAATACCGCGACACGATTACGAACTGACTGATCAGGACGGAAATGTGATTGGCCGTGTAACTTCGGGAACTATGTCGCCAATCATGAATAAAGGCATCGGAATGGGTTATGTACATAAAGCCTATTCGGCCATTGGCACCGAAATATATGTAAACGTACGTAACAAGATGCTGAAGGCCAAAATAGTGAAAATGCCATTCATCAACCCTGCATAGGCAAATATTGCCGGAAGGAACAAGTTTCAATACATCCTGACACGTAAAATGTGATCTCTATTTATTTTCCTTATTTCTTTTCCCAAGTTTACTTTAAGTTTAAATACCGTTTCCGGATTGGGTAAATGGGGGTATGGTTGGGGGCATTGCTTATCTTTGATAACTTAATCCTGAAGATGGAAAAATCGAAAAATCGGCTTGAGGTATGTTTCTCCCCGGCAATCTACAGTGAGCATGCCAACGATGAAAACCTGGTGGTAATCGTTGATATTTTGCGTGCAACTTCATCCATTTGTGCTGCCATTCATAACGGCGTAAAAAGTATCATCCCGGTAGCAACTGTTGAAGAAGCAAAGGCACTGAAACAGCAAGGATACCTGGTCGCTTCCGAACGCGATGGAAATGTTCTTGATTTTGCTGATTTCGGAAACTCACCGTTTAATTTTACTCCTGAAATTGTAAAAGGGAAGGAAATCGTGTATTCCACGACGAACGGAACCCGTTGCATCCATTTGGCCAATCATTCGAAAGCTGTTCTGATCGGTTCATTCCTGAATATAACTTCACTGGCCGAATGGCTCATTCAGCAAAACGCACCTGTACTGATTTTCTGCGCATCGTGGAAAGACCGCTTCAGCTTGGAAGATACTGTCTTTGCAGGAGCTTTGGCCGAACGGTTATTAAATTCAGGGAAATTTGAAAGCATTTGTGATGCGGTTACTGCTTCAGTTGATTTATGGAACCTGGCAAAGTCCGATTTATCCGGATATATCCAGAAAGCCGCCCAGAAAGGACGCCTGGCTTCGAAAGGACTGGACGATTGCATCGAATATTGCCTGACAGCAGACCAAACCCATGTTATTCCGGTGTTTCGGAATGACCGGCTGGTTGATGTTTCGGGAGCAGTTTAAGAAACTTATACAATAAGCAATCTGGTCTTGATACTTACTGAAATTACCATTGTCAATAAGAAATTGTCAAAAGTTAAAAAGTTAAAGCGTTTACAGATTGTTGCTTCGTTTTTTTATTCGAATTTTGAATCAAATTAATCTAAATCATATAAGTCATTAACCTATAAATTTAAACCATATGAAGAAGCATAATTTTTATGCGGGTCCATCTATTTTGCCGCAATACACGATTAAAAACACAGCCGAAGCATTAATTGATTTTGCCGGAACGGGACTTTCCCTGATGGAAATTTCGCACCGAAGTAAAGAATTCATTGCTGTAAACAGCGAAGCCCAGCAACTTTTCAAGGAATTACTCGATATTCCTGCAGGTTACCACGTATTGTTTTTAGGGGGTGGCGCCAGTACTCAATTCATGATGGTTCCTTACAATATGCTTGAGAAAAAGGCAGCCTATTTAAACACAGGGACCTGGGCCGACAAAGCGCTGAAAGAAGCCAAATTTTTTGGTGAAGTAATCGAAGTAGCTTCGTCAAAAGCAAGTACTTACAATTATATCCCTAAAGGTTATACTGTTCCCGAAGATGTTGATTACTTTCACATTACAACCAACAACACGATTTATGGAACAGAAATCCGTACTGATATGGATTGCAAAGTGCCACTGGTTGCCGATATGTCATCCGACATTTTTAGCCGTCCGCTTGATGTTTCGAAATATGCGATAATCTATGGCGGAGCCCAGAAAAATCTTGCTCCTGCCGGAGTTACATTTGTAATTGTAAAAGAGGAAGCGTTAGGAAAAGTCAGCCGTAAAATTCCTTCAATGGTGAATTACCGAACCCATATCGAAAACGAATCCATGTTCAACACGCCTCCGGTTGTTCCAATTTTTGCTGCCCTTCAAACCTTGAAATGGTTGAAAGAATTAGGCGGCGTTAAGGTGATGGAAAAAATGAATATCGAAAAGGCAGGAATCCTTTATGATGAGATTGACCGTAACAGATTATTCAAAGCCAATATTCCTGATGTGAACGATCGCTCGTTGATGAATATTTGTTTTGTAATGAATGACGAATACAAAGAATGGGAACCTGAATTTCTCGCCTATACCAAATCTTTGGGAATGCTTGGACTGGAAGGTCACCGCTCTGTGGGCGGATATCGTGCCTCCACCTACAATGCGCTTCCGAAAGAAAGCGTAATGGCATTGGTTGATGCCATGCAGGCATTTGAAAAAACAAAGCTTAAATAAATCAGGAAGAAAAGCAGGATGGGGATTCTGCTTTTCTCTTTTAAAGGAAAACACAATCAATGAAAAAAGTATTAATAGCTACTGAAAAACCATTTGCTCCGGCAGCGGTAAATCAAATGGTCGGAATTCTTGAACAAGCCGGCTATCAAGTGCAAAGGCTCGAAAAATATGCATCGAAAGCGGAGTTGCTCGATGCAGTTAAAGATGTTAACGCGATGATCGTCAGAAGCGACATTGTTGACAGGGAAGTACTCGACGCTGCCAAAGAACTGAAAGTTGTGGTCAGGGCTGGCTCTGGTTTTGATAACTTCGACCTGGTTGCCTGCACCGAAAAAGGAATGGTTGCCATGAACACGCCCGGACAGAATTCGAATGCTGTGGCCGAACTGTCCATCGGGATGATGATTTTTATGGCCCGTGGTAATTTCAAAGGTGGTTCGGGATCCGAATTAAAAGGAAAAACTATTGGGGTTTATGGTTGTGGTAACATTGGACGACGGGTAGCAAAAATTGCCCAGGGTCTGGGTATGAAGGTAGTTGCACTCGATCCATGCATCACTAAAGTCAGCATGGAACCATACGATGTGAAAGTGGTTCAGTCTGTTGATGAATTATTTAGCGCGAGTGATTTCTTATCATTACATATTCCGGCAAACGAAAAAACCAGGAAGTCGGTCAGTTTCGACTTGATGAATAAAATGCCTAAAGGTGCCACTGTTATAAATACGGCCCGAAAAGAAGTGATTGATGAAGAAGGACTGAAGAAGATGCTGGAAGAGCGTCCTGATTTTAAATATATCAGTGATATTGCTCCTTCCTGTCATGACGAATTAGCAGGAAAATTTGACCTTCGGTACTATTCAACTCCTAAAAAACAAGGAGCCGAAACTTCTGAAGCCAATGTCAATGCAGGAGTAGCAGCTGCTGAACAGATTGTGGCATTTTTTGAAAGCGGCGATCAGACCTATCGCGTAAACAAATAATCAACATTCAATGCCTGCAGATGATTGCCAAATGGACTGAAGGCAGGCTAAAGATTAAATCAACAGACAAAAAACCAAGATATGGCTATCGTAAAACCATTTAAAGGACTTCGTCCACCTCAGGCAATTGCCAGCGATCTGGCCTGTTTACCCTACGATGTAATGAACAGCGCCGAAGCTGCCCAAATGGCTAAAGACAAAGCTTGTTCGTTGCTTCACATCACCCGTGCCGAAATTGACTGCCCTGAAGGGACTGATGTGCATTCAGAAACAGTTTACCTGAAATCGGTTGAAAATTTTGAAAAATTTCAGGAGAATGACTGGCTGATTCAGGATGAAGTTGCCAGGTATTACATCTATGCACAAACCATGAATGGCCGCACCCAGTATGGAATCGTGGGAGCAGCTTCTTGCGAAGATTACAACCGTGGAATCATCAAAAAACATGAACTGACACGGCCTGACAAGGAGGAAGACCGCATGATTCTGACCCGCTACCTGAATGCCAACATCGAACCGGTTTTCTTTTCGTATTGCGCCGTTCCTGAAATTGATGCCATTGTTGAATCGGTTGTGAAAAACCAGAAAGCCGATTACGATTTCGTGGCAGAAGATGGTTTTGGTCACCATTTCTGGACGATCAACGATACCGCTACCATTCAGAAAATCGAAGAATTGTTTGCCACCAAAGTTCCGGCAACTTACGTGGCCGACGGCCACCACCGCACAGCGGCTGCTGCCCGCATCGGGTTCGAAAAGCAAAACCAGAACCCCAATCATACCGGCAACGAAGAATACAATTTCTTTATGGCCGTTCATTTCCCGGATAATCAGTTGCAGATTATTGACTACAACCGTACCGTAACAGATTTGAATGGTTTAACCGAAGCTGAATTACTGGCTAAACTTGCACAAAACTTTGATGTTGAACTGATAGGGGCTGAAATTTTCAAACCAGCCAAACTCCACGAATTCAGCATGTACGTCTCCGGAAACTGGTATAAACTGAATGCCAAACCAGGTACTTATAACGATAACGATCCGATTAGCGTACTGGATGTGACTATCCTTTCTAACCTGGTTCTTGATCAGATTTTGGGAATTGCCGACCTCCGTACTTCAACGCGTATTGACTTTGTCGGCGGAATCCGGGGATTGGGCGAACTGAAAAAACGTGTTGACGATGGCGACATGAAAGTGGCTTTTGCACTATATCCGGTTTCGATGCAGCAACTTATCAACATTGCCGATTCAGGAAACATCATGCCGCCAAAAACAACCTGGTTCGAACCTAAACTCAGGTCAGGACTGGTTATCCACAAATTGGATTAATTTGAACTTCAGTCAAAACAAATCAACCATGATAAAACCATTAAAACCGGTAATACTTGTTCTTCTTTTCGGCGTTTCTATTCTTGGTTTTGGACAGATTGGCTATCAAAATCCAATCATTCCGGGTTTTCATCCCGATCCAAGCGTTTGCCGTGTGGGGGATGACTTTTACATCGTGAATAGTTCGTTTGAATATTTTCCCGGAGTTCCGATTTTTCACAGCAAAGATCTCGTCAACTGGGAACAAATTGGCTACTGCCTTACCCGTGATTCCCAACTGCCGTTGCAAAAATGTAGGGCTTCGGCCGGGATTTATGCGACAACCATCCGTTACAATGAAGGCATTTTTTACATGATCACCACCAATGTCAGCGGCGGGGGCAATTTCATCGTAACAGCCACCAATCCCGCGGGCGAATGGTCCGAGCCCGTTTGGCTGGAAACAACCGGTATTGATCCTGACCTGTTTTTCGAAAACGGTAAAGTTTACGTGTGCAATACCGATGGGAAAATGGGCATCCAAATAAACCAGATCGACATCAAAACCGGAAAACGCATCGGCGAAAAGCGGCACATCTGGCGTGGTACCGGAGGGCGATACGCTGAAGGGCCGCACATTTACAAAAAAGATGGATTGTATTACCTGCTAATTTCAGAAGGCGGAACAGAATACGGCCACAAAATAACCATTGCCCGAAGCAAAGAGCTGATGGGACCTTACATGAGCAATCCGGCCAATCCGATTTTGACCCATGCTGATGAAGAAAAGCAGGAAGCTCCGATTCAGGGAACCGGACATGCCGATTTGGTTCAGGCAGGCGATGGAAGCTGGTGGATGGTATGTCTTGCTTTCCGTCCGGCAAAAGGACGCTTCCACATCATGGGCCGCGAAACCTATCTGGCGCCCGTAGTCTGGACCGAAAACAGCTGGCCGGTTGTAAACGGCAACGGAACCATTGACCTCGAAATGAAGGTGAAAACATTGCCACAAGTCCCTGTAAAAAAAGAGTTCAAACGCTCAGAATTTAACGATTCAAACCTTGGTTTTGATTGGAATTACCTGCGTAATCCGGTGCACGCGAATTATTCGTTTACCGAAAAGAAAGGTTTTTTAACAATGAATGCAACTGAAGTTGGTTTGGATTGGGCTGATACGCCCACTTTCCTTGGCCGTCGTCAGGAACATTTCAACTTCGAAGCGACTACAGAAATGGAATTCAATCCTTCCGGCGAAAATGAGGAAGCTGGCCTGACCGTTTTGATGAACAACATGCATCACTATAAACTCTCGGTAAAAAACCAGGGCGGCAAAAGGGTGATAGGTATTTTCAACCGCCTCGGTGGGTTTCAGTTCACGCAAGGAAAAACTGTTGCACTAAAACCGGGAAGTGTAAAATTGAAGGTAGTTGGATCGCGCGATTACTATACGTTCTATTATGCTCAGGGTAACGATGAATTTAAGGAGTTGGGCAAGTGCGATACTTATTTTCTCTCTTCGGAAGTTGCCGGTGGATTCACCGGCGTCTATCTTGGACTTTTTGCCACAGGGAACGGAAGTAAAACCAAAGCCAAAGCTTATTTCGACTGGTTCGGTTACCAGCCACTTTCTGATTGATTTTCTCCACAACTTTTCGATATGATTGGTTGTTGTTGCGTTCATCAAACAATCGTGGAAATGAAAAGTAAACAAATACTCTTTGCAGGCGCAACGTTTATGACTTTTGGCGTTTTGCTCGGCGCCTTTGGTGCCCATGCTTTAAAATCAAGTTTATCTCCTGATATGCTCGCCGTATATAAAACCGGAGTTGAATATCAGTATTACCACGCATTGGGTTTGCTGTTCATCGGATTAATTGGTTTTCAGATTGATTCGAAATGGCTGCGTTGGTCCGGAATACTTCTCATCGCCGGGATTATTTTATTTTCTGGCAGTTTGTATGTTCTTTCTATTTCAGGAGTAAAGATTTTGGGAGCTATTACTCCTATTGGCGGCTTATCGTTTGTAGCCGGATGGATTTTTCTGGCAATTGCGATCTGTAAGCGCTAATATTTTTTTTCTTTTCCCTTTCCAATTTCCTAATATTTCTCATGGTTCGTGAACCGAAATTCAGTCTTCTTTATCCGATTATTTCTGAAGAGAAAAACTTTATACTTTGGGAATACTATATTTGCCTGACGAAAAATTTAAATTCAAATATTGATCATGATAAAAAATCTTCAACGAGTTGTATTAATTTCAGTTTTGACATTAATCTTGGGAGTCCAGATTTCTCAGGCCTGCACCAACTTTTTAATTACCAGAGGTGCATCCATCGATGGTTCGACCATGATAACCTATGCTGCTGATTCGCATACCCTGTATGGCGAATTGTATTATCAACCGGCTCAAGATTACCCGGCCGGCGCTTTTCGGGATATTTATGAATGGGATACCGGTAAATTTTTAGGCCGGATTCCGCAAGTTTCGCATACTTACAGTGTGGTAGGTAATATCAACGAAAACCAGGTAGCCATTGGCGAAACTACTTATGGCGGACGCGAAGAACTTGCCAAGCAACCGGGCGCCATCATGGATTACGGGAGCTTGATTTATGTGGCCTTACAGCGTGCCAAAACTGCCCGTGAAGCCATTGAGGTGATTGCTGACCTGATGGATAAATATGGTTATGCCAGTTCGGGCGAATCGTTTTCGATTTCTGATCCGAATGAAGTTTGGATCATGGAAATGATCAGCAAAGGGGATGGCGAAAAAGGCGCGGTCTGGGTGGCCCAACGTATTCCTGACGGATACATCAGTGGTCATGCTAATCAGGCACGCATAACAACTTTCCCGATGAACGATCCGGCCAACTGTTTGTTTGCCAAAGATGTGATTTCGTTTGCACGCGAAAAAGGCTGGTTCGACGGAAAAAATAAAGATTTTAGTTTTTCTGATGTTTATGCCCCGGTTGATTTCAGCGGTGCCCGTTTCAGCGATGGCCGTGTTTATGCAGGTTTTAATAAGGTATTTTCAGGCATGAAACAATACGAGGAATATGCCCTGGGCAATGTAAAACACGATGGGGAGAATAAGTTTCCATCGAACCGCATGCCTTTGTGGGTGAAACCTGACAAAAAACTTAGCGTTCAGGATGTCATGGGCATGATGCGCGATCATTATGAAGGAACTGCGTTGGATATGACCAAAGATGTTGGAGCCGGACCGTTTAAACTGCCTTATCGGTGGAGACCTTTGACATTCAAAGTTGATTCGGCAAACTATGTCAACGAACGTGCAATCTCAACCCAGCAAACCGGATTTTCATTTGTAACCCAATCGCGTTCATGGTTGCCCGATCCGGTTGGAGGAATCCTGTGGTTTGGTGTTGACGATGCGTACAGCACCTGCTATACTCCTATGTATTGCGGCATTACCGAAATACCCGAATGCTTCAAAGTTGGCAACGGAGACATACTCACCTACTCTGAAACAGCCGCTTTCTGGATTTTCAATGTAGTGTCGAACTTTACTTATCTTCGATACAATGCCATGATTCCGGACGTTCAGAAAGTTCAGAAAAACCTGGAAGATAAATTTGTAGCCTATACTCCTGCTGTTGATCAGGCAGCACAAAATTTGTGGAATGCCGGAAAGAAGAATGAAACCCTCCGGTTTTTAACCGATTATTCAGTGAATCAGGCAAACGGAATGACGAAGGAGTGGAAAAAATTATCTCAATACCTTTTTGTAAAATTTATTGACGGAAACATCAAGAAAGAAAAAGATGGCGTTTTTGAACGCACTGAAACCGGATTGTCACCAATGCCTAATCAGCCCGGTTATCCGGATTGGTGGAAGAAAGTAATTGTTGACGAGACCGGCGATCACCTGAAGATGGTTGGAAAACCGAGCCATTGATACAATTATAAATGATGAGTTATGAATGATGAGTTAAAATGTTAACGATTAGCGAATAAGAGCAATCACCAATCAACAATTACAAATAATCAATTCTCTCAATGTTTGTGGTGTGGAAAATTTTATTATTTTTGCGCCACATTTTAGCAATCTCTTACTCATTGATATGAGGTAATATTGCCACTAAAACTCAAAGAAATGGATTTAATTAAAGTTGCACAAGACGCGTTTGCTATTGAACCCAAGGAACAGCCGCGATTTAATTCAGGAGATACCATTACCGTACACTACAAGATTCGTGAAGGTAATAAAGAGCGTATCCAGAACTACCGTGGTGTTGTAATCCAGGTAAATGGTGAAGGAGCTACAAAAACTTTCACAGTTCGGAAAATGTCAGGAAATATTGGCGTGGAAAGAATCTTCCCTCTCAACTCACCTTTTATAGACTTGATTGAAGTGAACAAAAAAGGTCGTGTTCGCAGGGCAAAACTGTATTATTTACGTGATCTTACTGGGAAAAAAGCCCGTATCAAAGAAAAACGTGTATAAGGGAAAATATTTTATACTGGAAGAGGTTGGATCGAAAGTTCCAGCCTCTTTTTTTTGTTGTAGAGACGTTGCATGCAACGTCTCTACAGAAGTCCGGATTGTTTTCCTAAAGCTCAAAATTCACCGCAATCATATAGGCTACCCTGACTGCTTTTCCTTTATTCATACCCGGAGACCACTTTGGTGAAGACATGACCGATTTTAATGCTTCATTGTCTATGAGCGGGTCAACGCCCCGGGCAACTTTTACATCTGAAACTGAGCCATCTATCTCGATAATAAAAGTAATATAGACTTTTCCCTGTATTCCGTTTTCTGTAGCTATCTGCGGATATTTCGTTTTTTTCTGCACCCATTCCCTGAATTTATTGATATCACCTCCTTTGAATGTTGGCATTACATCCGCTTTTGAATACTGACCATTGCCAGATCCGTCCCCACCCCCACTTCCTGTTCCTGAGCCTGAACCAGTGTTTGACCCGTTTACTGAACCCGAAGTTGTTTTCTGGCCTTCATCTCTATTGGCTATTGAATCTGTTGATATTGCCGGGGATTTTTCAAAAGCGACAACAGAATCCACAACTTCAGGCGCTAAGTATTTTTCAACCGGAGTTGTTAGTTTGACAGATGCTTTAGCAGGAGCTGGAATATCAGGAGGCGGCGGCAGAGGAAGTCCACCCGGTTCATCAGGAGCAAAAAGGTTTTCAACAGAAATATATTTGGAAGCATTGACAAACTGTTTTTTTTGATTTTTGAAAATAAAGTATGGAATTAGTGTAGCAGTACTTCCGGTTAGAATAGCCAGAATTACAGCGAATGAAAGAATACGCGGATGCAATTTCCGTAAATAATAGGCGCCGTATTCTTTGTTTACCTTTTTAAAAATTCGATCATCAAAATAGGGAAGCATCCTTTTATCGTATTTAGGCATCCTTTTATTGTTCAATATAATCGTAAGGAAGTTGGTCTCCAATTCGCTGACTCGCCATTTTCCCATCCCACGATAGTCCTGATTCATCGAAATAGCCATTTTTATCAAAGAATACTATTGTTTTAAGGAATAAAATATCACTGGTTGGCATTTTTGAGTAATAACAGACACCAAGATATTTCTGATATTCAAGAAATTTTCTGTGCCGGTCATCTTCAATTACCATATTCTGATAGTCAACAAAATCATTGGTTGAATTAAAAACCACAAATCCAGTTGACTTCAAATCATTTATCCAAAGTGATCTGAAAAAGTGCATTCTTGAACCACGATAGGCATTTTTTCGTCTTCTTTCGATGACTGGCTGTTCAGGATTATTGATGGCCAAATCTTCATTGAAAATAAGGTTTCCTTTATAAACAAAAGATTTGGTTCTTTTATAATATTCAAATTTATCGAGGTAATAGGTGATTTTATACCCAAGTTTTCGGTTGATGATCTGGATTGGCTTGGAAGCAAATGCTTTCAAGGTATCACGGTCTGATTCGTAATTAAATGTAATATCATCTTCATTAAGAATGTCGCAATTTTGGGCATTGGCAGAGGTCCCCAGAAATTCATTTTTAAATAAAAATAAATTTAACTTTCTGTCCCTGGCAAGTGGTTTTGCCTTTACCACAAATTCATTCAATTCATATATTTTTGGTGTCAGATGAATGATAAGCGGATGGCCTGTGGAATAAGTATTGGAATTAAGTGTTGTGGAATTATACCCCAACATACTCACAGTTAACGGCATTGGTGCATTCTTTGTAACATCCAGCTTGAAATTTCCATTCTCATCAGTAAGAGTTCCGACTGTGGTTCCATTAAAATAAACGGTAGCCGAAAAGATCGCTTCATGGGTTATCTGGTCATAAACAGTCCCCTTTATTACCTGATTGTATGCCATCAGGGATAAACCAATGAATAGAAAAATTAAGAGTGTTTTTCTCATAACAGACACGCTTTTTCGATATTTAGAAATCAGTTATTCTCTAACCTTAAGGAGTAAATTTTTCCTTTCTGACTGTAAATTTGAAGGTTCCTGCGCCTGATAATCCATCCTCGCTTACCCCTTCAACCCGGCCAACAAAGTCGGTATTTATATCCGAACAAAAGAAACTTAGTGTGGCTTCTCCATTTTCGTCAGTAATAACCGAAGGTTCCCAGAATAGTGTATTTCGAAAATCAGGTACCAGAACTTCTCCTGTTTCTTTGTCATAGTCCGGTTTATAAAACTCACGTTTTCCATAGTACGCTTTAATCCTCCACAAATTATTCACCTTCAATAAGTCAGCTTCATTGTATTTATTACGCCAGTAGGTTATTATACGTGTTCGTTCCATCGGCGTATTATAATCAATAATATAACTGTATTGCTTACCTTGGGTAGGAACTATTGTACCAATTTCATTACGATCATGTCTGGGACAATTCAAAACACCCATTCTGCATATATAGTCATCGGCATTATAAGCGATACTATCCAGGGTTCCCAGGTATTTTCCCCTGATAATTTTAGCCCGTTTCCCTTTGATTGAAACATCCTTTATTCTGACTACTCCGGATTCCACCGAATACAAGCCGGATGTATCCGTTTTTTCCGTTATCGATCCAGCCAGAGGATAAGAAACTTCAACCAATTTCATAGTTCGATTGATGGTTTCAAAAGGGTCGGTTAATTGAATATTGAAATGATATTCGGGCATCGCCAGAGGATCCCAGGATTTCATCTTAAGTTTTGATTCATAAGGTCCAAAAGGTTTCAGATAGACATAGTCATTCTCCCATTCTTTCAGCATCTCAGCAGAAACAGTAAATTTTCTTAACGAATCTGCAGAGATAATTAGTTTTGTACTATCAATATTGGGCGAAAAGGCCAGCACGAACAGTTGTTCCTTAGGTATTTTCTTTTTACTTCTGGGATAATATATTTTCCCTGAAATATCATCAAAAATTATCTTCTCCTTTGTTTCACCGGAACTTTTCAGATTGCTATCACTCCAAATATACTTCCTCCAACCCTGGGTGAGCATCAGTAAATCCAATGCTTCATCACGGCCTTTATTTTTAATGTTGAAATAATAGGACGGGTTGTAAATCCTTCCTTTCAGTTGTGAGGAAAGATATATATGGGAAAGAATGTTGCTGGAGTCGCTGGTATTTTGATAAAGCTGATCGAATACACTTACTCCAAGATTGGCTGAGACCGGATACCCAGATTCATCCTTCGCAGTAATTTTCAGGTTGACCTTTCCCCTTGTCGGAAAATCGTGTTTGGATAAATCGGAAGTAATATAAAGTTTTCGATTCGGATTGAGATATACCAGCCTTTCAGCTACGGGAACCAGTTCGCCATTGAAAAGGGTGACTTCAGCAATGCCTTGTGGGAACAATGAAAGAGGTAGTTTTATCCGTATTTCTCCGTTTACTTTTCCGGAAGCCATGGCATAAACCACGCCCCGGCATTGAACTCTTACATAAAAATCACTTTCGCGAAGTATCGGGCTTTGAGCTATCTTAAAGGTGAGTGTATCTTTATCTCTGTCGGCCAGATTCAAAGTCATTCCTTCTTTTGCTATTTCGGGCAAAAGGAAAGTACTATCAATGGATGGTTGTGTTAACCGGATCTGATATTTTTTACCGACATCAGGTGTAAATTCCAAACTTCCTATTCCGGCATGGAAGCTCTTAAATTTTTGGATAGGCTCACTGTTTTCAAATAAGGTTCCTTCAATATCAACAGGTTTACCGTCTGGGTTTACCGCTTTGAAAGCCAGTTTACTTTGTATTCCGGAAACCAGATTTCCTCCTTCAGGGAAAGTAGTAAATTGGATTTTCTGATTCGGTCTGTTTGCATCCGTGATAACAGATTCTAATGGTTCCGATACAGGTGAATTCATGTCCTGTTTGACAATGATCCTCTTTACCGCTTTAAACTCTGAGGTGTCTTGATAAAATGAATTCTCCGTATAAACTGCCAGTAAATAATCTCCTTCAGGCAAGGAACTTTCAAGGTAAACCCGCCCATTGGAAAACCCATCCTGAATCTCATATTTTTCTTCCCAAACCGCTTTACGGGTAGTACTGTTTAATAACTGCAGGTACAGGGTTTTGCTAAGTAAAGAAGGCATCAGGTATTTCGAATCGAGCAGATAAACCTTGAACCATAAGTCTTCGCCAGTTTCGTAAATGTCTTTACTGGTCTGGATGTATGCTATCTCGGCAGGAGCATTATCAGAAATAGCATGAAATTGTTCGGCGAGCTTAGTTTGCTTGTCAATATTGGTTTGTGCATGAACTGTAACAAACAAAAGGAAAGATAATAGCATTAAAAGGAAAAACTTGGCCCTTTTCAATGTTGGTATCATTTCAGGGTTAGATTGATTTCTTCTAAAATTAGGATTTATTTTTCAAAAATAGTGCCAGTTTAAATAGTTTGTTGATTAAAGGTTATGAACCTCAACTTTTCCCTATTTTTAGAACCATCATAAAATAATAAGGATGTCTCTATATCCGCATTTTCTCTTTCAACGCAGCGCCAGTGTAAGATTCCGGAATATTGATCAGGTCTTCAGGTTTGCCTTCAAAAACTACCCTTCCGCCATCTTTACCGCCTTCAGGCCCTAAATCAATCACCCAATCGGCGCACTTAATCACATCCAGATTGTGTTCAATAATGATGATGCTGTGACCACGGGCAATCAGGGCATTGAACGAATCGAGCAATTTGCGGATATCATGAAAATGAAGTCCGGTGGTTGGCTCATCGAAAATGAAAAGGGATGGACTAACTTTTTCTTTGGCTAAAAAGAAGGCCAGTTTGATACGCTGGCTTTCACCTCCGGATAAGGTACTCGATGACTGACCGAGTTTGACATAGCCTAAACCCACGTCCTGCAATGGTTTTAATTGTTTCGCGATTTTTTTTGCCGAAGGCGATTTGTGGCTTCCGAAAAAATCAATGGCTTCATCAACGGTTAAATCAAGGATATCGTATATATTTTTCCCTTCGAAGGTGACTTCGAGAATTTCGTCCCTGAACCGCTTTCCTTTGCAACTTTCGCAAATCAGGTGAATGTCGGCCATGAATTGCATCTCGACCGTGATTTCGCCTTCACCCTGACATTCTTCGCATCGCCCGCCTTCAATATTAAACGAAAAATGAGATGGTTTAAAGCCGTTGTATTTTGAGCTTTGCAATTCGGAATACAATTTCCTGATTTCGTCGTAAACTTTCAGGTAAGTCACCGGATTTGAACGGGAGGATTTTCCAATCGGATTCTGATCAACAAACTCGACCGAAGCGATCAGGCTAAAATCACCCCGGATGATGTCGTGTTGTCCGGTTTTTTCGCTGAATCCACCAAACATTTTTGCCAGCGCCGGATACATTACTTTGGATACAAGCGATGATTTTCCGGAACCACTGACTCCAGTAACCACACAGATGGTATTAAGCGGAAATTTGACATCAATATTTTTCAGATTGTTTTCGCGGGCACCGGTAATTTCAATGTAATTACTCCATTTCCGACGGGTCACGGGTAGTCCTATTTTTTCTCTTCCTGTGAGGTATTTGGCAGTTAAACTTTCAGATGAGGTTTCCAATTGATCGTGAGTTCCCTGAAAAACAACTTCGCCGCCCAACCTTCCGGCCAGCGGACCAATGTCAATAATTTCGTCGGCTTCGCGGATAATTTCTTCGTCGTGTTCCACCACCAAAACGGTATTGCCAAGTTTTTGCAATTTACGTAAAACCCTGATCAACCGGGCGGTATCCCTGGAATGCAAGCCAATGCTCGGCTCATCCAGAATATACATGGAACCAACCAAATTGCTTCCTAAAGAAGTCGCCAGATTAATTCGTTGCGATTCGCCACCTGAAAGTGTTGATGAAAGCCGGTTTAGTGTCAGATATCCAAGACCAACATCAGTCAGGAATTCAAGCCGGTTATTTATTTCGGTCAGGATTCGTTCGGCAATTTGAGTTTCGTGAACAGAAAGTTCCAGGTTGACAAAGAATTCCTGAAGTTC
>DMSQ01000079.1 GCA_003457135.1 Prolixibacteraceae bacterium
AACGCAAACTTAAACTACAGCCAATACATTAAATCCTAAAAAAAATGAAGCACACAAAAATAGTAGCGACTATTTCGGATAAGCGTTGTGATGTCGAATTTATCCGTCAATTGTTCGAAGCCGGAATGAATGTGGTTCGATTAAATACTGCACACATCTCGACTGAAAGTGCAATGACCATGATTAAAAATGTTCGTGAAGTATCTGATTCCATCGGAATTCTGGTTGATACAAAAGGACCTGAGATCAGGACTATTAACATCGGGGAACCAATAGCAGTTAAAGAAGGAGATCGGATCAAAATTAAAGGAGGTGATGGCCAGTCGGATCAGGAGACTATCTATGTAAGCTACTTAAACATTCACGAGGAAGTTCCTGTGGGAAATCAAATCCTTATTGATGACGGCGACCTTTCACTTGATGTGATCGAACAGACTGAGGATGGACTGATCTGCCGTGTTGGAAACAGCGGACAGATAAAAAATAAGAAAAGCGTTAATACTCCTGGAATTAGCCCGAACCTACCTTCAATCAGTGAAAAAGATATTGAATTTATCGAATTTTCCACTCAAAACAACATAGATTTTATTGCTCATTCATTTGTGAGGAATAAAAAAGACGTACAGGCAGTTCAGGAGATTCTTGATAGATTTAACAGCAGCATAAAAATTATTGCCAAAATAGAAAATCTGGACGGTGTTAACAATATTGATGAAATTCTGCAACATGCGTATGGCATTATGGTTGCCCGTGGTGACCTGGGAATCGAAATTCCGGCTGAAAAAATTCCCTCCATTCAGCGGATACTTATCCGAAAAGCGGTTCAACAAAAAAAACCTGTAATTATCGCCACTCAGATGTTGCATTCGATGATAGACAATCCCCGGCCTACAAGGGCCGAAGTGAGTGATGTTGCCACTGCAATCTATGATCGGACCGATGCTATTATGCTTTCAGGAGAAACTGCTTATGGAAATTATCCTATCGAGTCGGTAAAAGTTATGTCTAAAATTGCAATTGAGGTTGAAGCAAGCAAAGACCGACGCAATGACTTACCCGTACCACGCCTTGATAATGAGACTTCGGCCTTTCTTGCTGAAGCTGCAGTATTAGCCTCGAAAGAATTAAAAGTCAGCGCTATTGTCACCGACACACTTACAGGAAAAATTGCCAGATATATTGCTGCTTTCAGAGGTGCTTTGCCGGTATTTGCCAAATGTCATAACGGAAGGGTAAAACGCGAATTGGCCCTTTCATACGGGGTTTTTCCAAGTGAAATCAAATCAAAGAAGAACAAGTACAAGCTCATCGAGACTTCGCTGTTAGACTTGGTAGAAAGAAACCTGATTACTGAAAAAGACACGGTGATTTATGTTGGCGGCAACTTCGGAGTCGGAGGCGGTACTTCATTCATCGAGATCGCTTCAGTTGAACAGATGGCACACGCAAAAATGAAAGGCTAGACAAAAAAAATATCAGTAAATCAATTTGCAAACAAGCCCTAAAAATTACAACTTTTTAAATTGCTTTACGTTTATATAATTGGATTTAAATTACTAAAAAAACAAAATATTAAGATTTTGGCTGTTTGTTCAGAAACTATAAAACTTCTTTGATTTGTAGAGATGGTTGATGGGTAAGGTTAGTAAAAACAAATCATTTACGCAATTAGGTGGTGATTGGTTTTTGTGTGGATTGATTGTGTGGATTAGAAGAACCGTTTCAAACTATGTTTTGAAACGGTTTCTTCATTTTTTACCGTTACCTGATAACTTACCCCGGACCCAAAATTTTCTCATCTGATTTTACTTCTCAAAAAGATATTATTTACAAGGAAAATTTTAGATTTGCAACGCATTTCGAAGTCATCCTTCAGTTTATAAGAAAGATCATTTCCCACAATGAAAACAGGGTTTTTAATTTATTGCACGGGGTATAGCGCAGCTTGGTAGCGCGCGTCGTTCGGGACGACGAGGTCGTCGGTTCAAATCCGGCTACCCCGACAAAATGAAAAATCACTTAAAAATAAAAGCGCTTAAATCACAGAATTTAAGCGCTTTTGATTTGATTTTTGATTTACTTAAGTGCCCGGAACAAGATATTACACATGCACTTTAATTTCCTGCACTAATTTCATAAAGTCAATGATAGCAAGCATTACAGAGGATTCTTTATTTACATATTTTAGTATTGTTGATATGTTTTAGGAATAATATGGTATGAATGTGGTATGAAAGCATTATTTTTGGTGCATATATTTACCACCTCATTTTCACTCATTATGGCCATAGGTTTTTATTTAAACAGGGACTGCGTTTATGCAATCTACCGCATTCAGAAACACGGAAAAAGAATCAATCTTACCTATTATCCTGGAATCACTGTCGAGAATATCAATGATTGGCGTAAGGACAAACAACGAACAAAGGATGAAAAAACAAATAATGATTTGGTGAAAATTGAGAAAGCCATTATTGACATTATGGATGAAATGGATCCATTCCAGCTAACCAATGAAACTTTCGGACAATGCATTAATCAGAAATTATATGGCAAGCCTGCAACACATACCTCCTTTTTCGATTATTCCGAAGAGTTTGTGAAACAGGCGAAGCAGAATAAGGGTCAGGAATTTGCCAATTCCTTTAAAACTGTATTGAATAAACTCAAGGAATTTGATCCCACTTTGACTTTTGAACGAATAGATAAGAAATTTTACCGCGATTTTGTCAACTGGCTACAAGGGAAAGGGTTTTCTGCCAATTATACCGGCTCCATGATCCGTGATCTGAAACGCATTCTCAATAAAGCTTCAGAAGACGACGTAAACACTTCAACTACATTTGAATCATTTAAAGTAATGTCTGAAGATGTTTTCAATATTTATCTGACTGAAGATGAGATCCAGCGTATTTATGACATCGAGATTACGGAGAAAATCATCATAGAAATTCAAAAGGAGAACAAAAGAAAACAACTCTTAAAGCAAAAAAAGGTCATCAATAGCGATAAGGATTTTGTAATGATTACCAAGGCAAATATTAACCGGCAGATCGATGCGCTGCATCGCGCGAGAAAATTATTTGTTGTTGGTTGCTGGACTGGACTTCGTGTGGAGAACTATTTATCCATTGATCCCGAATTACAGTTTGATCTTGAAAAAGGATTTATTCATGCTATTGCCAACAAAAACGGCCCCAAGCTGAAAATCCCCATGCACAAACTTGTCCGTCAAATTGTGGAACGCGATGGATTTCCCCAAACCATCAGCCAGCAAAAATTCAATAAACAAATCAAAATTATAGGACAGATTGCCCAGATCAACGAAAATGTGATTTATTCCAGGACTGAGGGTGGTCGAAGAGTGGAATACTCACAACCCAAATTTGAGCTCATTACAACGCATACAGCCAGGCGATCATTTGCAAGTAATCTTCTGGGCCGTGGAATTCCCAAGCAGTTTATTATGGCAGTTACCGGCCATACTACCGAAAAATCATTCAATAAATATACCCAGGCCATCCAAAAAGATTTGATGACTGAGAAGTTGGCGGAATATGATATCTGGAAATAAAAATTGTAAAAATCTATTTAAAGAAAATCAAACGGCACTTCTTTCTATACTCCCTTTTACCATATATAACTTCAATATCTCATCCCTGCGGATTTCAAAAGGTGGATAGAACTTGTTTTCACTTTCACAGGTAATCGTTTCATCCGAGCTGCCGGGCATAATGTATTTGATCATCCGGTGATTTTCACTGGTGATAATCAGATAAATATGTCTGTATTCAATAAAGCTTTGCTTCCATTCTTTGCAAATAGCAATTGACCCGTTATGAAGGCTTGGGAACATGCTGTCTCCCCATACATTTAATGCGAAATCACAATCTCCAAAGCCAGGCACACTAATCTCCTTGCATTCAGATTGCATCCAGGTTTCAAACATGGATGTATTGCCTGCCGATGCATCAAGGTCATAATAAATCATCGTTTTTATCCGGGTAGAATCGTTACTATTAATTTGATTTGTAGGGTACCCGGAATTACCCACAATTTCATCAATTGATGCGCCTAATAATTTTGATAAATGTATTAGCTTTTCGATATTGGGTTGCGAATTATTCACCTCATAGCTGCTTATTGTAGCTACAGCAAGACCCATTTTCTCCGCCAATTCCTTCTGTGACATCCTTTTTTCTATCCTTAAGTCTCTGATCTTCTCTCCTATATTCATGTTGATTACTTTTTTTTGAATATTTCTTTAATACTTGTTTGTTTATTCAATGTTACTTATACTTTTATCCAAGAAGTAATAAGACAAATCTAACATTATTATTCGATAAATAAATAAATAAAGGTATGATGAACGAGAAAAAAGACAAAAAACCAACCAAAAAAGCACCTATTGCCCCTGTATTAAAGTGTCTTGAACTATTCAAAACGGTAACTTACCCGATTGCCAGATTGTCATCGGTTAGAACAACTGCACAAATCATCCAAAGTGAGCATGGTATGAGGTTCGTGACCCGGAAAAACAAAGTGACTAAAGAATTGGAAATAACCCGAATAAAATAGTGAAATGGATAAAAAGATCATTCTTGAGGGTCTTACACTGGAAGATTTTCAAAGCATATTGAGAGAAACGGTCAGGGAAGAGATTACTGCAAACGATTCAAAGAAAGTTGCACCTATGTCAAAAACAGAAGCAGGGCGACAGTTGGGAATCACGAATAAGACACTGAGTAAAATATTAAAGGAAATGAATATATCGGAAGTTTTCCCATCGGATATCAATCGGATACTATTCAAATACCCGAAGTATATCAGAAAGGCAATAACAGCGAATCAACCATGGGCTAACATTGAAGAGATTAAGTCCCAAAAACATTTTTTATAAACAGTCCAATAAATATTAATCAATGAGTTATGAATGAAAAAATAGACAAATTTCTGGAATTCAATGGCAAACGCCTGATCATGCTTGCCAGAAACGGTACAAGCTGGATAGCTATTAAGCCTATCTGTGAAGCACTTGAAGTAGATTATGCCAGTCAGGTTAAGAAGATTGAGGAATGTGATTTTTTTACTGAACACTCTTCCTATCAGACCATGGTTGATACTGATGGAAAACTTCTGAAAATGATTTGTTTACCAGAATATATAATTGTCGACTGGATATTAAAGATCGAATCCAATAATCCCAAACTAGCGGACTTAAAAAGTGAATGCTATCAGGTAATCAATGACCATTCCATTCTTAGGTTACTGGCAAGAAAGTGCAACTGAAAACTAGGGGCAAAACACATAATAAAATTTCGGATTTAGCAACAACAAAACAAAACCAGAGAAAAATGCCAACACTTTCAATCATCAAAGCAGGAAATAAATGTGCCATTACCTATACCGGGGAGGAAAATGAATTAGCCCAGATGCTAACCCAATGCGCTCTTCGCGATGAACTACTGGCAGATGCAATCATCCGGTCAGCTCTGAATATTAACCGGAATACGCTAGAAAATCAGTCAGATTTAACTGATCTTAAGGAACAAAAAGAAAACAAAAATTAGAAAAAATACGGTGGTTGAAGCAAACCGGAGTAGAATCCCTGGCGGTGCTCCGGTTTTTTACAAAACAAGTAACAAAAACGAATCAGAATGAGGCTAATACAAACCGATTTTCAGCAGCAGTCACTGGTACTGATGCCCCGAACCAAATACCTGATACTGGAAGCCATCGAGAGTATGCTGCACGCCCGGTACGGCAGCGTTGAACTGCGTGATGAAGCAATAACATTATCGGAGTTTCTGGGAAACTCTGAGAACCAGGACAATCCTACCCTGTTCCAAAAATCATGTTCCTTAAGTAAATGCCCGGATTGTGCCGGATCAGGGCAACAGAAGAATTATCCGATGGACCGAAATGATGATGTTCAGTTTTTGACTTGTCCAACTTGCCAGGGTTCCGGGCAATTATACACTGAAATCATCCGAAAAGGGTATGTTCCTACAGAGTTCCACCGGCGTAAATTCGCAAAATGAACAGCTTTTGACCAACTCATGTTTTTTTTAAACTCAAAAATATACTTCCCAAACCGTAACCGTGTAACCCTGTAAACCAATGGCTTTCATCGAACAACAAACCTTACTTGACCAAACTTCCGGTGGTCTGGACATCATCTATTCCTATTTTCCACAGGCTGAAGCCGCTCAATCGCAACTGGACAAACGGTTTAAAATCCGTAATGAGAAAACCCCTTCGGCTTCGCTGAAAAAATTGGGTGATGGCACCTGGATTCTGACCGATTTCGGAGGAGACCAAACTCGTCGGAATGGAATCCAGGTTTGCATGAAAGAAGAATCAATTACTTTTCGTGAAGCGCTGGTCATGCTTGCCGACCGCTATGGAATCGGAGGTATCAAAGCAGAAATCAATAAATCGGATTTTTCCCGGCGCCCGGCGAAACCGAACGAAACCGATGGCAGTTATTATTTTGATGTCAAAGACCAGATTTCTCAGGCAGAACTTCAGGTTCTGGGTCCGAAGGTAACTGCCGAAATTTGTAAGAAATATCATTTTTACACCCTGAACAGCTTTACGTATATCAAGAACGGAGAAGCCCAGGTAACAGCTTCCAACGATAACTACCCCATTTTCATGATCAATCACGGCGATTGGCAGAAAATCTACCAACCGCTGAACACTGAAAAGCAATACCGCTTCCGCCATGCCGGCACCAAACCCAAAGATTTTATTAATGGTTTGGAGCAACTGAACAAGGCCTATGAGGATTTTAAATCTTCTCAACTCAGAGATACTTCAGATGATGATGATAAGGATACGGAGATCAAAAAACTGGAGGAAGCCATTATTTGTTCCGGCGAGCGCGATGCCCTGAATGTGGCCGGATATGGTTATTACCCCATCTGGATGAACAGCGAAACGGCCAGCCTTCCGGCAAAAGAATACAAAGCCATCATGCGTTGCGTTGAGAAACTGTACATTCTTCCTGACATCGATGAAACCGGCGTTCGTTCAGCCATCAAACTGGGCATGGAATACATGGACATTCACTTTATCTGGCTGCCGGATACGCTTCGCAAGTATAAAGATCCACGGGGCCGCTTCAGGAAAGACTTTTTGGATTATATCGAGATTTATCCCACAGATTACGATTTCAAGAAACTGATCACCGTTGCCAAACCACTGCGATTCTGGAATGTTGGGATGACAAAAAGCGGATTGAAATATAACTTGAGCAGTACCAATACCCGTTTTTTCCTTCAGTCCAACGGCTTTTTTCAATTGGAAAACAAAAACTCGAAAACCGGTCAGATGTTCGTTCATGTCAACGGGAATATCGTTAAAGAAATACAGTCCAAGGACATCAAATCATTTCTGATTAATTTCTGTGAAGAGAAATACCTGAGCAATGAGATCCTTGAACTGTTGCTCAATACCAACCGCCTGAGCGAATCAACCCTGAATGGGCTGAAACAAATTGAAATCGATTTTACCGATGCCGATCACGATGCGCAATACCTGTTCTTTAAAAATAAAACATGGAAGATCACAGACCGGGAAATCGTGGAAAGTAAACCCGGTGAAGTGGATCGCTATGTCTGGGAAGATGTGCTGATACCTCACAACGTAAAGAAAACTGCCGAATGTTTTACCATCACAAGTAATCAGTTTAATGATTTGGATATCGTTATCAATGACACCGAGTCCAAATATTTCAGTTTCCTGATCAACGCATCCCGGATGCATTGGAGAAAAGAACTTGAAAAATCACTGGAAAACCTTCCGGAGAAAGAGCAGCAGGATTATCACACGAAATATAAATTCTCGATCAATGGGCCAAATCTTTCTCCTGAAGAGGTCAACGAGCAAAAACAACACCTGATTAATAAACTCTTTTCAATTGGCTATATTCTTCATCGGTATAAATCGCAATCAAAAGCCTGGTGTGTGTTTGCAATGGATAATGTAATCGGTGAAGAAGGTGACTCAAATGGGCGATCAGGAAAATCAGCCGCATTCAAAGCCTTAAGGCCTTTTATGAAGTCGGTCACCTTATCCGGACGAAATCCCAAGCTGACGGACAATCCCCACCTGTATGACCGTGTGACCGAGCACACCGATTATATTTTGGTGGATGATGCCGATCAGTACCTGAACTATAAATTCTTCTTCGATTCCATTACAGGAGAGCTGATTGTAAATCCCAAGAACAACCAGTCGTACGAAATCCCTTTTGATAAGGCGCCCAAATTCGTTTTCACATCCAACCATGCTCAACGAAACCTTGATCCTTCACTGGAGGCCCGGTTGCTTTATACTGTGTTTTCAGACTATTACCATCAGCAAAGCGACAGCAACGATTACTCTGAAACCCGCAGCATCCGGGATGATTTCGGGAAAGACCTTTACGCTTTTGATTATTCTGAAAGCGAATGGAATGCGGACTTCAACTTTTTTGCACAGTGTATCCGGTTTTATCTCTCGGTTCCCTCACCCATCAAGATAAATCCACCCATGGGAAATGTAACATTGCGTAACATGCTGGCTGAAATGGGCCAGGCATTCAAGGATTGGGCTGATGCTTATTTTGATCTGGAAGGATCGAACGTTAATCGGATGATCACTAAGGAAGATGCTTTAAATGATTTCATCCAGAAAACAAATACCAAAGGCTGGACGACAAACAAATTCACCAAAGCGATGAAATCATGGTGCCGGTTTTACGGTTTTGTATTCAACCCGAAAGTATACCAGAACAGCCAGAAACGAATCAGCAAAAAGGTGGATGGAACGACCAAAGACATGATCTACATTCAGACTAAAACCGAACTGATTAATCCTCTGTCTCTTTCTGAAGATACTGAATTCACCCCTATTCCGGAAGAAGATAAACCATTCTGAACATGATATTGCCAGACAAATACACCGAAACAGTTTTTGAATTTCTGGATCAGGCCAAACCTGACCAGACTTTTGTGATTGAAAACATTACAAAAGTGGCGACAAGGGCTCAATTTATTGAAGCAGTCAAGCTCTACATTCAATACTATCCTTTTGGCGGTGGGGTTGAATTCAACACGGACTATACAAAGATCCGCAAATTCGAAATACCGGAAGAGGCATTGAAAGCATTTTATGAATATCATAAATATCCCAAAATTTAAAAAACATGGAAAACAAATTGATCAGATTTTATGAAACCAAGTTGGTAACCTTTATCGACCTTCAGGGAAAACCATTCGTTGCAGTAAAACACATCTGCGATGCAATAGGATTAAATGCCAACTCCGCACTGCGAGCCATCAGAAACCATCCAATTCTTGGACCTGCTAGTAGCGTACAGTACCATCAGGTAGGCGAAAATCAACGTAGAGAGTACCTGATGGTACCCATTGAGTACCTTAATGGATGGCTTTTTTCCATTGATATCAATAAAGTGAAGCCTGAAGCACAGAAAAAACTTATGGTATATCAAAAGGAATGTTACCAGGTTTTATACAATGCCTGGTTCGGGGTAAACAGAAATATTGTAGATAAACAAAAACAATGTTTTCTATTGTTGCAGTATCTGCGAAATGCTGAAACTCATATTTCATTGTTATCACATCGCAAAAAGGAAATATACAAGCAGCTGGACGGAATCGACAGCGAAATCTTTGTTCAGCTGAAATTGTTTCCTCAAAACGCAATTGGTTGAGAAATTAGAAGTCAAGCCGTGTTTTTATTCATTATCCAGAGCCTGATCCGATGTATTTCGAATCAGGCTTTTTCATTTCACAATATCAGAACAAATTCCACGTCTGGCATATCCAACTGATCCAATCCCTACAGCTTCTGATCTGGGAAATACCTCTTTTGTTTTCCTTACCTTTCTCTCTTTACTATTAAAAAATTGTAACTCTGTAACTACACTCAAAAAGTGATGTTATTCAAAGAGTTAAGCGGTTACATTTATATTTTTGAAATCTTTACGGTTACAATTAAAAATGTAACCTTAAATATTTTCTATTTTCAGAAGAGGCCGGTTACATTTTTTTTAAGGCACGGATACATTTTATTTTTGGCCAATCAAAAGATTTTACAATTGATATACAGTCATTTATGAATTTAAATTACGCAGTTACATTTCTACACTTTTTTCGTACACAATCAGCTTAGGCTCAGAAAAAAGAATCAGAAAAAATACATTACCTTAGCATCAGCTTTAATCACCGGTTTTGTTTGTCAAACGAAATCTGTGATTTTTTTATGCCTGAAAAGTTTGTTGTTACCCTGCCGGTCAAACCTTATGTAAAAAGGTTCATTGAGATTAATTACGGATTCCCGGCCAATTTCACTTCCAACGCGGATGTGAACAAGTTTTTTCTGAGCCTGCTCAAAAAACCGGATACTTCCAAAGATAAACGCTACCCGGAACAACTTTTTAATTACACAGCCACAATGGAAGTTTCCATTTCACAGCACGACTTCTACCATTACGGCTGGGAATTGACCCGGACAGACATTGTTGCCTTTGGTCAGCATTTCGAAGAGAAAGCCAAATTTATGATGCGCTCGTTCGTTGGCGTTTATGTAGCTGCCGGGATGCCAATTTTTAAATCCATCAACCTGTTTCAGGAAAGGTTTCTTTTTGATGATGCACACTGGGATTACCAATCCATCAAAAAAGATTTCTACCGGAATGGTACAAATGCAAAAATTGACTTCGGAAATGAAATATTTGGCAAAATTGATGAAATACTTTTGCGCAATCTGTACACTTTGGGGACAATAAGTAAAAAAGCCAAAACTGAATATGAAACGCCTGAATAAACCATCTGATAACCTTGGAGGACTTTTGTCCATTTGGGCAATTCCTCCGGATGATATTACGATAAGCTTTAATACCGCCAATTTCAGATCAACGGCAAACATCATCGAAATGTATTGCTCGACAGGTAGTATTTTTCATTTATGGAAAAGGAATCGCAGGAAAAATATGGATTGGGGTATAAAAATGAAATCAATGCCTTTATTCCAAAAGACTCTCCGGAAGTTCAGGCCATTATTAATGATATGAGAGGACGTAAATGGGTGGTCATTCTCATGGACCAGAATGAGAACTTCAAAGTTGCCGGTACCCCCGAAATTCCCCTTCGGGTATCTTTCGATCTGGACACCGGATCGGATACTCCAGATCGTAACGGTCATTCCATTTCCTTTTACGGAACTCAAACATCAAAAGCGAAATTTATTGCCGATCCATTCTCCGAGTAAAGGATATTAAAAGGTTCGACATTTAACCTGTTTGTCTACTATTAAATGCATAATATTCAAGTTTTTACTTAAATTTGAACATGATTGAAAATTCATCGAAATTTCAATGAAATTTTCTAACATTTAATGGCTTTGAAATTTTAATTAAAAAGTCAAAAAAGGGAAAGCACTTTTAATTCTCCGCAATATTACAGTTGGGTGCAATATAAGGAACGCAACCAATTGTAATAAAACCACATCTTAGAGAATAAAAACTAAATGAAAAAAATTATTATCATAGGTTTGTTTTTACTCATTTTGGGTTGTAAAAAAGATGAAACCTTAATAAATGACGGCACAGTCATTTGGAGACCTGATCCAGTTGCTTTAATAGGTAACGACCAAATCCAGTTAAACTGGTTAAATTATTCAATCTTCAATATGATATTACTGCCATATACCTATGTTGACCCTGATAATTTTGAGATTTACGTTTCGACTGGCACAACTGACAATTTTACCAAATTAATTGAATTGAAAAATGATGGTAAATATTCATATAAGATTGAAAATCTTGCTAATGGTCAATCCTACTATTTTTATGTAGTTTCAAAAAAGAAAAGATATGCTTCATTAATTTCTGATACAATCATGGCAGTTCCGAATCAGAAAACCAATACTGAAAATCTTATTACGGTTAACAATTCGCATTCAGTTACAAGCGTAACATTGGCTTCCAAAATAAATAAGATTGCATACGTTGATAAGTTTTATGCCTGGAATGGTGGAAGTAATTGTTGTATGGCGGTCTCGGTACTTATTTCCAATCTGGATGGTACAGATTCTAAGTTATTAGATATAAACAGCTTTGAACCATGCTGGTCGCCAAATAGTGACAAAATAGTCTTTAGG
Organism: Prolixibacteraceae bacterium; assembly: GCA_003457135.1. Lineage (GTDB taxonomy): Bacteria > Bacteroidota > Bacteroidia > Bacteroidales > Prolixibacteraceae > Aquipluma. The sequence continues at coordinate 12,172 of DMSQ01000079.1, forward strand.
TCTGAAAACGGTGAAACAAATCGTGAAAATGGAATGCCGTCACAGATTGCACTATTCGATTATGAAACCAAGACCATAACAAAATTGACCAGTGGTACAGCTTTCAATTATGCTCCTGTCTTTTCTGAAAATGGAAATTTAATCCTATATCAATCAAATAAAACGAGTCAAAATAAAAATTTGACAAATATCTGGATGATAAATTTAAAAACGTCAGAAACAACACAGATTACAGATATTGCGAATACTAATCTTACTGGTGCAGGCCGCCCAAACTGGATTGATAATGAAAAATTTCTGTTTCATGGTGTAGGGCGAGATTATAAATATCAAATTTATGAGTCCTCTGTTAACGACAAGCAGGTAAGCCAATTATTTGTTTCAGGTTGGAATGATTATTCCCCATCAATTTCTCCTGACAATAAAAAAATTGCATTTATTTCAGACCGGTCAGGTAGCAAACAGATTTGGTTATATTCCTTGGAAAATAAATCATTAAAGCAATTGACCGGATTTTCTGAGGATGAATATGTAGATGCTTCATGGAACAGGATTGAATGGATTGATAATCTATATATCCTCTTTACTTTCAATGATAATAAATTGATGAAATTAAAAACTGAATAAAAAACTGTTCAATGGCAAAATTCCCGGCAATTCGGGTTTCGGTGCAAGGAATTTAGTATTCAAAAAGTAACTCATCAAGGACGGTTTACAGGTAAAATCCCCGCCAAGCTGATATTTGCGAGACGTTTTAAACTGGTTCAATCGTTTTCGAACCTATTTCTGCTTTTTACGGTGGTCTTTGTCCTTTAGACCGCCTTTTTTATGCCCTAAACTTGCTGAAAATAAAGCAAGCAATGGCAACAAAGACAATAGTTATTGATGGTACGATCGGCCAGTACTCCTTTTCCAAACAATTCATGCGCAATGAACTGTCCGGACAATCCAAAAATCCGGTTCTCATCAAAATTTCAAGTCTGGGTGGTTCGGTAGATGATGCCCTGAACATTTACGACCAATTTATTGAGCACGGTAATGTGACGGCAGAGCTTTCCGCTTTTGTTGCCAGTTCTGCCACACTGATTTCCTTGGGTGCCAAAACAGTCCGGATGAATGAAAATTCATTTTACCTGATTCACAAAGCCATGAACTGGGTAGATGAATGGGGCAGCATGAACGAGGACGAAATTGATGCCCTTATCCCCAAACTCGAAACCCAGAAACAGCAGCTTGCAAAAGTCACCCTGCAGCTTGCCAAAATGTATGTGAAAAAGACTGGTAAAACCCTGGACGAAATCATCAGCCTGATGAAACAACAAATCTGGCTGACAGCAGAGGAAGCTAAAAACTGGGGGTTTGTTGACGAAGTATTTGTTCCGGAGGTGGCTGTCAACTACCTTGAAAACCTGCAGATGGTCGCCATAATCAACTCCAGCGGTTATCCTGATCCACCGCGACAACAATCACAACAATCACAACCAGTCATTCAGGTCGATGAAGAATCTATCATTGACAGAATCCTGAATCGGATTTTGAATCACAAGAAAAATGTTACACCTAAAAATAAAACCGAAATGAAAACACAATTCCTTAATGTCAACCAGGTGCTTACTGTGGAGAGTTTGGAATCAACCGCCGAGGGCGTGTTTCTCAATGAAACGCAGCTCGAAGTCCTAGAAAACAGGTTGGCCTTGGATCAGCAAATTATTGCCGAGCGAGACACAGCCAACACTGCCCGTGATGCAGCTATTGCCGAGCGGGACACCGCTAACGCCAACCTAATGAATGCCATTGATCCATTCAATGCCATTGATGCATCGATTGCCAGTGCTGAAACGCCGGAAGCCAAAGTTCTGGCTATCCGTGCACTTCTCTCTAAAAAGCCCGCTACCCAACCTGCCGGAAACATGAGCAAAGGCGATCCGGTCTCTGATGGAGTAGAATGGGATGTGATTAACAATCTCGAACACAACAAAAAGGTTGACCAAAACTCTTAATTTTTTATAATCATGTCAATAACCACAGCTGCAATTATTTCAGAGTATGGAGCTTTTTACCAGGATGCCGGACAGAACAAAAAGCGCATCCTTTCCATGCTTTCTCAAGGTCGCCAGATTACGACTCTAGCAACCCCTATCAAAACGGATGATACGATCTTCCGTTTAGCCAACGCCACCTTCCGTACCCTGGTGCAACCTTTTCAAAAAGCTTTCACCCAAAAAGGAGGGGTAAATATTGTTCCGAATGAAATCCGGGTGTTCCGGTTCAAGATTGACGATGAATTTATGCCCGATGAGCTCTATGCCACCTGGTTTGGTTTCTTAACAGCCAAACAGGTTGACCGTAAAGAATGGCCGTTCGTGAAATGGCTCATCGAAGTATATTACAACCGTCAGATTGATCAGGACATGGAGTTGAACGAATACTACAAGGGTGTTTATGCCGCTCCTGCTGCCGGAACTGCCGGAGCTGATGGTACCGGGATGAACGGGCTGAAAAAACTCCTTCAGGATGGAGTGGATGCTGAAACGATCAATACCATCAATATTGGTCCATTGGATAAAGATCAGATTTTTGACCAAGTGGAAGAATTCACCGATAAGATCGCTGAAGTTTACCAAGGGATTCAGATGGATATTTGCATGAGCCAGTACTGGTGTAAAAAATACCTTCAGGATAAACGTGCACAAGGTTTTTATCAGAACAAATCGGATCAGGACATCAATACAGGTATTGATTTCACCCCCATGAAGATTAAAGGTCTGGCCTCCATGGTTGAAACGAATGACCTTTTCTGCACTCCGTCAGAAAACTTCCTGCATATTTCGCCAGCTACTATTACAAAAAACACTTTCAAGCTGGAAGAATCCAAGCGCTCCGTAGCTGTTTTGGGTGACTGGGCTGAAGGTTTGGGATTCGGAATCAATCAGGCTGTCTGGACGAATATTCCAAAAACTATTGTTCCTGGTCCGTAATTTTCTTGAAACCGTTGGTGTTAAAAACCCAACGGTTTCATTTCACGATTTAAAAATTATCAAAAATGTTAGAATTTACAGACATCAATAAAAGTTTGCCCAACGGTCAGAACATGGGTGGACTGACCCAGGAAATCTACTTCGGTTTTCATGTCGATGTGTTGACCTGGCCAACTGCTCCGGTTGCTCCGGCAACTCTTGCCGCTGCTGCCATGTTAACGGGTGAACTGATCATGAAACCGGGAAAGAAGCTGTTCAAAATGTACATCACCGATGATACCGGGGAATTTTTGATCGAACCTGTTGGCGAACTGGATGGCAAATCATTCGTAACCCATCTGACTGTTTTTCATCCAGGACTGAAAGATACCTTGTTTGGCTTTATCAATGCTGCCAAAAACGACAACCTGGTATTTGTAGTGCAGGATAGCGATGGTCAGAAATACCTGATGGGTGATAAACTACGGCCAGCCATTTATGCAGGTTCTCCGGATGGGTTTGGTACCGGAAAGGAAACAGCAGCCCGCAAAGGTATCTCGATGGAATTTACGTACAAGACTCCAAACTTGTATATCTATCCCGGGAATATTCCTTTGACTGAAGCATTACCAGGATAATCCGGATGTGGATCAAATACTTTAACTTTATAAAACTTCGCCGTGGACGGGTCATAGTGCCCATCCACGGCGAAATTGATTTCAGCAGTGATGACATACCTATTGAAATCTGCAAAGAACTTTATGAGAAGGGTTTTCCTTATCTGGAATTAACTGAGTTGGGGAAAAATGAATTGTATGGAATTGCCAAAAAACCAACATTAACAAAGCAACAAACACAACTAAAAAGAAAAAAGCTCTCAATGAATTAACTTAATTTTAGGGAAACATTAAATACAACCTAAGACGTTGTATCCAATGCTAAGTCAGTAACTGAAAAGTTTATCACTAAAAACAAACTTTGCAATGGACATTCTTGTCAAGAGCATGGAAGAACTCATAAGCGAGTTGCAGAAATTACTTCAATAGAATAATTGTTAAAGGCTTTAAAGAAAAAGAGAAAGTAGAGGTTATCATTGCCAATAAAGAACTTCTCTTTCAGAATGAAGAGAAAGAA
>DMSQ01000043.1 GCA_003457135.1 Prolixibacteraceae bacterium
TCGTCAACGCCAAACCAGAAAATGCCGCCAATAGGAGCGGGCAGCCAACTGCGCGACTGAGCCACGAAGCTGTAACCGGTTTGCTGGGTGGCAATGGCGCGTTCGCTAAGGTACATGGCGCTGTCAACTTTAAATTCCATCGGGCGCCAGCGGTATGGCAACTGAAAGGGGCCTGCACCAGGATCATTTCGCATATCGAGCGGGGTATCTTCGTAATGGTCGCGCATCATGTCTTTAACTTGCTGAAGCGTAATTGGCGAATCGGGCTTTACCCACAATGGCAGGCGATTCAAAACCTTTCCTTTTTCATCGCGGTCAAACTTACCCATCGCATAATTGGTGTATTTCTGACCGTCACGAATTTCCTTATTAATTTTTCGGAAGAACGACCAGACGCGGGCATCGCAAAAACGGGCGCCCCCAAATTTCAGCGGATTGTAAACATCTGAAAAACTGAAAGACTCGTCAGTTCCTTTGTAAAATCCATGCTTTTTGGCAAAGCTGATCACATCCGGTGAATGATACACCGTTTGTTTCGGGTCGTTCCAGTGGTTGGTCTTCTGAAACGGGAAAGTGGTGATCCGTGCCTGATTGGCGTGTCCGCTCACATATCCGTCAGGAATTAAGCGGGCTACCCAGACGGCGCCTTTTTCATATTTGCCTTTGCCGATTAATTCCATAATCCATGCTTCGTTGGCATCCGAAATGGAGAACGATTCGCCACTGGTGGCATAACCATATTGAGCCATCAGTTCGGCCATTACCTGTATCATTTCGCGGGCCGTTTTCGAGCGTTGAAGTCCGATACGCATCAGTGAGCCGTAATCGGGAATCGCCCCGGGTTGTTTGCTTAGCGAATCCAATCCGCCCCAGGTCGTTTCGCCAATGGCTACCTGGTATTCGTTCATAAACTGAATGACGGAATAGGAATGGGCAACTTCAGGAATTGTGCCGAGCAGTTTTCCATTCTCATAATGAAACACCTCGCACAAATCGCCGGGTTTATGGTCGGCGGCAGGGTAAAATGCAATTGCCCCGTAACGGGTATGTGAATCGGCAGCGTAGGTTATCATTACTGAACCATCGCTGCTGGCGCCTTTGGTGACTATGAGGTTGGTGCAGGCAAAAGTGGTGGAAATACCTGTAGTGATTATTAAAATCAGGCTTAGCGTTAGAATACGGTTTCTCATGGTAAAATCATTTTTTGTAAATGTAGGGAAAATGGGTACTCTAAATCTTATATCAACTATCTATTTTTTGGAGTAATCCGGAACCAACTTCAACAGAATTCGTAATACATCAGTTTATTTTTTGGATGGACTTTTTTTACTTCAAAATCCTTTCAATCAGATAATTTCTATTTTATCCAAAGGGTACCAGTAGGTTTTTTTTATGATTTTTGATACTAAATCCTTTTCGAATCCAAGGTTTATGAAATCAATAATCCGATCTTCCCGGGGAAACAGATTGGCGCAATAGCGTGGAACAATGTTGTCGGGTACGATCCCAATATAATCCTTACCTGTTATCATACACATGATTTCTTCAGCATCGCTCAACACAAAAGGAACATTGTTTTGATATAACGCTATTGCCATTCGAACTGTTTCCTCCACTCTCATTATACTTGATCCAGCCAACCGAATTGCCCATTGTCCATTATTTTCAGATACAAAAAGCGAAATATGGGTAGAGTTTCCTCCCCTGCAAATTTCCCAAGGATGGGCACCAAAATTATTTCCGCTATGGTACCATTTGTAAAATGCTTGTGGCGAATCCTCTTCGATATTCCGTAAATCTGCATCGCGGCCATCAGCCATACATATATATTTTTCGCGGGGAGAAAGGCGTTCTTTCCGGTTTTCAAAGTAATTATTGGCATCGTAACAAATTTCACATATTCTGAAAAACTCATTGGCTGTCATTTCCTGTAAAAGTGGCATTTCTTGTTCTGTTATCACCCTGACCGCATTTTTCAGCTCTCTAATTAATTTTTCACCAAGGCCAATATCAGGTCTGATGGTTTCCGTGCCAAGTATATTCCAAAAATCTTTTCGGATGATGCGTCCCGATCGTTTGGCCCATGGGAGGTAATGCTGAATGTGGTGATTATAAGCAATTGGATTTGTTTGGAGTTTGCTGGTTTCATCAACGATTTTTTCTGAAAGCCAGTAAACGAAACGTTCAAGGTATTCCAAATTCCAGGCAGATTTGCTTCCATTTGCAGGTTCCTCTTCTTTGTTTATCGTAAAAATTAACTTATCATCAAAATAGAAATACATATCTTCCCTGAATTTGGCCGTTTGAAATTTATACCATTTTGTTTTTTCAGGATAGTATATTTCCCATAGTTCCCGGAACTCTTTCTGATTATTCACTTCACCGCTTTCTTTGTATTCCTGATAGTCACCGAAAGCTTCAACCGGTCCCCTTTCCACCACAATCCAGATTTGTCTGATCTCATCGTCTCCAAACGGTTTTATTATACTGAGAGTAGTATAAATAGTTCTTAATACCTGATTGATATTCTGATTAATCAAATCCGAATTTGATTTGAGATTCCCGATTAAAGCATCAATCTGCGGTGCAAAAAGTGTTGGTTTCTTTTCCATACTACAAATAATACAAAAGACACTCAAAAGTAAAAATCTCCATTATTCTTTGATAACGATTAAATAATCTCAGAATTCCACAAGGCTTTCATAAACTGCCCTACCGGAATAATTTCCACCCCATTCATTATTCTCGCATATTTATCTAAAGAAACTACAATGGTTCTGGCTTGCGGAAAATCTTCTGTAAATGCTTTTAATCCCTTTAAATGACGTGATTTCACTTCGTCTGTTGATTTTATTTCAATAGCAATTCGTCCATTCCCAATAATAGCATCCACCTCGTATCCTGAACTTGTTCTCCAGTAAGTGATATTTTCAATTGACTGTGTGTAACCTAACCAGGCAATTAATTCCTGGATAATTAAATGCTCGAATGAATGACCAAAAATTTCAGTTCCGGGTAGTATGTTTTTACGATTCAATAAATAATTGGCAATACCAACATCAAAAAAATAAAATTTGGGAGCCAGAATTGCCCTGCGCTTTACAGTAGCAGTAAAGCCAGGAATAAGATAACCGATTAAAGTATCTTTTAAAATTTCAAAATAATCTTTTACTGTCCGGTGATCGATGCCGCAATCCTGTGCAATGTTTTTATAAACAATCATTTCACCATTACTCATTGCAGCAACCTCCAGAAAACGTGAAAAAGATTTTAAATTTCTGGACAAAGCTTCTTCCCTGATTTCCTCATTCAAATACACTCCAATATAGGCACGAAATCGTTCCCATGGATTACTAATCATATAGTGCCTGGGTATCATTCCATTATTTACTGCTTTAACCAGATCAAAATCCGGAATTTCGGAGCTGACTAATGGAAATAATATTTTTTTCAACGCTCTACCGCCTAATAAATTAGCTCCACTTCTGATTAATTTACGGGGGCTCGATCCACTCAAAATAAAGCGAATTTTTTTCTTATGAATCAAAGCATGTATCTCATCTAAAAGTTGAGGCACTTTTTGTATCTCATCAATAATCACCAAATCACCTTCTTTCATCGATTCCAATTCCTCGCTTAGCAAGGATGGCTTGCGTAGGAACCGCTCAAATTCTTTTACCTGTAACAAGTCGTAATATCTGGCTTGTGGATAGATTTGTTCCAGTAAAGTTGTTTTTCCTACCTGACGTGCTCCCCATAAAAACACACTGTCATTATTCTCATCTTCCAAAGATAATTTGCGGATATACATATCGACAATTGCCATTATATCATGATAAAATTACAATTAACGACTCAAATATATGAAAAATCTCTTCAAAAACCTAGCTTTCAGGTTCCAGATAATTTTGACAAAATTGCAACCAATAATCTAACATGTGCTATTTTGGGCGTTTTGGTGCTAAGAGCCAAAAACCCCCTTGTCCTTGCGGGCAAAGGGGGTGATCGAACTAAACTTCCAAACACCTGGTACTTGTGCTTATTCAATGATTAACATAGATTTTATGGTTTGTTAGAGTCTCCTGCTATGCTGCATTGTTTTTTGCAAAGTTTAATGCAAATCTTTGAGAGGCGAATTACCAATTCCTTACTTATTGCCCCCGGATGGCATATCCGGGAGAGCAGGTTGCGAAGTGAGCGAATCCAATCCGCCCCAGGTCGTTTCACCAATGGCAACCTGGTACTCGTTCATAAACTGAATGATGGAATAGGAATGTGAAATTTCAGGAATGGTTCCGAGCAACTTGCCATTTTCGTGATGAAAAACTTCGCACAAATCTGCTGGTTGATGGTCGGCTGCCGGATAAAAAGCAATTGTCCCGTAGCGGGTATGCGAATCGGCCGCGTAGGTAATCATCACAGAACCATCGCTGCTGGCTCTTTTGGTTACAAACAGGTTGGTGCAGGCAAAAACTCCTGAAGTACCAGTTGCTAGAATAAGGAATAAGCTGAATGTGAGAATACGGTTTCTCATGGGAAATCATTTTTTGTAAAAGTAGGGAAAAAGAAAGGTTGACAAAACGAGAAAGATTGAAATTAAGCTCTTAGAAAGAAAAATCTGTTACAAAAAAAAACTTTTGCTTGAAAAAGTATAAGGGCAACTCTAATCTCTGATCTACTTTTGATTTTGTTAATTTAGTGAATGTTGTATTGGATACAAATCAGCTCCAACGATTGCTGTCCTTTAGCGCATATCCAAAGGAGCATGGTCAAAACAGGCGGAACAAAGCAAAAATGATCGGCGACCGTGGTTTTTTGGTGCAAACGATTCCCAGGTAAAAATAAGTGGTAATTCTGTTGTAAATAGTGTGAATATTTAATCACAAGTGGAATACCAAATCAGGAAGTAATTTATTGCCAAATCGGGAAGTAAAATGCTGCCAAATCAGGAAGTAGAAAATTGAAATGCGTTGCGAAGAATTTTTGTGGTGGAAGATTTGATTGATGAAGACAAAATGGGACAAGTTTCATTCTTAATGGTAATAACCGGAGGTCAATATGCTTATCGTCGTAATGATGGTGTTTTAGTAGTTCCCATCGGATGTCTGAAGAATTAGAAAGGTTACTGTTTTATGCTCACTGTTTCGGGGTTAGTTTCTAAAGCGATGTTAAAATTGCAAAGTTTTCATTTGTTGGCGTCCAGATTTATAAAATGTTTTCGCATACAATTTACCGGGGACAGCTTGCCGAACAATTTGTTGGTCAGTAGTTTGCCACAGCAACCAATAACCAACTTTATTACTGGTCGCGGGATGCCAAAAACAGCAATGCCGAAATTGATTATTTAGTGATTTTTGAAGGAATGATTTATCCCGTTGAAGTTAAAGACGGACCTTCCGGGAAACTCCGAAGTTTGCATCTCTACCGCGAAACATACCAGCCTTCCTGGTCTGTTGTTTTTCATGCCGGTCAGACGGGTGTCCTGGAAAGTGAAAAGATTGTATTCCTGCCGATCTATTTTGCAGGCGCTTTTGCTCAATTCGGAATCAACTTTGACAATTTTAATAATACTTCAGTTTGATTTCTGGTATGGGGCTTATAAAGGTTCAAAATACTTTCAAAAACTTATATCCATTTAAAAACCCCCTTGCTATTGCTAACAAAGGGGTGATCGAACTAAACTTCCAATCAACCTGTGATTGGTGCTTTCATTGATGTCAAAAGGGAATTCAAATCCCTGACTAAAGATTGCCGATTGCACCAGCTATTGGTATAGCAAATCCGTATGAGCAGGATTCAAGCCAGTTGCGGTCGCCCGTATAGGTGTAAATTTCCCAGGCCGCCATCGCCCAAACCACCCGGTTGCTCGAGACGGGCCAGGCTCCGCCGGTTCCGGTATCCTGAATAATGTGTCCGTTTTTCACCTTTTTCATCAGACTGATTTTGGCAATTTCTGGTTCGAGAAAAGCCAGCGCCAGTAATGCTGTAACTCACATCACGCGTCCATACTCCAGCCCATTTCACACTGGTACGGAAAGTACTGTCGGCTTCAATGTCCATTCGAAGCTCGTCGAGCGATACGTTGTATATGGTATTTAAAAAAGAGATTCACTCCTGAAGACAGGGTATTTCGAAATATCATTCTTCAATTTTCACTCCGCAGATACATGTACCGCCGGATCGTAGGCATTGAAAACCAGTTCGGCTTCGTAAATGCCATCGCCGTCAGTATCTTTCAGTTTCAGTTGTTCGTTATTGGTCAGATTTTCGAAATCCAAGTTCAGCGGGAATGAGTTTCCGGCAATAAAAACGCCTTTAAAATCCTGTTTATAAATTTTCTCGCCATGCGCATCTTCGTAAAATCCCTTCTCTTTAAAGGATTTCAATACCCTGCTGAAATCAAGCTGAAACTTAATTTGTATTTTGCGGCAAATTCTGCTCCTTTTCTTTTCCTTTCAGGAGTTCCAGCCGCTTTCCAAACACAACATCAATAACAACCGGCTGATCATTATGCGCGAAAATATTGGCATTGTGATTGATATTGTACCCCAACTCATTATCTTTCCCGTTGATACTGAATTTGAATTGAATGACCGAACTGAAATAGCTGTTGCTTTGATAGTTGGAAGTCATCTCTTTATCAGAAACAGCTTTCGCAATGAATTCACCCTGCTCAACCCGATCGTTTAAAACACGGAAATGATCTGATTCGTAAAAGGATTTGTTTTTCTGTCCGCATGAAACTGCAAGCAGCGTCAACACAGAGAAGGTAAGGATTGATTTATTCATGATTAATGTTTTGGCAGATCCGATTTAGTCAATTAATATTCCTACGAAAGGTATCTACAATATACTCACCGGAGGAAAGGTGAGTAAAAAGTATAACCCTAGTACTCCACCACAATCATGTCCCAGTACTGCAGCCATGGAAGAGTAAACGAAACCTTGCTTCCCGATTGGGAAAAACCGATTTCAGTGGCTAATCCCAGATTGTAATCAGGCGAAGCCATCCAGATTTTCTTTACTGTTCTGGGCGTCGTAAAATCCAGCTTGAAGTTTTCCACAGTTTTAGGAAGCGTCTGTGTCCCGATGGCATCGTTCCAGTTCATAGTTACGGCATTAGAGAAATTGATCAGATGAATCACCTGTTTATTTCCCATACTTTTGCCTGCGACGGACACTTTATTCAGCTGCGGAGGCCAGTTGTTCAGTTCGATCTGCGTATCGGCCGAGTTAAGTTGTGGCGAATTAAACGTTCCTCCATCGCGAAGAAGGTTCTGGTAAGCCACCATAAAATCATAGTAATGTACCAGCGCTTCTTTCAGATCGGCTCGCATTTTTAAATTGTTATTTGGGAAATAGGGCTGGCATAACATATGTTCGCCCAGTTCCAGGTGAGCGCCACCAAAAGCAAAAATCACCGCATCGGTAAGCAGTACTCCAGGAGTATTGAAAAAACCAGTAGCTTTTGCCAGATCATAATTCATATAAGCTGTCAACACACTCTTTTTCTCTCCATTGCTAAAGGAATCGTTATCGGTAATAATGGAAGCTAGATCCTTATAAGTATTATTCGGATCCCAAACTTCCGTGTACAAAAAATCAACGGGGGAGTCGGCAATACCCCTCTGTCCGTATTGGTTTACTGCGTTCATGACTAATTTTTTACCAGGCAAAGCCGTGTTCATTGCCTGAATAAATGACTCAAATTTAACTGACAGATCGACAGGAGCCCCATCATAAGCATACAGATTTTTATCCCTGTTTCCCAACTGGTCGATATGATAACCGTCAAAATCAAAAACCTTTAAAAAATCTTTTGATTTATCTGCAATATATTGCTGCCATTCAGGATTGGAAGGATCGACCAGCCAAATGTCGCTTTTAAACGGCGGATTGTCGAGATCAAACATTTCTTTTATTGTATGCAATCTGTCGGTATAAAGATACCATTGATCGGACACTCCATCTGTTTTGGCATCTTTTAAAGCCCCGTATGCAAGGTTATAGAACATGGCCTCCATTTTATAACTATGGGCTGCATCAATATACTTTTTTATGGTTGACAGATAGGTGTCACGGCTGCCAATTTCAATCCAAAACGAATCCGGTTTTTCAGGAGTACCTGCAAGTGGACGATGGTGATCGTACTGGCAATCGTAAAACTGGATTCCATTGATATGATACCGGTTTAAATCTTTAACAATTGCATCGGCAGCCTTAGAGTTCATCTGACCAAAGTCAGAAAGAAAACCGTATCTTGGAAAGCGAGACCAATCGGAAGAAACGTCAACAGCAATACTTCCGTATATTTTTTCTTCCCCATCATCTTTTTTCTCATACAGATCAATTAAATACCCGGTATAGTCAGTTGCAGGAACTTTCCAGCTCCAGCTCGTATCGGAAAGTGCTTCTTCTTTTATTGTTTCGTTTAAATGCCTGTACCTTACGGACACTGTTGCAGGTAAACTTTCATCAATTTTAAAAATAACATGATCGCCTGGAGAATAACAGGCTTTATCTGTTGCAATATTCATTATTTCAACTGATTTCGGATCGGAATATTTATTTATTTTCGAATCGGATTTGGCACAGCTGGTTACATATACCCCTAATAGGAGTAATACAATAAAATATTTTAGCATAAAAAGGAGATTAAATTAGAGAGCTGGCTGACAAATTTTCCAGCCAGCTCTTAGATTAGTTATTGGATTCTATTGTTTAAGAATAGTAACGGTTAACAATTCAATATTGGCGGTGATTACGTAATTTCCAGCCTCTGTAAGTACCCACTTATTGTCATCCTCATCTCCTCCAAGATGTAAATACATATGAGTATTATCTATTTTCATGTACATATCCTGGGCCCAATCTGAATTCCGGTTTACAGGAAATTTAAATTCACCTGCGGTCATTGGTCCGGAATATGTGAAGATGCATCCATCTGTGGCATCTTCTACCATTTCGATAGCGCTGGTAATATCCCATTTCACAGGTGTGGCACTTCCAACAAAATAAAGTTTTGTCTGTTCCATTTTCATTGTGAGATCTTTAAGGTTCAGGGTCACTTTGTAGTATCCTTTCTTTTTATTTACCCATTTATTATCATCCGGATCTCCCCCATGATGTACATACATGTGAGTATCATCGACTTTCATATACATGTCCTGACCCCAATCGCCATTTCGGTTTACCGGGAATTTAAATTCTCCTTTATTCATTACTCCCGTATAGGTAAAAATGAAAGGATTATCATTATCCTGAACCAACTCTGTTGCATTGGTAATATCCCATCCATTTGGAGATGCAGGACCAACGATGAAAATTTGCGAATAAGCAGGTTCATCCCATTTACTGATAGAGATGGCAAGGTCAAGCAGGTTTAATGAAATTTTATACGTTCCAGGCTCAGTAATTTGGAACTTGGTTACAGAGGAAGGATCTTTTGATTGATAAACAAGTTGTCCGTCAACCGTTCCTTTTCCATAAGCAGGTAATTGCTGCCCCAGGGTAGTTATAAATGAAAATTCTCCTTTAGAAAAAGCTCCCTTATATATAAAAGTGGCAGCACTTTCAACAAAAGGAGTAAGTTCTGTGGCATTGTTCAAATCCCAGCCTGTCCGGGTAGCATCACCAATCAAATAAAGTTTGGTTGAGACCGGCAGGTAAGGAACTACCGCAATTGTTACAACATCTGAAATATCCTGTTGTTCAGGTGTTGAATGAATAGTTGCAATTACCCTTGCCTCCAAATTACCTTTAACTTCGGGATCAAAAGACCAATGCTTGAGTAACTTGTCGTTCAATTCAACCACTGTCAAACTCTTGGTGTAAACGGCTTTCCCCAAATCGAAGCTTATTGCTTTCGTTGAGAAATTATTACCTTTTTTGTCAACCTGAAGCCGATAAGAGATAGATGAACCTGCCCCGCCATTCGTTCCTGTTGTCCAATGAAAAGTTAAAGCCGTATTTCCGGCATTTTTTTCATTTAATGTTATTTCCGAATTAGTAGTTGAAAGGCTCAGCGGACCTGCCAGTGAAATCATGTTATTTTCATAACTTTCACACGAGATCAGGTAGAACATCATCGTAAAAGATAAGAGAAACGGATAAAGGATTCTTGATTTCCACAAAGAACTCCCTCTAAAATTGCTCGATATATTATTTGCTATTTTCATTTTTTTCATTTAATAATTCATTAGAAGATATACATAAGATTAATAACCCGGATTTTGCGAAAGATTTGGATTTTTATCAATTTCCATCTGGGGAATCGGCAATAAGAGAAATTTTTGATTCATGTTAGATTTCCCGATAGAATGCAGAAAATCAATAGCATATTGTCCCTTATTAATTCGGATCAGGTCGAACCAGCGTTGTCCTTCGAATGCCAGTTCCATTCGACGCTCATGCAAAACTTTTTCCCGAAAATTATCTTTTGACAGTCCAATAACAGACCCAAGCCCAGCACGTGCCCTTACTTCATTAAGGGCATTCTCCGCCTGGGAAGATTTACCAAGTTCATTCAGCGCCTCCGCTTTCATAAGCAAAACATCGGCATACCTTAGCACTGGAAAATTAGAAGGATTGTTATTATAAGCAGATGCAATTGATTTTGGAACCAAAAATTTCCGTAGGTTAAATCCTGAAATAGAATACGAACTGGAATATTCCTTGCCATCAAAAGGCGGACAACCATCATAAAGAATGGTTTTGTCTTTTCGAAGATCACCCACTTCATAAGCATTGACAAATTCCTGTGTTGGCTGATTCCATCCGTAACCGCCAGCGACCATATTGGCCCCCCGGGGTCCGATAAATGTACTCACGTAGGAAGCTTGATTCTCATAAGATCCAAAGTCATAAGTTGTACTGCCCGAATATTGTATTTCAAAAAGTGATTCAGCCGTATTTTTATTGAGAGGATCGAAGTTGTTGGCATAATCAGGATTCAGGGTATGGCCTAAACTCGCAACTGAATTGCATAAATCAACCACACGCTGCCAATTGTTTTCAGCATTGAGACTACTTAATGTCAGAAAAACTTTTGCAAGCATGCCTTCGGCTGAGCCTTTCGAGGCACGTCCAATGTCTGTACCGGAATATTCCCTGGCTGATGGAAGCAAATCAATCGCATTCTCAAAGTCGGAGATGATCTGTTTATATACTTCATCTTTGGAGATTCTGGGAACCAACAAATTATCATTTGGGTTTTGTGGTTCAGTTATTAGCGGAATATCACCGAAATATTGAACCAGGATAAAATAATAATGTGCTCTCAAAAAATAAGCTTCGCCCAGAATCCTTTTTTTAATATTCTCATCCAGATTCATACCTGGGACATTCTTCAATACGAGGTTGCATCGCAGAATACCTGGCCATGGACCACGCCACATGTCGAGAACTCCTTGATTATCAGTAGCAGTTACAAAATTTGCCAGGTTTTGTGTTTCGATACCATCAGATCCTCCTGCGGCACCTACGATACTATTTCCCGCAAAAATATCGCTGCACCACATTCGCAAATTATATAGTCTATAACTTTGCAAAGGTTGATAGGCTCCGTTGATTGCTGCAATCGCATCCGATTCTGTTTGCCAGAAATTGGCCGTATTCACCGAATCCATGGGAGCCTTTACTAAAAAATCTTCACTGCAACTGAAAAATAATACAGTAAGCAATATAACCGATATATATTTATTGATTTTCATATATTCAGATTTTATTCAATTAAAAATTAAGATTAACTCCACAACTAATTGTTCGTGCTACGGGATAAAGATTATTATCAATACCATCCTGAGCCACTTCCGGATCAAAACCTTTGTATTTGGAGAAAGTCTGGAGGTTTTGGACAGAAACATATATTCTGATTTTAGAGCTGTTGATTTTTTTAATAAGCATTTCAGGGAAGGTATATCCAAATGTCACATTCTTAATTCTCAGGTATGAACCACTTTCAATATATCTGTCGGAAAACCGCTCATTATTGTTTGGATCATTATATATGGCGCGGGGGACGGTATTGCTTGTCCCTTCTCCGGTCCAGCGTTTCAATGTTTCTGTGGTCTGATTTTGTGCAACTGACATAGCTTCACTCCAAATTCGGTTAGCATTAACTATTTTATTGCCAACTATACCTTGAAGAAAAATACTCAGATCAAAACCTTTGTAGGCAAAAGTGTTTGTCATAGCAAAAAAGCATTTCGGACTGGGATTTCCGATGAAAGTACGGTCTTTGTCATCAATTACACCATCATTATTCAAGTCTTTAAAACGGACATCCCCGGCAGAAGTCCTGTTATACTGATCATTACCTGCCACCTGGGTGGCGTGATCATCAACTTCTTTCTGCGTTTGAAATATTCCGTCAGTAACAAAACCGTAAAATTCATTTACAGGTTGTCCGGCCTGAAGTAAAACAAGATTATAATTTTCTCCGAGACGTCCTCGTGAAATAGGTATTGAATCATTTAGGCTTATAATTTTATTTTGGTTCAAGGAAACATTGAAACTTGTATTCCATATAAAAGCACCAGTAAGATTTCTGGTTTGTGCTGATATTTCCAGACCTCTGTTCCGAAGTTTTCCGGCATTGGTATAGGATACATCTTGATCAGAATAGCCGGATGTTACCGGAACGGACATTGGAACCAACATCTTTTCAGTATTTTTAACATATCCGTCGACAGTAAGATTTACTCTGTTTTTAAGAAATGATAAGTCAATGCCGATATTAGCCTGTTTTTGGTTTTCCCATTGCACATTTGGATTGGGCATTACATTAGGAACGATTGCACTAACCGGTTTCCCATTAAAATTGTATTGATATGTTTCAAGTACTGAGGCAAACGAGTAGTTTCCAATCTCCTGGTTACCTGTAACTCCGTATCCAATCCGCAGTTTCAGATCATCCATAAAGTGTATGTTTTCAAAGAATTTCTCTTTGGAAATACGCCATGCGAAAGACCCTGAAGGAAACCAACCCCATCTATTCCCTTCACCAAAACGGGAAGAACCATCTCGTCGAATAGTGGCTGTCAAAAGGTATTTATCTGCATAGTTATAGTTTGCACGGCCTATATAAGACATAAGTGACCATTCAGCACCATTACCATTCAAAGTCAGAATGTTAGTTGCATTCGAAAGTTGTTGTGTTTCATCTGATTGAAAATTTTCAGATGAGCCGTTTATAAAATCATATCGATTTTCCTGAGCACTAGTCCCTGCCATTAAGGTTAAATGATGATTGATCCCAAAATTTTTATCATAGGTCAGAGTATTATCCCAAAGCCATGTTATGGATTTTCCTGATTGATGATACAAACTGGAACTTTCATCGATGCTGGCATCCCATTTATATGCAGGTGACCAGATACGATCATCCCCAAAATTTGCTTGAAGTCCTAACGAACTTCGAAATTTAAGCGCTTCTATGATTTCTACCTCACCATAAACTGATCCCAATAAATTATAACCTTTTGTAGAATTTTCAACCGTTTTAGCCAGTCCAATAGGATTCACAATGTCCCCATTCCATATAGGTTGGCCTAGAGGACCTGAATAAGAACCTTCGCTCCTGAATATAGGTTGAGTCGGCAAGGCTAACATCGTATTCTGGATATTGTAATTTCCACTTTTTTTCAGATCATGCTCTAAAGTTAGATTATTCCCAAACCGAATTCTTTCAGAAATCTTAGTATCTGTATTTAATTGAATCGTATAACGGGTGAAACCGGTATTTATCACAATCCCTTCCTGGTCAAAAACATTTCCGGAAACATAATAATTTGTTTTTTCATGATTTCCAGAGTAAGAGAAAGAATAATTCTTCATGGATGCAGTTCGGTATAAAGCATCAAGCCAGTCAGTCCCGGCACCAAGCGATTCAGGATTCGCAAAAGCAGGATTCTTAGTCAAACCTGCATTTCCCATTATTTCATTATGCAAAACAGCAAATTGTGAAGCATTCAACTCCTTCACCACTTTTGTGGCTTCCTGAAATCCGGAATAATAATTAAAGTTTAATTGTCCCTGTCCTGCCTTCCCTCTTTTAGTTGTAATAATAATTACTCCATTTGCCCCACGTGATCCGTAAATAGCGGTAGCAGAAGCATCTTTTAAAATTTGAATTGATTCAACGTCATTCATGTTTAATTGATTGAGACCCATAGAAACCGGTATGCCATCAATAACATAAAGGGGTCTATTCTCATTGATTGTTCCGATCCCTCTGATGCTGAAAGTTGGGTCGGTTCCTGGAACCCCTGATGAAATTATCTGAACACCGGCAGCCTGGCCCTGAAGAGCTTCTCCGATGCTTGCGACAGGTATTGTGCTCAATCTTTCTGCTTTTACGATAGCAACAGATCCTGTTAAATCACTTTTTTTCACGGTTCCATATCCAATTGCAACAACTTCATCTATACCAATCGTCTCTTCAGCAAGTATAACATTGATGTTCGTTTTCCCGCCAACAACAATATCCTTTCTTTTCATTCCAACAAATGAAAATTGCAAAGTGGCATCTTCAGGAATATTCGAAAGTTTGTAGTTTCCGTTTGGATCAGAAATTGTTCCGGTAGTGGTTCCTTTTACTATAATCGAAACACCAGGTAAGCCTGCACCGGTGCTATCGGTAACTTTTCCGGAAACTGTTTTTTGCTGCTGAATAACACCCATTTCCGGATTGGCCGTAGTTAAAATAATTTGCCGGTCTTTTACCAGATAGCTGACATTGGTGTTTTCGAAAATTCGGGATAGAATTTTGTCGATACTTTCATTCTTAACATCAACATTCACCTGACGTTCGACATCCACCAGTTTTTGATTGAACAGAAAGAAAAATTCACTTTCGTCTTCAATTTTGCTCAGTACATCAATCACTTTCGCATCCTGCATTTTTAATGTTAGTCGGGTTTGCTGTGAGTAAGTTACTGTTGCAAAGGTTTGTGCAACAAATAGCAGTAAAAAAAATACACTTAGGCGCATAATTTTCCAGAGTTTAAAGAGCACACGGAGATTTTCCGGCACCCGGATTCGTTTTTTTTTCATAAATTTGAATCATTAAGTGGTTAAACAATTAATAGAGCGTTTGTACTACTTGATTTTGACAGGAGAGTGGTACGAACACTTTCCTGTTTTTTTTATTTGAAATGATTAATCTTTGATTGGTTTATCCGGAGAATAATCTTCCGTTTCTGAAATATCCCATCCGCATTGCTGGCTCTTTTTTCTTCCTTGAAGCTTAATGGAGTTGTAATCGAAAGCAGTTTTAGAACCTCGTCCAGTGGTTCATCCATAAATGTTGCATGGAATGAATAATTGTCGAGCAAACGGTCGTCAACAACTACTTCTGCATTGTACCAGCGGCTTAAGCGTTGCGCCACCTGTTGCATGTTTTCGTTCCGGAATACCAGTTTGCCTTCTTTCCATGTGGTGTATTGTGAGGCCTCAACTTCATTTTTAACAAAAGTTTGTTTCTCAATGTCAAGCCTGATTTGTTCGTTGGGTTTTAATATGGCAAGTTTTTTCCCTGTCAAAGTTGAGACATCAACTTTCCCGGTCTGCAAGACAATTTCTTCAGTTGTCTCATCTTCATTGGCAATTACGTTAAAGGTGGTACCCAATACCTTGATATCGAGATTGCGGGTATTTACATGAAACGGAATTTCCTTGTTGTGTACGACATTAAAAAATGCTTCGCCCGAAAGTTCTACTTTTCGTTCTCCGATAAATTGAACCGGATATTTCAATCGCGATCCGCTGTTAAGGAATCCTGTTGATCCGTCGGGAAGCTGAAATTTGGTGCGAACTCCCATTGGGCACTGGATTTCGGCATACGACACCGGGATAACTGCAGGTTTGCTTGGCCAGTAGAAGTAGGCCAAAAAGCTCAGCAAAAGTGGAAAAATCAAGATTGCAGCTATACGCTGGAAGCTTAACCACCAGTTGAGTCGTTGGCTGCCTGCTTCTTCATTCAGCCTGATTTGATGGTGAACCCGATCGAGAATCGGTTTTAAATCATGATCGGGATTGATTTCAGATAGCAGCTTTTCCTGCCAGTCCTGATTCAGAACTACTTCGGCTGTGAGGTTTTGCTCATCGGCCAGTTGGTCTGCAAGTTCAATGTGTTCTTTCAGGCTGAGTTGGCCTTCCGTGAATTTTTGGATAAGATGTTGGATATTCTGCTTCATCGTATTAAGTTGCACAATTCTTTTTATTTCAGAAACTAAAGCGCCGTATTTTATTTATTTCAGAACTTATATCAGTTGAGATGGATTTTCTCATGGGTGTTTTTGAACTAATTTTAAAGATTTTTGATTTATGTCCGTCACATAAATGTGACGGCAAAGGATAGAGCGTTGAAGAAAGATTTCAGCAAGATTTCATAAAGACAATCATCAAAATATTCAAAATACACATTAATTGCGATGATATTCTTTGCCGTCAGCTTCAGCTGACGGATGGGTAAATAAACAAAACGGCAAAAAGCAACAAAGAAAGGTTTTCAGTTTTTAACCGGGAGCGAATGAACCGGAGAGCTTCCGAAACCTGATTATCAACCGTGCCGGGCGAAATATTTAGTTCTAATGCAACTTCTTTGGAGCTTTTGCCTTCCAGTTTGCTTTTCTGGAATATTTCGCGGCGTCGTTCGGGCATTTGATCGAGGATCAGGTAAATCTGACGCAGGGTGGTTTCGTAATCATCGTTTGCTACCTGATCTGAAAATTCAGGATCGTATTGTAAACTATCGAGATAACGAAGTGAAGTGGCTTTTTTATTAAAATGTTTCCTGATCTGGTTCAAGGCAATGGTGAAAAGGTAGGATTTGAAAGATAGTTCAGATTTAAGAGTTGCCCTGTTTTCCCAGACTTTTACAAAAACTTCCTGAACCAATTCTTCAGCATCAGTTTCGTTTTTAAAATATTTCAGGGCAAAGCCGAATAACTTTGGGCTGTAAACCTCAAAAAGTGAATCAAATGCCGCAACATTTCCTTTTTGAAGCAATTGAACCAAATTGCGATTTTTGCCTGTTTCAGCCATCCGGAAAGAACAAAATCAGAAATATTTCAGGGATAAATTTAGTAAAATTCTTTTAGATGGGCTAATCGAATGGTTACCTGGTTCAATCTATTTTTCACCCACATTGCAGCTAAAAGTACCCATTTTAGTTAAATTTCAGCTAATATCCACTTTTTTCGGGCTATTTTCATTACAATGAATTTTTAACACACTGATAATCAGGTACAGGTTTTTTGTGGATTTGAAAATAGTCGATTGTGTGGACTTCCAAGCATTTGGATATTAGCAGATTAAGGTTGATCTTTGGCAGTATGTACATCAAGACAATCAGGAAATATTGCCAGACAGAAAAGACCACCCATACCTATTTTCGGTTGAGCGAAAGTTGCCGCGATGAGCATGGGTTTGTGCGCCAACGAATGGTTTTGGGACTTGGCCGATTACCTGAACTGCCCAACTTTGATCAGAAAGTTCTGTTTCTGGAACGGCTGAACGAACTGATCAAAGGAAAGCCAACACTTTTTAGCTGCAAAGAAGAAAAAGTTGAGCAACTGGCACAGCATTACTATGGAGAACTGAAACATAAAAAGAAAATTGACAGGGCTTCTGATGTCAGCGATGATATTGATACGGTCAAGCTCAATACCCTGAAGAACAGGAACATTCGTGAAGTTGGGGCAGAATCGCTTTGTTATCAGGCACTACGCCAGCTTGGAATAGACCATTATCTGAAAACAATAGGATGGGACGATGAGCAGGTCAACCTGGCAGCCACCCATATCATCAGCCGGACAGTTTACCCGGTATCGGAACTCAAGACAGTGTCCTGGATCAAGGAAAACTCGGCGGTATGCGAACTGACAGGCTATGATATTGAAAAGGTGACCAAAGACAAGCTGTACGAGATCTCGAAGAAATTGTACCAGGAGAAACCGGGACTTGAAAAGCACTTGTCCAGGTGTACCAACGAACTGTTCAACCTACAAGACAAAATCATTTTGTACGACCTTACCAACACCTATTTTGAAGGCCGGATGAAGAATAGCAAAATGGCCAAATTTGGGCGCAGCAAAGAAAAGCGCAGTGATGCCAAGCTGATCGTTTTGGCAGTGATTATCAACAGCGAAGGTTTTTTGAAGTATTCCGACATTTTCGAGGGCAACACCTCGGATTGTTCTACCTTGAAAACCATGATCACCGCACTGAACCGGAGGATTGGCTATATCAGCGTGAAACCGATCATTGTGATGGATGCCGGTATTGCAACCGAAGAAAATATCCAGTTCCTGAAGGACGAAAAATACGATTACCTATGTGTTTCGCGTTCAAGCCTGAAGGATTACAAGGCAGATACCGATAGCCGTCCGGTACAAATCTTCGACAAGAAGAACCAGCCCATCGAGCTGCTCAATGTCAGGGTTGAAAATGATACTGACAATTATCTATGGGTAAAAAGTGAAGCCAAAGCGCTGAAAGAAAAAAGCATGAACGATCAGTTCTCTAAGCGTTTCGAAGAAGGACTGCGTGTGATACAAAAAGGGATAGCCAGCAAAGGCGGGACCAAGAAAACAGACAAAGTATGGGAGCGCATCGGGCGGTTGAAAGAAATATACTCCTCCACCCACCAGTACTATGAGATCACCGTTTCTGACAATGGCAAAGGTACGGCCACCAGCCTGGGTTTCGAGAAAAAAGCAGGGATAACCATGGATGAAAAAGCGGGCATTTATTTTCTCCGGACATCGTTGAACGGCAAAGAAGAAAAAACACTTTGGATGATCTACAACCTGATCCGCGAAATAGAATACATTCCGGGTACTCAAAACAGACCTGGATCTGCGTCCGGTCTATCACAAAACAGATGAAGCATCCATGGCGCATCTTCACTTGGGCTTGTTGGCCTACTGGCTCGTTTCAACCATTCGTTACCAGTTGAAACTTCAGGGCATCAACCACGGCTGGAGCGAGATCGTCCGGATAATGAACACCCAGAAAATGGTCACAACAACCATCGAAAACACAAAAGGCGATACCATACAAATCAGGCAATGCAGTGAGCCAACTGTAGAAGTCCAACTAATTTGCAACAAGCTAAAATATCGGCAAATACCACTACCCCGAAAAAAATCCGTGTGGCACACTGGCGAAATTTTAAAAAATGAAAATCCACAATGTCAGATTGTTATGGATGGATAGCTGCAATGTGGGTTAAGTTTTATCCGTTAAGCACCCATCCCTTGCGATATTCCTTTTGAAGGTAGCTGTTAGCTGCTGAATCATTGGTAATCTGTCCTGCAACAGGATCGTAGGTCAATTCTTTACCTGCTCTGTGAGCAACCAGCCCAAGCATAAGTGTTTCTATCATACGACCTGCGTAATCAAAATCACAGTCGGTCTTAAGGTCACCTTTGCAGGCCTTGAACCATTGCTCCACGAAATCCCCGAGAGCAGGTGCAACCTGATTGCTGCCCGGAGCCTTGTAATAGGTCATATCTGCTCCGGCACGTGCGGGAATAAGCAAACGGGTAGTGAAGTCAGCAACAAGAGTTCCTTTAGTCCCTTTGAACATTGCTCCGTGACCGATTTTGCTGATGTCAACGGCTGGATGTGGTGATTCTGGTTTTAATGTCCCCTGATACCATTCAACTGTAATAGGTCCCCTCCAATTGTTTGCAGGAAAGTTAAATTTGGTATGAAGATCTGATGCGACGACCTCAGGATGGTATGGATCTCCTTCTGCCATAGCACTTGTTGGCTGCCCGGCATCTATTGCGTTCCAGGCAAGATCCATCGTATGACTGCCCATATCTCCGATCTGCCAGCTTCCGAAATCATGGAACATGTTCCACAGCAGACAGCCGGCTCCGGGGCTTGCTCCGAAATAACCCGGATTAAAGGGATGCATCTGAACCGGACCGATCCACTGTTCCCAGTCGATTGTTTTTGGTGCGGGACCTGCCGCAGGAAGATAACCGGTAACTTTATGGGTGCGGTTACCCCATGCAATAGCCTCCTTCAATTCACCAACAGCGCCACCACGGACTAATTCCGAGACACGGTCAAAATTCTCATGGGCGTGACGTTGTGTACCATGCTGTGTAGCAAGCTTATTCTTATTTGCCAGGTAAACTTTGCGCACTTCACGTGCCTCATGAACAGATTCTCCAAGCGGTTTTTCACAAAAAACATGCAGTCCCCGGTTCATGGCCCAGATAGAGATAAAAGCATGGTGGTGATCGGGCGTACATATGAATACCGCATCTAAATCCTTTTGTTCAAGGCACTTCCGCCAGTCGGTGTACTGTTTTGCATTGGGATAATGTTTCGCAGCCAATGCCATATTGTCAGCGTGCACATCACATATTGCTACAATGTTTTGGGTGTCTAATACCCGGTAATGCTGACTGCCCCGGCCATGTGCCCCGATCAGGGCAATGTTTAGTTTATCACTTGGGTTTTGTCCTGAAAGGATACCCCCCGGAAGGATTATCAGTCCGGCACCGGTTGCGGCAACGGATTTAACAAATGTTCGTCTTTTCATTATATTTTATGTTTGTGAGTAAAATTGAGTGCCTGCATCCGTTCCCAATAATGTTAATTTATCCGGCTCCTGAATTTCACAAAATCAAGATTTTAAGTAACTCAAACTTAGGGAATGTTTTATTCACCTCAAAATATTTAAACAATTTTAACGCTTCTTACGATATTAACCTCTCACTCAATCTTTCTGCCACCATTCCCTGAAATAGAGATGGCATCTTTACCGGAATTTCCTGTATTACCTGTTTTTTTTGACCTGACGCCACCATTGAATTGCTGGTTATAGTTAGTGCCAGCTTGCCTGAAGGATCCAACAAATCGGTATGCAGGACGATACTTTCATCAAGGAACAAACTTGTATTGGGGTGCTTTCTTAAAATTGTTGAAGGATAGATTTCGGAAATTTTGCCATTTAACGTGTTGTCAACAGCTTTTGCTTTGGTTTTTCCGGGAACCATACAAAAAGTATATTGGGCATTCATTAGGGCAGGAATTTTAAGGCTTACGTTTTTTGTTTCTTTTTCTTGGCTGCCGGAAACAAAACATTATTCAGGATTAGCCGGTAGCCGGGCGAGTTGGGGTGCAAATTCAGATCGGTAGCCGGGTCGCCCACAAAATGCTGAAAATCTTCCGGATCATGTCCCCCGTAGAATGTCCAGAAACCTTTGCCCTGTTCGCCATGTATGTAGCGCGCTTCGCCAGCCGCTTTGTTTTCGCCCATCACCAGAACATTGGGTTTCACCAGACTTCGGTCGTAAGCGGTAGTTTGGCCCATAAATCCCTTTACCATGTTTGCATGATTCTGGCATAACATGGTTGGCACCGGGTCCCATTTGGCCGAAAACTGGAACAGGGTGAAATAATCCTGCTCGCGTGGAACCTTACGGCTGGTCGAAACATCAATATCAGAGAATTTATATTCGTATGGATTGCGGTTGATAGTGAAATTCTGAAAGGCCAGGGTATGACCGAAATCAAGGTGGTCGTTCATGGACGGATCGGCAGGATCGCCATCGAACATCGCTTCGCAAATATCGGTTTCACCGGCAGCACGGGTAATGTCGTAAGTGTCGGTCGCAGCACACATGGCAAAAAGAAACCCACCATTGCTGATGTACTGATAAATCTCACGGGCAATAACGCGTTTCATTTCAGAAACCTTCATGAAACCCATCTTTTGTGCGAGTTCTTTATTTATCCGTACTTCTTCCTGGTACCATACAGCATGTTGGTAGGCCTGAAAAAATTTACCAAACTGGCCGGTAAAATCTTCATGATGCAGGTGAAGCCAGTCGTAATCCTTCAGTTTGCCATTCAGGATTTCTTCGTCGTAAATCACGTCAAATTTGATTTCGGCATAAGTTAAAACCAAGGTCACGGCATCGTCCCAGGGTTGTTTGTTGGGAGGTGAATAGACCGCAATTTTCGGGGCTTTCTGCATGCTTACCGCATCCTGATTGACATCTTCGCGGGCAATATCAGCCAGTAGATTATTGGCCTGACCATCGGCTAAAGTTTCGAAACTGACACCACGGACCAAACACTCGCTTGCCAGCACCTGCTGATGCTGAACCAAAAAACTTCCGCCGCGGTAATTAAGTAACCACTTTACTTCAATTTCTTGTTCGAGGGTCCAGTAAGTAATGCCATAAGCCTTTAAATGGTTAGCTTGTTTTTCATCCATCGGGATGAGAATGAAGGCTGCATGGGCTGTTTGGAAGAATAGGAGAAAAATCAGGAACAGCGTCCATTTTGATCGCCGGTCAGAATGGGATATGTTCACCTCCTGAATTTTCATAATGGCTGAATTTATCGTTGTCGAACGAAGTATTGACAGGAATGGCGCCCTTTCGGTACGAATCGCCCGAGTCAACATTCATCTTTGATTGCAATTTTTGCCCGTACTGACCGCCACCGATTTCTTCAGGAATGATATTTTCCATGTCGGCGAATTTGGCAAGGCTCTTTTTAAACGAGAGCCTCACGTCGCCAACAGCCCCGTTACGGTGTTTGGCAATGATGATTTCGGCTATCCCGATGAGCGAGTTACCATCTTCGTCTTCGGTTATTCCGTAATATTCCGGACGGTGGATAAACAATACGATGTCGGCATCCTGCTCGATAGCGCCGGATTCACGAAGGTCGGAAAGCTGCGGGCGTTTACCTTCGCGCGATTCGACCGACCGGTTCAACTGCGACAGGGCAATTACCGGAATATCCAGCTCTTTGGCAATGGCCTTGAGTGAACGCGAGATCATACTTACTTCCTGTTCGCGGCTTCCCCGGCTGTCTGTTCCGGCAGTCATTAACTGAAGGTAATCAACAATTACCGCTCCGATGTTATGCTGTAATTTTAGCCTACGGCATTTAGCCCTGAATTCGAAAATGGACAGGGCAGGAGTATCGTCAATAAACAGGGGCGCATCGTCGAGGATAGCCAGTTTCCGGTGGAAATGGTCCCATTCCCAACCAACCAAACGGCCATTTTTGATTTTATCTGAACCTAATTCTGTTTCAGAAGAAAGCAAGCGGTTAACCAACTGAATGGATGACATTTCGAGCGAGAATACCCCAACAGGTACTTTGTGTTCAACGGCCATGTTCCGGGCCATGGATAAAACGAAAGCTGTTTTCCCCATCGAGGGCCGTGCAGCAACAATGATCAGGTCGGTTTTTTGCCAGCCGGATGTAATGCGATCCATCACCACGAACCCGCTTGGTACACCACTCAGATGGTCGTCCCGTTTCGATGCTTCTTCAATCAGGACAGCCGCTTCGCGCAGGAGCGTTTTGATGGGGATGGTTTCTCTCTTGATATTTCCTTCGGCAATCTGGAAAAGCGCTGTTTCAGAAAAATCAATCAGGTCGTCCACATCAATGGCATCGTCGTAAGCTTTCGTCTGGATTTCGGTCGAAACCCGGATCATTTCGCGCTGAATGAACTTTTGCGCGATGATACGCGAGTGAAACTCGATGTGTGCAGCAGAAGCAACCCTCGAAGTTAACTGGGTGATCATGAGCGGGCCACCCACTTCGTCGAGCAGGTTTTTGTTTTTCAGTTCCTGGGTCACCATCAGCAAATCAACCGGCTTTTCGTGGGTTGACAAGTATTTGATGACCTCAAATATTTTTTGGTGTTCTTCTTTGTAGAAACTTTTAGTGTCAATGATGTCAGCCACCGTGATGTAGGCATCGCGTTCGAGCATCAGGGCCCCAAGTACGGCTTCTTCCACTTCAACAGCCTGGGGTGGAATTTTCCCGTATTGGGCATTAATCTGCTCAATGGTCATTTTTGCTTGTTGCTGGTAATTCTTTCTTTCTCCGGCCATGTTTCAGGAATTCAGTCAGTCAGATATTTCGGTTTTCTGCACTCGAAATTTTTGCAGGGATTCAAAGTTAAAAAAAAAGAGACCGAATCGCCTCCTTCAGGATATTAAGTTTTGAACAAAATTAGTTGTGTTTATGTGCAATAGTTTAGTTCCATAATCTTCAGGGTGCATCATTAAATTCATTGAATTTCAGTGAATTGCCATTTTACTTCAAAACCAGTGGCGTTGATTTCATTTATAAAAGGATCACCTTTTTTATAATAATCTGAGTTAAAATGATGAACTTCAATTAAAGGGAACCGAATATTTATTTTGGAGGTCAATTTGTTGTTCAATATAAAATTATTCGTGAATTGATCTGATATTAATGCAATGTCTATATCAGAATATTCTCTCTGTTCGTTCTTCGCAACGGAACCAAATAAGATTGCTTTTTCGATGCTTATTCCATATTTAAAGCAATCTAATATAAAATCAGTTGCCTGCTTTATTGCAATTTCCCTTGTAAGCATAGTATCATCTGTTTAGTTTCTGCTAAACCGTAGTAAATTATGAACAAAAGGGGGTGTATTGCCTTCATTCTTCTTGATCCAAAGCGCTTTTGTAATCTTTTCGAGCGCTAAATGTGCCCAAAACAGAGATTGGGCAAAATGATTTGCCTGGTATAAAACATTTGCACAGTCGAAATCTTCATCAACTTGCTTTGCCCAATAGATTATGTGCTCTTCTTTTGTCATACCGAAACAAACTTACGATTTTTTTCATCCTTTCGAAATAGTCTATATTGTATCAAGTTATTGACAAAATTTACTTCAATTTATCTTCGATTATTAATCCCAGTATATCGCCCAATTTCCTGTCCATGGCCGCAATTTGCTGGGGAACAAAGCTGGTGGCTGTCATGCCAGGAGTGGTATTCACTTCCAGAAAATAGAATTCATTATCTTTCAGGATAAAATCTATCCGTACAATTCCGGAGCAATCGCATAAATCGTAAATGCGCGATGAAAGTTGCTGAACTTTTTGGGTCAGTTCAGGAGAAATGCGGGCAGGAGTAATTTCGTCGGTCTTTCCGACCGTGTATTTGGCCTCAAAATCGAAAAATTCGTTTTGCGGGATCACTTCGGTAATCGGGAAAATCAGTTCCTGATCGGAGAGTTTGACCAACCCACAGGTAAATTCTTTTCCATCAATAAACTGCTCGATCAGTATATCGTGACTTTCTTTCATGGCTGATTCGAGAGCCTCAAGAAGCTGTCCTTTTTCCTTCACTTTGGTTACTCCGAAGCTTGATCCTCCTGCGTTTGGTTTCACGAATAGGGGTAATCCGAGTGTTTCGATCAATTGGTCGGCATCCACAAGGTCGCCTTTAAACAACCGTAATGATTTGGCTATAGGAACATCGAAATTGCGAAGGTAATTGCTGCAAAAATATTTATTGAAGGTAAGGGCCGATGAATAAACACCGCAGGTAGAATAGGGGATTTTCACCATGTCCAGATATCCCTGAAGTTTACCGTCTTCACCGGGAGTTCCGTGGATGGTGATATATGCAAAATCGAATTTTATTTTTTCGCCGTTTCTGACAAATGAAAAATCTTCTTTATCAATGGGTGCAATGATTTGTTCGTTCTCAAAAACATCCCAGTCCAATCCCTTCATCTGAACTTTCCATACGTTATAAATATTGGAATCGATGGATTGGTAAACATTAATACTGCTTTTCACCGAAACCACAAATTCGGACGAGTCGCCGCCAAATACAACTGCAATATTTTTTTTCATGTTGGATTGTTTATGCCTTTATACATTTATATTTTGAATTTGAATTTCTCTATTTCGTCCGAAATAAAAAATTCTTTTTGATATAGGTTTTACCGCGGACGTCCGTACTGTTATTCTTTTATCCGTTCGCTGAAGCGAACGTCATAGGATATTTTTGCATCGAATAAATTGAGCGATATCCTTTGCCGTCACATTCATGTGACGGACAGAAAAAACTTCTCAAACAGAGGGCTTTAGCCCAAAAGAACGATTTTATTCCTGAGCTGTACGGTTCGACAAATAATTCCGCCATTTCACAATTACATTGGCCAAATCATCCGGAAGCTCCGACTCAAAAATCATTTCCCCGCCGGTTGCCGGATGCACAAAACCCAACATTTGCGCATGCAATGCCTGTCGGGGAATCATGGCAAAACAGTTGGCAACAAATTGACGGTATTTGGTAAATGTAGTTCCTCTTAAAATTTGGTCGCCACCATAATTGTCGTCATTAAACAGCGGATGGCCAATGTGTTTCATGTGTACCCTGATCTGATGGGTGCGTCCGGTTTCGAGCCGGCATTCCACCAGATTGACGTAACCCAGACGTTCAATCACCTTGTAGTGAGTAACTGCAGGTTTGCCGTGTTCACCTTCAGGAAAAACAGTGAAAACCTGCCTGTTTTTCAGGCTGCGTCCGATGTTACCGGTAATGGTACCTTCATTTTCCTTTAAATCGCCCCACACCAGCGCGACATATCTCCTTTTGGTTGTTTTTTCGAAAAACTGAAGCGACAGGCTTACTTTAGCTTCCGTGGTTTTTGCCACTACCAGCAACCCCGATGTATTTTTATCTATGCGATGGATGAGGCCGGGGCGCGGATCGTCGGAATTAAAAAGCGGTAATTCCTTAAAATGCCATGCCAGGGCATTAACCAGGGTGCCGGAATAATTTCCATGTCCGGGATGCACAACCAGGCCTGCCGGTTTGTTGAGTACGATCAGCGAATCGTCTTCGTAAATAATGTTTAAAGGAATATTCTCCGGAATGATTTTGAGCTCCCGGCGCGGATAATCCATCATGATGGAGATCTCGTCGCCTGGTTTTACTTTGTAGCTCGATTTTACCGGCAGTTTGTTTACCAGAACTTTACCTTCGTCGGCAGCAGACTGCAGACGGCTACGAGAGGCATTCTTCAGGCGGTCGGATAAAAATTTATCAATGCGCAGTAAAGTTTGTCCGGGGTCAACTACCAGGTTGTAATGTTCAAACAGGATACCGTCTTCAATATCTTCAACATCTTCAATATCATCAAATTCGTAGGTCAATTCGTTTTCGTCAATCATTTAGAAAAATGAGTTTTCAATTGTTACAGTGTCTGGCTTTGCCTGAAGTTTGGTTGGATCGATGGTCAGCCAGATATCTATTGGAGTTCCGTGAATCACCTCAAAAACTTCGGTTGGGTCCGGACTTTGTTTGAATATCATCGCTTTGGTTTTCTGGATTTCGTAAAGTACTGATTCGTCGTAGGTAATTGTACCAATATTCAGGAAAGCTTCTCCCAAAGTGAGTTTGGCTTCGGCCAGACTTCGGCCAAACAGCGTAGGCACCTCGCTGGTTTCCCCGTTTCTGTCGGTTCCTAAAACCAAGTCAATCACAGTGCCTTTAGGAATCATCTCACCTACCTGAACTGGTATTCCTTTTGCCTTTTGTTCAAGCACGAGATTTGGAAATTCAGAAGGTTTGTATTCAACATTTCCGGCAATCAGGCCCGAACTTTCAATCAGGTTGATGGCTTGCCGGTACGAAATATCGGTTAGCTGGGGCATTGGTATCATTTCCTGGCTTATAGCACATAAAGTAACAAATATAGTGCGGTTCTCTTTTACCTTCATTCCGGGTTTAGGGAATTGGTCGAGAACAGTACCAGGGGCAATTTCCTGAGAGTAAACCGAATCACGAATCTGAAACCGGAGATCCAAATCATACAGTAAGGCTATTGCTTCCTGACTTGTTTTTCCTTTCAGATCGGGTATTTCAACGGAGTCGCCGTGGCCGGTGTAGATACGGAGGGCAAGCATAAGCAGTACAATAACGAAAATCGTAATCACCACAACAGCAAGTGCGTTGTACTTAAATGTTTTGCTTTTAAAAAATTCTTTCAGGGTCATTGGGTTGGGGGTAACTGCGTTGTATTAATGCTGATACAAGAACATTAGTGTCAATGATGATTTTTTGCATTTTTTCTGACAGCTTTTACTTCCATGTCTTTGCGATGACTTTTCAACATCAAAAATATAAATTTTTCCGGTTTAAAATCCGGTATCGTTTTGGATAATAGTATAAACACAAAAAGGTAAAGAAAATTCATTCTTTACCTTCTGTATATTGTTAGAAGTCTGAAAGTCTTCGGCTTATCTTTTGTGACTTGGTTCGTCAGAAACGGTCAGTTTTTTTCTTCCTTTTGCACGGCGGGCTTTTATTACTTTACGCCCTGCTACAGTTGACATTCTCTCTCTGAAACCGTGTTTATTTTTTCTTTTTCTGTTTGATGGCTGAAATGTCCTTTTCATATGTCAGTAATTTGTTTTTTATATGCCATATGGAACTCGCCCAAGGGCTCGTTACATCGGTATCTTTTTAAATGATCGTATTCGTTTTTAATTCGGACTGCAAAAATAGTCCTTTTTTAATATCCTGCAAACCAAACTTATCTTTATTTTACTTATTTTTTAAAGTCATGTGGATCAGTCTTTTGGTTTCAAAAAATTCTTCCTGGAAAAAGCTCTGAAGATTGTAAACTTTGAGGTGCTGTTTATATGGACTGATTTCTTCCTCAAAATCGCCTCCTTTCAGGTAAAGTATTCCATTGGGCAAGTCGTTCATGTTTTGACCTGACACTTTGGAGCGGACCAGATCTACAAAGCTGGGGAAAGCTGTAACGGCGCGGCTTACGACAAAATCGAATTTATCTTTTACATCTTCAGCACGCATTTGTTTGGCTTTCACATTCAACAGGTTTAATGCAGAAGCGACTTCACCCGCAACTTTTATTTTTTTCCCTATGGAGTCAATGAGCACAAATGAAGTTTCAGGAAAGAGGATGGCCAGCGGAATACCCGGAAATCCGCCACCGGTGCCGACATCCAAAACCGTGGTTCCGGGCCTGAACTGAATAATTTTGGCAATAGCAAGCGAATGCAGTACATGCCGTTCGTAAAGATACCCGATGTCTTTTCTTGAAATGACATTGATTTTGGAGTTCCATTCCTCGTACAAGGAGCCTAACCGGCCAAATTGATCCAGTTGCTGATCGGTAAGAGCAGTAAAATATTTAGTTACGATTTCCATCCTGTAATTATGGGTTAAACTATTATTCGTGCTCGTCAATCTCGGTAGATTCGATCATTTTAAAGAGCATTTCGCGGGCCCTGAAAAGTTGGGCTTTTACGGTTCCCAGGGGTAAATTGAGTTCTTTTGCAATTTCTTCGTACGAAAACTCACGAAAATAGCGAAGCTCGACCAGAATGCGGTATCTGGGTTTTAAGCGGTGTACAATTTTGCGCATTAGAAATGCCTTCTGAATCCGGATCAGTTTTTCTTCCGGGTTGGGTTCTGTTGAACGAAGTTTGACCGGGGAATCATTATCACCATTCTCATGATTATTCTCAATTGAAATATAAACACCTCTTCGTTTTCTCAGAAAATCGATGCAGTTGTTGGTGGCAATTTTAAATAACCAGGTACTGAATGCATAATTGGGCGAGTACTGGTGAAGATTTTTAAAAGCTTTGCCAAATGCTTCAAGGGTCAGATCCTCAGCATCGTTTTTGTTATTGACCATTTTCAGGAGCATAAAATAAATAGCATCCTTGTAACGGACCATAAGTTTGGCAAACGCTTTTTCTTCGCCTGCCAGTGCGGCTTCTACCAGTCGAAAATCGTACTGAGCTTTATCGGATAGTTGAGGATTTAGTTCCATCTGCTTCTTCGGTGAATGATGTACATTGACCAAAAAAACCACCAGTTAATGATTGGTTTAATTAAAATGTACACTAACGAAGATAAGAATATTTTTCGTTCGTTGAGCCGGTTTATAAGCATTTTAACAATAATTGCGAGAAGAACTATATAAATAACAGGAAGTGACAAAATGGTAATCCAGTATTCGGGATGAATGATAATTATTGCCGCAGATAATGCCGTCAATATCACCCTGGTTAGATCGTCGGTAAACAAACTGATTTTTTTGGACCACGAAAGACTTTGCCTGATTTGAACTCCTTTTTTTAGCAACTTGATGTGGTCGCCCCTGTCGTCTTCAATGTGCTCGCGTAGGGTCAATTCAGGATCGGTCGTTATTTTAACTTTCCCCTTTTTGAAATTTTCGTTAAAAATCAATTCGAGGTTGGCGAAATTCCGGTTCAGTTTATTCCTGAACCCGAGGGTTTCGAAATACAGCGATTTTTTAAAAAGAATATTGTTTTCGTTGAAAACAAAAGGCCTACCGGCAAGTGTCCATGCCCCGCTGATGAGGAATTGGTTAAAACGTTCCATGCGGCAGATCAAATTCCGGTATCCCTTAAATCGTTCAACGTTGGTGTAGGCAATTACTGCATCAGTTTCCGGGTTGATAAGGCCATTGAGCCGCGATAACCAATTTGCATGAATAGCGCCGGTTGATGAAGTCAGCAGGATAATCCAGGGTGATGTTGCTCCTTTCAATCCAATATTAATGACTTGTTTTTCCGCAAACCGGGTTTCCTGGCTCAGGCTGGTCACTTTGAGCTTGGGATTGGATTCTGCCAGCTTATTCAGAATTTCGAGAGTATTGTCTTCGGAACATTCATTGATCACCAAAAGCTGATAATCTTCAGATTCAAATTCGGTAAATTTCGCCAGGATTTCGCGGATCCGTCCTTCCTCATTTCTGACAGGCAAGATAATCGTAACTGGTTTTGAGCTTTGATTTGGCAGATTATCCTGATGAAGAGCAAGTTTCAGATAGTACCTGAGTAAATAATAAACCTGGATAAAAAACACGAGTACCAGAGAACCCAGCAACACCATATCGCTGATAGTGAGTATTCGAAAATCTATAATCTTCACGTCGGAATTACTTAGTCAATAAATAGGTTTGCATCAAAATGAATTGGCGCAAAAATAGTAAACCTGACGGCTATATCCTTCATATTTTTAATTAGATTTAACAATTGCCTGTATGGCCGGCATTCTACTCATTCCACTTTTATGCCTATCTTTGGGCACTC
This sequence comes from Prolixibacteraceae bacterium, assembly GCA_003457135.1. Taxonomy (GTDB): domain Bacteria; phylum Bacteroidota; class Bacteroidia; order Bacteroidales; family Prolixibacteraceae; genus Aquipluma. Next base: position 30,930 of record DMSQ01000043.1, read on the forward strand.
AATAAATTCGGTTCATGCATTTTGACCTTTTAAATACCGCTGACGGAAGCAAAGCAAGGGCAGGTTCTGTTACAACCGGCCACGGATCAATTGAAACCCCCATTTTTATGCCAGTTGGTACTGCCGGTTCAGTGAAAGGAATCCACAATAAAGATTTGAAGGACGATATCGGCGCGCAAATCATTCTCGGAAATACGTATCATTTATACCTGCGACCAGGTTTACCGATTATTGAACAAGCCGGAGGCTTGCATAAATTTAATGGTTGGGATGGCCCTATATTGACTGATAGCGGTGGTTATCAGGTATTTTCTCTAAGCGACATCAGGAAGTTAACCGAAGAAGGAACAAAATTTCAATCGCACATTGATGGTTCTGCGCATTTATTCACTCCTGAAAATGTGATTGATACCCAGCGTACTATTGGCGCTGATATCATTATGGCTTTCGATGAGTGTACGCCCGGCGATGCCGATTATGAATATGCCCGGAAGTCTTTGGAAATGACCCAACGCTGGCTCGACCGTTGCTGGGACCAATTCGGGAAATCTGCACCCAAATACGGTTATTCACAATCACTTTTTCCCATTGTTCAGGGTGGTGTTTATCCTGATTTGCGTACTATTGCGGCACAAAACGTTTTGCAGTACGGGAGCGATGGATATGCCATCGGAGGCCTCTCGGTAGGTGAGTCCGAGAAGGATATGTATGCCATGATTGAGGTCGTAAATGAAATACTTCCGGAGAATAAAGCGCGTTACCTCATGGGGGTTGGTACTCCGGTTAATATTCTGGAAGGGATTGATCGTGGTATTGATATGTTTGATTGTGTAATGCCTACCCGCAACGGGCGAAACGGAATGCTTTTCACACAGAAAGGTATTATGAACATGCGGAATAAAAAATGGGCCGACGATTTTTCGCCTGTTGATCAGGATGGAACTTCGTTTGTTGATCATCAATACAGCCGGGCATTTTTGCGCCATCTGGTTATTTCAGGCGAAATGCTGGGAGCGCAGATTGCCAGTCAGCACAACCTTGCTTTTTACCTCTGGCTGGTTAAAGAAGCGCGGAAGCACATCCTGGCGAATACGTTTAAGAGTTGGAAAGAAGAAATGGTCATGCAACTCTCAACACGCTTGTAAAACTCTGATTTATGCTGAATAAAATTGATTTCTATATTATCAGGAAGTTTCTCGGGACATTTTTTTACGCCATCGCATTGATTATTAGTATTTCAATCGTTTTCGACATTTCTGAAAAATTAGATGATTATATGTCGAGTGATGTTACGATAAATTCGATCATCTTCGATTATTACGTCAATTTCATTCCATATTTTGCCAACCTTTTCAGCGGACTTTTTACTTTTATTGCTGTTATCTACTTTACATCAAAACTTGCTTACAATACCGAAATTATTGCGATCCTGAGCAGTGGCGTTTCATATAACCGGCTGATGCGGCCGTATGTGGTGGGGGCGACAGTCATTGTTTTGTTTTCCTATTTGCTTGGAAATTATATAATTCCCCCCACCAATAAGAAAAGGGTTGATTTCACAAACAGGTATATCGGAACCCGGAAAGTAGGTTCCGAACGTAACATCCACAGGCAAATTGAACCGGGTGTATTTGTTTTTATGAGTTCATATTCTTCAACACTGGATGTTGGCCACGATTTTACCATTGAGAAATTTACTGACCGAAAGCTTGTTTCGAAACTGGCTGCCCGCTCTATAAAGTGGGATCGCGAAAAGAAGATTTGGATTGCTTCAGATTATACCATCAGAACCATAGATGGATATGCGGAAAAGATAAGGATCGGTTCCCAAATTGACACCTTGTTGAACATGGTTCCCGACGATTATCAGGTCGTTGAGAACATTGTGGAAACGATGACCTTGCCTGTCTTAAATGAAGCAATAAGCACGCTAAGGCTTCGCGGAGTAAATACCATTGATTATGAGATAGAGAAACATAAACGGCGTTCCGGACCGTTTTCAGCATTTATTCTTACCATTATTGGAGCATCGCTTGCTTCACGGAAAATTAAAGGCGGTATTGGATTTCACCTGGGTCTTGGCCTTTTGCTGAGTTTTTCATACATTATGTTTATGCAGGTCACTACTGTTTTTGCAACCAGTGCATTGCTTGCCCCCTGGCTGGCCATGTGGATACCAAATATTTTGTATGGCGCACTCGCTTTCTACCTTTACCGGCGGGCGGCAAAATAGCTTTTAAAATTCAACCGTCAGTAAATTAGTTCAAAAAAAAATTCACAAGCGAAGGAGCCTATTTATTAACAAATGTTTTATAAAACACAACAGGCAATAAAAATTTGATAATTTTGTCGCTTCAATACTATAAATAATAGACGCAATTTAATGTCGTATTTTATTATTTACTCACCCCGAAGTCCGCAAGCGGACTTCCCCCCTCTCTTCAAGAAGAGAGGGGCAAAGCATCGCAGATGCGACGGGGTGAGTCAGGATATTAGTCGAATGAAAGTGCGACATATTTATTCTTTTAACTTAGAAAATGTAATTTGAATTTATTGCCTGAGATTAATTTTTTAATCAAAAAAACAAAATCTATGTCACTGAAAAGAAACATTTTAGACCTTCGCAAACGAAAGGATCAGGTTCGGCTGGGAGGAGGCGAAGAAGCCATTGAGAAACAGGCTGCTATGGGTAAATTAACTGCCCGTGCACGTATCCTCGCTATTGTTGATGAAGGCTCATTTCATGAATATGACATGTTCGTTGAACATGCCGGAACTGATTTCGATATGGGCAAGAAAGTACTTGCCGGCGATGGTGTGGTAATCGGTACAGGAACAATTTATAGTTCGCCGGTTTGTTTATTTGCCCAGGATTTTACGGTTGCAGGCGGTTCGCTGGGCTTATCGCATGCCCGGAAAATTACCAAAATAATGGACCATGCATTGAAAATGCGTGTGCCTTTAATTGGCATCAACGACTCGGGAGGCGCCCGGATTCAGGAAGGTGTTAATTCTTTGGCCGGTTATGGAGAAATTTTCTTCCGCAATACCTTGTCATCCGGAGTTATCCCACAGATTTCAGTTATTCTCGGTCCCTGTGCCGGTGGCGCGGTTTACTCGCCAGCTTTGACCGATTTTGTTTTCGTGGTCGAAAATATTTCCAAAATGTTCATCACAGGGCCCGCGGTTATCAAGAGTGTTTTGGGTGAGGACATTTCGATGGAAGCGCTGGGCGGAGCAAGGGTCCATGCTGAAATTACCGGTAATGCACATTTCTTTGCCCTTAGCGAAAAGGAATGTTTCGAGCAGATCAAGACTCTGATCACCTATATTCCCTGGAATAATACACAGAAAGCCAAATCTTTTCCTCCCAAAGAGCCGAAAATTAAAACCAAAATTGAAAATATTGTCCCCATTGATGCCCGATTGCCTTACGACATCCGCGAGGTTATCAGATCGATTACTGATAGTTCTGTGTTCTTCGAAATTATGGAATTGTTCGCGGCCAACATCGTTATTGGTTTTGGCCGTATGAATGGTGAAACAGTGGGTTTTGTGGCTAATCAGCCATTGGTACTTGCCGGTGTGCTCGATTGCGACAGCTCTGATAAAGCCGCCCGTTTCATCCGTTATTGCAATGCATTCAATATCCCAATTGTGACCCTCGAAGATATGCCGGGATATTTGCCTGGCGTTGATCAGGAACATGCCGGTGTTATCCGTCACGGGGCTAAAATCCTGTATGCTTATTCGGAAGCAACTGTACCGAAAATTACGGTGATCATCCGTAAAGCTTATGGTGGAGGTTATATTGCTATGAACTCGCGTCATTTACGCGCCGACTTTGTGTTTGCATGGCCGATGGCCGAAATTGCAGTAATGGGGCCTGAAGGCGCGGCCAACATTGTTTTCCGCAAAGAAATTGCAGAAGCGGAAGATCCGGAAGCCATGCGCCAGCAAAAAATTCAGGAATACAAAGATAAATTTGCCAATCCGTATGTTGCAGCATCGAAAGGCTACATTGATGAAGTTATTGAACCGCAGGAAACAAGGAAAATTTTGCTTCATGCGCTTCAGATTTCGGCCAACAAAGATGTTCCGGCCCCGGCTAAAAAACACGGACTTCCACCATTTTAAACCAAACTAAAGGATTATGGCAGATAAGGAAAATTATCAGGTTATCATCGTACACAGCGCTAAATATCAGACTACCTATACTAAAAAGTATATGAACCGTAAAGTTTGGGTTGAGCCAAATTTTAACCACATCAATTCATATATTCCGGGAACGATCATTGAAGTTTTGGTCAAGGAAGGTCAGATATTAGAAAAGGGGAAAAGTATTCTTTTACTTGAGGCAATGAAAATGTACAATAATGTACAGATGCCGTTTAAAGGTAAAATTGTAAAAATAAATGTAGTAAAAGGTCAGATGGTGCCCAAAAACTTTCTGATGATCGAAATTGAACCAGTAAAATAGAATGTGTTTAGCAGTCTCGGTTACTGGTTACAAAATGAAAACCCCTTCCATGTGTTATCATGAAAGGGGTTTCTAATTGACTCCCTTGAGCTTTTTCCTATGGATTTTATTCTTTTATAATCTTGCCAAAGTAGGTATTATTGTTTATGTCAATCTTAATCAGATAAAGCCCGGGAGAATATCCCGACAAATCAATTTGAGTTGTATTATTCCTAAAAGAATTGTTCTTAGATTGAATTAGGAGGCCAATTGTGTTATAAACATCAATTTTGGAATTGCCTTCCAATGATTTATCTATTGAAATATTTAAAGCGCCTTTAGTTGGGTTAGGATATATAATGATATTATTTTGTTCTTGATCATATATTCCTGTCATATAACTTTTCCCAGTTTTAAATTGCCAAATGGAATTACTCGTGATACCTGCAAATGGGTTTCCAGAATAATCTTTGAATGCACCTGCATCTACCAGAACAAAATACTCCTGATTTTTCTCCAGACCATTAATGGCACTATTGTAGGTTACAACAACATTATTCCAATTTATCATTAAGCCATTTAGCGGCACTGATAGTGTTGGCACAATACTCCCTTTTTTATATACTTTCAAATATCCATTACCAATTTCAACATTTTTATTAAATGTCATTTTAAAAGTCGGGTGATTATCAATTACAGTTTCATTGTTGGGTGACAGAAGCGTTATTACCGGACCCTTTACATCACTCATCTGGCTTATGGGGTTACCGTTTGCAGAAACAGTATAATATAACGATGAACTGCCTGTACAGTTTGCTTCATAAATCCTGAACCAATAAGTAGTTCCGGCTGACAATCCGGTAACCGTTACACTATTGCTGCTGCCATTATAAACTACCTGTTCTCCAGAACCGCCGTAACTAGAGTTTGCCGTAGGATCTGTTGCATTGCCAGGTGCAGTGAAACTATTGGATGTGTTTATTTTTACTACCCGTCTGCTTCCGTTTCCATTCGTCCAGTTTGCTGTCATTGAATTTGTACCCACACCGGAAAAAGTAATGGGACTCGCTTGAGTAGTTGGTGTGGTGCAGTCAACCAGAGTTGTGAATGCAGCGGAAGTTCCATACCCCGAATTGGAATTGTTACAATTCGTACCGGCATAAACTCTGAGATAATAGGTTGTTCCACCAGCAAGCCCGGTTGCTGAGGCTGATGTTCCTGTGGTACTGCCCTGCGCAACTCCGTTCCCATAAGTAACCGAAGCACTTGTGCCGACTA
>DMSQ01000089.1 GCA_003457135.1 Prolixibacteraceae bacterium
AAATTTAAAATGGAAGGGGAACAAGCCAAAGCCAGTTGGGAAGAAATTCCTCCGGCACAAATTCCGGTAATGGAACGGCTTGGTAACATTTCGTATGCCCACAACAGTTCTACTTCAGCAATCACTGCGTCCGAAAAAGCTGACATGGCCATTCTGGAAGAAGAGTTTCCACCCATTCTGGAAGAACTCAGACAAATGGTTGAAGAGGATATTCCTGCACTGGAAGCTGCAATGAACAAAGTCAATGCACCCTGGACACCGGGCAGATTGCCGGTCTGGAAATAAAAAAGACAACCCAACCAAAGCCTCCCCCAACCCCCTCCAAAAAGAGGGGGCTTTTTGAAATTGCAAGTCCGGAACATTTATTCAAGTTTGAGTAAATGTTCCGGGTTTTATCTCTAATTTGAAACTCTCTGAAAACTCATCACTGCGACTGCAAACTGACTATTGCCCTAACTCATTTCTGATCATATCCTCAATCTCCCTGGCCACTTCAGCCATATCCCTGCCTTTCGGATCAATCGGATCAAAGACCGTCAATTTAAGATTCACTCCTAAAGTCATTGGAAAATATCCATGCTTCATCAATTCGTAATTGCCATCTATCGCAAACGGAACGATCAGCGCTGATGGAGAAGTTTTGTATAATGAAGCTATTCCGGCAGGCATAAATGGTTTTAAAAGTCCGTTTTTACTTCGTGTACCTTCAGGAAAAATGCAGGCTGCATAGTTATTTTCTTCGATATGTTTGCCGAGCAGAAGAATATCCTTGACTGCCTGTCTGGGATTTTTGCGGTCAATCAGAACTGAACCACCATGACGCAGGTTGTACGAAATACTTGGAATACCTTTACCAAGCTCAATCTTGGAAATAAATTTCGGATGGTTTTTCCTGAAACCGACAATGATAGCGGGTATGTCAAGTGTGCTTTGATGATTGGCCACTATAATGATGGGACGGTTTTGAGGTATTTTTTCCAGGCCCTTAAAGGTGATTTTTGTACCTAAAACCTTCAGGCTGTACAGCAAACCAAAATTCATCACATCAACAGCCTTTTTGCGCACCGGATAACCCCATATCCAGTTGGTAAACATCTGGACCGGATGAAAAATGAGAAGTAAAAGTCCAAAAATGATCAGGTAAACAGGAGTCAGGAGGTAAGACAGTATTTTCTTCATGATGAATGATACTTTTAAGCAAGACAAAATAATCAAAAAAAATCAAGCTTTTATAAAATAATTCGCTGCTAGCTAAGTAATAACCAGAACTAATCATTTCGGGCTAAAAGCAGTTTTTAGTTTAAATCAAAGAATGATTTTTAAGCCATATTATTTTGTAATTTTAAAATCAGATAAACTATCTGCTTAAAAATCGTGTGCATTTGCATTTTGTCCGTTAGAACATGAATATCAATAGAGGATCCTGTAGATGAAAAACTGTTGTCCGTTAGGACATCAACAGGGATTTATTAATTCCCTATGGGAATTGGATTCTCTCATTCAAAATAATTCTATTGACATTATTCTCCTCCGGAGAATTTTAAAAAGACTAAATGAACGAAATCTAATCAATTATCCCTTATGAAAATCATTATTCTTCTTGTTTTACTCCTGACTTCCGGTCTGAATGGATTTTCACAGGAAGTAAAAAACCTGGCCGAGAAACTTGGATTCGATCGCAATGCCAAACTACTCATTGTCCATGCCGACGATCTGGGCTTGTCGCATGCTACCAATAGCGCTGTTATGGAGGCTTTTCAGAAAAGCGGCATCACTTCAGGAAGCATTATGGTGCCTTGTCCATGGTTTCCGGAGATTGCCGAATTCGCTAAAAATAATCCAAATTTCGATATTGGCATTCACACCACTCTGACCTCCGAATGGGACAAATACTTCTTTGGTGGCATTTTGCCTGCATCCGATATTCCCGGTTTGCTCAATAAAAACGGATATTTTTACCCTTCGGTTGAAGCTTTTGCGCAACATGCCAATGCAGCAGAAGTGGAGAAAGAATCCAGGGCTCAAATTGAAAGAGCGCTTTCCTTTGGTATAAAACCTACTCACTTGGATAACCACATGGGAACCGTACTGGCCTCTCCTGAATATTATCAGATTTTACTCAAACTGGGAAAGGAGTATCGGCTCCCGGTTTTAATTCCGGCAGATATAATAGCCGGAATTTCGCCCCAGTTACTTGAGGTCTTGAGCAAGGATAATATTTTGGTCGATCATTTATTCATGATTAACCAGGCCAGTCCGGCAGAAAAATGGGGTGAACCTTACCTGAAGTTCATTGCTGATATGAAGCCGGGCTTGAACGAAATTATCGTCCATCTGGCATACGATAATGATGAAACCCGTGCAATCATGATCAATCATCCTGATTTTGGATCGGAGTGGCGGCAACACGATCTGGATTTTGTTTTGAGCGATGATTTTAAAAAAGCAATAAAAGATCATGACATCAAACTGGTAACCTGGAGGCAAATCGGCAAGGTGCAATACCCAGCAAAAGAGTGATCAGTCGCAGTTATCAGTTATTCATTCATTATTCTAAACCTAAATCTTATTATTATGAAACGAATTATCCATTTACTATTGCTTGTTTTTAGTTTTGGTGTTCTGTTTTCACAAAATCAGAGCAGCGAAATGTTATCGCTTTCACAGATCAAAAAAAATGTAAAGACTAAACGTATTGGTAGTTTTGATCAGACCGGCGGAAATGGCGATTGCCTGAGCGGAATTGCCAACGGTGAAAAGCGCGTAATCATGGATGTAAAAGGCGCCGGCATTATCAACCACATCTGGATTACCATAGCTCCTGAAGCGGCGAAGGCAAGCCGGAACGACATCATTCTGCGAATGTACTGGGACGGAAATACGTTTCCATCGGTCGAATCGCCCATTGGTCCATTCTTCGGAAACGGTTGGAACGAAACATACAATTTTGTGACGACTCCACTTTCTGTATCACCAGGATGGGGAAAATCGTATGTCAGTTATTTTGCCATGCCTTTTGCCAGTGGCGCTAAAATCGAAATTGAAAACCAGACCGGCGAAAAAATCAACTCTTTTTATTTCAACATTGATTACCTTGAAGTACCTGCTTTGCCGGAAAATTCAGGACGTTTTCATGCCTGGTACAACCATGAAATCACCGATGCCCTGCCCGATGGCGAAAACGAATGGGGATTACTGGGCGAAACCGGGAAAAATCCAAAGGGTGAAGGCAATTACCTGTTTGCCGACATTCAGGGAAAAGGGCATTTTGTAGGCGTGAATTACTATGTGAATTGCCCTTCGACCATGTGGTATGGCGAAGGCGACGAAATGGTATTTATTGACGGTGATACAACTCCAACAATAGTGGGTACCGGAACCGAAGATTTTTTCAATACTTCGTGGTGTCCCAAAGAGCTGTTTCAGCATCCGTATTATGGCTATCCCCGGGTAAACAACGAAACCGGCTGGCTGGGACATACGCATGTTTACCGCTTCTTTATTGCCGATCCGGTTTATTTTGACAATTCATGTAAATTTACCATTGAGCATGGGCACAACAATAACCTGACACTCGATCTGGCTTCTGTGGCTTACTGGTACCAGGATAAAGCTTCTGCACTACCACGTACATTTACCAAAGAAGAACGGGTGCACAAACCCATCATCGGAGCTTCCGAAATCCACAAATGGCGCGATGCCTGGCGGATTGAAAACAAAGAAAAAAGCAAGTTGTGGGGCGACGAGAAAAGAGAGGGAAAATAAAATGACCAACAACGATATTCTCAAAAAACTGCGCGTTGCACTGAAACTTCGCGATGACAACATCATCGAAATATTAAAACTGGTTGATTTCCCCGTTTCGAAAAGCGAAATAAGCGCATTGTTCCGGGCAGAAGACCACCCAAATTATGTGGAGTGTGGCGACCAAATCCTTCGGAATTTCCTGAACGGATTGATTATTTACATGCGCGGGCCGGCTAAAGAGGAACCAAATCCTGAACTTGATAAAAAGGTTGAGAAAAAAGCAAAGCCATTGGTGATCATCAAAAGATCGAAAAGACCGAGAATCGAATAATATGTGCGTTTGAGTTTATATTCTATTTTCCCGGAATTGCCGGTATTTTTGGTTTTCCGGCTTCAACCCAGGCCGAATAAATTAAGGTAGCCGTTACTTTTGATGATTCTTCCAGAAGTCTGACAGTAAAAATATTTGTTTTATCCCAAAGGTTCTTATAATAAACTTCGTTGTATTGTTTTTCTGCCACTTCATAAGCACTACTATCTGCGTGCAATATCAAATCAATGTTTGAATGATTGGTGTATAAATAGTTAAAGATGTACGACTGAACACCTTTTATTTTGCGGCATGTGGAATTTTTAAACTGAATTTCACCCATATTGCGGTCAATCATCGTTTCTTCGTACCGGCGATGAATACCGGTTTGACCTGTTAATTGTCCGTCGTAATTGGCTGCAATATGCAAGGGCATAAATCCATCCCCGACATAATGACCCAAGTTTGCAGCAGTTAATGCTGCCCGGTTCCAATCGCCCAACTTTAAATCCTGAACCAGCGCCCGGTATGTTGAATCGGTTGCCCAGGGCAAAGTTCCCTCTTTCTTTACCTTCTCTTTTCCATATTTCCGGCAGGCCATTTTGAAATTCTCCACAATCCGGTGCTTGTTGTTGAAATCTTCGTAATTGTCGATATCAATAAAGTGCCTGACAAATTCAGTTTTGTCTTCTCTTTTTCTTTTGTCAGCATCCGAACCATGATCGCCAAGCATTACTGCCCAGGCTTTTAAATGCTTCAATTCCTTTGGAAAGAATTCAACACACGACGAATTGATTTTTCGGTGAGCTTTTTCACCCCAACTGCACAGGCCAACCAAAAGGATGAATAAAAACGAGTATCGAAACAAGGCAGAATTCATAATTAGAAATTAAAATCTGTGTTAAAATAACTCAAAAAAAGATTGGATTTACCCGGGAAACAAAAAGGTGCTCAATTTCTTGGGCACCTTTTCTTTTTAGGTTGAGGTTCCTGGCGGATTCGAACCGCCGTACACGGTTTTGCAGACCGCTGCCTAACCACTCGGCCAAGGAACCAATATTGGCTTCAATCCCTTATTGGGTGGGCAAAGATAACAAAAAAAATGTCCCACAAACAAGAATAAACGGGTGTACAATAAAATTCCCTTTTTCAAAAATTAACTACGAAGTGGTTGAATGTGAATAGCCCTGAGTGAAACTCTTGGGACAAGGTACGATGATTTTTAACAACCCTGTAAAGGATTGAATTTGTTCATTTCTGATATTCAACACTTAGAAGGGTTGATGTTCATTAAATGCATTGATTTGCCAAATTTTGTTAAATCCTGTAACGAATTGACTGTTTAATCGTCATATTCCATTGTAAGAATTTTCAGAAACAGAAAACAGAAGAGTCAATAAATTTCATTTGCCGGTGATTTGGGTTTGCTTCGATCTGATAAACTCAAATATTGACCGCTTAACAGTTTAATATCGGTCATTCATCGAAAAAAATATAACTCAGAAAACAATATTCACGAATTTTGAATTGAAAACAAGCAGAAAACAAAGCCATGATCAGATTAAACAACATTCACAAATCCTATGAAATGGGAAGCAACAGTCTCCATGTTCTGAAAGGCATAGACCTCCACATTGAACAGGGAGATTTTGTTTCTATCATGGGTTCCTCCGGGTCCGGAAAGTCAACACTCCTGAACATTTTGGGGATGCTCGACAATTACGACAAAGGAACTTACCATTTGTCGGGAAACCTTATCGCAAACATGAGTGAGAAAAAATCCGCCAAACTTCGTAACGAAATGGTTGGTTTTGTATTTCAGTCGTTCAACCTGATTTCGTTTAAAAATGCCATGGAAAATGTGGCCCTTCCACTTTATTATAAGGGCATTCCACGAAAAAAGCGAAACCAGATTGCTATGGAATACCTCGAAAAACTGGGATTGAAAGAGTGGGCGCACCACATGCCCAACGAAATGTCGGGTGGCCAGAAACAACGGGTTGCCATAGCCCGCGCTTTGATTTCGAATCCCAAAATTATCCTCGCTGACGAACCCACCGGAGCGCTCGATTCCGCAACTTCGTATGAAGTGATGGATATATTAAAAGATGTAAACGATTCAGGAATTACCGTCATCATCGTTACCCACGAACACGACATCGCGGCCATGACCAGTCAGATCATCCGGCTGAATGACGGACGGATTCATGAAATTATCCGCAATGGTGAACTGAAAAAGTTCCAGAAAAATTACATCCACGGACTGGAAACCGCTTAATACCTGAACTATGTTTGACATTGACAAATGGCAGGAAATTCTTGCCACCATCAAAAAAAATAAGATGCGGACTTTCCTCACCGGATTCTCGGTAGCCTGGGGGATTTTCATGCTGATGATTTTGCTGGGTTCAGGAAACGGGTTAAGCAACGGCGTTGCAGCCAATTTCATGAACGACGCTATAAATGCCATGTGGATTTGGAATGGAAAAACAACCCTGCCCTACGAAGGTATGAAATCAGGCCGGAATATTGATTTTCGAAATCAGGATCAGGATATTGTTCAGAAAGTTCCCGGAGTCGGGGTTTCTTCAGGACGATATTTTATTGGAAATACCCGGTATTCATACAACAAGGAATCTGGCGAATATACTACCATTACCTGCCAGCCTGAATTAAAGGAAGTCGAAAACACCATCTTAAATGAAGGCAGGTTTATCAACAAAATTGATATCCTTCAAAATCGAAAAGTTGTAGTCATTGGAACTGATATCAAGACTGCACTCTTTAAAGACTCTGCAGCTGTTGGTGAGTATGTCAACATCAATAATGTACTATTTAAAGTGGTTGGTATTTGCTCCGAGCCCGGATCAACCAGAAACCGGAATGCTTACATGCCGCTTTCAACGGCTCAAATGATTTTTAGTGGTTCGAACCGATTGCATAACCTGGCGCTGACAATCAACGCAGAAACCCTCGAAGAAAGCCAGGCCATTGAGGAACAGATCAGAAAAGCTTTGGGCAAACAACATAAATTCGACCCTAAAGATGAAAGCGCTATCGGCTTGTACAACAAACTGGAAAATTACATTCAAACCATGAGGATTTTTCAGGCCATAAAAATTTTCATCTGGATAATTGGAATGGGAACATTAATTGCCGGTATCGTTGGTGTTAGCAACATCATGCTGATTGTAGTAAAGGAACGGACCAAGGAAATCGGGATCCGCAAGGCAATAGGTGCAAGTCCTTCTTCAGTAATTGCCTTAATTTTGCTTGAATCAATCATGATTACCACCATTGCCGGATACATAGGTTTGGTGCTTGGAACCGGACTAATGGAGTTGATCAATTATTTAATGGTACAAGCTGCCGGGCCTACTCCTGATCCACAGGGTACCATCTTTATGAATCCGACCGTGGATATCAATATTGCTGTATCGGCCACCCTTCTCCTGATTGTTGCAGGTGCCATAGCAGGATACATTCCTGCCAAACGGGCAGCCAGTATTAAACCTATAGTTGCATTAAGAGACGAATAACAGCCCCACTCCACCCTCCCGGAAGGGGAGGGCTTGAAGAGTTGCTCTTTTAGCATTTGCACAAAAAAGAAAATTAAATATCCAATAATGAATAATCAACACTCAATATCCAAAACAAGCACAATCTTAATCACCCCTCCTGCGGAGGGGCAGGGGGGAGGCTCGTATGTTTGACTTAGACCTTTGGAGCGAAATTGTCAGCGCCCTTAAGAAAAACCGACTTCGGAGTTTCATGACTGCCTTCGGGGTATTCTGGGGAATTTTCATGCTTATCATCATGTCGGGAGCAGGAAAGGCGCTTGAAAACGGTGTACTAGACGGTGTACGGGCTTTTGCAACCAATTCCGCCTTTTTCTGGACTGAACGGACAAGCGTACCTTATGAAGGATTTCAGCGTGGACGCCGGTGGAGCTATGAAAATGCCGATATTCAATATATTCGTGAAAATGTTAAAGAAGTTGAATATTTATCACCACGATTATTCGGAAATTTCCAGGGTGGCACAAATACTGTCCGTGGTGAGCGAACCGGAACTTTTAACATGTATGGCGATTATCCCGATTACTTTAAAATAGACCGATGGACACCTGTAAAAGGCAGACTAATCAATGAAATTGATATCCTTCAGGAACGAAAAGTTTGCAACATTGGTGAACGGGTTGTGGAAGTCATGTTCGGAAAAGAGGAAGACCCGATTGGTCAATATCTTAAAATTAGCGGGGTTTACTATCAGGTTGTTGGCGTCATTCACGCTGAAACCCGCATCAACATTGGTGGAGGGAAAAAAGAAGAAACCATAATCATCCCCTTCTCAACCATGCAGACAGCATACAATATGGGGAAAGTGGTCCATTTTTTCTCGGTTACTTCACAAAAAGGAACCAAGGTGAGCGATTTGGAAGAGAAACTGAAGAAAATCTTAAAAGAACGGCATAAGGTCGCCCCGGAAGATTTGCAGGCAATCGGATCGTTCAATATCGAAAAGGAATTTGTTAAATTTTCGGCCCTGTTCCTGGGTATTCAGGTCCTAACCTGGATTGTTGGTATCGGAACGCTGTTGGCTGGTGTTATTGGGGTAAGTAATATTATGCTCGTAATTATTAAAGAGCGGACACAGGAAATCGGCATTCAGAGGGCTATTGGAGCTACACCGGCAACTGTAATTAAACATATTGTTGCTGAAAGTGTATTCCTGACAGTGATGGCAGGCTATATCGGTTTATCGCTGGGAGTTGGCTTACTTGAATTGTTAAACCAAATACTTATTAAAGCAAGCGAATCCGGAAGTGAGATATTTTTCCGTAGTCCGGAAGTAAATCTGACCATGGCGCTCTCCGCTCTTGGCGTACTGGTTATTTCAGGAATTATTGCAGGACTTATTCCTGCGAAACGGGCTGTTAGTATTAAGCCAATAGATGCAATCAGGGATGAAGGATAATAACAGAAAAACAGAAACATATAAAAAACAAAACCATGAAAAAAATTTTTAAAATCTTAGGAATTATAATCCTTGTTGGGATTTTCGGGGGAACCATTTATTTCCTCTACACCAAATCGAAAAAAGCGCCTGAAGTTTTCGAAACCAAAAATCCGTTTGTAACCAACGTGGTTCGCAAAACGGTTGCTACTGGTTCTGTTGTTCCGCGTAAAGAAATCGAAATTGTGCCCCAGGTTTCAGGAATTATTGACGAACTGTACATTGTAGCGGGCGACTTTGTCAAAAAAGATCAGGTGATTGCCAAAATCAAGATCATACCTGATATGGTGAACCTGAACAATGCCGAAAACCGTTTGAACCGTGCCCGGTTAAACGCCGATGATGCAAAAATTGATATTGATCGCCAGCAAAAGCTTTTTGATCAGAAGGTTATTTCTTACGAAGAGTACAAAAAATCGAAGGTAACCTATGATGCGTCACGCGAAGAATTGTCGGCTGCCGAAAATAATCTGGATTTAATTAAAAACGGTGTAACAAAAAAGGCACTGTCAGCTACTAATACGCTTGTTCGTGCAACAGTTAACGGAATGGTACTTGATGTACCGATCAAAGAAGGGAACTCAGTTATTCAGTCGAATACGTTTAACAACGGAACAACCATTTGTACTGTGGCCGATATGCAGGATATGATTTTTAAAGGCAAGGTTGACGAAACCGAAGTTGGAAAGATCAAAGAAGGCATGAACATTGAACTGGAAATCGGGGCCATTGAAAAAGATAAATTTGGCGCAGTTCTCGAATACATTGCTCCAAAAGGGAAAGAAGAAAACGGGGCTATTCAGTTCGAAATTAAAGCTAATGTCGTTCTGAAAGAAAATCAGTTCATCCGGGCCGGATACAGTGCAAATGCAAATATTGTTCTTGAGAAAAAGGACAGTGTACTGGTTATTCCTGAAGGATTACTGAAGTTTGAAAAAGACTCTTCGTTTGTTGAAATTGAAACTGCAACACCTCAGGTTTTTGAAAAACGAATGGTAAAGACCGGAATTTCGGATGGAATCAATATAGAAATTGTAAAAGGATTGACTAAGACTGAAAAGGTAAAAGGTGAAAAGATTGATCCTAAAAAAGTGAAGGAAGAAGAAAAGAAAAAAGCATAAACAAACATTAAAAAATATACGAATGAAACGAATGTACAGCCTAATTGCCGCAGCTTTCATGCTGGTTGTTTTCACAAGCGCCCGGGGGCAGTCGCTCTGGTCGTTACAAAAATGCATAGATTATGCGCTTCAAAACAACATTCAGATCAAACAGCAGGCATTGAATTCAGAATACTACAACAATCAGCTCGGACAGGCCAAGTTTAACCGCTTGCCCAACCTGAATGCCGGATTTCAGAATAACATGAGTTTTGGACGGACAATTGGTCCAGACAATATTTATCTCGACATCAACTCAAACTCCACTTCCGGAAGCCTGAACTCGAATGTGACTATTTGGAATGGGTTCACGCTTACCAACTCAATTAAAATGGCCGATATGGATTTGCGTGCCAGCCTGGAGGAAATGAAAAAGGCCAAAGATGATATCATGCTCAATATTGCCGCGTCGTATCTCGAAATCCTTTTTGCTGACGAATTAGTCGTGGTTGCAGAAGATTTACTAAAGATTACACAACTTCAGATTGACCGCACAACCAAACTGGTTGAAGCCGGTAGTCTGGCCAAAGGAAGCCTTTTAGAAATTGAAGCTCAGTATGCCCGTGAGGAATTGAATGTAGTTAACGCACAGAACAGACTTCAACTGGCCTATCTGGCGCTTTATCAGCTTCTTGAAGTACCTTCAACCGAAAGTTTCAAAATTGAGAAACCAACCTTACCTGAAATTGGCGCTAATTTGAGCCTGTTGAACTCTATGGATGTATTTAGAAATGCAGTTCAACTAAAACCGGCAGTGAAAGGCGCCGAATTTAAACTGGAAAGCGCCCGTAAACAATTGCTGATTGCGAAAGGAGGTTTAATGCCTACTCTTTCGTTTGGTGGCAACTATTACAACTTTTATAATAACAAATATACAGATCGATATGGAAATAAATTACTTTTTGATAGTCAGTTTAAAACCAATGAACGTTATGGTTTTGGTGCATCACTCAATATTCCAATCTTCAATCGTTATCAGGCAAAAACCGGAGTAAAAAATGCACAAATCCAGCTCGAAAATACAGAATTGCAATTACAGAATACCAAAAATTTGCTCCGTAAAGATATTGAACAGTCCTATACCAATGCTTTGGCTGCATTTAAAAGATATATTGCCAATCAGAAAACTGTAGTTTCCTCTAAAGAAGCTTTCCGTTACACCGAAGAAAAATTTAATGTGGGTATGATCAATTCGGTTGAATATAACCAGAGTAAAAACAACCTTTCGAAAGCCCAGAGCGACTTGCTTCAGGCCAAATACGAATACATTTTCAGGACCAAAATATTAGATTTCTACAACGGCCAGGCTATTGAGCTGTAGTATTGATGTAATTCCCTTTCATAAAGTACATATATTTTAGTTTTGCCCGCCTGTGTCAGCAGGCGGGTTTTTTTATACCTGTTTCTGTCATTGCAACTGCATTGTCCTGAGTTTGTAGCTTTCGCAGAGGTAATTCTAAAGTCAAAAAAAAGACCGGCGGAAATTACCTACATTAAAACACATTTCCCTTATTGTGAGTTACTTAAAAAAGATGTAAATTTGATAATCACAAAAATATTTTCAGGAGTTTATAGGTAATAGCCAGTATTTGAGTTTACTTATTTCTTGTTTGATTTCACTGTGGGTTGGGCATGCTCATGCTTTTCTTTTTTCCTTAAATCTCCTTTTTACTCAGCGACAATCCTGATTGGTTAGTTCAACCGTAGGACTGTTTAGAAATTGACAAAATAGTTTTCTACAGCAATACGAAGATGCTTTTATTTTTATCAATTTTAGGTATTTTGCTATCTGTAATTCTGTTGTATTTCAATTCAAGAAAAAATACATCAACCATATACCTTGGTGTTTTCTTTTTACTGTTAAGTTTATACGGGTTCTATCAATATGTACTGCTTTATTCAAAGTCAGTTTTTCTAGTAAGCCTCTTTCTTTTTAATATAGCAATTATCTGTTCCCCGCTTTATATCATTGGGCCGATGCTGTACTGGTATATCCGGAGTGTACTGACAGATAATTCCCGTTTGAAACGAAAGGATATCTGGCATCTGCTACCGATGATGATTTTCTTCATTGCTGCAATTCCTCATGCTTTTGTCCCGTGGCATGAGAAAGTGGAGGTTGCCAGAAAAGTGGTTGAGGATGCGGGGTTCATTGAGGTTTACAAAGCTACCTTATTAACCAGAATATTCTCTCCTGCTTCAGGCTTCCTTACCCGTCCCATTCTGATTTTGGGATATACGCTTTGGTCGGCCGGATTATTCATCAATTATCTGATAAAAAAGAAAGTTTCGGTAGTTTTATCAAAACAGCATTTTATGAAAAAATGGCTGTTTCTTTTCCTGGGATTTCTGCTGATACTGGAAGTAACCCAAATTCTTCTCATCATCAGGGCTTTTGAAACGCATTTTTCCGAACTGTTTTTCGCCCTTAATGTGATACGGATTTTATCAGTAGCCGGACTTATTGGCTTGTTTATCTCACCATTCTTTTTCCCCGCCATTTTATATGGGTTACCCCGGGTGCCTGAATTAATATTAACATCAATCACCGAAAAAGTGGACCCGGACCATGTACCAGGCGATCCCCCAAAAAAAACAAATCCTTTTGAAACCGATTACCTCATTTCCATTCATCATAAAGCAGATTCCTGCATGAAGGAGGCACAACCCTATCTTCAACCCGATTTTAACCTGGCTCATCTATCGGTTCACACCCAAATCCCGGTACATCATCTTTCCTATTTTTTCAGGGAAGAAAAAAAACAGCACTTTAATGATTACAGGAACGAATGGCGTGTTAACCATGCAAAAAACCTCATTCGAAAAGGCAGGGCTAACGAGTTCACACTGGAAACAATTGGACTACAATCCGGATTTTCATCCCGCAATACTTTTCTTGCCACCTTTAAAAAAGTGGAAGGAATCACTCCCAGTACTTTTGCAGCTCAAATAAAAAATTAGTTTTCAGCTCCTGCTTTAATTCCTTGCATCAATTTTATAAAAACGATGCAAGGATAGTCCCTTTTTATTTCCCCATTATTGATTCAATCCTGAACTTTACCATTGCGATTTAAAAAAAATGATTATCCACTGTATTACCTTATTGGAAATGATTGACGTCCAATTGTCATTTCGGATTCGAAGGTAAGCTGCATATTCTGTGTTTGTTGATTCAAAAATTGCATTAGAAAATTTAACAAAATATTAATCTAAAATTTTACGATTATGAAAAATTTTACTTCGCATTTATTTAAACTGTTTGTTTTCAGTTGCATTCTTTTCCCGTTGCTTTTCCTGGGAGCATTCAAGGCCACGGGTGCTGGCACATGGAATTCTACTTATTACCTGATACGATCTCAAAATACCGATGATGGTAAAGTTGAATTTGATTTTATGTTTCAAAAGGTTGGAGGGGATGGTAGTGTTATCCCATACGGTACGCCGGTATATCTCCAATATCAAAGTACAACAGGGGCCTGGTTTCACTGTTTTGACGTTTATCAAACTGGAGAAGATACCCGATCATATAGAATTGAAAGTATAAACGCCACTGCTCAATGGAACGGTGGTGGACCTGAAGATTTTAACGGTTGGGGAGCTGGAAATTATCACGGATATATATTAATGACGAATCCAACCTCGACGTACAACTCTCCCATTTTTTTCCGTTGGGTTCAGGATGGTGATGTAGAAGGAATTTTTACGTTAACATTTTATAAACCCACTGCACCCATTGGTTTATCCGCATCAACCAATGTTTGTAACCAGGTTAATCTTACCTGGAACCAGCCCAGTAATTACCGGGCAGGTACAAACACTTATTATATATACAGAGATAACAGCTCTAGCTATTTAGGCACCTCAACAACAACATCATATACAGATAACACTCCGGCTGACGGAACATCCTATAGTTACAAGGTGCGCATGTATAACAATTATCAATATGGAGAATATTCAAGCGAAGTTTCCGGAAATTCAAAAGCAATTCCCGTGGCGCCGTCCAATGTCAGCGCATCTTCAAACAGGTGCGACGGAACCATTTATGTTCAATGGCAATGGTCTGCTCAAACTCCCACTAATTTTGAGATACAACGAAGTACAAGTTCTTCCGGGACATATACATCGTTAAGCAGTACATTGCCGGGAGACCGGAATTATTATGAAGATACAGCTCCGTTAAGAAATACAACTTATTTTTATAAAGTAAGAGCCAAAAATGACTGTACTGACTGGGGAACTCTCTCGAGTGCAGTTTCAGGATTGTCTCCCAATTCTCCTTTAGCACCCTCCAACTTTGCTAATACGATCTCAAATAACATTATACATTTAACCTGGACAGATAATGCATCGGATGAAACCAAATATGTGTTAACAAAAACGAATGTAAGTACAGGAATTACCAATGATTATGATCTGGCAGTAAACGCCGCATCTTATAATGATGCTGAAGTGGAACTTTGTGTGCCATATACCTATAAGTTAAAAGCCATGAATGCCTGCGGAAATTCTTCGACGGTAATGCTGGAAAACATCGGTTTAACGCCTGATCTGAGCAACACGTTCTGGGCAGGATCATTTAAAGCCTCAAAAGGATACTATCCCGATATTGTTCATCTGGAATGGGACAATAACAACAGGCACCTGATCGATATTTTTTACATTTACCGCAAAGTGTACGGAACTACAAACCAAACCTTATTAACCACTTTAAACGGAACTTTAACCACTTTTGACGACAAATACGCCGCCAATGGTGTTCTTTATGAATATTCGATCAAAGCGGAAGGCATGTGTAATACAACTTCTGTTTTCAGTAATGTGGTATCTTCTGTTGGATTTAAAGTGCCAACAGCTACCATCAGCGGAAAAGTTACTTACCGCGATGGCAATCCGACAAAAGACGTTACGATTACTGCCGAAAGTACTGAGCTACCGGTGTTCTCCAGTATTTCGCTTAATGGTACGGATGCATACATGCAAATTGATGATCTGGAAGCCGATTTGCCTGTCTTTACATTTCAGTCGTATATCCGTTTCGATGATACCGGGGATGCGGCTATTTTTAACAGGGGAACTCAGTACAAATTAAAATACGAATCAGACTCATTAGTTTTCAATGTGGGTGGAAATGCTTTAAGTGTTGCA
Organism: Prolixibacteraceae bacterium; assembly: GCA_003457135.1. Classification (GTDB taxonomy): domain Bacteria; phylum Bacteroidota; class Bacteroidia; order Bacteroidales; family Prolixibacteraceae; genus Aquipluma. The sequence continues at coordinate 15,382 of DMSQ01000089.1, forward strand.
TATACTCCTCCGGTTGATACATTTATTCAGGTAACCACAGTGTTTGATGGCGCTAAAAGTTATATCTACATTGACGGAGAGTTGAAAGCAGATAAATCAGGTGTTTCGGCACCACCCTCCAATACCGGCAGTTTCATTATCGGTAAGGAAGGGACAGCCGGTTTTTTCGATGGGTATATTGATGAAATCAGGTTGTGGAAAACAGCGCTCAGCAGCAGTCAGGTCAGTATTAATTACAACACATACATTAATGGTAACGAAACTGATTTAATGGGCTACTACAGATTGAACGAAAATGTGGCTATCAATATGTTTTTTGATGTATCGAGATCAGGAAACAGTTATAACGAAAACCATGGTACCCTGCATAATTGCACATACGCAAATGTAAATCCGCTTATTGAACAGTTATGGTTTAAAGCACTTACTGACGAAACAGGGAATTATCTCATTACCGGTATTCCTTATTTAAGCGGAGGTTCGATCTATAAGATTGTCCCAATGCTGGCTCCTCACGAGTTCAATCCGGGATACAAAACTTTGTTTGTCGGCGATGGGGCAAGTGTTCACAATAACATCGACTTTTCAGATATTTCCACGGTTCCGGTTACTGTGGAGGTATTTTACAACAATACTGCTTTTCCCGTAAAAGGAGTTTGGGTAAAACTGGATGGCCAGGTACAAGTGGACAAAAACGAACAAATCGTTCAGACCAAGGAAGATGGAACAGTTACGTTTGAAGTTCCCTATGGCAATCACTACCTTTCTTTTGAAAAACAAAGCCATCAATTTGAAAAAACTTACTACCCTGGAGTCGTTGAAGGCAATATACTGAGGCACAATTTCAATGAGCCAATTCAGGTTAATATCAAGGACATTACCCGGGTAAAACTTGCAGGAAAGGTAGTTGGAGGACCTATTGAAGCTGCAAAAGATTTGCTATCAAATACAAATCCAACCAAAAACAATATTGGGGAAGTAAGTATCGAACTAACGACCGAACGCGGATTTAATATTGATTTGGATGCAAACCTTGATCCGCTTGATGATACTCCAAAAACGGTCTCAACTACTACAGACCCTGAAACCGGTTATTTTGAATTCTCTTTATTGCCGGAAAAATACAAGCCAAACGGTCCGCTATCAATTAAAATTATAAATAGTACTTATACGTTCGGTTCAGAGGAGGACCTTGCGATCATTGATATGTCGTCGAAATTCATCCAAATGAGCGAAACCGACAGTATTTTTGTAAACAAGGTATTCTCTCATTTAGATACTACGGCTGTTTATAACTTGCGAAAAGACTGGATATACCGGAGCGAAGCCGAATTTTCAGTTTTAAACAAGGACGGTGGGAAGATTATCAGCGCAACTGAGTTTGTTTACATAAATGAAGGTGATTCTGTAACTATTCCACTGGCAACCGAAGAGAACAATGCCATAGTTTATCCTTTTGGAAAGCCAATATTCTTATTCGGAAATGAGTATTCAATAGCGCTTAAAGCTTTCGAGCAATATGTAAATGCCGATAACAATAAAACTGACGAGGTGCCTGTTACCGATGGCGTTTTACTTATAAATAACGAATTGGCTTTGCAGGATAAGGTCGTGGAATTGTCATTGGATGAAAATGGGGAAGCCGAATACAAATTTTTGACCGATTTTCCGAACATTGCCAGTCCTTACACTAAAAATCTCAACATAACCTTTAAAGCCGGACCAACAATGGTTCAATGGCCTACATACGAAGCCTATATTTTGGGAGGAAGGCCAACTGGTAACAATTTTGTTACAACCGGACCATCGGTGGTCGATTATATTTTAAGAGATCCTCCGGGTTCCGGCAGTTCGGCAACACTTGAAAAGGGATTTGTTAACGTTCAAAGTTATAACTGGTCGTTATCCAATACAACCGATATGAGCTTAGGATTGGCCTATCAGATGGGCGTAAAAATAGCCACTCAGGCGGGATCGCCCTTTTTTATGGTACAAACAGAATTTGCTACAGATAATTTTATTAAAGGAACAATCCAAAATTCTTATACCGGTGGAAATGGTTACGATCAAACAACCCAATTAAATTTCGACGAATCATTTTCAACATCAGATGATCCTCTTTTTGTAGGTTCCGATGGCGATGTTTTCATCGGTCATTCTACCAATATCATATATGGTATCAGCAAAATCATGAAAATAATGCCCGGTACCGAAGTTCCTTCAGGACAACAGCCAATTGCAGTAAATAGTTCTTACGCCATAGCTATTGAAGACGGTCTTCGCGTTAATCCTGAATTTGACACCTATTTTATTTATTCCCAGCGAATTATTGAGGATGAAAATATTCCTCATTTAATAAAACTGAGAAATATAATCCTGGAGAAAAATTACTATCAGAAAGTATGTATCGACATAACCGATCCAAAATATGGGTCCGACAACGACGACAATCAACTTTGGGGAAGCAGCGCATCGGATGATTTTTATGACGGGCCAAGTTATAAATATACAGGACCAGCTGAAGTGATTGATTCTGTGAGGTATTATAACCAGCAAATTGCAAACTGGAAGGAAGTGTTGGCCATGAATGAATCACAAAAACTGAATGCCCTGGCCGATGAAAATCATCAAAATATTTCTTTTGGTGCCGGTAGCGTTTATCAATCAAGTATTGGAAGTCAGGATTCCTATGTGAGTAGGACAAAATTTGGTTTTTCTGTTGGAGCGGAAGTTGCGATGTCTTTAGGCTTCTCGTTAAACTCATTCGGATTTAGGTTAGACGCAGCAATTAAAAATACAACCAGTGGCGAGAAAATCTGGTCCGATGGTTCAACAACTACAACCAACGTGGGCTACACGCTTTCCGATCAGGATCCGTACAATTACATTACGGCCGATGTGCTGAAATGCCAGAGTGGAAACGGACCTGTATTTAAAACACGGGGGGGCCAAACGTCCTGTCCGCACGAACCGGAAGAATTGACCCAGTATTTTGATCCGGGAAACCAAACCTTGAATTTTGCCACGATGAGAATCGAAGGTGGAAAAATAGCGGTGGCCAACCCAGTTTCGCCGGTAGTACCTGAAACTGCTCCGGCCTTATTTACCGTTTACCTTACCAATGTTTCCGAAGCTGAAAAAGACGGTTGGTATATCTTCGGGGTGGATAATACTACCAATCCAGACGGGGCAAAAATAATGCTGGACGGAAGCACCATTAACGACGGTATTGCTGTTTTTGTTCCCTATGGGAAAACGCTTGTTAAAACACTTGAAGTATGGAAAGGGAGAGTAGATGTGAACGAATACGAAGATTTATCTATCTACCTGGGTTCGACCTGCGAAAATTATTGGGAAACAGTTTCGATTTCGGCCTATTTTGAAGCTGCCTGCAGCCAGGTCGAATTTGAATATCCCGGAAATGGATGGGTGATTAATGCAAATGATGACGATAAAATGCTTGTTAAAGCCAGTGGTTATAATCTGCAGCACACTGGTTTCAATGATTTCCATTTTCAATATACTCCAACTGGAACCTCAAAATGGACAACCGCCCACATTTTCACGAATGATACTACGAAAGCCGGACAAGATAACACAACAGTTATCAACGGGGCAACCACAATGGAATTCTTATGGGATATGAGTAGTTTACCCGACAGGGGATACGATATCCGGCTGGTTTCTCATTGCGCAAACGAAACCATCAATTACTCTGATGTATTATCGGGTATTCTTGACGGACAGCGGCCACAAGTATTCGGAACACCTCAACCGGCTGATGGAATACTGGATGTTGACGATAACATAATGGTTCAGTTTAACGAACCCATAGAAGGTGGTTTACTTACCCTGAATAATTTTGAAGTCAAAGGTACATTAAACAACTACCCAGTAAAACATCAGGCATTTTTAAGGTTTAATGGTACAACAGACTATAGTTATATATCCGAAGGATTATCATTTAACGACAAACCATTTACTGTTGAATTCTGGATGAAACCCAGTAATTATACAAGTTCGATGGTAATTTTATCCCAGGGGAACGATCCTGCAAATTCAGTGGAAATTGGTTTGCGGGATGCGGACAAGACCTATTTCAAAATAGGAACCAAAGAGTATGTAGGTACTTTAGTATTTACTCCTACAGTGCCTAACACAGAATGGCAACACATGGCCTATGTTTTCGATAATGCAACGAGTGACGTCTTTATTTATCAGAACGGCGATATAATTAAAGAAGCATGGAGCCAAGCTATTCAAATAAATAATTCGGGTAAAATATATATGGGTAAAACGGCAGCTAACGGAGTTGGTTCCTTCAAAGGCGATTTACACGAATTGCGCATCTGGTCAAAAAAATGGTCAGTGGGTGATATTTATGCCAATCAATATACTGCACTTTCGGGCAACGAAATTGGATTGTATGGCTATTGGCCAATGGATGATGCTACTGGTAACCTCGCCGTTGATAAGGCAGCTTCACGCCACATGGAAGTGTTTGCTCCCTGGGTCGTTGTGCCGGGAGGTTCGGGCTGGGATTTCTCCGGAAATAATTTCCTTGAATTCTATACCGCTTATTTTGGCATTATACCCGAAATGGATTATACCCTTGAATTTTGGTTTAAAGCGAGTACTCCTTTTACTCCTGCCCTACCAGTTTGTTTGTTTTCAACCCAAAAAGGTGATGGCACTGAAGGGGAAGGAATAGACAAGGCACTGAGCATTTATGCCAATCCTGACGGAAAAATCTGGGTAGCCAGTAAAGGAAATACTTATGAAGCAACATCAAACAATTACTTTGATAATTCGTGGCATCATTTTGCTTTGGTCGTTCACCGTCGCGGTAATGTTATTTCATTGATAGACGGGAAGGTTCAGAATGAAAACGAAAATACGATAGTCGGTGGCATTGCCAATAATAAAATGTGCCTGGGTGTCAGGAAATGGAATAATACTGGAGGTACCGGTGACGACTATTATTTTTCAGGGAAAATGGATGAATTCCGTTTGTGGAACATGGCCAAATCAACCGACCAAATTCTGCTTGACATGAATTCAAAATTGAATGGCGATGAATTTGGATTAATGGTTTACCTGCCTTTTGAGGAATACAGAGATGATGGATTTGGAAATCAAACGATGTATACTACATTGAAAAACTTTGTATCTGATAAGGACGCGTCGGATGCTGTTCCGGTAACAGCAGGAGCATTTTCATCGGATGCCCCGAAAATAAAAGATGCCCGGCCGGTTGAAGATATTCCTATTGATTTTGTTGCAGCGGAAGATAGAATCATTATTACTCCTCAAGTATATTTAATGCCTCAATTAGAGAAAAATATATTAGAAATTACTGTAGGAGGAGTGGAAGACCGATATGGCAACGTAATGGCTTCGCCGGAAAAGTGGACAGCTTATGTGCATCGTAATCAGGTACGTTGGGAGGATGAACGGCGCTACTTTACGAAAGAAGTTTATCAACCACTTGAATTTGTTGCTTCTATAAAAAATACGGGGGGGCAACAGGTTGGTTTTAGCATTATTAATTTACCGGTATGGCTAAAAGCATCTCCAGTTTCAGGGGTAATTAATCCTGAATCAACGCTTGAAATAAAATTCACTGTAAATCCTGCGCTTAACATTGGCGATTACAACCAGGATATCATCTTACGTACTCAAAATGGTTTTGATGAAAAGTTACCACTGACCATCAGGGTTTATAAGAAACCACCAAGTTGGAAAATTGATCCTTCCCGGTTCGAAAATACAATGACCATTGTAGGTATAGTTAAAATTGACGGGGTGTTATCTACCGACATTTTTGACATGGTTGCAGCCTTTAAGAAAGGTACTGATTCAATTCGTGGCGTTTCCAACGTTCGGTATATTGAGGAGTTTGATTCATATCTAGTATTCTTAACTGTTTATGGAAATGTGGGTACAAGCAAATTACCGGGTGACTCGCTCGATTTCCAGATTTGGGATGCCAGTGCAGGTCAGATCCTGGACAATGTAAACCCCAAAAAAGTTGTTTTATTAGATAACACAATTATGGGAACTACATTAAGTCCAACCATTTTTGAATCTACAGGCTATTCAAGGCAGCATATTGCTTTGAAGAGGGGATGGACATGGGTTTCATTTAACAAATTATCGTCCTTGCGCAATAACCTGGGTAAGTTCTTTTGGTCGCTGGAACCTGTCAATAAAGATATGATTAAAACTCATGGCGGAAGTTTTAGCTTGTTTAGTGGCTCTAGCGGGAGTTGGTCCTCGGGAATTACTTCCATTGATTTCAGGCGAATGTATCAAATGAAAACGAGTAAACGTGATACCATTATTTTCAGCGGAACTTCTTTGGTTCCCGAACTTAATCCAATCCCATTGGTAACCGGTTGGAATCACATCGGTTATATTCCGGATTTAACCATGGATGTAACCAATGCCCTGCGAAATTTTGTGCCAACTCCATCGGATATCATTAAAAGCCAATCTGCATTTTCAATGTACGATTCACGCACTGGCTGGATTGGCACTCTTGATGTGATGAAGCCCGGGGAAGGTTATATGTTTAAGTTGAATGGTGGTTCAGCACAATTAACATATCCTAATAATACCATACTTAAAAGCGACCGGATAGTACTTTTTACTTCTGCGCCGCTGGGTTGGAACAATGATTTGTTGCAGTACGAAGGAAATCTTTCGATTGTGGCCAGGTTGGATGTTGGCAATTTGCCGGATATAAATACCAATAATCAAATGGTTTTAGGTGCATTTATTCACGGCGAATGTCATGGATTTGTTTCACCCCTTGATCAAAGCGATTTAGGTTACAATCCCTTCTTTTTGAATGTCAGCAACAGTGAAACTGGCCAGCAAATAGATTTCAGGTTGTTTGACGGGTCAACAGGAAAATTCTATACCATCAATGAAGTCAAACCGTATGTTCAGGATGCCGTTTACGGAACGATTCAGGAGCCGCTTGTATTAACGCTAAAAGGATTGTTTACCGGAACAGGAGGATTTAACAGCGATTACTATTTCCGTTGTTATCCGAATCCGTTTAACAACGAAGTAAATGTGGAATTCTCAGGAAATCTGAATGTTAAGTCGATCGATGTTCTTACAACTTTAGGTTCGCTTGTTAAACAAATTTACAACGGAAAAGCTGTCGATGGTACCAATCTTGTGAAATGGAACGGAACCAATGGAAACGGCGCACAAGTTGCACCTGGGATTTATTACATTAGGATTATTACGGATAATAAAGTGGAGACAATGAAAATTTCAAAAACAAAATAGGCAAGGACAATGAAATCAAGTTCCTTTACAATTTTGATTTGGACAGTTTGGTTTACTGTAACAGTTCTAACAGGCAGTGCACAACCGAATTGGGAATTAAATCCGCAGGATTACGAATATTCAATGACAATAACCGGGAAAGTAACCACTGATGGTTACTTCTCGGTTAATGAAAACGATTTGGTTGCCGCCTTTGTAGGTGGAAAATGCCGGGGGATTACCAACTTGAGGCATGAAATGTATATAGATGAGTGCTTTGCGTACCTCATGGTTTACAGCAATGCCCCGATGGAGAAAATTACATTTAAAATTTTTAATTCAAGTGAAAATTTAGTGGTCTCCACCAATGATACAATCAGTTTTACAATAAACCAGATTGTAGGTTCATTGGATGTCCCCTATATATTTTCATCAAACTTGCTGAACAGTGAGGCAAAGTTGTTGAGTTTCACCATTCCGGATCAGGTTGGGGAAACCATCATTGAAAATAACAATGTATTTTTGAGAAGTAGTTCAGGAAGCGCATTAACAGGCATTTCCCCGGGCTTTTCGACGTCTGCGGGAGCCAAAGTTTTTGTGAACGGAGTGAAACAGGTCAGCGATAAAACGATCAACGATTTTGTTGCACCAGTTCAATATATGATTGTTTCGGCAGATTTTTCTGACACTGTAATTTATTCCGTCCAGATTAAGTTTAAAGAAAATAATTCTCCTTCGGCTATAAACTTATCCAATAAGTTGATCGGTGAGTCAGCAGAAATAAACTCGATTGTTGCCACATTAACTACCGAGGACCTTGATGTTGGAGATACTCATAAGTTTTCTCTCATTAAAGGCAACGGTACTAACGATTCGGAAAATTCATTGTTTTTGATCAGCGGGAATAGCTTAATCCTTTCGAAAACACTGAATTTTGAAGATAAGCAGATACTCAATATCCTTATTCGTGTAACAGATAGCCAGGGAGCCGTTTATGTACAGAATTTCGGGATTAAGGTGACCAACACCAATGTTCCGCCCAGGTTTAGCAGTTCGCCGGTAAAATACGTTTTGCAAAATGAAATATTTGTTTATCCCATATTGGTCAGCGACAATGATGGCGATACGATTAATTTAAGTATAGAGAACTTACCGAAGTGGCTGACATATAACCCGAATTCAAAACTGATAAGCGGAGTTGCCGGTAACGACGATGTTGGAGATTACAGCTTTAAAATTAAAGCCAGCGATAGTGAAATGGAATCGGTTCAAATGGTGGTTTTTTCGGTCATTAATGTAAACGACCCGCCCGAAATCAATTATTTTATCGAGAATCAGTTTTTCTCCAGTAACCGTGAGAATGAAATCCGATTGCCTGTTGATTGCATTACAGATCCGGATGAAGGCGATATACTGACTTTCCTCCTTTCAACAGAAAATAATTCTGCATTACCTTATTGGTTGAATTTTGATCTGAAAACCTTTGTTATCAGCGGGAAACCTCCACAAGGGACAGAAGAAAATATTAATTTAAAACTTACGGCAACCGACAAGGGTAAACTTAAGGAGTGGATCGTATTTAAACTGGCAGTAAGCATTCCTACTGCTGTTAACGACAGGGAGGATAATCAAATTTTCAGGTGTTTTCCAAATCCGGTGAAAGACAAATTGCAGATAAATATCCCTCAGGGGAATCAAAAAGCACATATCAGCATTGGAAATATGGAAGGGCAAATTATAAGAAACATGGTTTTAAGCGCCGGGAGCCAAACTGATATACCTTTCGAAGGAGCTACAGGCGTATATTTTATATACCTCCGGCAGGGAGAACATAAACAGATAGAAAAGATAATAAAACAATAGAATTACAAAACCATCTTACGGTCAACCAGTTTGGTTCCCCAGTTTGATTGCACTGCCATTATGTGGCGAATAATCTGTATTTTAGTTTTGCCCGCCTGTGTCAGCAGGCAGGTTTTTTTATGCAGGATTAAACTAAACGAACGAGATACTACGAAGCTCGTCAGCATATCTTTTTAATCCCCATTCAATACGTTGGGTTACTTTTCGGCTTGGCCTTTTAATGCCTGTCACATACTGCCTCATAAGGCTTTCGTTAATACCAGATATTCGTGCCAGACTGGTTTGGTTTATCAACCCACTGTAACCATCAATCAATGCCGGAATATCCTGAAAAACGAATTCAAAATTAAAAGGTTGGCTCATCCACTGTTCGCGCTCATTTTCATATAATCCTGCAATATGAAAGGAAAGGCCATCAGCTAAATCACGCTTTAGTTTTTCAACTGTTTCACGGGCAATCACATATCCTTCAATTTCGGGTAAATGTGCCGACACTCCTTTACCTGCCTTACATACAATCACTTTCAGCGTTTTCATATTGATAATGTACTAAATTTTAATCAACAAAGTCTTTAAATTTCAATCCTGATTGCTTTTCCATACTTTTCAAGTTATCAATCAAGACATCCTGCGATAGTTTACCGTCAACGGTTACAGTTCGTCTTTATGATGCTTAAACTGTCGGTGACTTGTTCCGTTTCGCCGGGCCAAGAACCAGCCTTGCCCTATTAAAATCTGAACTATTTCACGAACGCTAAACACTCGTTTCATCATACATTTTTTACGATAGAGCAAAAGTAACATTTAAAGTTACTTATATTAATGTTTCGCCCATTTATTATTTATCCCTGCTCATCTTTGTTTATCCTTATTTGCATCCATGTTATTCGCAGCGTCAGGTCCTTTTTGCCGTACTCTTTAGAGCGGTTTAAACTTTAAATTTACATAGAAGTGGTCCATATTTGCCCCTATATATGCAATTTTAAAGTCCAACTTTAAATCTGCATAAATATTAATTTTTTTTGCTCGCTAATGATTTTCTAAATTCAAAAAACTTACCTTTGCAGCGAAATCATTATTAATCCAAAATGGACGATTATCATTCGACGCAGTTATTTAAGTTATTAATCCGGTAAACAGAGCCCGTCATAGTCTCTGTTTGTCGAAAAAACGGAGCAACTATGATTACTTATTGGGAAACCGGTACTTCCTTTACCCGTCTGAATGAATTCCAGCCAAACTGCTGGATCAACTCACAGGAACTTACCAACGAAGAAGTAGAAGAATTAATCGGCGAGTACAAAGTGCCGCGTGATTTTATCATGGACGTTTTAGATACTGACGAACGGTCGCGTATTGAGGTTGACGAAGATGCCGTTATGATCATCCTTCGGGTTCCGTTAAACAACCAGAACAATGGTATTCCTTTTATTACCGTTCCTTTGGGAATCTTTATTGCCGGGAACCAGATTATTACGATTTGTTCCCGTAAAACCGAAATAATTCCTTCACTGATAAAGGCAGTCAACGAAAACAAGATTACGGTTGCTAACCAGTTCGATTATGTATTACGCATTTTCCTCATCTCTGCAGTTTGGTTTCTGCAGTTTCTGAAAGAAATTAACGTTCAGACAGCACTGATTGAAAAGGATTTGGAAAATGCCACAAAAAACAAAGAATTACACCGGTTGCTACATATGGAGAAATGTCTTGTATTCTTCATTACATCATTGAAATCGAATGAGATGGTTCTGGCAAAAATGCGAAACGGACGTAATATGAAGGGCATTGAGCATGATGAAGACCTGATGGAGGATGTGGTTATTGAAACCAAACAGGCTCTTGAAATGGCCAATGTTTACAGCGACATTCAAAGCGGGATGATGGACGCTTTCGCCTCAATAATTTCGAATAACCTCAATGTGATCATGAAACAGCTAACTTCAGTAACCATTATCCTGATGATCCCAACTTTAGTCGCCAGTTTGTACGGGATGAATGTCCCCAATAATTTTGAAAGCACATCTTTTGCTTTTGGTTATGTTATAGCTATTTCGATCACCTTGTCGCTTATCGGAGTTCTGCTTTTCAAATGGAAAAACTGGTTTTGATATTAACCAAAGTTCGATAATAGGATTAGAAATAATAACCTGAAACAGAGTCAATTAATTTTGCCGTAGGCAATCAATATCAATAGAAAATGTTATCCAAAAGCAAAATATTGTCCGTAGGACATCAACATTGTTCAAAAATATATATCTCCTAACGGAGAATAGCTATTCAAGATGATTGTATTCTATTGACATTGAACTCCTAACGGAGTAAAATGTATAACATTTGTTTTCTTTCTATTCCGAGCTCAGGTTATTAAGGATAATCGACTTGAATTACGTTTTACAGAAATTTAGGGAATTGTCCGGCAAACTGCAAAGCAATAACTCCGGCAACCAGAAGATATAGAAATACTTCTCCCCAGATTGGCTTTTTTATAAATATCAGATAATTGGAAATCAGGTAAGTCAGGGGAATAGCCAGAATGATGATAATCTCTTCCGATACGGCAGGATTGGCAAGGATGAGAATCACTGAAATCAGAAAAATCCAGAAAAATGCTTTGAAATACCTGCGTGAACTGATCTTCTTCCCGTCATACTGAGCGATCAGAAAGAAACTTCCCAGGAATGTTAGAAGCGCTAAAAATCCAACATAAATCTGCATCGGAAGATTATTACTTAAAAAATCCTGATGCATGGTAAAATTAGCTTTTATCGTTTGAATCAACTCGATAGTCCCGTCAGTAATCAGATAATAGGATAACGCAGCTAACCATGGCAGGATAAAACCCAAAGTGGTTAGAATGTATTCCCTCCAATTTACATTAGGCCGTATAGTGATAAAACCAATCCACAAAAGCGGGAAGAAGAATACCAGGTTAAAATAAAACAGCGACCCGGTTGCCAGAAAAACGCCTGAATCAAATGCGTTGGAATGAATACTTTCCTTGTCGTAAGTATTAAAAATCCGGTCAACAGAAAGAATCAGAAATAATGCTGCCGGATAAATTGGATGCATCGCACGTAAATCAGTCATCCCACTGGTAATCAGCACAAAAAGGCTTGGAGGAAGTAACGATCTCGAACGGATGAATGCATACTGAACATTTAACTTCAGGATCAGAAAGGCTAACAAAATAGCAAAAACTAAAGCTGTAATATGACTGGCAAGTGGACTGCTTCCGAGCAGATAATTGACGGGTTGATATAAAATCATCATGTCCTCGCCCGGATAGAAAGAGTACAAAGCCGGATCTATGAATGACCTGAACCATATCGCTATTGCTATTAACGGGATCAGAAAATAATGAAAGGCATGATTTGATTTTAACGCTTTTAATAACATATTTAAAAATTACTTCTATCAATTAGCTGTTAGAGGTCGAATCCCAGGTCTTTACGGAAATACATCCCTTCAAAATGAATCTGACAGGCATTTTGATACGAAAGATCAAGCGCTTGCTTTATGTTTTCCCCATACGAACTGATTGCTAAAACACGGCCTCCATCGGTACAAATTTCTCCGCCTTTTTGTGTAGTCCCGGCATGAAAAATCATACTTGACTTAATCTGATCCAGTCCTTCGATCACTTTTCCTTTTTCGTAAGCGCCCGGATATCCTCCTGATACAAGCATCACCGCAACCGCTGTTCTCTGATCAATTTCAATCGGTTTTTCAGCCAGGGTTCCTTCAGCAGCGCCAACAAGCAAATCAACAAAATCAGATTTGATCCGCAGCATCACGGCTTCCGTCTCCGGATCGCCCATCCTGACATTGTATTCGATCACCATCGGTTCACCCCCACAACTAATCAATCCAAAAAAGATAAATCCATTGTACGGAATCTGATCCTCGATTAATCCTTCAACCGTTGGTCTGATAATCCGGTCCTCAACTTTTTTCATAAATATTTCATCAGCAAACGGAACAGGCGAAATGGCCCCCATCCCACCGGTATTCAGACCGGTATCGCCTTCGCCAATGCGTTTATAATCTTTGGCTACCGGCAATATCCGGTAATCTTTACCATCAGTTATGGCGAAAACTGAACATTCTATCCCACTTAAAAATTCTTCGATAACTACCTTGCTGCTAGCTGCGCCAAATTGTCCGTTAAGCATTTCTTTCAGCGACTGTTCTGCCTCCTGAAGGTCATTAATAATGAGAACTCCTTTTCCGGCTGCCAATCCATCAGCCTTCAAAACGTACGGAGCATTCAATGTTTTCAGAAAAGCGATTCCTGAATTCAGGTTATCGGAAGTCACAGCCAGATATTTCGCTGTTGGAATATGGTGGCGCATCATAAATTCCTTGGCAAAATCTTTACTTCCTTCAAGCTGGGCGCCCAATTTGTGCGGTCCAACAAAAAGAATGTTTTTCAATTGTTTATCGTCACTGAAAAAGTCGTGTAAGCCTTCACACAAGGGAACTTCAGGACCAACCACGACTAAATCAATCTGGTTGTCAAGAACCGCATTTTTCAAACCTTGAAAATCGGATACCCCAACCTGAAGATTTGTTCCTAAAAGTGAAGTTCCGGCATTTCCAGGAGCAATAAACAATTGATTGAGCAGTGGCGATTGTTTTATTTTCCATGCCATGGCATGTTCCCTGCCTCCTGACCCAATTATTAAAATATTCATTGTTGTCATTTTCGTTTGTTATATGGTATTGCTTCAAAACGGTAACCCTGTTCCTTCATCCACCGAATGGAAGGCTGTAAGGTTTGCTCCAGATTACGTTGTGCCTTGATTGAATCATGAAACGTAATTATTGAACCCAGCCGAACAAAATCAGTAATATTTTTGAATACCCTTTCCGGTTTAATCCGGGAATTATAATCGCATGAAATTAAATCCCACATCATGATCCTGAATTTCTTCTTCAGGAATTGGTACTGAGATGGTTTTAGCCAGCCATGAGGTGGCCGAAAAAGATCGGAATCAATAAATTCAGCGGCTCTTTCAATGTTTCTGAAATATTCCGGATTTCCTTTTTTTAGCCCTTGCAAATGATTAAAGGTATGGTTACCAACTGAATGACCGTTAAAAAGTATTTGTTTGTAAACTTCAGGATATTTCATCACATTTTCGCCCACACAAAAGAACGTGGCTTTTATCTCCTCTGCCCTGAGTATGCCGAGTACCCAGGGAGTGACTTCAGGAATGGGCCCGTCGTCAAAAGTCAGGTAAACTATTCGCCTGGTTGCATCAAATCGCCACACGGCTTCTTTCAAAAGCGATGTGAAAAATCCGGGCAACCGTACCCTGGGATCAAAACATTTCATTATTGCAGGGCAGAGTATCTTTCGAAATAGCTGTTAAACGATGTTGACACTTCTTTTAACAACTCAGGCTGATTATTCCGGGTACAAATCATACTCATTTCCCTCATGAAATATAATATACGCTGAATATCTTCGTCAACCGATCTCCGCATTGGTTTTTTCATTTTGAAGAAATAATCAAGCTGTTCTTTATAGTCGGTCATGATGGTATTGATAATTTCCTTTCCTTTTGCGGGTTGGCCTGCTTTGAAGTAGGTTTCAGACATCATCAGCGAGAAATAGTTATAGGGTACGACTTTATGCGGAATGAGCTCAACACAGCGGTCAAGCACCTTTGTGGCCTTTTCATTCTGCCCTTCTGCAACAAGTGTTTCAGCCAGGCGGTTAAAGGTGTTACGAATATTCATCATCATGCGGCTATTGTTCTCGTCAATATAAACATCCGGACGTTCCATATTGCCCCACTTGAAAGTTTCCATCACATTCCGGTACATCAGTTTCGAATCAACCTGCCCCATGTTTATTCCATTATTATCGGCAGGAGTTTTAATTGGAACAAACTTGTAGGCCAGTCCTTCGAGCTGGAAATAATCCTGAAGGTTAAGATATTTATCGCGGCCAATGGTAATCGCAAAATAGATCGGACGCTCCCAGTTATTATTGGCAATCATATCCAGAACCATTAGCTCATCTTTGGTGATGTAATGTTTATTGCTGAAGTCTATTTTGATCGTGTCCACAATTTTGTCATAATCTTTCGGATCAACTACCTTGTTTTTGATCACCGCAGCTTTGTCAACCACCATGAACAGTTTTTTGGAAGGAATGTAAGCGGCGCCTTCTGCTTGCTCAAGTTTGGTCCTGGGATTTTCATCTCTCACAAAATCGAGCGCTTTTTTAAGTTCGACCGAACCTTTGAGCCGCGGATCCTCCATCAGGTAAACAATGTCGCGTTTTCCCTGAACATAAAGGTCGTGAGTAAAACTGATCGGCAGCGGTTCCGAATTGTATGCTTTGCTTTTCATCTGGTCAATGTACCAGTCGGTCTGGAAATAACTCAGGTTACAAACACGCACGTCGGTGCGTACACCCTCCACTTCCTGATTGTACCACAAGGGGAAGGTATCGTTATCGCCATTGGTAAATATAACAGCATCAGGGGCGCAGGTATTCAGGTAATTGGCGCCAAAATCACGTGCGGTGTACCGGTTTGAACGATCGTGATCGTCCCAGTTTTCAGCAGCCATGATAACCGGAACCAGTAAAAGGGCCAGTCCACCTGCAACACCGGCGCTGGGAACATCAGGCATATATTTTTTCAAGCCTTCATACAGGGCCAGGACACCAATCCCAATCCAGATGGTAAATGCATAAAAAGATCCGGCGTAAGCATAGTCACGTTCGCGAGGCTGAAGCGGAGACTGGTTCAGGTAAACTACAATGGCCAGACCGGTCATGAGAAACAGAAGCGAAACTGTCCACAAATCTTTCTTCCCTTCCACACCCCTGTTATACATGAATATGATTCCTATAATTCCTAACAGAAAAGGAAGCAGGTAGTAGGAATTCCGGGCTTTATTGTTTTTAAATTCCTGCGGAAGGTTTTTCTGGTCACCCAAACGAATCGCGTCAATAAAATTTATTCCGGTGATCCAATTTCCGTTGGTGATTTCGCCATTACTCTGAATATCGCTCTGCCGACCGGCGAAATTCCACATAAAATACCGGAAATACATGTGCCCAACCTGATAACGGAAGAAGAAAGTCAGGTTTTCCCCAAAAGTTGGTATCTGAATGGCTTTAGACTTGCCTTCTTCGTCGGTAACCTGAACTTTACGTCCTTTAATTCCCGCCCATTGTTTGTATTGCCCGATATGGGAATCTTCCCGGCTGTACATACGTGGGAAAATGGTACTCAGGTTGGAATCAAAAACAGGTTTCTGGCGCATATCAGCCACCACATATTTTCTGCCTTTCTGAATATAATAGGGCTTGTCGTCCACATAATTATCCAGAGGGGTATTATAATACTGACCATAAACCAAAGGGCGGTCGCCGTACTGTTCCCGGTTCAGATATCCAAGTAACGCGAATACATTATCCGGGCTGTTCTGATCCATTGGCGGGTTGGCCGAGGAGCGGATTACAATCATGGCAAAAGATGAATAACCGATCAGGATAACCAAAAAGCTAAGCAATACGGTATTCCAAAGAACTAACTTTTTTTGTACGGTGTACCAGATTCCATAAACAATGGCAGCAGCAAGCAACAGTGCATAAATGATGACCCCTGTATTGAACGGTAATCCTATTCCGTTTACAAACATCAGTTCGAACCAGGTTGCAATGGTAATAACTCCCGGAATGATGAGGTACATGATCACACCGAGAATCACAAACGAAAGGGCCAGGCTTAGCAGTATCCCGTTGCGGGTAACTTTGTATTTCCTGAAATAGTAAACAAATACGATGGCCGGAATTGCAAGCAGGTTCAAAAGGTGAACTCCGATTGAAAGGCCCATCAGGTAGGCAATCAGGATAATCCAACGGTTGGCATGAGGCTCGTCAGCCGAATTTTCCCATTTTAAAATAGCCCAGAATACCAAAGCTGTAAATAAGGAGGACGATGCGTAAACTTCACCTTCAACTGCCGAAAACCAGAAAGTATCAGAAAAAGTATAAGCCAATGCGCCGACAACCCCACTGCCCAGAATGGCAATGGTTTGACCCATCGTATATCCACCTTCAGGCTTAATTAATTTTTTAGCCAGATGGGTAATTGTCCAGAATAAAAACAGGATGGTAAATGCACTGGCCAGTCCCGACATGGCATTAATCATGACAGCCGCATTTGCAGGGCTCCCTCCAAAGAAGGTAAAAAACCTGCCCAGGATCATGAAGAAAGGTGCGCCCGGGGGATGCCCAACTTCCAGTTTAAACGAAGTGGTTATAAACTCACCACAATCCCAAAAGCTGGCAGTTGGTTCAAGAGTTAACAAATAAGTGATGGCAGCAATCCCAAAAGTAAGCCAGCCAACAATATTATTCAGTTGTTTAAAGTTTTTCATTATGAGCGAATTTTAACGCTTGCGAAGATAGCATATTCTTTCTAATCAGAAAAAAAAAGCCTCCCGGCAACCGGGAGGCTTTTGTATATAAATCGTACGATTTACTAGTCAGTAAGGTTGTAACGGAAAAATCCGGTCACTGCAAGTCCTTTGTCAATACTCTTTAAAAATTCTGAAACAGTTTGCTTGTTTTCTTTAATGAAAGCCTGATTTAACAAAGTGCTGTCTTTGTAGAATTTCACCAGGGCTCCCTGTGAGATTTTATCGAGCATTGCTTCAGGTTTCCCTTCCTGACGGAATTTTTCTTTGGCAATTTCAAGCTCTTTGGCGACGATTTCAGCAGGAACATCATCCTTGTCAACAGCAACAGGGTTCATGGCGGCAACCTGCATGGCAATGTCTTTGGTTACCTGAACATCAACACCGGCTTTATTGAAACCAACGAGGGTTGACAATTTATTTCCCGGGTGAATATATGCCACAACAGTTGCTGCATCAAGTTTCGAATAGTAAGGCAAGTCAAGTTTTTCGCCTATCACACCGGTTTGTTCAATGATGTGGTTTTCAACGGTACGTCCGTCAAGAAGCATTGCTTTAACGGCATTCAGGTCGGCTGCGTTGTTTGCAATGGCTGCATCAAGAATGCGTTCAGCAAAAGCAACAAAATTTTCATTTTTTGCAACGAAGTCGGTTTCACAATTCAAAACGAGAAGCGCACCTGATTTTTTCGATTCATTAACTTTTGCCAGAACAACTCCTTCATTGGCATCCCTGTCAGCTCTTTTGCTGGCAACGAGTTTTCCTTTTTCACGGATAATGTCGGTAGCACGGCTAAAATCGCCCTCTGCTTCTGCCAGGGCTGTTTTACAATCCATCATACCTGCGCCGGTTGCTTTACGCAACTTCATCACATCTGAGGCACTAATTTCCATCATATTTTTTGATTAAATGGGTTGTTGAACGTTTACTCATCAATTTCTTCATCCAGATCTTCATCATCGAGATCTTCATCATCGTCGGGAACTGGTGAGGCATGGCTGTCAGCAACTTTTGCCCTTCTGGCTTTTACACTGGGCTCTTTTTCATCGCCTTCTTTTTCGCGTTCAACTTTCCGTTCTGAAAGTCCCTCACGAATGGCGTCAGTCATCACTTGCACGATCAGGCTGATTGACTGTGACGCATCGTCGTTGGCCGGAATAACGAAATCAATCCCTTCGGGTTGCGAGTTGGTATCAACCATCGCAAAAACCGGAATTCCAAGACGTTGTGCTTCACGAACTGCAATCTTTTCTTTCAGTACGTCAACAATGAAAAGCGCAGCGGGCAACCGGGTTAAGTCGGCAATACTTCCGAGCATTTTTTCGAGTTTGGCGCGCTGACGGCTAATCTGAAGTTTTTCACGTTTTGAAAGGACATCCCATGCGCTGTCTTTGGTCATTTTGTCTATAGACATCATTTTCTTAACCGCTTTGCGGATAGTCGGGAAGTTGGTAAGCATACCACCTGGCCAGCGTTCGGTAACATAAGGCATGTTTACGCCACCAACCAAATCGGACACGATGTCTTTGGCTTGTTTTTTTGTGGCAACGAATAATACTTTGCGGCCTGATTTTGCAATCTGCTTGATTGCGTTGGCTGCTTCGTCAATTTTGACGATTGTTTTTTGAAGATCAATAATGTGAATCCCGTTTTTCTCCATGAAAATGAACGGAGCCATGTTTGGATTCCACTTTCTTTTCAAGTGTCCGAAATGAACACCGGCATCTAATAAATCCTGAAAATTTGTTCTTGGCATCTTTTTACTTTTTTCTTTTTTAAAAAAATAGTCTCCTGAAAAGCAATTGCCGGGTAGCCCCATTTTGATATGGGAGTCTGAGCAATTTAGATCCAAAGCAGAATATTTTTGTACTAAAAATATTAACGTTTTGAGAACTGGAACCGTTTGCGTGCTTTTGGCTGTCCTGGTTTTTTGCGTTCAACCTCACGTGGATCTCTGGTCAGGAATCCGGCAGCTTTTAATGCAGGCCTTGAATCAGGGATAATTTCCAACATGGCACGTGAAATACCTAAACGTAATGCTTCTGCCTGTCCGGTGATACCACCACCATCGAGGTTAACATTAATGTCATACGAACCAGCAACACCTAACAGATTCAACGGTTGCAAAACAACATACTGCAGGATTCCGGTTGGAAAATAATCATTCAAATCTCTGTTATTGATGGTGATTTTTCCTTTGCCATCGCTTACATAAACTCTGGCAACCGCAGATTTCCTACGACCTAACGCGTTTACTACTTCCATTAGATATTATTTAATTGTATTTAAATCAATTACTCTTGGACTCTGAGCCTCCTGTTTGTGTGCTGAACCAACATACACTTTCAGGTTTCCATAGATTTTACTTCCCAGGCGGTTTTTTGGCAACATCCCTTTAACTGCTTTTTCAATCAGCCTTTCAGGATATTTGCTCAGCAACTCAGCCGGAGTCTGTTTCTTTTGTCCACCCGGATAGCCCGAATAACTCAAATAGATTTTGTCGTTCAGTTTGTTACCTGTCAGACGCACTTTCTCTGCATTGATGATAATCACGTTATCACCGCAA
The DNA here is from genome assembly GCA_003457135.1 of Prolixibacteraceae bacterium. GTDB lineage: Bacteria > Bacteroidota > Bacteroidia > Bacteroidales > Prolixibacteraceae > Aquipluma. The sequence goes on from DMSQ01000089.1 coordinate 35,543, forward strand.
TCAACATGGGGAGTAAAGCTTGGTTTATTTTTTCCTCTCAGGATTTTAGCAACTTTACTTGCCAAACGTCCGAGTACCACATCAGTGGCATCAACCAAAACCCACTCTTTGGTTACCGTTGCTCGGTTTGCCGAAACGGTTTTGTAACTTAGTGTATCCACTTGCTTATTTTTAATAAATTAAACACCTACTCGCAATAATTTAATTTTCAATTGTTTGGAGTTTTAAATTTTATCAACCCGGAATTGTTGATAAGATATGCACACTCAACATTTTCAATCGTTTACAAGAACTACAAGTACGGACAATAATCGGGACTGCAAAAGTATTTCTTTTTTTTTTATTTGCAAGGTTTAATTTACAGGATATCGAAAATTAACACAAAGGTTTTCAAAGCTTAACCATGTTTGGTGAAAAGTAAATAGCCATTTGGCAAATAGATTCAGGCTTTGGTAGCTGAAAACTTAGGATTAATAAGGTAGTTCTTATATTCAAAAAGCCGGATTCCGGTATATTTCTCGAAGTAATAAAGCAATTTGTACTTCAATTTCATCCTGATTTTCGAAGGGTCAATATTGATTTGCCAGTTTTTCGCCTCAATTCTCCGGTTCATTATTTCGGGATGAGTGCCCTTAAACCGCGCCAGGGCATCAAAACTCTGCGCATAGTCAAATTCATACACTTTGTTTTCAATTGTTTCTCCTGAATAATATTTCTTCACCACATCGCATTTTTGTTGCATCACCGATGGCTGACGGACCCAGCCGTAGTGATAAACTGTTGCCTCTACCGGGATTACTGACAATTTCTTACCGTTCTTCCTGAATCCCTGAGCATCGCGGTATGAATGGATGGATTTATCGTTTCTGATTAACCTGATTTCGTTTCGGTACCATTTACGCGAATCGCCCACATAATCGTAGCTTCCGTAAAAATGGCAATAGTTGAAAAGTAATCCATCAACATCTCGGTGTTCGTGCCATTTACGAATGGCTTCCCGTATTTCCGTGTAATCTTTTTCGTGAAGCATCTCGTCGGCCTGAATGTACAGGCACCAGTCAAATTCCAACCCAACAGCCTGAAAAGCCTTATCAGTTTCAAGCGCATAAACCCGACCGCCCGATTTTTGCGATTCGTCCCAAACTGAGTTGATGATTTCAATTTGGTCGCTTTTTATATTTTCAATCAGTTCCCGGGTTCCATCTTCACAATCACCCAGAACGATTATAAATTTCTCGCAAAGCGGTAATGCCGACATGATCGCTTCGACCAGAGGGAAATCGAGTTTAACCGCATTTTTAACAAAGGTGAAACCACAAACTTTTATCGTTTCCAAAACATGAATTATTTAGGATCCAAAAATAGATTCAATCTTTCATATAAATCCGGTATTCAATCACCTAATTGAAAAGAAAATACAGGTATTATGCAATTATTTCTTTTGCAGGTTCGTTTTGCTTTGTAGCTTTAAGGCCTGATTCGAAAGTGTGAAAAAACTTCCCAACATAACTCATTCAAGGATTTACTTTTTCCTGATGCTGGCCATGGCGGCAAGTTTGCCCATGTCAAATGCACTGATGAGCATTGTTCCAGGTTTTTTAATGCTGAACTGGCTCATTGAAGGACAATTTTCGGTCAAACTCAAGCTGCTAAAAGAACGAAAACCGGTACTCCTGATCATCTCCGTATTTTTTATGTACCTTATTGGTTTATTGTGGACTAACAGTATGCAATGGGGCCTACATGATGTGAAAATTCAACTTCCATTGCTGGTTTTGCCACTCGTTATCGGAACTTCAATCCAACTGAGTTACCGGCAGGTTAAACTGATTATCTATACCTTCTCGGCAGCAGTAGTTGTCGCTTCACTTTGCAGCATCTGGTTATTGCTGGGTTTATCCGGAAAAACAATTCAGGACCCGCGCGATATGTCGTTGTTTATCTCTCACATAAGGTTCGCCCTTTTGATTAACATCAGCATTTTCTCGTTGGGCTGGTTCTTCCTGAATCAAGAGAAAAAAAGCATGATCGAAAAATTATTTCTGGCTTTGACAACAGTATGGCTGATCATCTTTCTGATTATCCTGAAATCGGCAACCGGGTGGGTAGTCTTTCTTGTTGTGACATCAGTGATTGTTTTTCTGAAGCTTTTCCAGATTCAGAATCTGGTATGGAGGATCGTTTTTATAGGAATTCTGGGTTTCATTTTCCTGTCGCCGGCACTTTATATAGGAAACGTGGTTAATCAGTTTTACGACACAGAAACATTGCCCGACAATTTTATTCATTTACGAACCAGCAAGGGAAATCTGTATGAGCACGATCTGAATAACAAAGAAATGGAAAACGGGCATTATACTTTTTTCTTTATAAGTGAAGACGAATTACGTGAATCATGGAACAAAAAAAGCCACATCAACTACGACAGCATTTCAAACACCGGATTTAACCGCTATGTGCTGTTCAGGTATCTGACATCGAAAGGGCTCCGTAAGGATGCAGAAGGTCTCGAAAAATTAACCGAAGCTGACCTACTGAACATTGAAAATGGAATGACCAACTACCGTTTCGTCAATCCTGTTTCGTTTTACAACCGTATTTACCAGATTGTATGGGAATTTGATGTTTACCAAAAAGGAGGAAACCCATCCGGACATTCGGTAACCCAGCGGATTGAGTACTACAAAATGGCTTTTCAGATTATCAGGGAAAACTTTTGGCTGGGAACCGGCACGGGCGGTTATTATATGGCCTATCAGGAGAAGTACGATCAGAATAAGTTTTTTAAGGACCAACAATTCAGGCAACGGTCCCACAACATGTTCCTGAGTTACTGGATTGATTTTGGCTTCATCGGCCTCATTTACATTTGCTTTGCCCTGTTTGCCCCTGTTTTTATAGAGCGGAAAACAAAAAGCTTCCTGCTGATGGTATTTCTACTGATTGTACTGATTTCATTCCTGAATGAAGATACCCTGAACAACCACGATGCTGTTTCGTTTTTTGCATTTCTGTATCCACTCTATCTTTATGGCCTCATCCCCAACCCTTCCCCTGCTTCGACAAGCTCAGCAACCAAGGGAAGGGAGTTAGGGCAATGAAAATTCGGAAAGTATGATCTTTAAACAATGTTTCTGCATGTCAAAACATAAATCTGAGCATACCGGTTCCCCAAGCCTCCTCTCTCGGAGGGGATTTGGGGGAGGCTTCCCTTTGGAGGGGCGGGGGAGGTTTCTTCCACTTGATTTTTTCCTTCGCGATGTTCTGGAAGTCGCCCCTGCCCTGCTTGGCAAACTACTGGTCCGCCAGTTTGACGATGGCCGTATTGAACGCTACCGGATTACTGAAGTTGAAGCCTATCGGGGTGTTGAAGACCGTGCCTGCCACGCCAACAAAGGACGAACACCCCGCACCGAAGTAATGTTTCAGCAAGGCGGAACCGTTTACGTTTACCTCATTTACGGACAGTACTGGTTGCTGAACCTGGTGACCGGAATTGAAGGCGATCCTTCTGCCGTTTTGATTCGCGGGATCGAAGGCTTTCCCGGTCCCGGCCGTGTGGGACGTGAATTGCAGCTCGACCATTCGTTTTATGGCGAAAGCCTCATCACCTCAACAAGAATCTGGCTCGAAGATGCAGCGCATGTTTCGGAAATCAGAACTGCGAAACGAATTGGCGTTGAGTATTCAGGAGAATGGGCCGGGAAATTATGGCGGTTTTACCTCTAAATTTTTAGTTCCAGTTAACTCCTGAAAAGGGAAAAAGGTAACCCTCCTTCTATTTAAATTTAATCAATTTGGCACATGTCATGAAACACGTATTTTTAACAGCCTGATATTGAGCTATATAAAAATGGGGGGGCAAAATATATTTTGCTGTTCATAATTAATTTTTTAAATTAGCTAAATACTTAACAATCAAGAGTAAAAATATATTGTCCCTTTTCCACTTAACCAATGCCCCATGAATACTCAATTTCTAACGTCTGAACTTCACAATAAACGGATCTTGCTCAAATGTTCTCGTTCAATTGAATTCATTGAAGTAGAAAAGATAATTCGAATTGAATCACTTCGAGCCTATTGCAGAGTATGTATTATAAACGAAAATGCAATATTATTATCATGCCCCTTGAAAGCAATAGAAGAGAAACTTTCGGTTTATTCAATATTCTTCAGAAGCCACAAATCACACCTGATTAATATGCTGTATGTAAAAAACTATCATTCGGATAAAGGGATCAAATTAGCTGATGGTTCTTATGTACCATTGGCATTGAAAATGAAATCAGCTTTTCTCGAGAAAATGGAAACTATTTTTGGTTTAACTTCAAAATAAAGAGGGCAAACTATTTCCACAGCCCTCAAATGACTACCAATTTCAAAAAACAAAAACCTATCAGGGAAAGAATTAAGCCCATCAGGGAAATGAATTGGCTATTATGGTAAGGCATGAAAAAATTTTAAAGCATGAAGAAATATCTTTAATAAAAATGCATGACAACAAAAATACTATTAACCGAAAAATAACGATTATGAGAAATTTATCACACTTAAAAATGTTACTGATCTTTTCGGTGTTTTTCAGCTACGCAACTATTGCCCAAGACACCGACCATGCCACCTATTTTGCTAGGTTTATTACCGCTCAAAAACTTCTTACGGGCAATGGCTTACCCAAAGATACGGTAAAAGCCCTGAAGCTATTTACCGACTGCGCCGAAAATGGGAAAATGTCCTTTGCCATGAACCAACTGGGACTAATGCATCAGTTGGGCAAAGGCGCTGACAAAGACATCAAGAAGGCTTTGTATTGGTTTACAAGAAGTGTTGAAAAAGAAGACCCCAGGGGAATGTTTTATCTTGGCAACTTGTACAAAAAAGGCGAAGGTGTACCTCAGGATTTTAATAAAGCATTTAGTTATTTCAAAACAAGCGCCGAAAAAGGTTTTATTGGGGGCATGTATGGGGCAGGATATTGTAGTTATAAAGGGCTTGGGACTACCCAAAGTTATGATGAAGCCGTGAAATGGTTCAGGAAAGGTGTTGAAAAAAACTGTCCGGCCAGTACGTTTATGCTCGGAAACTGCTACAGGAATGGTTATGGGGTGGATCAAAACGAACAGGAAGCAAAAAGGTTGCTGAAAAAAGCTTCGGCCCAGAATGTTAATGAAGCTGATAAAGAACTTCAATTGGAGAACCCTGAAGTTGCCGGGAACAAAAACAATAAAACCAAAATTGAGTACGATGGAAATACGGGTAATTCTCCGGAGCAAAAAGAAAAGTTTAAGAAACTCCTGAAGAACCAGGACAATCTGACTTTAACTGGCAGTTGGGTGGGAAAAAGGTACATTTATGATTGGTCGGGGCAACACATCATTAGCGAGGATAGTGTGATGGTAACCTTAAAACAAACGACTAATAAAATAACAGGCCAATGGTTCGAGAGTGGTGAATTGCTCGTAAAATTAGATGGGATAACTGTTGATGGTCAAATCGTTTTCAATGGTGCAGGATTTATGGGATCGAACCGGTTTGGAGAAAATTGCCCCATGCAATTTAAAGTGGCCCGTTTTGAAGCCATAAATGCCGATGTTGATTACCTGGCGGGCAACATCGAAAGTTACTCACCCTACACTAAAGAGCCTGGTTACCCTTGTTACGTGGTTATGTCGAGGCAAATAGAAAAATCTGCAAAAACCGAAAATCCTGAAGTTATAAAAGCAGGGAAACTACCAGCAGAACAACAGACAGATAAGGCTCTTGCGGTAAAAGAAGCAAACAGTACGTCTGTTACAAACCCGGAACAACCTTTAGCAAAAGGGGAAATGGCCAAACAAGCCCTTGAATATTTTAAAGAAAAAATTCCGGTAATGACCGTATTTCCCAATCCGTTTAAAAACGAGATCAATATTACCTACAAAACAACCGGCAATAGTGAGGTTACCCTATCTATCTACGCCTCGAACGGGAATTTGGTATTACACAAAAATATCGGGAACAGGGCACAAGGTACCTTTAACGAAAAAGTGCAGCTTACTTTAGCTCCCGGGCAATACATCGTAAAGCTGATGTTAGGCTCCGAAGCATACACCCAAATAATAATCAAACAATAATGAGAAGCCCGGCAAGTAACGCCAATTACCAGATGCCGGGCTTATTTACAACTCAAAAACCGATTGAATTATGAAAACAAATCTACTGAAAAAATACCGAAAATATTTTGTCCTCACGTTGCTTTTTTCGTTAAATATATGTATTAACTTTACTTCTGATGGAATAACAATTGGAATGAAACAAACTTATGCGAATGCGTTAGATTATAATACAGGGAATTATTGGCTTGATTACTTTCTAAACAACTCTTTATACGATCCCAGTTTATATGTAGTGTCAGGTAGTGACGGTTCCTATATGCCGGTTCCAGATGATTACCCATTTATTAATTTGATAGGAGAAGTATTCTGTTACGCGAAGAAACCGACCAGTATATCTACGCCGGTTGATTTAAGCACAAGTGTCTTGTGGTGGTGGTCTGCTCCACAGAGCACCGGCACACAGCAGTGGAGATATTGGAATGATTCTTATAATAATGGAGAAGGTGGCTGGCAAACTGTTAGCGGGGAAACAACTCCGCCACAATCAACCATTGCTTCATCAATTGTCTCAACGACATTGAATTACACCGGACAATTTACAAGAGGTCCTTTACGACCAATAACACTAAATTCAACAGAATTCGACTGTTCTGGCTGGGTTTACTTTGTATTATTAAATATTAATCCAACTTTGGCAAACCAAATTGGTTCAAGTACAACGTCGATTCAATCCTATATCAACTCAAATGGCGGCTATCATAACAATCCACAAGTTGGTGATTTGGTGGTATGGGGAGGACATGTTGAATTTGTTGTATCCGTTTCAGGTAATGCAATTGAAATATCAGGATCAAATGGTCCCAATGATGGAGCTGTTCCAAAAGTGAGTGGAACTGGAGGCTGGTTGACCGTTGGCGGACAACAGTTGAATTCCTTTGGAGCTGGTGGGTTTTTGGGTTTCTTTACAATCAGAATAATTCAAGAATTATGAAACAATTATTTTATTTTATCGCATTGATGGGTTTGTTTGCATGTCAAAACCCTAAAAAGGATATAAAAGTTGATAAAAATAAGATTACAGAAAATATTAGAATGTCAATAGCTAAGGAAATCCAACAAAAAGATTCGGTCTATATGCGTTGGCATGATCAAATGTATAAAAGTTGGACATCTTGCGACAGCATGCCTTATTTTATACTTGACAGGCAGATTAATCGATTGCTTGAAAATCCGGAACTATCAAAAGCCGACAAAATAATACTCAATTATCAGTTGGTTTACCATTATTATTCTCGACGATTCATTTATGATTCAATACAATACAGAAATAAAGCTATTGAATTACTATTTAAAACGTTTGATTCAGATAAAGATTTACTTTATTCTTCGGCATATTATAAAACTACACCGGATAAATTTAAAAAGTATATAAACGAAATAAAAAATGCCGGTACGGATAAAGTAATAGACTCTCTAATCTGGCATCGATTAGATTCTGACGAAAGATTAAAAGATTATTAAATTAAAAGGGAGTTTAATACATACTCCTGCACCTGAACAGGTGGGTGGCAAGTTGTTTGCGATTTTTACGGACATAATCCATGTACGTGTATAATTTGACTTTGTTGTGGCGAAAAGATTAGAATTATGAAGATATTTTATATATCCCTATTACTGATGTTCCTAATATCGTGTCAGGTAAAATCACCAAATAAAAAAGTTAAAAATGAAATTAATGAAATTAATGGGATTAAAACTGAGGTGGAACAGATGTTAAACCTCTTTCAATCAACAAAAGATACAACTTATTTAATTCAGGCTGAAAGTCAGGTAGATTCGTTGATTAATAAGGGAATAAATGACCTAAAGCTTTATCAGATAAAAGGGAATATACTACGAAAAAGAAAACTCTATGAAGAATTTGCAAAATTCATGAAAGAGTCCACACAGCATTTCCCGAATAATCCACAGACCTATTTCGGTGCCGGCGTGGCTTTTGATCAAATAAAAGATGTTGAATCATCTAAAGAAATGTATAAAAAGAGTATAAAAGTTTACGATGAACTAATACAGAAATATCCGACATTTGAAAATCATATTAATCGAATAATTGCTATTTGTTTTCTTTATGGAAAACAGGCAGGTCTCCAAGAGTTCGAAAAAATTGCACAATCTGGTAAAATCAAACAAGCTTCAATTGATGCTTATAAAGGTATTATAGTGGATTTTGATAAAGATAAATTTCAAAATGCTATTTTTAACAATCCTTAATTCTGTAGATTGCTTACAAAAACCTCTTTAGCAAAAAATCCTGATTAATAACCAAATAGTACCCAAAAGCAAACGAAAATTTGGTAGTCAGGAAGTCGTAAAGGGCTTCGCCCTGAAAGGCGAATTCGATGTCTTTCAGAATCCGTTGCTTCATCATGTAATTAAAGGCCACCTGCGAGCGGTCGGTTTGCGAAAATGCAATATCCCGGTCGGAGATTGACATGTAAATCCGTTTTCCGTAAGGCGCAATAAACTGGTAGGCATTCCAATAGTCGAGTGAAAATTTGCCAAAACGGGTATCGCCGGCAACGGTTACCGAATATCCATGCCCTCTTTTGTAGCCATAAGGCGCTGGTCCATCGGGACAATCATAGCCCAGCCAGTGCAGGTTTAAATCTATATTTTTCAGGAACCCGTCGCCTACCTTAAATTGCGTTTCAAGGCCGGTAGCATAGTTCAAATCGGTAATTACACCCAGCGGGCTTGAATCAATTTCGCCGCCCCGGTGGTAAACCAATACTTGCAAAGGAATGTGAACTTTAAGACCGGAATTGGGAAAAATTTGTCCCCGGCCGCTTAGCCCGAAAGTGAAATGTTCCTGATACGGATCACCTCTTAAAATAAACTGCTCCCAGCCCATCCAGTTTTGAACTTCGAGGTATTTCGACTGATAAATAAACTGAATGCCTTCGCGCGGCGCATCGGTCATCATCCGTTCAGGTTCCCAAAGCTGTTTCACCAGTCCATGATTGTTGTTCTCGTTCAGGTTGCCGAATATGACTTTCATTTTCGGGAACATTTGGTATTGCGCCGAAAACCAGGGGCGGACAACGGTAAAATCATCGCGGCTGTGGTAGCGAAGAAAGTGGCCGCCCACATCCAGTTTCAGCTTTTCAGAAAACGTATAGCTCAGTTTGGGGCGAAGCCAGGCGCCCGTCCAGGTATAACCATCAACAATATCGCCCATGTATTCGGTGTTATGAAAAAAACTCATGCTCTCTACCCTGAAATTCAGCGTTTTGACTTCGGAAGTATCGAGGTCTTTATAGTGATAATTCAAATCTGAAAGTGATTGTGCATCGAGTTGGGCGACAATCAATATCAGGCAAAATATGAAGAATAGTTTTCGCATGTTTTTTAATTCAATTAATAATATTTCTGATCATTCCGTCCGAAAATTGACTTTCGCCTTGGCAATCTTTTATCACGGACGGATTTGTCATTTTCTATTATCCGTTAGCTGAAGCCGAACGGCAAAGAATACCATCTGTCATTCAAAGCTAATATCCTTTGCCGTTCACTTCAGTGAACGGACATGTTTTATTTGTTTTTTTTCAAAATAAACCGATCGTACAAAAATAAGAGAACTACGGCACTTAATGCCACCGAACTGAAAATAATCCAGACTGATTGCGGGTGGTAACCGCGCCATAAAAAATCGGTCAGTTGTTGCTGATTGAAGTTCATCTGACGGGCAGCCTCGTTGAAATAGTCGGTTTTGGTGAACGAATCACTGACTTCAGGAACAGACAATCCCCGTTTGATTACTTCCTCCTTCAGGAGATAAAGTTTATCGGCCACTTTTTCATAAGGAGCGCCCGATAAAAATCCGGCAATCTGGTGCCCGAGTGCGATGGGTAGAAACGAAGATCCCATGTACAAGGCTTTTTTATCTTCAGGAGCAATGCTACCCACGTATTCAGTATATTTTGGAGAGCTGCTCATTTCTCCCAAACCGAAAATTAGTAATCCGAATAAAACGACCCATCCGCTTTGAAAGGCAAACATCAGGAACAGGCCGGCAGCTAAAACGAAAATTCCGCCCATCATTGCGCTTAGCGGGCGAAAACGCATCACAAAGGCTGAGACGGCAATCTGAAATGCGATGATAAAAAACGAATCCATGCTGCTCAGAGTCACGGCGGAAATAGTTCCTGTGGTAGTTCCGATGAGCTTCGCAAATGAGGGAAAAACAGAATGGATTCCCTGAAAAATTACGGCTGTGTTGACCCAATCATCAACAAAATTTGGGAACGTATAGTACAACTGGTTAAAGGCGGCCCAGAAGATGGACATGATGACCAGGAACATGGTGTACCGCCAGTTAATCAGGGTAATAAAAATATTCTTAAATGGCTGAATGATGGATTGGAGTATGGTTGACGATGTTTTTTCCTGTTTGGGCTCCTTAAAAAAGAGCAGTGTGATCAGGAAATTAATCGCAATGGAAACTATCGAAAGCATGAACACAAAATTCCATCCTTTTCCCAATACAATTCCGGCAACAAACGGGCCGATAAATCCCCCGATGTTGACCATCATATAAAAAATTCCAAATCCGATGGAAGCTGTTTCTTCGTTGGTGGTTTTCGAAATCATGGCCGAAATGATAGGCTTAAAGAACGCGCCTCCCACGCAAATCCAGATGAACGACACGAAAACCATTTCGAAACTGTGAAATTGCTGGATCATATAGAACCCGGACATGTAAATCAGGAAAGCAAGGAACAATACCTTTTTATACCCGATTTTATCAGCTATTGCCCCGGTGATGACAGGCAAAAAGTACAGTAACATAGAACCGGTGCCCATGATGGCCCCTTTTTCGACTGGCGAAAAACCCATTGCCCCGGTCTCTTTCGACCCCACCAAAAATAACCCAAAGCCCATGTAAAAACCATACCAGGCGTAGCGCTCAAACAGTTCGATGATATTGGATATCCAGAATACGGATGGGTATTTTTTAAAAACCTGAAGTTTAGACATGAAGTACAGATTAAATATAGGACGGGAAAAATAGCTAAAAAAACTTCTATTTCCCATCCATTAATTCGGCCCCGACAAACTGCCGGATCCAATCCATCGGGCCGTAGTCTTTCTGCATCTCAAACCTGAAGACCTGGGCTTCGTTGTCCTGATTGGTTTCATACAATCCTTTTAAAATGAACGCTCTCAGAAGCATTTTTTGCCAGTCACATTTCTGCGTATTTCGCGCGTCCATCAGTTTCAGCGCCCTGCGATAAAAGATTAGCGCCTCTTTTTTGTCGCCGCCAAAAGCTGCAGGCCGGTAAAGCAGGGAATTGCCTTTTTCGATATAACCCATTGGCTCTGCAGGATCGAGTTTAATTGATCTTTCGATATGTGATAAACTTTTAGGGCCTAAAAAAGGAGCTTTATAAAATGCCAGTGCAATTTTGTACCCGTACAGCGCTCCCGAAAGACTGTGAAGTTGAGCATTTTTGGGGTGATCATCCAATAACTTATCCACATAGGCAGCAGCCTTATTAACGTAAACCCTTGCCAAATCTTTTGTGCCGGCGCCAATCTGGTATCCCACCAAACCGTACATGGCTTTCACCATCTCAGTCTGCCATGCCAGATCGGTTGATTTTGCCCGCTCCATCTCGGCAATCAGACCTGGCCAGGGGGCCATGTTGCCCGCCCTGTAACTTTCAAAGAAAGCGCACTGGTACCAGGCGAGGTCTTTTTTCTGAGCGGTAGCTCCCATAATGGGGAAAACCAATAACACAACAAGTAACAATTTCAATTTGTGAATCAATGTCATATCATAAAAGTTATTCTTCATTTTGAGATTTCCTAATTTGAGTTGACTTTCACCATTCCGTCCGAAAGAAATTATCAATCTAACATATCTATTTTGCGCGGACGGTTGACAGCGATGATTACCTTTTGCTACAAAGATTTTGCTCCTCTGGAGCTTATTGGATATCGAAAACACAATGAGACTAATGGGCTACCTCCAGAAAACTGACCCCTGACCACCGACAACCGATAACCTGAAAACTGACCACTGCGACTGACCACTGCGACTGACCACTATTTTTTTAGAACTTAATCTGCCGTCCCTTCCATTCGGTATCTTTTCTAATTTTCCGGTAAATATTGTAAAAAACTACGATGCTGAAACTAATCATCTGCAATGGATGCAGGAATACCGACAACATCCAGTTCTGGCGGCTTGCAATTGCAACCAGTAACCTATTTATAACCACCAATGCAGCAAACAAAAATAAATATTCCCAACCCAATACAGCCCAAACGAACCAGGGTCCAGATAAAACAAGGAGCCAAAAGCCAGTCATGACCAATCGCTGTCCACCAAAATATTCGTGCATATTGCGCGAAAACCCAACTACAGCCTCATTAAAATTTCGGTACATCCGACAAAAAACATCCTGATTACCCAGTAAAACAGCAACTTTTAACCTTTCAGACTTCATCATCCGGGCAATGCGAATGTCTTCCACATTTTGGTTCTTTACTTTCGAATGCCATTGTCTGGACCTGTAATTCTCCGTTTCAAACATCATAAACTGCCCGTTGGCAGCCGACACCGATGGGAAAGGAGTTTTCTGTACCAAAATCAACGGCAGCAAGCTTTGCAGTATCCAATTCATTAAAGGCACAGTTAACCGTTCGGCGAATGTTTCCATTTCTTGCTGCGGAAAAACCGATAAAAGCGATAACTGTTTTTCCTGGAAAAAAGCTACAGCTTTTGTAATTGCATCAGCGCTTAACTCCACATCAGCATCCAAAAAAATCAAATATTTACCATTTGCTTTCTGTGCAAGCTGATGACAAGCCAGATTTTTACCCAGCCAGTTGCCGTGTAGCTTTTCACCCAAAAACCAATGGATATGTTCATTTTCTCCGGCAACCCAGTTCAGGATTTCTTCGGTATTGTCTGAAGAATGATCGTTGCAAACAATCACTTCAAAATCGGGATAATCCAGGTTTTGCAGACCATCAAGCAATTTCCCGATCACCGCCTCTTCATTTCGTGCGGGAATCAGGATGGAAACTTTGGGGCAGGTCACTGGTTTTTTAGCCGGAAGGTGCAAGCCGGAAAGGAGGTTCACCAGCGAAACAAATGTCCGGAGCGCCAGAAAAAGCAATATGACAATAGCCGGAATTTCCATCATTCGGTTTGTTTGTTGACACATGATTGATAAAACGAATGGTATGCCTGCTCAATGGCTTCTACCGTTCGTTCGCCGGAATATTTTTTCAGGTAAATGCGTATTTCGGGCCTGGCCTGACTGAAATGATCAACCAGCACAACCGCCAGGGCAATCAGGGAATGGTTCGCATGATTTCCGGCAATCCGGATAAATCCCTGCTGAAATTCAAAGTTCTGTTGATGGTGCGAAATGATTTCACCCGAAGGATAAATCGTAACCACATTGAGTGGATCTTGCAGCAACTCACTGGCATAATTAAGCGACTCAATCAACCCGCGACTGTTTTTTTTCACCGAGAACACACCGCAGCGGGTCAGGAACATGCGTTTGGCCAATTCTTCTTCGAGCATCATCACATGAAACCTGCGCCTGAAAACCTTGTTGCAAAGGTACATTGACCAATATCCGTCGTAATAACTGAAATGGTTTTGAAGCAAAAGCACGGATTCACCTTCAGAAAAAAGATCATCGCTAATCACAGTGATTTTTCGAAAGTGTATTTTTTGCAGCGACCTGAACCAGGAACTGTAAAACCAAAGCCAAAGCGGATGATATCGGTCTTTAATCACGATTGCTGGTTTTTAAGTTGGTACAATTTCCACCAGGGAGTTTGGGGCGATTGGTGGTGCTCGAAATGATATCCGAAGAAATAACACGAAAGCATGGCCCACCAATGCGAACTCTTTTGTGTACGGGCATTGTGTGGCAGCATTTCATCGGTATGTGGCAACTGGTGCGGCCGGTACGTTCCAAAATAAAACAATTGAAAAGTTGACAAAATGGAAGGTACAATCCAGAAAAGAACCAGGTTGAACTGATTGATCCAAATTTGCAGGATATTGAAAACGAGAGCCATAATGACGATCTGCCACCATTTCACGTAATTCTTCAGGAACGAAAACCACCACAGCCAAAAGTTCTGTGAATAAGCGCAAAAATCAGGATCGGTCTCTTCACCTGGGAATTGATGATGTAACTTGTGTTTTTCCTGAAGCCGGGAATACGAAAGGGCTGCAAAAAGCCAGGTGGCCAGCCTCCCAATCCCATTGTTTATTAACTTGTTTCCCGAAACCTGCCCGTGCATAGAATCATGTGCGGTAATGAAAAGACCGGTGTACAAATAAGTTTGAACTGCGATATGGACAATGACCATCGGAGAATTAACCGACACTTCTGTGTACACCAGCGCAAAAATCAGGTTAGCCAGCCAGAGCAAAATAATTGATATCCCTATCACAAGTCCCATAATTAAATTTGTATTAACAGGTTCAGAGCCAGAAAGAAAACAAACTGCATAAGCAAAACGACTCCCGCAATCCGGTTGTTTATTTCAACTTTCAGGATTCGGATCATCAGGAATAAAAATCCGGAAATAAGGAACCAGTCCAGGTAGTTTTTCCCCGGAATACTGTTATCCACCCAGTACCACATATCAGTAGCAATGGCTACAGGTTCCATCAGCCAATCGAAAACCACCATAGCGAAAGCGCCAAGAAGAGGGAAATACCAGGTATCACGAATGGACTTTGCCAATCCTGAAATACAATAAACCAAAATCAGCCAATTTAAACCAATGATCATTGGAGTATTCCAAAGTTTGGGACCAAGCGAATTACCATATTTGTAGAATCCAAAAAGAGCCTGAGTATTTACACCGATCAATTCAACCAGGAATCCTAATAAGACAATACCAGCAAAAACGAGCCAGTTTTTCAGGTTTTTTGGTTCATGAAAGTACATGAGCAAAACAACTGCCCCAACCATTCCGAAAGGTGTCAGCTTTTGAAAATAGGGTTGCAGTGGCCGGTTCAGGAATCCGGCGATGCCAACCAAATACCAAATCACAACCAAAATCCGCATCCATTGTATTTTTCCTGCGTTATCCATGATAGGTTTTTATTTCAATATTTCTATATTCAAAACCTGCTCCTTCACCAAGCCATCCACAATTTTTGCCGACGACAAACATAGCGGAATGCCTCCGCCCGGATGCACGCTTCCGCCAACGAAATAAAGGCCTTTAATATCTTTTCTGAAATTGGCGTGGCGGTTAAAAGAGGAATACCGGCTGTTCGAACTGCTTCCATAAATAGAACCATTTACCGAACCGGTTTGTTTACAGATTTCGGGTGGCGAAAGGATTTCTTCAGTAACAATCTGATTGGCAAATGTCCGTCCAAGCATCCGTTCCAATTTTTCCAGAATATTCAGACGCGATTTTTCGATAATTTCAGCCCAGTTTTGACCCGCATCGGAAGGAGCATTGATCATTACAAACCAGTTTTCGCAACCAACAGGCGCATCGGCATGATTGTATTTGCTGCTGATGTATATATAGATTGTCGGATCAAAATACACTTTCTTCAGCTTGAATAAATGCCTGAATTCTTCCCGATAATCGCCACTGAAAAAGATATTGTGAATCCCCACCTCCGGAAATTCCCCTTTCATTCCCCAATAAAAAATCAAGGCTGACGATGATCGTTCTTCCCTGGTAATTTTCGCAAGTCGTCTTTTATCAGGCAGCAGCGACGAATAAAACTGATGAATATCCACATCGCTGACGACCATATCTGCCGGAACAAAACCGGAATCGGTCCAGGCTCCCGTAACTTTTCCACTTTCTGTTTCAACCTTGCGGACAGGCTGCCCAAAATGAAATTTCACTCCCAATCGTAAAGCTTGCTTCATGAGCGAATCAGTTATTTGAAACATTCCTTTTTCAGGAATAAAAGCGCCCATACTGTGTTCGAGGTGCGAGATAACACTTAATGTTGCCGGTGTTTGATAAGGATTGCTGCCATTATAGGTGGCATACCGGTCGAACATTTGAACCAGCCTTTTATCGCCCAGTTCGCGGGCATTGAATTCGTGCAAACTTTTAAATGCCTGAAGTTTCCTGAAATTCAGCAATGTTTTCAAAGCTTTTAGGTTCATCAGGTTTTTCAGGCGGTGAAACGAACCGAAAATAAACAGGTCGGAGGTCAGATTATACACTTTGGCGGTTTTCTTCAGATAGCCATTTACTCTGCCTGCCGGAACTTTCAGCTTACTTTCAATTTCTGCTGTAAGTTTTGCAACATCGCTAAATGCTGAAACTTGCGTTCCATCGGGATAAAAGTACTGAGTAATTATTTCCGGCTTATTGACAGAAAACCGAAGATCATCATCCAGCAATTCGAACACCAATTCAGGCATAGTAAGCAACGATGGCCCGGCATCAAAGCGGAACCCATCAACAAATCGCTCTGAAATCTTTCCTCCTGCTTTATCGGATGCTTCATAAATTTCTGCATCAATTCCCTGACGGGCGAGCCTGATCGCCGCCGCCAATCCTCCAATTCCTGCACCAATGATGATTGCTTGTGACATAATTCGACTAAATTTATGCAAAACAACAAGGTTTTCAAAAATAATTTCGTAATTTACTAAAACATTTTTTGCTTATTCAAAAATTTAGACAGATGCCCAAAAAGGTATTGATTATCGGAACGGGACTGGGCGGCCTGACAACCGCTCTTCGGTTGGCCTGCAGGGGTTACGAAGTGGAGATGGTAGAGAAATACCACCGTGCCGGGGGCAGACTCAATTTGCTTGAAAAAGATGGCTTTAAATTCGACATGGCTCCGACCTTCTTCAGTATGAGTTACGAGTTTCAGGAATTAATTGAAGATTGCAAGATTGAGATGCCTTTCGAATTTGTGGAACTTGATCCGCTTTATTCGGTTCATTTCGAAGGAGATCATCGAAGTTACTTAATTTACAAGGATTTAAAGAAACTGGCGCTCGAATTCCAGGAGGTTGAACCCGATTTTGAAATGAAGCTGCAAAAGTTCCTGAAGGCTGCAGGACAGTTGTTTCATGATACCGAAAACATTGTGATCAGAAGTAATTTTGATTCGCTGGCCGCTTATTTGATGAAACTGACCACCGTTCCGATCAAACACGCCCCTAAAATGTTCTATTCGATGTGGAACGAAATGGAACGCAATTTCGAATCATTCGAGGTTAAGGTGATTTTTTCGCTGGTGGGATTTTTCCTGGGCGCAACACCTTTTGACACACCTGCTGTTTACACACTCCTGAATTACTCGGAGTTGGTACACGACGGCTATTACAACGTGAAAGGCGGAATGTACAAAATCGTGGAAGGACTTCTTTCGGAGCTGGAAAAACGTGGTGTGAAAATTCACTATACCACTGAAATCATGGGCTTTTCAGAAGAAAATGGAAAAATCAGATCATTTACCGACCGTTCCGGAAAAGAATGGAAGGCTGATCTGTTTGTAGTGAATGCCGATGCAGCCTGGTTTCGCGGAGTTATTCTGAAACGTGCGGCGTTTTCAGAAAAGAAACTGGATGCGAAAAAATGGACACTGGCCCCTCTGACCATCTATCTCGGATTAGACTGTAAAGTTCCGGAGATGTACCACCACAACTATTTTCTGAGACGAAATTTCAAAGAATATGCCGGAAAGATTTTCAAGAACAAGATAAAGCTTGACAAACCCTATTATTACGTCAATATTCAATCCATGCACAATCCGGACTATGCTCCTACCGGAAAAGAATGTATCTTTATTCTTTGCCCGGTTCCAGATTTACGGTTCAAACCAGATTGGAGCGACGATCAGGAAATTGCCGGCAGCATTATTCAAGACCTGAGTGAACGAACCGGCTTCGATTTTCATAAACATACTGAAACCAGCGTTGTTTTAAATCCAAAACACTGGGAAGAAATGTTTGGATTGTACCGTGGAAGTGGTCTTGGCCTGGCTCACGACCTGAATCAGGTTGGAGGTTTCAGGCCGAAAAATAAAGATGAAAAATACAAAAATTTGTATTATGTTGGGGCTTCAACTGTTCCGGGAACCGGGTTGCCAATGGTCGTTATCAGTTCCCGGTTAGTAACCGAAAGAATACAGAAAGACAATGGAATTGTACCGAAAAAATAACCTCGATTGCAGTAAAATAACGACACACAATTACAGCACTTCCTTTTCGCTGGGAGTGCGTGTGCTGAATGCGAAATACCGTGTAGGTATTTACAGCATCTACGGTTTTGTGCGTTATGCCGACGAAATTGTGGATACCTTTTTTGAACAGGACCAGAAGACTATTTTCGAGGAATTCAGGCAGGAAACTTTCAAGGCCATCGAGCGAAAATTCAGCATTAATCCAATCATTGACAGTTTTCAGATGGCTGTTCATCAATTCAACATTGATCGCGAGTTGATCGAAGCATTCCTGCTCAGCATGGAAATGGACCTTTCGAACGACGTGTATTCGCCTGAGTTGTTGAAATCCTATATTTATGGTTCGGCGGAGGTTGTCGGTCTGATGTGCCTTCGGGTATTTTATTACAACGAACCTGAAAAATATGACCAACTGGTTGCCCCGGCCCGCAAACTGGGCGAAGCATTCCAGAAAGTGAATTTTTTACGTGATATGCGCGACGATTTCGATAAAAAGGGCCGTGTCTATTTCAACAATATTGATTTCAATAATTTTACTGAAGAGACGAAAAAACAGTTGGAAGCCGAAATCGAAAATGACTTTCAGGAATCCATGGAGGGTATCCGTCAATTGAAAAAGCAAGTCAGGCTGGGTGTTTACCTGGCTTACACCTATTATATCCATTTGCTTAAAGAAATCAAAAAAGCCCGACCGGAAGAAATCCTGAAAAAAAGGTACCGGGTTTCAAACCGCAGGAAAAGCTATTTATTGGTGAATGCATACCTGAAGAATGCCTTGAATTTGCTGTAATCCAAATTGCCAATCTGGCCAATTTATGTAGTATAAGTTTTTCGGTTTTCGCGGATAAAGATATTGTTGGCTTCCGGATCTCCCACAACTTCGCCAACAACCGGGTTCCAGGTTACTTTTCGTCCTGTCCGGAGGGCAATGTCACCCATGTGGCTGACACAATCAGACATGATCGCTTCATCGAGCGGACAGGCTTCAGGAATGGTACCCTTCACTACATCAACGTACAATTGTCCCATTTTGAAACCATCTTCTTTAATCATGGCGGTGTTTCCTTCTCGTGGAAATTTGTCGAATGCCTGCTGAAGTTCTGGAATGTCAGATTCGGCCGATCCACGCCCCACCGAAATCCAGCCCTTCGAGCCAAAGAATGTTGTTGAATTGTAATCTCTCAACTTGCGGTAACTCCAGATGTTTTTCGATTCAGCAATATCGCTGCTTACATAGTGTAATTTGATGCTCGATTTGTATTCATAGTTCAAATCCCATGAATAAATGTTATTGTACATTCCGCCAGGTTCCCAGAATGTTCCGGTTCCCTCACAGGAATATTCGCCATTCATTTTGTCCTTCATGGCCCAGATCATAATGTCGAGCGGATGTGCTCCCCATCCGGCCAGAAAGCCAATGCTGTAATCGTTCTGAAACCAGGAGCTGTTGTTGGTTACCCGGTCGGGGCAATAGGTGTTGAGGCGAGCAGGACCAGTCCAGCGGTCGAAATCGAAATCAGCAGGAACAGGAATTTCAGTACATTGCGGAGAAGTAACCGGATTTTTACCGGGGCACCACACATCAATCCGTTCAACTTCACCAATTTTGCCATCTTTGATCATGGCAACGGCGGCTTTCAAGTGGCTCATCGAGCGCTGCTGTGTTCCGTAGTGAAATTTCACGTTATTGGCTTTCAATTCCTTTTCCAGAATTTTATAATCCGGATAACTCAATCCCAGCGGTTTAGCCAGCATCACGTGTTTTCCGGCGCGCGCTGCCTTTATTGCGGCCAACAGGTGCCAGTGGTCGGGAGTGGTAATGTTTACCGCATCAATGTCGCTTCGCTGCAACAACTCGTCCATGTCGAGGTAGGCCTGACATTCAGGAGCTTTGATCCCTTTTTCATGGTACGTGTGATTTACATATTGCGATACTACTTTGCGGCGACTCTCAAAAGTGTCGCAGGCGGCTACCGAATAAGCCGTGTCGAGCGGCATGAACCAACTGCGCAGGGCAGCCTGGCCCATATCGCCCACTCCAATATGTCCGAGCAAAATGCGGTCGTTGGCGCCTTTGGCACATCGCGATAAAATGGTAGGCACAACAATTGCAGCTCCGGTAATCATAGCAGTATTTTTCAAAAACTGCCGTCTCGATGAACTGATTTTTTTCATGCTATTTGGTTTTAAATTGGTTCCAGTTTGAATTTAGTATTGCCTGATTCAGTTCTCCGGAGGAGACCAGCAAGCGGTATTTCAGTTTGAGTTTTTCTCCTTTTTTCAGGATCATCTTTTGATCAAAAACGACTGCCGGACTGAAATAGTAAAATGGTGTGGCTCGATCGTTCGAGATAAACCAATTATTCGGGTGATTCGGATTCGATGGATGATCGAAAATCGTCATTGAAACGGTCTTCCCTTTCAGGTCTTTCATTTCAT
This sequence comes from Prolixibacteraceae bacterium, assembly GCA_003457135.1. GTDB lineage: Bacteria > Bacteroidota > Bacteroidia > Bacteroidales > Prolixibacteraceae > Aquipluma. The sequence continues at coordinate 56,309 of DMSQ01000089.1, forward strand.
AAGTTATCCAGCGCGACGCTTTGCCATGCAACTGTTCCTTTTCGCCTGAATCATTGATCGTTTTGACATCCCAAAGCTGGTTATTCATGCGGGCCGAAAATCCGGCATAGCCGCCCCAGGATTTCCCTTTGGGTTCGTCTGGCAGCGGAGTCCGGTCGAGTACCACCTCATCGGCCAAAGCGGTGAAGGTGCTTTCCCAATCCATGAAATAACTGCCGTCTGTGGCAGGTGCCGACAGTTTTACCGAGCGCAGTTCGTGCAGAAGTTCGTCTCCGGTTGGAGGATGATAAGAAAGTTGCATTTTAAACTCTGCACCAAAATCTTTTTCCAGTTCATATTTCACTGATTTTAATTCAGTGATTCCTTCCGACTTGCCGGTTTTCGGGTCTTCCTCCCAGTAGTTCAACCCGTTGATGTATTTCCACGAGAACCAAACTGCGCGGTGCCAGGGATGATCTTCGGGGCGAAGTCCGGTAAGTACAGAGCCAACGATGGTCGAGAGCGGATGAAAATAGGGTTTCCCTTCCGCCTTGTCGAAATGATGCTGCCACACGATTTTACCGTTGTTCAGCAAAGTCACCGAATTGGCATCTTTCAACCAGGCCAGTTTTCGGGAAGCTTTATCCGGACTCAGTTCATCCTGAACTTTTTGAGTCACCTTCCCGGTCGCGGCCCATTCGGAACCACGAAGCAGGAGCGCTTGAAATCCCAGGTTTATCATGGTATTTTCGTCGTGTCCTAAAAGTGTCGTGAAAGTTCGGCCTTTTCCTGAATTTCCGCAGAAAAGAATTGGCTCCATTTCACCGCTTCCAGAATTTGATACAGGTGCAAAAGCTTCAGCCAAAACCTGGTGCGATCTGGTGATCCGCGAGTTTACCCACAATTCGTCGGTAGTCCAAAAATTGGCCAGGCCTTTTGTTACCGGGCAATCCGACTCCGTAAATTTCACCTGAAAAGCATCAATTTTTCCGTGTTTGGTGCTGTCGCCCCAGGATACAGCACCCATGTTCTGGTAGTCGGGCCAGTCGTAATTTGCCGATCCGGCAGCATGAACAAAGACAATTCCCCCACCACTATTGACAAAGTTACGGATAGCATTTATAGTGCTTTCCGGCCATGTACAATTTTTCTCCGGCCAGCTGTTCCAGTTGTTCACAATAAGCCGAAAGGGCTTCAGCGACTGTTCATTTAAAGTGTCAGGCCTTTCGGTTACCGAAACCGAAAAAAGGTTGCTTTGATTGAATATTTCCTGAAGTTTCGGGGTGGTTTTTTGCCATTCGTGGTTGTTCTTTCCACTCAGCAGCAAAATATTAATCTTCGGTTTGGCTTGTAACCCTGCGAAAAGCATTGAGTTGACAAGTAGAAAGGCGATAAGAAGAACGCTTGAAATGCGACTCATGGAATGATTGGGTTAGTTTACATTCAAAAGTAGAATTTTCTTTTCAAAATTTCATCTATTACTTTTGCTTCACTAGCTGATTCCCTAGTTGAGATTTAATCTAGCCATATTCCGTCATGGCTTTAGCCAAAATGTTTATAATCAATTTGGGCTGAAGCCGTGCATAGATTATGATTTTCATGTCCGTAACCTGAAGGCTACGTCTGGTCAGATTGGATAAGAAATGAATTAGGCAAGACCAAAAAATGATCAACGGCAATGCCCGACAACTAATGAAATCCATTCCTAAAATCTGGCCTGATCTGGTTCATTTCTGTGAATTGGAAAACTATTCGGTTCGCTGCTCAAATTTTCCTATTTTTGTAACTAAATTTATTCCTCTATAATAAGATGTTCAAAATCCTGTTATATCCCATTTCTGCAATTTACGGCCTGATTATTTCGATCCGTAATTTTCTGTATGATTATAAAATTCTTCAATCAACCGAATTTGAAATCCCAGTGATTTCAATCGGGAACATTACCGTTGGCGGAACAGGGAAAACACCTCACACCGAATACCTGGTTGACCTTCTGAGCAAACAATTTACCGTAACTACGATCAGCCGCGGTTACAAACGTAAAACTAAAGGTTATCAGGAGGTACAGGTCAATTCGCTTGCTTCGGCCGTTGGTGACGAACCTTTGCAAATTAAAAGTAAATTCAATGATATTCAGGTGGTTGTTGATGAAAACAGGGTTCATGCCATCAAAATAATACAGATACAGGAGGCTTCCAGATTACCGGATGTCATTTTGCTTGACGATGCTTTTCAGCACCGCAGCGTTAGCGCCGGGATTAACATTTTGCTGATTGATTTTAACCGCCCGATTGACGTTGACCAACTCATGCCTGTGGGTCGGTTGCGCGAATCAAAATGGCAAATGCGCCGTGCCAATGTGATCATTTACACCAAATGCCCGCAGGAAATTTCGCCCATTACGCGGAGGATCATCATGAAAGATGTTAACCTGCGCCCTTACCAAAACCTGTTTTTTACCACGATGGTTTATCAGCCGCTCACTCCTGTTTTTCCCAACAAGGCCATCGGAACTCCCAAACTGGCTACCGACAGGGTGAGCGTTTTACTGGTTACCGGAATCGCCAATCCTGAGCACCTCCGAAAGTATCTGAGTAACTTCACCGAGAATATTACCGATTTAAAATACCCCGACCACCACAACTTTAACAACTCAAACATTCAGCAAATCGAGCAAAAGTTTGCCGGAATTGAATCTGAAAACAAAATTATTATCACCACTGAGAAGGATTCGATGAGATTAAAAGACATGGATTTATCCGAATCAATGAAAGCAAATTTGTTTTTTATTCCACTTAAAATAAAATTTCTGGATAGCGAAGGAAAGAACTTCGATGAAAAAATTGTGACCTATGTTAGAGAAAATAAAAGCAACCGCGACCTTCATAAACGAAAAAGTAAAAAGGCCAATTGATGCCGGAATCATACTGGGTTCCGGACTTGGCGGACTGGTTAGGGAAATTGAAATTGAACTGACGATCCCGTACAGTGAAATTCCTGACTTTCCGGTTTCAACGGTTGACGGACATTCGGGAAAGCTGATTGTTGGAAAACTGGCAGGGAAAACTGTTCTGGCCATGCAGGGACGTTTCCATTATTACGAAGGTTATTCGATGAAGGAAGTGACATTCCCGGTTCGGGTGATGAAAATGATGGGCATCAATACCCTTTTTGTTTCCAATGCTTCAGGCGGATTAAATCCAGATTACCAGGTTGGCGATGTAGTTATTATTTCCGATCACATCAACATGTTTCCGGAACATCCCTTGCGTGGCAAAAACATGAACGAATTCGGTCCCCGTTTTCCTGACATGAGTAAATCGTACGATCCTCACCTGCGCAACAAAGCCAAAGCCATTGCCCTGAAAAACGGCATCGCAGTGAAAGAGGGAGTCTATGTAGGTGTTTCAGGCCCAACTTTCGAAACACCCGCAGAATACCTGATGTTCCGTAATTTAGGAGCCGATGTGGTGGGTATGTCAACTGTTCCTGAAGTGATTGTTGCCCGGCACATGGATATGACTGTCTTTGGTATTTCGATTGTGACCGACAGCGGCGTTCCCGGACAAATCGTTGAAATTTCGCATGAAGAAGTTCAGGAAGTAGCCATGAAAGCCGAACCAAACATGACGCTGATTCTGAAAGAGCTGGTTGCAGGGTTGTAAAAGCCCCTCCAAACCTCCCCGGAGGGGAGGCTTAAACCCCTTTTTAAATACAGGGGTAAAAGATAACCTGAATGATGAACAAAATTTCCGGATATAAACCAATTCCAGTAAGAACCTGGGTCCTCACTTTCGAAGGAACTCTTCCTGATGTTTCATCCCTGGAATCAATTCAGTTGGTTCGCTGGGAAAATCCTTCTGCCGAAGGTTATCTTGAACTTTTCAAAGCAGTTGGTAGTGATTGGGGCTGGACAGGCCGTTTGCTGAAATCCACCGAAGAACTAACCGAAATACTGAACTCTGCAAACAACGAGGTATGGCTTTTTCAGGTTGGAAAACAGGTTGCCGGTTTTTTTGAACTGGTACGGTCTGTAAATGATACTGAAATCGTTTATCTTGGGCTAACGCCTGAATGGATTGGGAAAGGGCATGGGCAAAAACTGATTCAGGCATCGATATTTGTGGCAGGACAAAATGGTCGGAAAGTATGGTTGCACACCTGCGAACGCGACCACGCCTCGGCTTTGCAGGCATACCAAAAAGCCGGATTTAAAATTGAGAAAGAAACTGTTTCATTAGAATATTATCCTGAATAAACATGAACCTACCTACCTTCTACGACATCCAAAAAGCGCACGATCGCATTTATCCGTATATTCACCACACTCCCGTTTTGAGTTCACAAAGCATCAACCAGATTGTTGGCGCTGAGTTGTTTTTTAAGTGCGAAAACTTTCAGAAAGTTGGCGCATTTAAGTTTCGTGGCGCCTGCAACTCAGTGTTTTCCCTTTCTGATGAAGAAGCTAAACACGGAGTTTGCACCCATTCCTCCGGGAACCATGCTGCAGCTTTGGCTTTGGCAGCGCGAATGAGGGGCATTCCTGCCCATATCGTAATGCCCGATAATGCTCCTGAAATCAAGAAAATAGCAGTTGCCGGATACGGCGCGCAAATTACCTTTTGCGAACCAACACTGGCAGCCCGCGAATCTACACTGAAAAGAGTGGCAGAAGAAACCGGCGCTACCGAAATCCATCCGTACAATTACTTCAACGTGATTTGCGGGCAGGGAACTGCCGCCAAAGAACTGATTGAAGAAATTGGGATTTTGGACGTCGTATTGGCTCCTGTCGGGGGCGGTGGTTTGTTAAGCGGAACCGCCCTTTCGACCAAAGCATTGCTGCCGGGAACAAAAGTTATAGCTGCCGAACCTGCCGGAGCTGATGATGCATTCCGGTCGTATTACTCCAAAACACTTCAACCTTCGGTAGCTCCTAAAACCATTGCCGACGGATTGCTTACCTCGCTCGGAAGCCTGACTTTTCCGATTATCCTGAACGAAGTTGATCAGATTGTGACCGTTACCGAAGAAAGTATTGTTGCCGCCATGCGCATGATTTGGGAACGGATGAAAATCATCATCGAACCTTCATCTGCTGTGCCGTTGGCTGCCATCCTCGAAAACAAAGTGGATGTAAAAGGCAAAAAGGTTGGGATTATTTTGAGCGGCGGAAATGTGGATTTAGGGAGGTTGCCGTTTTAAGCCATGTAATTTTTTCTCCATTTGCATGAAAAGGGTATTTCATTGAATTGGTCAGGTACAGTTACCGGAATCAACCCGGAAATAACCCGAAGCAACGCCATTGTGGTTTATCCAAATCCGGGGAACGGTATATTTACAGTGTTGGGCGCTAACATTATTAGCCTGAAGGTGACCAACCTCTCAGGAAAAGTTATTTGCACAAGCCAGACTCCGGTATTTGATCTTTCTAACCAACCTATCGGAATCTATTTTGTATCGGTTAAAACTGACCGGACAACTGTGGTCAGGAAGATTATCCTGAATTAGAAAAAGACACAGCCCGATGCTCCGGCAAAGCACAGTTGATTTACAGCATGGGACTTAAAATCCGGGCAAACGATTCCTTGATCTTGTTAATGCGTGGCCGCTTAATCCATTCTGCCAAAACAACCTCCTGACTTTTATCCTGATCTTCGAGAAACTGACTGACAAGGACTCCGGCAATTTCTTCATCATAGATCATTGCATTCACTTCGAAATTGGTTTCCAGACTGCGAAAGTCAAGATTTGCTGTTCCGACGGAGGAAAAAATACCATCAACCACAATCACTTTACTGTGAATAAATCCGGCTTTGTAGAAATAAATTTTTACTCCGGCTTCAAGCAGTTCTTCGATGTAGGAATTGGTTCCCCATTTGGCAGAAATTGCATCCGATAGGCCTGGTACGATAATACGGACATCAATTCCACCCAATGCAGAAGTTTTCAGGGCGGTAACGATGTCTGAAGGCGGCATCAGATAAGGCGATGAAAGAAAAACGTATTCGGTAGCCGAAGCAATTGCAGCAAAATAGGCCTGACCGATACTCTCCCAATCCGAATCGGGCCCGCTGGCAACCATTTGAACCAGTTTTCCATTACCAGCCTCAAATGGTCTGAAATATTTTTCACCTTTCAGTATTTCTTTCGAAACAAAATACCAGTCGGCCATAAAGATGATCTGCAAGGCAGTGGCGCCTCCGCCAGAAACTTTCAGGTGAGTATCGCGCCAGGGTCCAATCCCGGGAACTCCGTTCTGGTAGCGATCTGCAAAATTCAATCCACCAACAAATGCGGTTTCGCCATCAACGACCAAAATTTTCCGATGGTTCCGGTAGTTTACTTTCGACGTCAGGTTAGGAAACCTTACCCGCATGAAACAATCCACTTTGACCCCAGCCTCAGTCATGGAACGAAGGAATTTACGTTTCAGCTTCCAGCTACCCACATCATCATAGATAAAACGCACTTCAACTCCTTCGCGGGCTTTCCGGATCAATGTTTCACGCAGATAATTCCCGATTGAATCGTCTTCCACAATATAAAATTCGAGATGGATATGGTGCCGGGCCAGTTCAATACTTCTGAAAATCTCAGGGAATGTTTCTTTCGCATTTTTTAAAACCTGTATTTCATTGTTATTCGTCAGGATTGCATTTGAATTGGACAGAAAAAGGTTCATCAGCCGCTTTTTGGAATACAACCGGTCGTTGATTTGAAAGTGGTTATTCGGAAGGTTTCCCAGTTGTTCAAGTGTCAGGTTTCTGAGTTTTTCAAGGTCTTTCAACCCTTTGCGCGAATACATCTTCGTTTTCCGGTATTCCTGACCAAAAAAAAGATAAAACACAATTCCGGCGAAAGGGAGTAATACCAAAATCAAAATCCAGCTTATAGTTTTCACCGGATTCCGGTTCTCCAGAATGATCAGGATAGCAATAAAAACAACCGTCAAAAAATAAAGGATGGCGACCAGACTAGGCAATGATTTCCATATATCGAACAAAATGGCCATGTGTTTTCACGGGTTGATTTGGTGCGACTAAATTTCATGAAAAATAGTGGGATAAACAAATTAAAAATTCCTCAACACATGCAATTTGCAATCGTCGAGCATTTCGAAACCAATCGTCTCTCCGGTAATGTGGGGAGCCTCAACTCCTTTACCGAAAAACTGGTTGCCGGTGTAAACAAAGGCTTCGTCCCATAAATCGTCCTGAATAAAACTATTGAGCAAAATACTCCCGCCTTCAACCACTATTGACAGGATATTCCGTTCATAAAGCTCCGAAAGCAATTGAGGAAGAATATCCTGATTGAAATCCAGAATGATGTATTTCCTTTTTTCTTTTTCCTCTTTCCTCTTTGATGTAAAAATCCAGGTCGGCGCTTTGCCATCAAAAATGTGTAGTTCCGAATCCAGCCGTCCACTTTGGTCAATCACCATCCTGATGGGTTGATTTCCGGTCCATTCGCGCACGGTAAGCGCCGGATTGTCAAACGCGGCAGTATTAGTGCCAATTAAAATAGCCGATTCTTCGGAACGCTGTTTATGGACCAGCCGTTTCGCCTGTGCATTCGTAATCCAGGTAGGGTGTTGGGTTTCAATCCGGACGGTATCTATATAACCATCGAGCGTTTGTGCCCATTTCAACAAGATATACGGACGCTTTTTCTCATGAAAAGTGAAAAAGCGGCGGTTCAGTTCCTTGCATTCTTTTTCGAGTACTCCGGCTTCGACCTGAATACCTGCTGCCTGCATCCGTTCAATTCCCTTTCCGGTAACTTGTATAAAAGGATCAATAGTTCCAATTACCACATGTGGAATCCGGTTTTCAATAATCAGATCGGAACAGGGAGGCGTTTTACCGAAATGAGTACATGGCTCAAGCGAAACATACAAGGTTGACTGAGCCAGCAATTCCGGGTTTTGAACCGATCGGATAGCATTTACTTCGGCATGAGGGCCTCCGATTTTTTGGTGATAACCTTCGCCAATGATGATTCCTTCGTGGACAATTACACAACCTACCATCGGGTTTGGAGCCACATCGCCCATTCCCAGCAGAGCCAGATCGAGACAGCGTTGCATAAATTTTTGCGGAGTACTCATCGGCGAAAAAATTAACTTTGCCAAAAATAACAATAAATGAAGGCAGGTATCGCATCCATCCGAAAAGAATTGGCAGGAATATATTCCAATGAGGAAATTGATAGCCTGATTTTTCTGATCTTCGAAAAGGTTAAAGGATATTCGCGTACCCAATTTTTGCTTGGTAGGGAAGAAAAATTAACTGAGGAAGAGTTGCTCAAAATGTACCAAATTGTTTCACGCCTGAAGAGCCATGAGCCTATCCAGTATATACTGGGCGATACAGAATTTTTCGGATTGCCTTTTTATACCGTTCCGGGAGTGTTGATCCCCCGGCCCGAAACTGAAGAACTGGTACAATGGATCATTCAGGAGAATAAACTTGCTGAACCAAACGTGCTGGATATCGGAACCGGTAGCGGATGTATCGCGGTTTCGCTCCGAAATAAAATACCTGGATCAACAGTTCTGGCTTGCGATATATCGCGTATTTGCATCGAAACCACCCGGCGAAATGCTGAATTGAACAAGACTGATGTTACAGTTTTTGAATATGATATCTTAACTAGTGCCCTGAAAAAAGACCTTCCAAAATTAGATATCATAGTTAGCAACCCGCCCTATGTAACGGAAACTGAAAAATTGCTGATGGGGAAGAATGTTCTGGACTATGAGCCAGAGCTTGCCCTGTTTGTGCCTGACGAAGAACCTTTAATTTTTTACACCCGGATAGCTGATTTTGCTCAAGTCAACCTGAATGATGGTGGCCGCCTGTACTTTGAAATTAACGAGACCTTCGGGAAAGAATGCATGGAAATGCTTCGTGTAAAAGGCTTTTCAGAAATCGAACTAAAAAAGGATATTCACAACAAAGACCGGATGATCCGATCAGTACTGTTCAAGTCAGGCTTTACAGACCGATAGCGATACGATAAATTCATATATTTGTAGTAACCACGGATAAAGTGGGTCATATCGCAACATAAACCACAGGCCAATTGAAACAGTTTCTCATATATTCACTTCTGCTTTTAAATCTGATAGCTGTTTTTGCGCTGGGCATTGCTTCGCTTTCGGTATTTCTCAGTCCCGAAAAACTTTGGGTTGCCTCTTTATTCGGAATGGCTTTTCCTTACTTATTAGTTGTTAACTTGATTTTTATTGTTCTATGGATCATCATCAAACCAAGGTTCACCCTTTTTTCGATTGTTATTATACTGGCCGGATATCAGCATATCAACAACTACCTCCAGTTTTCGGGTAAACGGACTCCTGAAAAGGGAATCAGAATTACCAGTTACAATGTGAAATACTTCATGGGAAACAGTGGTTTTCCGAATAAGGAAAATGCCGATCATATCCTGAATTTCCTCAGACAGAACAATGCTGATATTATTTGCCTTCAGGAAGTCAGGCTGAACAAGCGACAGATCTTCGACATTTCCAACCACAAGCTTTCACAGATCAAACACATGCAGCTTGCCCACAACAGCTATGCCGGCGGACCATTGACCATGACGCGTTTCCCGATTCTTTATATGGGCGAAATCAGGTTTAAAAATTCCGGGAACATGATTATATATACCGACATCCTGATCAATTCGGATACCGTGAGGGTTTTCAACTGCCATTTACAGTCGTACAAACTTGGAAAAAACGAAATCAGCGCCATTGATTCCCTGGATTTTGATACCGATGAAGAAACCAAGAAAAAATTCAGGCAACTTGGAGGAAAATTTAAAAATGCGCTGATTAAAAGGGCAGAACAGGCTGCCACCCTTCGCGAATATCTGAACCAAAGTCCTTATCCTGTAATTGTCTGCGGCGATTTTAACGATACTCCCGTTTCTTTTACTTACCGCATGGTCAGGGGAAATCTGGAAGATTCGTTCACACAGTCGGGCATAGGAACAGCGAACACGTACAACGGAAAATTGCCATCGTTCAGGATTGACTACATTCTGCACAGCAACAAATTTCAAAGTTATAACTTTGAAGTTTCAGCCTTAAACCACTCCGATCATTACCCGATAAGCTGTGATTTGTTCCCGGCGGAGAAGAAGTAAGGCAGTCGCAGTAGGCAGTAATCAGAAAAGTCGTTTCCGCTTCAGAAGATAGGTATAAAGTACGTGTTTAAAATCTTCGTTGATGTTGGCTTCGGCCAGATCAATGTGGTATTGTCCGCACCTAACCCGCATTTCTTCGAAATACTCCGAAATGGCTTTCTGGTAATTGGGTTTCAAATCATGCGGTAAAAATTTAATGTGGTCGCCCGTTTCCAAATCTACAAACCGGTATGGTTGGTTCCTGAAATCGAACTCGCGCTCCTGGCGGTGATCAGTGACATGGTAAAGCAATACTTCGTGTTTGTTATATTTCAGGTGCTGAAGGGCTTCAAATAATTCGTCGGTACTTTCCTGTTCAATCAAATCGCTGAACAAAATGACCAGGGAGCGTTTGTGGATATTCTCGGCAATCATGTGAAGTGCATCAACTGTATTGGTTTTTTTGTGAACATGAACTTGCTCCTGAAGGAGTAAATTGGCCAGTTGATTATAGAGTAAATCGATATGCACCGAAGACAAACGTGCCTGGGAATGAAATTCAACCTCGTTTGAAAAAAGGGATAAACCAACTGCATCGCGCTGTTTACGGAGCAAATAAATGATGGCTGCTGCCGAATAAACCGAAAATGCCAGCTTATTAATTTTTGATGGTTTTCCTTTTTCGTATGGGAAAAGCATGGAAGAGGACGTATCAATCACCAGTTGGCAGCGCAGGTTGGTTTCTTCTTCGTACTGTTTGACAAACAAGCGATCGGTTCGTGCATATAATTTCCAGTCGAGGTGTTTGGTTGATTCACCGGTATTGTAGAGCCGATGCTCTGCAAACTCGACCGAAAAACCATGAAACGGGCTTCGGTGCAAACCAGTGATAAAACCTTCGACGATTTCTTTGGAAATGAACTCGAGGTTATCGAATTGCTGAAGCTGTTGTATATCGGGAAGATTGTTCAAAGATCATTTAAAGAATACTTTCAACTTTTGAAACAAGTGTTGATTTTGGCGCGGCGCCGACGTGTTTTTCAACAACAGCCCCATCTTTAAAAAAGAGGATGGTAGGAATATTGCGGATACCGAATTTAGAAGCAATTCCGGGATTGCTGTCAACATCAACTTTACCGACAACTAACCTTCCGGCGTAGTCTTCGGCCAGTTCGTTTACAATTGGGCCAACCATCCGGCACGGGCCACACCATTCTGCCCAAAAATCAATCAGAACCGGTTTATTTGCCTGAAGAACCAATTCTTCAAAATTTGCATCATTAATTTCTAAAGCCATTTTTCTATATTTTTATAAGTGAATAATCCATCTAATTCTCCAAGCCACCGCAAAATTAGCCTAATTAATTTTAAAAACAAGATCATCGTTTTTTTCAAAATAGGCGAGTAATTCATCTGTAATTTCGATCCGGGTATTTCTTGAAAACAGATTAACGACCATATTTGTTTCGAGATCATAAATATCAAATCGCAATAATGATTTGCCTTTGTTGTGTAATGTAAGCCGTTCCAAATCGGAGATAATTTCACCTGTGAGAACCGAAAGTGGAATCTTCACTGTGATGCTTTTGAAATATTTTTCGCGCACCTCTTCCATCAGCTCAATCCGGCTCACTTTAAACTCAAGCTGGTCGCTTCCATACCTGACTTGAACGGTCCCTTTGACTAAAAGAAATAATCCTTGCTTGCAGTATTTCCCATAATCCACATAGTCTTTGGCAAAGAAGAAACATTTATACGAATCGGTATAATCCGTTAAAACGATCTGGCTGTATGGTTTTCCGGTTTTACCCAAACTTTCACGGGCTTCGGTTACCATACCAATAAAAGTCAGTTCGCGTCCTTTCAGCGCTTCAATATTAGTGTTCAGATCTTTAAACGTTACATCTTTGGTAGCAAGTGTTTCAATTTCAACTTTATACTTATCGAGCGGGTGTGAAGTAAGGTAAACTCCTACCAGGCTTTTCTCCTTTTCGAGCAGGATCAGATCAGGCCATTCCTGTACCGTCGGGGGTTCAGGTTTTTGAACCGATTGTGTGGACATGATTTCGCCAAAAAGAGAAGGTTGCATGTTGTTGCTCTCATTTTGCATTTTATTTCCGTAGCGGATCAGCTTTTCGATAAAAGTCAGGTCGTTATCATCAGGAGCAAAAAACTGGCTCCGGGTATGTTTTTTAAACGAATCGAAAGCTCCGGCCATGGCAAGCGCTTCAAGGTTTTTTTTGTTGACCGACTGAAGGTTTACACGCTCAACAAAATCATAAATATCTTTAAAGGTGCCTCCTTTCCGGGCTTTAATGATGTCCTGAACAGCCCCCTCGCCTACTCCCTTCACAGCAGCCATACCAAACCGGATGTTTCCCGATTTGTTAACGGTAAACTTGGCATAGCTTTCACTTACATCAGGTCCCAGAACATTCATTTTCATGCGTTTGCATTCTTCCATCAACTTCGAAATTTCGGTAATGTTGCTGAGGTTCCGGCTCATGTTGGCCGCCATAAATTCGGCCGGATAGTGCGCTTTTAAGTATCCGGTTTGATAGGCCACTGCTGCATAACAAACCGAATGCGACTTATTAAACGCATAACTGGCAAATGCCTCCCAGTCTTTCCAGATTTTATCTGTCAGCTTTTCCGGTTCTTTGTTCCCTGCAAGGCAGCCTTCAACAAACTTCTGATTATTCAGGCAACCTTCCTTGAATTGCACTTTCAGTTTGTCCATCAGGTAAATTTGCTTTTTACCCATGGCCTTGCGCAGGTTATCGGAGTCGCCGCGGTTAAAACCGCCCAGCGCCCGCGACTGAAGCATCACCTGTTCCTGATAAACCGTGATTCCATAAGTATCTTTCAGGAAAGGTTCCATCAGTGGATGATCGTATTCAATTTTTTCGTGGCCATGTTTTCGCTTGATAAACGACAGGATGTACTCCATCGGTCCCGGGCGGTAAAGGGCGTTCATAGCAACCAAATCCTCGAAACGGTTGGGTTTCAGGTTGCGAAGGTGTTTTTTCATCCCGGGCGACTCGAATTGGAAGATGCCGGTTGTATCGCCGTTACTGAAGAGTTCCAAAGTGAGGGGATCGTTTTCCGGAAGCTGATCCATATCAAGGGTAATTCCACGCGAAAGCTTTATATTTTCGACCGTTTCCTTGATAATTGAAAGGGTTTTCAGTCCCAGGAAATCCATTTTGAGTAATCCGATATCTTCCACATATTTTCCGTCGAATTGGGTAGTCAGCAAGTTTTCGTCGTCTTTGGAGAACATTACAGGAATATGGTCGGTCAACGGATCGCGGCTGATCAGGATACCGCAGGCATGAACGCCGGTCTGACGTACCGAACCTTCTAGTGTCTGGGCAAACTTCAGGGTTGTGCGGATCAGTTCGTTGTTCGACTTCAACTCTGCTTTTAACTCCGGACTATCTTTATACGCCGTTGCAAAATTCATTTTGGGAGCATCCGGAACCAGTTTTGTCAGCCGGTCGGCTTCAGAAAGCGGGAGTTTCAGAACCCTTGCCACATCTTTGATGGCCATTTTGGTGGCCATGGTTCCGAAAGTACAGATATGCGCAACTTTATCTTTTCCATATTTATTGGTCACATAATCGAGAACTTTCTGCCGGCCGTCATCGTCGAAGTCTATATCCACGTCGGGCATCGAAATTCGGTCGGGATTCAGGAAACGTTCGAACAGCAGATCGTACTTCATCGGTTCGATGTTGGTAATCCCGACACAATACGAAACCACCGATCCGGCAGCCGAACCTCGCCCGGGCCCAACCAAAACATCCATCCTTCTGGCTTCGTTGATGAAATCCTGGGTGATGAGGAAGTAACCCGGAAAACCCATCTTTTTGATCGTGTTCAATTCAAACTCTATACGTTCAGTAATTTCTTCTGAAAATGGTTCACCATACCGTGATTTGGCCCCTTCCCAGCAAAGGTGCGCGAGAAAATCCGATTCGAGCTTTACCCTTACCACTTTATCATATCCACCGATCGTATCGAACCAATATTTGGTGAATTCTTCCACCAACATTTCTTCGGTGAAGCGTTGCCGGTAATCTTCCAGTGTTCCGAAATCTTCAGGTATCGGAAAAACAGGCATAATGGGTGAGGAATTCAGTTCATAAGTTTCAATCTTATCAGTTATTTCCTGAGTATTTTCAAGTGCTTCAGGCACATCAGCGAACAAAGTATTCATTTCGGATGTGGTTTTAAACCACTCCTGTTTGGTGTAACGCATCCGGGTCGGATCGTCCAAATCTTTACCGGTATTCAAACAGATGAGCAAATCGTGCGCATCGGCATCTTCGGCATTGATAAAATGAATGTCGTTGGTGCAAATAAGCTTGACCTCGTGTTTCTTCGCCAGTTCAATCAACTGCTTATTTACCAGCACCTGATTTTCATACACGCTTTTCCGCATATCGGGCGAAGTTGACGGATGCCTCATGAGTTCCAGATAAAAGTCATCACCAAAAAGCGACTTGAACCATTGTATAGTTTCGTCTGCATCCTGGAGATGTCCGGCCATAATATGTTGCGGAACTTCGCCTCCCAAACAGGCTGTAGAAACAATCAGCCCTTCGTGATGCTGTTCAAGCAATTCTTTATCTATTCGCGGTTTGTAATAAAAACCTTCGGTATAGGCGGTAGATACCAGTTTGAGCAGGTTGCGGTATCCAATCAGGTTTTTGGCCAGCAAAATAAGGTGGTAGCCCGAGCGGTCAACTTTCGCGTCTTTCTTACTGTGGCGCGAAGTTTCTGCCACATAAGTTTCGCAACCAATAATGGGTTTGATCCCTTCTTTCCGGCAAATATCGTAAAACTCTTTGGCGCCAAACATGTTGCCATGATCGGTCAGCGCCAGGGCAGTCATGCCATCACCTTTTGCCTTTGCAATAAGGCCTTTAACGCTGGCAGCGCCATCGAGAATGGAATATTGCGAGTGGACATGTAAATGTGTAAAAGGAATCATATCAATGGATTGTATCAAAGATTTAGTGTTGTGAAAGCCAAAACTTCATGAAAGTAAAAATATCATTTTCGATGCCTTAAAAGTGGATTGTTGATAAAAAAAAGAAAGGATTGAATAAATTCCATCCTTACAAAATGAACCGAACCTACGGCTCTGACTTGTAAACCGATAAATCCCGTAGGGATGGTTCATGGTGTAGTGGGGCTGTAACCGCAACCTTCACACGATCAGGTCCACAATAGCATCCAGCTCTTTATCGAAATTCTGCCCGGTGTAGGTTCCTAATTCTTTCAAAGCCTGAAGGTTTTCCTCCGAGGCATCGTCCATGTCGGGACTGACATCAGCAGGCAATTCGGTATTGATGCGCACATATTGATTTTGTATTCCACCGGAATCGAAAATTTGCCTGAGCTGATAGTCAACTACCTCGGAAACTCCCGACATCATAATGTCAATTAATGGTTTAACCCATTCCACCATTCCCCAGTCTTTAGCTTCGTCGTAGTCATAATCCTTTTTTGAAAAGCCAGTTCCGAGCGATAAAATAACCATTTTCCCGGGCGATGTTTTAAATTCCCTGTAAACTTCAGCAAAAGCGCAAAGCGATGGGTTATTCACAAATACGCCGCCATCAATGAGCGGGTAGCTCACTTCAGAAACCGACCTGACATTGGAACATTCGAAGTAGGTTGGCGCAGCCGAAGTGGCACGGGCAACTTCTTTGACCAGATAGTCCCAGCCTTTGTTCCGTTTTGCATCATGTTGGGTGAAGAAGTGTCCTTTCCGGTGTTTAATGTCATACGATGTAATGAGACAGGGTTTAAGCAGTTCACTCAGTTTGGTGTCCCCAAAATACTCGTCGAGCGCTTTTTCCAACTGTATTGCCGGATACATTTCGTCAAGTATTCCACCTGCAGTCCTGATCTTGTGCCCCCGTGAAACGCTGAAAATATCGCCACCCTTATTCAGGTAAAGGTCAACAACCTGACTGGCATTATATTTAGGACGTACCTCTAGCCCTGAGTTATCCAAGGCAGGCATCAGATAAGCGCAGGTCAGTATTCCTCCGGTACTCGTTCCGGCAATCAGGTCAAAAAAGTCCGCAACACGCGCATCAGGATTGTTGGTTTTTACTTTCAGTTTATCTTCCAGGATTACCAGAATCTGTCCGGGAATAATGCCACGAATTCCGCCTCCGTCAATAGAAAGGATGCGGGTCATTTTTTGTTTTGTTATAGCCATGATGTTTTTATATAAGTTTTGGGTAAAACGACAACAATCCTTCAATCGTTGCACAATCCGGACAAAAATAGTTTCGTCCATCTGCTCTATTTAAATCCTGAAAATCGACCTTAATTAAGAATAGTCTTTTCATCTTGTTTTTGAATTTGTTAAACTTTTTTTTAGGTATGTTCACACAACAATTATGAGTACTTTAAAGTTCTTGAAATCAATATGCTCTAAATGAATCTGATTGGAAATATTTTTAGTTTGACTAGTTTAGAGTCTGCAAACATCACTAAGCTTTAAGGTTTTGTTATTTTTGAAGAAATTTCAACATTGATGGAGGTTTCAAAAATTATTCAGTCCAAAATATTTGAAAATTTTCAGGATTTTAAATCAGTTCTGAGACAATGGCGGGAAGCCGGACAAACGGTAGTTTTTACCAATGGCTGTTTCGATTTGGTTCACCGCGGGCACATTGATTCGCTGGTAAAGGCAGCCAGTTTTGGCGACCGGCTGATTGTCGGCCTGAACTCGGATATTTCGGTAAAACTGCTGAAAGGTGAAACCCGACCGCTCATTAACCAGCAATCGCGTGCTGTTTTACTGGCTTCGCTACTCATGGTTCATGCAGTGATTTTGTTTGATGAAGAAACTCCTTATGAATTGATCCGAAGTATTGTTCCTGATATTTTGGTAAAAGGGACAGACTACAAGCTTGAGGAGATTGCAGGCTCCGATGTTGTTCTGGCTGCCGGAGGACGTGTTGAGCGCATTGAACTGACTGAAGGATTTTCCACTTCGGATTTGATCAGGAAGATAAAAGATCAGTTTTAAGCCAGTTCTGATTTATTCTGAAGAACAAATTTCCAATAATCAATAAAGAATAACCAATATCAAAAGTTACTTATGGCCAAAGTAAAAACCAGTTTTTTCTGTCAGAATTGCGGTGCACAATCGCCCAAATGGGTGGGTAAGTGCAATTCGTGTGGCGAATGGAATTCGTTTATTGAAGAAATTGTGGAGCGCGATACTTCTAAACAATCCACTTTTTTGACTGGAACAGGCAATCAACCCAAACTATTGCACGAAGTTTCGTCTGAAAATACGGAGCGTATTGATACCTGTAATCAGGAGCTTAACCGTGTTTTGGGAGGCGGCCTGGTTCCGGGATCTATCGTGTTGATTGGCGGCGAACCGGGAATCGGAAAATCAACACTGGTACTGCAACTGGCTTTGGATCTGAAAAGCAAAAAGATCTTATATGTTTCTGGAGAAGAAAGTATTCAGCAAATTAAAATACGGGCTCAACGGCTTCAGAAAGAAAACCTGAATTGTTATTTTTTGAGTGAAACATCGCTCGAACATATTTTGGCACAAAGCAAGCAAATTGTTCCTGAATTGCTGATTATTGACTCGATACAGACTGTTTCGACCGAGGCGATTGAATCGTCGCCCGGATCGGTTGGGCAAATCCGTGAATGCACCAATGGAATCCTGAAATATGCGAAAGAATTTAATGTACCGGTAATCCTGATCGGTCATATCACCAAAGAAGGCAGCCTGGCCGGACCTAAAGTTCTGGAACACATAGTTGATACGGTTTTACAGTTCGAAGGCGAGAATCAGTACATGTACCGCATTCTTCGCGCCATCAAAAACCGTTTCGGGTCAACCTCCGAACTGGGGATTTTTGAAATGGGAAATTCCGGCCTGCGCGAAGTTACCAATCCATCTGAATTGCTCATCAACCGGGCCCATGAAGGCTTGAGCGGAACAGCTATTTCGGCGTCCATCGAAGGAATCCGCCCGTTACTGATCGAAATTCAAGCTTTGGTCAGCACGGCAGCCTATGGAACACCGCAGCGTTCGTCAACCGGGTTCGATCTTCGGCGATTGAATATGTTGCTGGCTGTTCTAGAGAAACGGGCAGGTTTTAAGCTGGCCACCAAAGATGTATTCCTGAATATCGCCGGAGGAATTAAAGTAGATGATCCCGCCATAGACTTGACCGTGATCACGGCCATTCTTTCATCCAACTTCGACCTTCCAGTCCGCAAGAATGTCTGCTTTGCCGGCGAGATTGGTCTTTCAGGAGAAATTCGTTCGGTGAACCGTCTCGAACAGCGCATTGCCGAAGCCGAAAAATTGGGTTTCGACAGCATTTTTATTCCCAAAGCAGGAAAAGGGATCAACCTTCAGAAATTTAAGATTGAAATTTTGCAGTTCGACCGCGTTGATGTGTTTTTCAGGCATGTATTCAGCAAAAAAGGCTGAAAGTAATATTACCTTTGAATCCAAAAATAAGGAAGCTAAAATGAAACAATTCATTGGAATTCTATTGTTTGCTGCCATGTTGAGCGGACTCTCATCCTGTTTCAGTACTTCGGTTAAAAAACCCGACAAGCTGATTGCTAAAGACGAGTTTGTGAAAATAATGGTTGATATTTACCTGATCCAGGGAATTAATATCGAGCCCGATAAGCCCGATTCACTGAAGAAAATTACACAGACCGATCTGTACTTTTCAGTACTAAAGAAATATGATATTCCTGATACTGTTTTTGTCCGTACGCTCGTCTATTATTCAAGTTTTCCGAAAGAGTACGAAAAAATACATACTCAAATCATGAATATCCTTAATGAAAAGGAGCAACAATTCAAACCCAGGGATAAAGTGAATATTGGGAAAGAATGAAAAAATTTGCTGCCAATTACCTCGTTTCGGATAGCGGAATTTTCCTGAAAAACGGCATTGTTGTGGCAAATGATGATGGAACTGTTGTCGAATTTATTGACACCGAAGGCGATCTGAGGGAAATTGCACAACTCCTGTTTTTCAACGGAATATTGATTACGAATTGCCGGTTTGTCAAAACTCCTTCAGATTTACCCCGACACCGATCAGGTGATTGTTTAAAATCATTGATTATTCGGCTAGTTGCAGAACTTAACGAAGTAACCATTCTAAATCTGATTGAAACCGGGATACAGATTCAGTCGCAGTTTCCCGGTATGACAATCCCGGAAATCCTGCTTGAAATAACAAACTTTTTACTGATTGACGGAAAGTATTCCAGACAGATTGTACCTGGAATATTTCTCCTGACTGGCGTGAACCTTACTGATTTGCATTTTACACCGAAAAGTAAACTGAAAAAAATTCTTTAATCAGACTGAAGAATTCCATTGTCATTGGAACTCGGAACTTTAAACTCTATTTATGTCCACATTTTTATTCGACCAAATCATATTCGGACCAGTAAAAAGCCGCCGGCTTGGTCTTTCGCTGGGAGTGAACCTGTTGCCTACCGACAGTAAAGTCTGTTCGTTCGACTGTATTTATTGCGAATGTGGCTGGAATCCGAAGAAAAGGGAGAAAAAAGCAGTTTTGCCTGCACGCATCGAAGTTCGGCAGAAGCTGGAAGAAAAGCTGGCCCAAATGGTTTTGGAGAACGATTTGCCTGATGTAATCACCTTTGCCGGGAATGGAGAGCCCACCTTACATCCTGAATTTGAAGGAATTATTGACGATACCATTGAACTTCGCAATCGCCTGACCCCAATGGCACGAATTGCAGTTTTATCGAATGCGACCATGTTGCACAAACCAGAGGTGACCGGTGCATTACTTAAAGTGGAGGATAATATTCAGAAACTTGATTCTGCTTTTGAAGAAACTATCCGAAAAATGGATTGTCCGGCTCCTAATTTTAAACTGACCAAGGTAGTCGAAACCCTGAAATCGTTTAAAGGGCAAGTGATTATTCAAACGATGTTTTTACGCGGAACCTATCAGGGTGAGATCATCGACAATTCCACCAAAGAAGAACTTGACGCCTGGTTAAAACTGATTGCTGAAATCAGGCCTTCGCAGGTGATGATTTATACCATTGATCGCGAAACTCCGGCAACCGGGCTCGAAAAATTAAAAATAGGTGAACTTCAGCAAATTGCAGATCAGGTTCGTGCACTTGGCTTCCCTGTTCAGGTTTCGGGATAGGAAGAGTTGTTAACCGTAGTAATAAGTAATCAGAAGTAAACAGTCATTAGTGGTCATTTATAGTCATTTATAGTCATTAATAATCTCCAACATCGAAAACCACAAATGACTACAAATGACAAAGAATGACAAATTTGGGTTAATTGGCTACTCGTGTCCAGGTTGTTGACCTTCCCAACCACTTGATACCAACCACGTAACCTTTAAGATAAAGCACATTGGGATCTTGTCCGAACCATGCATAGCAATTATAAGTCTTTCCATTATCCGGATCATAAATGCGGCCACCCTGCCATTCGTTGTCTGAAACATGGAACTTTAAACCAGAGAGGATTTGCAGCCCTAACCTGGATCTGGTTTTCAGTTTAGGATCCGGATTGTTGAAATCCTTTTCCGGTTCGCCATTCACATATTTTTCAGGATTAATGTAAATCACTGTTCCTGAAAATTTTCCATTTTCTTCTTTGATCTCAATTTTCGAAGTCTTTTTGTCATTCCACCAAATACCGGCAATGTTTTGTGCTTCCTGCGTAAATGCCTGCGAAATGACCAAACTGAGCAATAATACTATTCCAATTCGTTTCATAAGAAGTTTTTTTAACAATTTAAAGATAATAATTAACTAATTAGCTTGAATTGGCAAGGCTGTAAAAACAAAGCTTTTACTATTTTTGTTGTTCTTTAAAATTTATAACATTTAAGTCATGAAAATTTCAGGAGCAAAAAAAGCAGGGATTGTAATTGTTGGGATAATTGTTTTTGCCATTGGCTTTTACAGCTTTAAGCAAGATGATAAAAATTTCCAGATAGCTAAAAACCTCGATATTTATTACACCCTTTTCAGGGAATTGAACTTGTTTTATGTGGATGATGTTGAGCCAAATAAACTGGTTAAAACCAGTATAGATAAAATGCTCGAATCGCTCGATCCATATACCAATTACATTCCGGAGGACGACGTGGAAGATTTCAGGTTTATGACTACCGGCGAATATGCCGGAATAGGTGCGCTAATCAGTAAGCAAAACGGTAAAATTGTAATTTCAGAGCCTTACGAAGGATTTCCAGCCCAGAAAGCCGGGCTACGGGCTGGCGATATTTTGCTTGAAGTGGCTGGCAAATCAACTGAAAAACTTTCAACTGAAGATGTAAGTAACCTGCTTAAAGGCCCGGCCAGTAAGCCTGTCACGGTTAAAATACAGCGCTATGGACAAAAGAAACCAATGGATATCGAGATTGTCCGCGAAAAAATACAGATTGATCCGGTTCCTTACTATGGAATGCTTGATAAGGAAACAGGCTATATTCGTTTGTCAAATTTTACCGTTGACTGCACCGAACGCGTAAAGATGGCTTTGATCGAATTGAAAGAAAAAAAAGGGGCCAAAATGCTTGTTCTCGATCTGAGGTCAAATCCGGGAGGTTTATTGATGGAGGCAGTAAGAGTCTCCAACCTGTTTATTTCAAAAGGTCAGGAAATAGTCAGTACCAGAGGAAAAGTTAAACAGTGGGACAAAGTATATAAAGCTACCGAAAATCCGGTTGATACCGTGATGCCTATTGCTGTGCTGGTAAACCGGGGATCTGCTTCGGCCTCCGAAATTGTTGCAGGCGCTATTCAGGACCTTGACCGTGGAATGATTATCGGAACCCGGACTTTTGGAAAGGGTCTGGTACAAACCACCCGAGACCTGAGTTACAACGCAAAACTTAAAATCACCACAGCTAAATACTATATTCCAAGCGGCCGCTGTATTCAGGCTCTTGATTATGCTCACCGAAATGAGGATGGAAGTGTGGGAGTAGTCCCCGATTCGCTGATAACGAAGTATTCCACAAAAAACGGCCGTATCGTTTTTGATGGTGGTGGCGTTGTTCCTGATATTACTGTGGAAGATGAGCCTCTCAGTAATTTAGCTGTGAATCTGGTAACCCAATCGCTGATCTTTGATTACGCGACTTATTTTAACAGTAAAACCGATAAAATTGCATCACCCGAGGAATACAAAATCACTCCTGAAGTTTATTCCGACTTTGCTGAATTCGTAAAAAATAAGGATTTTAAATACGAATCGAAAACCGAAGAAGAAATGGATAACCTGCTTGAAGTTGCTAAACGCGAAAAGTACTACGACATTTCGAAAGAGGAATTTGAAAAACTGAAACAAAAATTGGGTCATAATCTGGAGCAGGATTTGGAGCATTTCAAACCTGAAATTTCAGAATTGCTTACTGATGAGATTATTTCGAGGTACTATTACCAGAAGGGTGCAATCAAAGCTGCATTACGCGATGATTCCGATGTTAAAAAAGCATTGGATTTGTTGAGCAAGCCTGACGGATATGCAGCCATATTTGATAAGGGAAGGATTATTAAAGCCAATTAATTTTGACGATAACCAGAAAAACAAAAACCCGGACAGGAAACTGAGCCGGGTTTTTTATTTGTTTCCTTTGGTTCAATTTCAGAATGGTATTTTAAATCGCTGCCCGAAATCAATGCCTAAGCGCCCGGTTTTACAATGATTTACGTGCTGTCGTTGCCAAAATCTCGATTCTGGAAGGCAGCCGGCCAGCCGAAAAATCTTCAGGAATGAAATTCATGGAGTATCGCTACGGATCCGCTTTTTTCGAAGCATGATCATGCAACTATTCGTTTGAATCGAAGTATCAAAAGTAGGGAGATTTGCTATCTTTGGGAACATGTAACATCTGGCAATTATCATTAAAATATTTAGATTATGAACTATACAATAAAAATTGCTGAAAACGACAAGGAGACGGGTAAGCTAATTAAGCTGATCAAAGAACTGGTTGGAGATAATCCATTTGTAAGTATTTATGAAGAGGAAACAGGTCTTTCACCCGAAATGGAGCAAGAATTGGATAGGCGATACCTGCATGTATTAAAAAACCAGCAGGAAGGGAAAAGCTGGGATGAGGTAAAAGCCGGTCTTCTTCACTAATAAATTTAGCTCAGAAATAGTTTTCCTTAAGCTTAATTTCGTAAAGCCATTCCGTCTTTATCTGAAATTTCTGTCTCATGATAAAATACAAACTGATAATCAATCCTTTTGCTGAATCTGATTTGAAGATCGCGGCAGAATGGTATGCTTTACAAAAAGAAGGCTTAGATCAGGAATTTATTGAAGAAATTGAAAATTCCATCCGACGAATACAGCAAAATCCACAACAATTTGCATTTGTAAGAAAGAAAATCAGAATGTCGATTGTAAAACGATTCCCTTATGGAATCTACTACTTTATTGCCGACGAAATCATTCATGTATTGGCACTATTTCATTTTAGCCGAAACCCTATAGTTTTGCGGAAACGATTGAAATGAAATCAGCATCTGAATAAACAACTGTCGCCAAAACTACAAACCAAATATTGTAATTATGCAAAAACTAACGAGCCCAACACCACTCACCGGCATCCGCCTTTACGCCCTTTTTGCCCTGCGCCTGGCCATAGGCTGGCATTTCCTGTACGAAGGCGTGACCAAACTGCTCATTCCCAACTGGACATCGGCCGATTACCTTCAGGTTTCGGGCTGGATTTTTGCCCCATTCTTCCATTGGATTGCCGATACGCCTTCAGTGCTGGCAGTGGTTGACTGGATCAATATCATCGGCCTGATTTTCGTAGGGCTGACCCTGATTTTCGGCTGGATTGAACGGATCGGCGCAATGGTTGGCATGTCGCTGCTTTTCTTATACTGGCTGGCCAATCCGCCGTTTGTAACCAACGATTTTAATGTGATCAACGAAGGCCACTATTTGGTCGTCAATAAAAATATGGTCGAGCTTTTTGCGGTGTTTATTTTATTGCTTTTCCCAACCGGAAAGCAATTGGGGATTCCGGCGCTTTTCAGAAAGAACCGGTTGCCCAAACCCAAGGAGAAAGTTAAAGATACGGTTGCTGCCGGACCGCCTGCGGCAAAAACTACGGAAGAAGTGCTTGAACACGCCGCGCTCGACCGCCGCACACTCATCAAAGGACTTTCAGCCCTTCCTGTGATGGGTGCTTTTGGCTATGCTTTATACGAAAAAACCAAATGGGAAAGCTACGAAGAACGCAACCTGGTTGACGCAGTTACCGGGGCAAGCGCCAAAACGCTGAATATTGCCAGTCTGAAAGAACTGAAAGCTCCAATACCGATGGGAAAAATCAAAGGGTTGCCATTCAGTAAACTTATTCTGGGCGGAAACCTGCTTTCAGGCTGGGCGCACTCACGCGATCTGATTTACGTTTCTCAACTGGTTAAAGCGTACCACCAGAAAGAAAAGATTTTTGCCACGCTACTGCTGGCCGAAAAATGCGGCATCAACACCCTGCTCACCAATCCGATTTTGTGTGCTTTGATTGACGAATACTGGAAACGCGGCATCGGGAAAATTCAGTTTATCTCCGATTGCGCAGGTTTGCTATACGATGACAAAGGATCCAGGCCAATGCCGATCAACGATTACATGGACAAGGTGAAAAAAGCGATTGATACCGGAGCTGTAGCATGTTACATTCAGGGCGAAACGGCTGACTATTACATGGGAAACGGAAAATCTGAAGTAATAGCAAAAGTAATGGATTTTGTCCGTCAGAATGGATTACTGGTTGGAATCGGCGCCCATCATATTGAAACGGTGAAAGCCTGTGTTGATGCCGGTTTCCAAACCGATTTCTGGATGAAAACCATGCACCACCACAATTACTGGAGCGCCAACAATCCGGAATGGCACGACAACAAATTTGATTTCTCGCCCGAAGAAACCATTCGCTACATCAACGAACTGAAAGAACCCGTGATTGGCTTTAAAGTAATGGCTGCCGGTGCAATTCTCCCGAAAGATGGATTCCGTTACGCTTTCGAAAACGGGGCTGATTTTGTTTGCGCCGGAATGTACGACTTCCAGATGGTGGAAGATGTGAACATCGCCTGCGACATTCTTTCAGGAAATCTGAACCGAACCAGACCATGGCGTGGTTAAAATTGTGTAGAAAATTAAATCAACAACAAATGAACAAAAACACTTTAATTCTTATGCTACTTTTGTTTGCAGCTTCATTTTCAGGTTTTTCATCTGAAAAATTCCGTGTAGTCATTTTAACCGATCAGACCCACGACGACGGAAATTCGTTGATCCGCTACCTGTATTACTCGCATCTGTTCGATACAGAAGCGATCATTGTGACCCCGCAATTGCCCGACTATGTTTTTAACGACCCAGGGCCATGGAATAAAGCCCAAAACATCATCGAAGCCTACACAAAAGAATATGATCAGTTAAAAAAGCACCAAAGCGATCTGATTCATCCCGATCAGCTTCGGGCAGTAACGAAAAAGGGGCGCGGCGCATTACCCATCATCTGGCTCACCAATGCCCGGAAATTCAATGCTGAAATTGCCGGACGGAAGGTTGAAACGTCATGGGGCGAAATCAAATTTGGAGACTGGATTGGCGAAGGGCTGAATCCAAATGGCGAAACCAAAGATTCGGAAGGCAGTGATTTTTTGCAAGAGGTTTTTGCGAAAGACGACAATCGCCCGATTTTTGTGCAGTCATGGGGAGGCCCCATTACGCTGGTGCAGGCGCTATACCGCTTCAAACAAAAACAGGGCGAAGAAAAATTCAGAAAACTGATGGACAAATTGCATATTTTCGGAATCCTCCTTCAGGATATTACATTCGATTTTCTGATCAAACTTGATGATGTGAAAACCTATGGTTGCCTGAAAATGGGCGATACAAAATCAACCTATCATGGTGAAAGGTACCATCCGGGCTGGTTGTTGCTCGACGAAGTCCATTTCTGGAAATACATCACCGTAATGAAACAGCAGGAAGTGAACGGACACGGCCCGATGTCGGACATTTACGATCATGGCGGCGAGGGAGATACTCCGGCATTCCTGTATTTGATCAGCGCAGCGCTTGGCCTGAATGATCCAGCTGACCCAAAGATGGGAAGCTGGGGAACGATGTTCAAAAAGATGGAAGGCCCGTTCCCCGACAATTACTATTCTACCTGTAAAGTGGATGTAAACGAGATTTTGCGCTGGGCGCCCGATGCAAAAAACAGTTTCCTGAACCGGTTGCAGTGGTCGTTAAAACAGCCTTCGGAAGTAAACCATGAACCTGTTGCAGTAATTGGCAAAGACCGCAGTAACCAAATTATCCCTATGAAAGTTAAGCCCGGTAAAACGATCAGACTCGATGCTTCGAAATCGTCGGATCCGGATGGAGACCAACTTTCGTACAACTGGGTTTTCTATAAAAGTGCAAGTTCTTACACCGGAGCCGTTTTGCCTGAAAAAGATAAAAGCCCGCTACTAAACCTGAAAGTTCCTGACGATTTGGGAAACAGCAATATTCATCTGGTCCTCGAAGTCCGCGACAATGGAACACCTTCGCTGGTGAGCTACCGAAGGATTATACTGACAAAATAAACTAAAACCGGACCAATGAAACGAATATCTGTCTTTCTACTATTTTGTCTGTTCCTACCAGGTTATTCAATGGCTGCCGATTACAATATCCTGAATTACGGTGCTAAAACCGGAGAACTTTCAACTGCCGTTATTCAAAAAGCTGTTGACGATTGTGCTGTTGCCGGTGGCGGGCGTGTGCTGGTTCCAGCCGGAACATTCATTACCGGGACTATTTTCCTGAAAAGCAATGTGAACCTTTACCTCGATAACGGCGCTATTCTTCAGGGAAGCAAAGATTTAAAGGATTACTCGCGCGAAGGACGTTCTCCCGGAATGATTTACTGCGAAGATGCCATCAATGTTGGCATTTCCGGCACCGGAACCATTGATGCCAGTGGTGATGCTTTTTACGATTTCAGTAAAAACCATGTGTATGATGAATTTGATAAAAGCAAGGTGCGCCAGAAAGAAAACTACATGCCCGAAGGCACATTTTTTACCGATGGCCCAATGAAACGAACCAGAGCGCCGGGCATGACCATCGTATTTTTTCATTGCACCAATGTTTTTGTCACTGGCATTACCATTAAAGACACGCCCATTTGGGCCACGCGTTTTGGTTTTTGCGATGGTGTTCTGATTGACGGTATCACGATTAAGAATAATCCCCTTGTGCCAAACAGCGACGGTATTCATTGCACCATTTCGCGAAACATCCGGATTTCAAACTGTAATATCGTGGCGGGCGACGATTGCATTGTGCTGACTGGCTTCCCGAAAGACGAAGAAACTCCGGGACTCAACACCACCGAGCAAAAACTTCCGAAATACGGCAACAAAACCATTTATGGCGAAAATATGACCGTAACCAACTGTGTGCTGAAATCGAGTTCTGCCGGAATCCGCATTGGTTATGGCCAGCACCCGATACGCCGTTGCACGTTTTCGAACATTGTCATTCATGATTCGCACCGGGGAATTGGCATTTTTGCCCATGACGGTTCAAACATCGAAGACCTGATTTTTTCAGACATCATCATCGAAACCCGGTTGCTGAACGGCCAGTGGTGGGGTCATGGCGAGCCGATCCATCTTTCGTGCATTTCCCGGTTCCCGGGACTGGTAGCCGGGCAGATTAAAAATGTCCAGTTCAATAACATCAATGCCATTGGTGAACAGGGCATTCTGGTTTTCGGGCAAAAAGAAAGCCCGATGGAAAATATTCAGTTCAATAATGTACAGCTCCGTATGCGAAAGGGGAAAGAAACGATGGGGTATGGCGGAAACTTTGATTTGCGTCCGGCAACTCCAAAAGCCATGCAGATTTTCGAGCATGATATTCCCGGAATTTATGCTCAAAATGTAAATATGCTGGCTATCCGCGGTTTTAATTTGTCCTGGGACAGCGACCTTCCGCCTTTCTTCACACATGGAATTGAATGTCAGGAGGTCAATGATTTGCTGATTGATGAGTTTGTGGGAACCGGCAACCCGAATGCTCCCGGAAGTGAAAAGGTGAAGCTGGTAAATAGCAGTTGGATTAACCAATAGTTGTGGCTCACTTCAAATTGAAATATGGCTCAAATTTGTCGTTTAATGAGCCGGAATTGGTATCTTTATGAGCTGTAAATTTGGTCTGGATGGAAAAATTCGAATCACAAATAAATTAATTTGCTGTTAATACCTATTTCTAAAATCTGGCTAAATAACCAATCAACCAAATACTTAAATTATAACTACAATAACAACGACATGAAGAAACCTCTTTTACTACTACTTTCTATCTTTTGTGCGACAACTCTCCTTTTTGCCCAGGGTGGCAAAGTATCCGACAACCTCTCCATGCCCAGTAAAATTCTGAAAATGGACAGGAAATATGCGATTTATCTTCCTGAAGATTATGAAACATCTCAGCGTAGTTATCCGGTTTTGTATTTGCTCCATGGTTCCGGAGATGACCAATCGGGCTGGATTCAGTTTGGCGAGGTTAAAAATATTGCCGATAAGTCCATTCAGGAAGGGAAATGCACAGCCATGATCGTTGTGATGCCTGACGGAAACACTGGCCAGCGTGGCTATTTCAACAGCCCGAAGGGCGATTGGAATTACGAAGATTTTTTCTTTCAGGAACTGATGCCGTACATCGAGAAAACATACCGAATCCGGGCTGAAAAAAGATACCGGGCCATCTCGGGTCTTTCGATGGGAGGCGGCGGAACTTTTATGTATGCACTTCATCATCCTGAATTGTTTTCGTCGGCCTGCCCGCTGAGCGCTTATGTTGGTCCAATTACTAATGAAGAGGCCGCAGCTCGTTGGGAAAAGCAATACCCGGGCATTTCGAAAGAAGATCAGGCAAACTATTTTACCCGGCACAGCGCTCTGGAACTGGTGAATGCCATTCCTGACGATCAGAAAAAAGCTGTTCGCTGGTACATTGATTGTGGCGACGATGATTTTCTGGTCGAAGGAAACTGTCTGGCCCACATTGCCATGCGCAAAAAAGAGATTCCTCACGAATTCCGTATCCGCGACGGCGCACATAACTGGACATACTGGCGCGAATCTTTACCAACTGTTCTTGAATTTGTTTCACAAGCATTCCATCAATATTAAAATCAAAAAATTATGAAAACATCACGCCGTTCATTTATTCAAAACAGTGCCGTTCTGCTTGCCGGAACCGCCCTTTTGTCGAAGGCTGCTTTTGCGGCAGTAAAACCTTCTGAAATAGTTGGGTTACAACTCTATTCTATTCGGGACGACATGACAAAAGACCCGCTGGGCACACTCAAACAAATCGCCAAAATCGGGTACAAACATGTTGAACATGCTAATTACATTAACCGGAAATTTTATGGTTATACACCAGTTGAGTTTAAAAAAATTCTGGATGATCTGGGACTGAAAATGCCTGCCGGACATACCGTAATGGGTAAAAACCACTGGGATGCAACTAAAAAAGATTTCACAGATGCCTGGAAATATACTATTGAAGATGCTGCCTTTATGGGACAGAAGTATGTCATTAGTCCCTGGATGGACGAAAGCATGCGCAAAACATACGATGATCTGATGGTTTACCTCGATGTTTTCGACAAATGTGGCGATCTATGCAAGAAGTCTGGAATGAAATTCGGGTACCACAACCATTGGGATGAATTCACCGAAGAACTGAATGGCATGAAACTTTTCGACATCATGATGAAAACGCTGGATGTTAATAAAGTCGTCATGCAGCTCGACATAGGCAACATGTACATTGGCGGCGCCAAAGCGCTGGATGTTATCGGCCAGTATCCGGGTAAATTTGAACTGATTCATGTGAAAGATGAAATTGCAGTTGATACCCCTGAAAAATATGAGAGCGCTATTCTGGGAAAGGGAATTATACAAGTCAAAGATGTTATTGATCTTTGCCGCAAATCGGGCGGAACCAAAGTTTATATCATCGAACAGGAATCTTATCAGGGCAAAGAACCATTGGCTTGTGTGAAGGAAGATTTCGAGATCATGAAAAAATGGGGATATTAATTCGATTGATGAATCATAAATTTTGAATCAATGTATCCTCGTTAAGAACGTCATTGCGAACGAAGTGAAGCAATCTGTTGATGAACGGATTGCTTTGTTCGTCGCAATGGTTATTGATTTTCAGGATATAATAACCAACCAAACCTTTATATGAGAAATTTTTTGATTTTGGCAGGGTTTCTTCTGTCATTGCAGATACTTGCCCAAACCGCGCCAACCCTTTATTCATGGGAAACCCAGCAGGCTAAAGTTTTGCCGAACGGCGATCTGGAGTGGGCGCCTCTGCCTTTTCAGTTTCAAAAAGGAAGTTCAGTCAGATATATTGATTTTGACAATGGAAACGATGCGAACGACGGATTGAGCGCTTCCACACCATGGAAGCATCACCCCTGGGATGTAACCGCTACCGGAAATGCAAAAAACAGCTCAGGAATTCAGACCTTCATTTTCAAGCGGGGAGTGGTTTACCGTGGAGTTTTAACGGCCAAAGAATCCGGTGCAGCAGGAAATCAGGTCAGGCTTACATCCAATCCTGACTGGGGAACCGGCGAAGCCGCTATTTATGGTTCGGTGATTGCATCGGGAGGATGGACGAAAGCAAATGCTACCATTGCACCCAAAATCCCCAACCCGGATTTGGTATGGTACAAAGACATTGCAGGAATTGACAATCCTACCAAAGTGGTTGGGGAGGTCACATCCTCCGGAATCAAACGGGTTCGCCTTGCCCGTTCGCCCAATTATGTGAACACCCCATTAGAGCCTTTACAGAAATGGTGGTCGTTTACAGCCAAAGCTAAATCGGGTTCGGTGTTGACGCTGACTGACACTAAAAATTTTGGATGGACCGATGTGAACGCGTTGAAAGGTGGAGATGTCTGGGCAATAGAAGATGCCATAGTCATGTGTACCCTCTGGAAGCAAAAAATTTCAGACTACAATCCAACTACAAAAACCATAACAGTTTCCGATCAGAATTTTGGTGGGAAGGACTGTAAATATTATGTGGAGAATACCCCATACATGCTCGATGTTCCCGGCGAATATTATTACGACAAATCAATTGGAAGGGTGTTTATCAGGCTGGAAGGCGACAAAGATCCAAACACAACTACCATTGAAATTGCCTCCAAATCGAACCTGGTGACTATTTCAGGAAAGAGCTACATCGAAATCAGCGGATTGACTATGGGGTTCACC
The DNA here is from genome assembly GCA_003457135.1 of Prolixibacteraceae bacterium. Classification (GTDB taxonomy): domain Bacteria; phylum Bacteroidota; class Bacteroidia; order Bacteroidales; family Prolixibacteraceae; genus Aquipluma. The sequence goes on from DMSQ01000089.1 coordinate 87,818, forward strand.
ACTTACGACAATGTCCGGTACGGAACTACCGATGGAGTCCCGGCTATCAAGCTTGATAACTCTTCCAACATTGTCATTAAAAACTGCAAATTTCATTACCTGAATGGTGGAATTTTAGCCAATGGCACAGGTAAAAACCTGGCGTTTACCGACAATGAAATGAACTTCATGGACGATTTTTCAATTCTCCTGAATGGTCCCGACGAAGTTTCTATTCTCCGGAATAAGATTTTTGAGAACGGAACCCGTCATCTCGGGCGCTGGTACAGTTCCATACCGGCCATTGCCGGAAACCTGACTGTTGGAGAAATTGCCGGAAACATTATTGAGCATACCTGGGGTAACGGGCTCAATTTCTTCTGGGGAAAAGCCGACGGGGCAAGTACAACTGTTCCGTTTGTCCGGGGACTGGTGCATCACAATAAGGTGTCGCATTCGCTTCAGGGAGTTAACGACTATGGCGGCATCGAAAGCTGGCAGGGTGGCCCGGTTTTCACATACAACAACATTTCGGAAGATGCACAGGGTTGGCATTACAATTGGGGTACTCAGGTGGTCTCATTGGGTTACCCGTTTTATTTTGATGGCGCTTTCAAGCAATATGCTTTCAATAACATCGTAAAAGGAACAGGCTGGAACAAAAATGCGGATGCCTATTTCCAAACCTATGGTTATTATAACATGTTTGTGCATAACGTGGCCTATAATACCGCGTCGCTTACAGGCTCCGGTGATAATGGTGGTGGTCCCGACGGACAAAACTATTATCTGGCCAATGTGAGCGACAGCACTCAATATCAAATTAATCATACTACCGATGTAGCCGGCATTCCTTTTGAGTCAATAGGAAATAACTTTTTTAGCGCAAGCATTTTTCAGGGAACCTTTGTGACCAACAGTCCGAATGCAAAGTTTAAATTCACATTTAACCAGTTTGTTGATAAACTCAATTCATTTACTCCTGATTTGGGACAGGTGGGATTCGAAGCTTCCCGGCGGGTTTTTGCCAGATCCAAATCGGGCGACTTCAGGCCAACAGCCTCCAGTGAACTCATTGATAAGGGAGTGAAATTTTTTGTGCCTTTTCCGTTAAGCAGTGTGGTGGGCGAATGGAATTTCTGCAAACACAAAGCTGATTCGAGCCTCATTAAAGGCGAAAACTTCTACTTTACCAGCGAGTTGGTCAAACGCGAAGAATATAACAGTTTCCCCAAAAATCACCTGAAAGCCTTTGGATTGGCTGCCGGAAGTTTTGTAAAAGGAACCCTGGAAGATTTTACCGAGGGCGCATTAATTTTTGACGGACAACAAACCTATTGCAGCCTGAAAAATGATGTAACGAGCAAAACCATTGGCAACAATGTGGATATGACCACCAACAGTTTCGTATTGGAAGCCTACTTTAAAACGGTGGCAGGTCATACAGACGGTGTGCTTATTTCGAAATCGGGAACAACCGGATATGGCTACCAGTTGGATGTCAATACTTCAGGAAATGCCCGTTTCAGTATCCTGAACAACGGAAATGTAGCTTTTAGCCAATCGGGTTCGAGTATGATCAACGATGGGAACTGGCACCATGTTTTGGTTGAAGTAATCCGCGCAACTTCATCGGTAAAAATTAATGATGACGGACTTTTAACCAATGGCAACATAACAGGAACCATGCCTTTATCAGGTATTTCGCTGACCAACACGGCTGATTTTCTGATCGGGAAGAACGCCAACGGCAATTTCTTCGCCGGAACTCTCGACTTTGTCCGGATTTCAAAAGGCACCTTGGCCGATGCCAAAACTACCATTGAAGAATTGTATAAATGGGAATTCAACGGACCATTTCTTCGCGATATGACAGGAAATCTGCCCATCGGGAAACGCGATGCCGGGGCATTGGAGAAAGGAACCAAACTGTGCAGCATGACAGTTTCTGCCAATCCGCTTATTTTCGGGCTGGGCGGGGGAGCCAAGTCATTTACCATTGAGGCAGAGAAGGGTTTTGAAGTCGTGAAAAAGATTGGAACTTTCTACACCACAACGACTACCGGAAATACAATCAATGTGACTGTTCCGGCTTTGGCTTCAGGAACCCGTTCGGGCGACATCTACATTTACGGTTGCAACGAAACACAGAAAGTAAAAATTATCCAGCAAAATATAACAGCGATCATTCTTCAGAAACAGAACGACATAAAAGTGATGCCCAATCCGGTTTCGGGCCAGCACCTCACTATTTCTGTCCCGGAAGATTTAAAAACCAGTCGGGCCATATTTATGGATATGAACGGAAAAGTAATAGCGAAGAATCTGCTGGTTTCAGGAGCCAATTTAATGAACATCAAATTCCCGCGCGGGATGTACCTGCTAAACATTTCGGGACAGGAAGTGAATTATACGACTAAAATTGTGGTGAACTAAAATACAAAAGCCCTATCCCCGGCCCTTCCCCATAATAGGGAAGGGAGTTTAGGCATCGGGAAACCTGGAAATATGAACCTATAGGAACATCTTTCTTTTTTGCAGGATCTAAAGTTCCCTGCATTGGGGGATTTAGGGGGCAATAACATATGAATAATATATTCATTTCCAAATAAATTAGTTATAATCCCAAAACATAAACCACTAAGCTAAAATGAAAAAAATCTTTTTACTTCTGCCGATTTGGTGCATTTCCCTGATTGGATTTGCACAGAAGATTGAGATTCGGAAAGATGGAAATGACTGGCAACTGCTGGTCAATCAGAAACCATTCTTTATCAAAGGTGTGGTGGGCCACACTTACCTCGAAAAAGTAAAAGAATACGGCGGAAACTCGGTCCGCATTGGCTTCAGGAAAGAAGAACTGGACAAAGCCCAACAGCTTGGATTAAAAGCCTTGGTCAACCTTCCGGCCAATGCTGAACGCTACGGATTTGATTACGACGATACCGAAGCCATCCGGAAACAGACTGAAAAAATGGTTGAAATTGTGAAGAAAACCAAAGACCATCCTGCGGTGATGATGTGGGCGATTGGCAACGAACTCGATTATATTCCCGGAACCAAACCTTTTAATCCAAAAATGTGGGACGCAGTAAATGATGCTGCGAAAGCCATCAAGGCCATAGATCCCAACCATCCGGTGATGACCGTAATTGGGACCAGCATGATGGAAAAAGTGGCCGATATTGTGAAGCGTTGTCCTCATCTGGATTTACTGGGCATCAATACCTACGGCGATATTTACACCCTTCCTGAAACCCTGAAAAAATACGGATGGACCAAACCGTACGTCATTTCCGAATGGGGGCCCGATGGTTACTGGGAGGTGAAGCGAACCAAGTGGGGCGCTCCTTACGAACAAACCGGCCGAGAAAAATATACCTGTTATGAAAAAAAATACCGTTCAGCCATCGACAATGGAAATGGACAATGTTTGGGATCGTATGTATTTTACTGGTCAGGTTTCAAGCAGGAAACCACACATACCTGGTTTTGCATGTTCAACATTGATGGTCTCGAATCGCCGCTGGTTGGCTTGATGCACCAAATGTGGACGGGCAAAAAACAGGACAATGCAGCGCCAATTGTTGACTCCCTGAATATCGGGAAAATGGTAAGGTATCAGAATATTTACCTGAAACCAGGCTCAGGGCAAACAGCCAAAGTAACCGCTGCCGATTCGGACAAAGATGCGTTGACTTACAAATGGGAAATCAGGCCCGAAGCCGTTTATGCCTCGTATGCCGGACAGGGTGAAAAGGAACCAAAGCCACTTCCGGGATTGATCAGCGAAGAAAAAACCGACATCCGGTTTATTGCCCCAGCCGAAAAAGGCGCTTACCGCCTGTTCGTTTACGTATTTGACGGGAAAGGCCATTTCTCGACGGCCAATCTGCCGTTTTGGGTTGAGTAAAGAATCGTTTGGAGGCAATAGAAAAAATTGGAGGCAAATGAACGAAATTGTTTTTAGCGCCTTTAGGTGCGAAATCTTTATAGCCAATTTCGCGTATGTTGAAATCCGTCCGTGCAATAATGAATTTCAAGGAATAAATCTTCTTTCGGACGGAATGGAATTCACCATTAAACCTGATATAAAACCCTGAAACACGAAAATAATGCCAACCTGATTATGGAGAATAAATCCATTGGTGGATTCGCTTCACAAATACTCTGCAAAACCGTTGAGATGGATGTGAGCAGCTTTTATCCCGATTTGGTTCTGCTGCATATTTATGGCAGCAACCAGATGTACGATTCAGTTCTATACACCATACGCAGCAGTACAGCCACCGAAGTGGCTATTCAAACTGATCATTTTGCCGGTGAGAATACCTGAGCGACCACCAACTGAAACCCAAAGATTTGCTGAAAGACGATGTCCATCTGAATAAGCATGGTGAATTTCTGATGGCTGAACTCATCAAGCCGCTGTTTCAGTACAAATCGAAATTTAAGCCCGATCCGTTTGGACTTTGTACCACTTTGCTGACAGGAAAGGATTTCAAAATCAAAAAGGGCAAACTGGAACTGCCTTTTACCGGAAACAGGGTTGATGTGGTTATTTCAGGGAGTACCCAATACCAGTCACGTACTGATTTTGATTCCGAAAGGAAAAGGAAAACTTCCGGTCAGTGAAATCAAAGTTTACCGGCCTTATTATGAGCGGTGAAGAACTGCTATTCTACAAGCAAAAATCCTACCTTTGTTACCAGAAAACCATACCTAACCCAACAATCCTGAACCGAATGAAAAAATTAGTCCTGTTATTCATCTTTCTTTTTTCTCTGGAATTTGCCGCGAACTCATCCGATCTGGTCGAAGTGCTTCCGCTGACCAATCAAATCCTGATGCTTCATTTCGACGATGGTTATACCATTTATCACAAGAAAGGTCAGGCCCGGTCGAACGAGCGGGTGGTTGTTGAACTCCTGAACACTACCGAAGCAGTTAAATCACTGAATTATTTGCTGAAAAGTGCTGATGATACCAATTATTCTACGGCATTGAAACCTACGGATGTTGGCCGAAAAACCAAAGGCACCGAATTTACCTGGCTTTGCCAGAGCTGGGCCAACGGTTGTGTCAACACCAGTCCCGATCATGTGGAAGATCACTGGATTTACCTGTTTTTACCTCAATCCATGCAATCCGGAAAAACATATACGCTCACTACCGGTACATTGGCCAATAACGGTTCACAATGGAATTTTACCTTTGACGAAAAGAAGCTCCGTTCTGAGGCTGTTCATGTAAACCAGGTTGGCTACAGTCCCGATGCCACCGAAAAGTTTGCCTACGTTTATCATTGGGCAGGCAACAAAGGCGGAATCAACCTTTCCGCTTTTGCAGGCAAGAACTTTTATCTTCTCGATCTTCAAACCAACCAGATAGTTTTTACCGGAAAACTGACGTTCAGGAAAAGCAAAACCAATCCGGAAACCGGGCAGACGACTGAAACTCCCTCAGCCAATTTCTCGGTAGCCGATGTGTACGAATGTAATTTTTCATCGTTTAATCAGCCCGGCGATTATAAAATAGTGGTAGAAGGTATTGGCTCGTCTTTCCCTTTCCGCATTGCCGCCGACCTTTACCGCGACGTGTTTTACACTACCATCCGGGGATTGTACCACAACCGAAGCGGAATTGAACTTAAAAAACCATATACCGAATTTGAACGAAAGGCGCCCCACAATCCGCTCATCACAACCGGCTTTGCCGGAAAACTGAAATATACTACTTCGCGCTTTATTGATTGGAATAATGGTGATGCTGATGCGACAGATAAACCGGCCATCGAAGCCGGGATTAAAGGTTCCATCGACACCTGGGGCTGGTACCAGGATGCAGGCGATTGGGATGGATATTACACCCATCTGAATATTCCAGCCATGCTTTTGTTTTCCTGGCAAATTTCTCCTGAAAATTATGCTGATGGTGAGTTAAATATTCCTGAAGGCAAAAATGGGATACCGGATATTCTGGATGAAGCAAGCTGGCTCATCCGGTATTTTTATCGCACCCGTCAGGAATTGATCAAGAAAGGATTTGGAACCGGCGGAGTGGGTGCCCGTGTTTGCGGCGACCACTTTGGCGGCGACGGAGAAGGAAAACCATCTTATGAAGATATAGGCCGAACCTGGATAGTTTCGGGCGAAGATCCCCACACCACTTACAAATATGCAGCTTTGGCCGCACAATTGGCTTATTGCCTGAAAACATTGAATATTTCTGATCCGGAAGGAGTGGATTGGGAAAAAGAAGCACACGAAGCTTACGACTGGGCAAAAGCCAATACCAAAACCGGCGATGAAGCTTCAAAACCGGCAATAGGAGTTCTCCTGAAAGACATCCGTAGTTTCGCTGCGGCCAGCTTGTACCAATTAACGGGCGAAAGCAGTTATCATGATCAGTTGAAAACAGATTTGTCAGGAATAACTTCAACAACGAATCTGGCTGGTGAAAATCGCTGGGGATCTTTTGTTTATGCCTTAACGAAAAATCAGGCGACTGATGCAACGTTGAAAGCCAAGCTGATTTCAGCATTTAAGGCTACGGCCAGCGCCATGGTCACAACCGCCAACAAAAGGGCATGCCGCTGGGGTGGCGACTTTTACATGCCCATGCTGGTCGGGCAGTCAACCACACCATTGGTTTTCGAAATTATTATGGGCTGGAAGCTGGTCAAAGATTCAGATGCGGCTCTGGCAAGGGATTATAAAACCTGCGTGCAAAATACCGCCGATTATTTTCTGGGCAACAATCCGCTGAATACCACCTGGATTACAGGACTTGGATTGCGCCGGCCGGAGCGGGTCATGCATCTCGACTCGTGGTACAACGGCAAAGACGAAATGGCTCCCGGAATTACCCCGTATGGACCGTGGCGCAGGGAATCATATACTACCGGACAAGGGCCCTGGGACATGGCCTGGGCTTTTAAGAGTATTTATCCATCAACTATTACCGATTGGCCGGGGCACGAACGCTGGTTTGGAAATTACACCTGCCCGATGAATGCCGAGTTCACTGTTCACCAAAATACAATAATGAATGCTGTGGTTTACGGATTTTTGTGCGATAAAGCTTCCGTAACTTATTCGGCTAATCAAAAACCGGTTTTTGATCAATTTACGGTGAAGAAAACCAATTCAGGCACAACCACCGACGAATTGATTGTTGAAGCCACCGTTTCTGACCCGGATGCCAATAGCCGGATTTACAAGGTTGAATTTTTCGATAGCTGGCACAAAATCGGCGAAGCTTTTGAGGCTCCGTATAAAATAAACTGGACCTGCGCCGGAACCCGCGATTTTGAAATTACCGCTAAAGTATATGACGAACTGGGCGCTATCGGTAAATCAACAATCCTGAAAAGGGCAAACATTATCACAGCCTTAATTACTCCTGAAAAAGCTGAGCCTCAAATCAAAATCTATCCGAACCCAACCAACGGACTGATCAATTTTCAGTTTCAGCATGTAGGAAATAAAACCATTCAACTGAGTATTTTTAATACTGCAGGGAAGCTAATGACGGCCTTTAAACCTCAGAAAAGCCTGGATAATTCGTCGCTTTTGACCTGGAACCCAGCGAAACAAGATTGTCCGGAAGGCCTGTATTTATACAGTTCGGTCATTTCCTCCGGCGATAAAGTGATGCGCGAAGAAGGTAAAATTGTGTATCAGAAAAACTGAAGAACGCAAGTGATCAGTGGTCAGTCGCAGTGGGCAGAAAAAAGTGTTCAGTGATCAGTCGCAGCAGGCAGAAAAAAGTGATCAGTGATCAGTCGCAGTGGGCAGAAAGAAAAAAGCATCCTGACAACCAGGTGCAGCGCACCGAAATCTTTGTAGCAAAAGGTAATCTGCTTTGAAAATCGTCCGCGCCAAAAGGCTGAACAAAGCTTTGACCTCTTTTCGGACGAAGGGGCAGTCTTTTAAAAAATGAATTTGTGTTTCCAAACAATGATAACAATGATAACAATGACAACAACTACAACAATGACAACCACGACAACAATGATAACCACAACAACCAAACCTCTTTACAGACTCCTGACTTGTACCCTCTCATTT
>DMSQ01000091.1 GCA_003457135.1 Prolixibacteraceae bacterium
GGCAGATATGACAAGGAATAGTATCTCATTAAGAGGATAATAGAAATGTCCTTTGGTTATTCTACGTGGATCTTGCAAGGCTGAAAAATAATCTTCGAAAACATTTTGATAAATAGACTTTTGTGCGTTTAGATTAGCCATTTTTTTAACGCTAACCCAACAATTAATCATAAAGATAACAAATTGTATTCAATTCGCCAAATAATTCACCATTGTTTTAAAAGCGATTTCCCTGAACTGAAGGATCAACCATATTTATCAGCGTATATTCTTTCATTCGTTATTATTGAACAAGGTTTACCTACTCCCTTTCTGCCGTTTCGGTTTTCTGCCATCCATCAAATGAACAACAAGTCCCGACATGTTTTAGTTTTGGAGGCGCACAAAAAAAGCTGTTTCAGGCTAGATTGAAACAGCTCTTGAAATCAGATAATTTAATTTGCTATTTTTTGTAAAATGGAAGAATCAGAAATGTGTAAATCGTGCAACCTATACAGATTGCAAATATAAATTCAAGGCTGGCAAAAAAGATCAAAATGCCGGCAACAATCAATGACGCCAAACTTAGTTTAAAGACGAACAGCCCGGTGATTACGGCAGTCATTAAAAATCCCAGGCGGGCGGCAAAAACTTTAGGAGCCTTGTCAATCATTTTAAGCGGTAAGTTAAGCGTATTACTCAAAGAGTGACTTAAAAAACTAATCGGACTAAATTTTATTTCAGTGAAAGCCCTGATGAAGAAGTCGGCCATTAAAAAAACGATCAACAATACCCAATTCAGAACAAAAGCCAAAACAATAGTAAAGATTGCGAACATGGCATTTAATCTGGTTACCTGTTCATTAATCCTCTGATCTGAGATGGGGCAAATTAAATTTTTCATAGATTCCATTTATTCTTATTGTAAGAACAACTGAATTTGCTTTTTGATTTCAAAATTCGAAAATAAAAGATAAAAAACCGCCTTATTTGTTGAAATATATAATTCAAATCATATTTATAACTTTATCAGCTTGAACTATTCCGTCTAATTGCGTTTCAGGCTGAAGAGTGCATTCAACGAAGAAAAGTTTTGTGCGAAAAATTCAATGTTTGGTCGATTTTCAGAATAAAATTGGCTGCTTCGTTGCATTTTCCTAATTTCACGCTTTTAATTTTTATTCGGATGATGTATCCAAAACTTACCATTAACACTCCTTTGGCATTAATCAACCAGTACGCCCAAAATACTTTGGTTGATCGTCTTGGAATCTGTTTCACTGCTTTGGGCGAAGGTTGGGTCGAAGCCAGTATGCCTGTTGATGAGCGTACATGCCGTCCCGGAGGTTTTTTACACGGCGGGGCCAATCTTGCTTTGGCCGAAACCCTTGCCGGATTAGGGTCAATGTTGATCGTTGATATTCAGGAATTTGATATTCTCGGAATTCAGGTGAGCGCCAACCATACCGGAAGTGTAACTGAAGGAACAGTTTATGCCAGGGCCGAAATTGTGCATCAGGGCAACCAAACCCATGTTTGGAATGTTGAAATGAAGAATGAAACCGGAAAACTGGTTTCCACCGCACGAGTAACCAACCTGATTGTAAAACGGAATGGAAAATAATTCAACGGCTCAGGCTGTTCTTGACCAGTTAATCGAAAAACAAATTGCCTTTGCCTGCTGGTTTTACCCACAGGAATCACAAATGGGGCTTGTTGTCGGAAATGCTTCTGATGTGCTGTTTTTTGATGGGTTTGATCAGCTCAACGGGGAAGCTGGTTTTGTTTTTGCACCTTACCAAATCACAGAAAACAGCCCTGTGATTTTGCTTAAACCAAAAGTGTATATTGATGACTTTAGATATGAAAATGAGTTGGACATCAAAAGTTTTGAACCTTTCGAAAAGAAAGTTGAAAATGAAATTTGTTCCCCCCAATCGAAGGATGATTACCTGAAACTAATTGAGGAAACCCTTATTTCAATTCGCGATGGGGCGCTTTCGAAAGTCATCATCGCGCGTCAGATTCCGGTAAAAAGAACAGGCGCTTCGCTGGGTGGCACATTTTTACAGTTGCACGACCAAACCCCGAATGCATTCACTTTTCTGGTAAACTTGCCGGTTGCCGGAACCTGGATGGGAGCAACTCCTGAAGTTTTGATAAAGTCGGAAGGAAAGTATTTCGAAACTGTTTCCCTGGCCGGAACACAGGTTCGAAAGTTGGTTGAGGATGAATATTTCTGGAGCACAAAAGATATCGAAGAACAGGCGTTTGTTTCAAGATACATGCTCGATGTGTTTTTTAATTTTGATATTCACCAGTATAAAACCAGTGGTCCGGAAACAATGGAGAGCGGGAAAGTTGCTCACCTGAAAACTTCATTTTTTTTTCCTGCTGAAAAAATTGAGAATTGCCTGGGAAGTTTCATTGCCGATTTACATCCAACTCCGGCAGTTTGCGGGTTACCAAAGGATCTGGCAGCAGAGTTTATCCTGAAAAACGAGGTTTTCGAACGAAAATATTATACCGGCTATTTAGGCCCCTGGCGTTTGAATCGGCAAGTCGCACTTTTTGTAAATTTACGATCTATGGAAATTACTACTGAAGAATACATTTTGTATGCAGGAAGTGGTATCACTTCGCACTCCATACCTGAAAAGGAATGGGACGAAACCAACCAAAAGGCAAAAACCTTACTTTCGGTGATTAACCCAGAATAAATTGAAATGGTTTCAGACAAAAAACATATCCAACAGCTAGCATCCCTGCTCCTGAAAAAGGGAATAACCGATATCGTAATTTCACCCGGAAGCCGCAATGCGCCGATGATTAATACATTTACCGGTATGCCTGGATTTCGTTGCCGGAATATTGTGGACGAACGAAGTGCTGCCTATTTTGCACTCGGACTTTCACTGGCCAAACAATGTCCGGTAGCCATAGTCTGCACATCAGGAACTGCTGCACTAAATTATACACCAGCCGTTGCCGAAGCTTTTTACCAGAATATTCCATTGATCATTCTCACAGCCGACCGGCCCGAATATTGGATTGATCAGGCCGAAAGCCAGTGTATCCGTCAGGATGGAATCTATAAGAATTTTACCAAAAAAGGAGTAAGCTTGCCTTTGGGCGAATCGGAAAAGGAACTTTGGTTTGCTGCCCGGCAAATTAACGAATGCCTGAACCTGGCCGTTTCTGACACTCCTGCCCCGGTACATATTAACATTCCGCTCGAAGAACCTTTACACCGACTGGTTCAGGAAGATTTGCCGGAAGTGAAAGAAATTGAACAGGCCGAAATTCAAACTCAAATTACCGAAAATGAACTTTGCCAACTGTCGGAAACAATCAATCAATCTCAAAAAATATTGATTTTGGCCGGGCAACTGAATCCCAATCCCATACTGGAAAATATGTTGGCCGGATTTGTGGTAAAAACTGGAGCTGTGGTTTTGCTCGAGCATTTGTCGAATCTTTCTGATCCCCGGTTTTGTGAAAACATTGACATTTTGATGGCTTCCATTCATGATGATTCGGAAGACTTTCAACCCGATTTGCTGATCACTTTTGGCGGACAGTATGTTTCGAAGCCGCTCAAACAGTTTCTGCGGAAAAACAAACCGGCACAGCACTGGCATCTGAGTTTGGGCGGCGAACATGTTGATACTTATAAGGCATTGACTAAAGTGATCAAAACTGATGCAACTAACTTTTTCGTTGCTCTTTCGGAACGGGTACAACTCATCAATCACAACTTTTTGAAACGATGGAAGAGTAAAGAAATATGGGTCAATCAGCTTCGCGACGAATTTGTTAAGAGTATTGAATTTAGCGATCTGAAAGCCTTTGGGCTGATCGGACAAAAAATACCGGTCAACACCGTTGTTCATTTGGGCAACAGTTCGCCTGTGCGGTATGCCTTGATCCATAACCGGGTCGAAAACGTGATGTATTTCAGTAACCGCGGCACTGCCGGAATTGATGGTTGTTTATCAACCGCTGTCGGTTTTGCCAGCGAATCGGATAAATTAAATACGATCATTCTTGGCGACCTGTCGTTCTTTTACGATTCGAATGCCCTGTGGAACAAATACATCGGGGCAAACCTTCGAATCATCGTGATCAACAATGGCGGTGGAAACATTTTCGGAATGATCAAAGGTCCGTCAGATTCACCTGCTTTTGCTGAACATTTTTTTACTGAAAATACCCGCAAAGCGGAAGTATTGGCCAAAGCATTCGGGCTGGATTATTTCAAAGCCGAAAATGAAGTTGAACTGGCACAGGCACTGGATGAGTTTTATTCGCCAACACAAAAACAAGCCGCTTTGCTGGAAGTTTTTACCGATGCTGAGGTAAATGTGAGGGTGTTCCGGGAGTTGTTTAAACAGGTAAAAGGATAAAAAGGTGGAAACTTAATTTATAAATACTACTCCGAAATGTCAAAAAATTAAAAATGCCACTAAGACACCAAAACACTAAGTTGCACAAAGTATTGAATATCTGTTATTATTCTTAGTGAAGCCTTCGTGGCCTTTGTGACTTCGTTGCAGAAAAAGACTTATCGGAGTTGGCTCATTTATTAGAACTTATAAGAACTTACAAGAACTTACAAGAAGTATTCGATTAAATATATGAATATCAATTAATAACAACATACCATGAGCACAAACAGACAATGGCAAACCATCCGCGAATACGAAGATATTTTCTTCGATTATTTCGACGGAATCGGAAAAATTACCATCAACCGGGAGCGTTACCGCAATGCTTTCAGGCCAACAACCGTGAACGAAATGTCGGATGCCCTAAAGATTTGCCGGGAAGATCAGCGCATCAGCGTAGTGGTTCTGACTGGCGCCGGCGACAAAGCTTTTTGTGCCGGTGGCGATCAAACCGTGAAAGGCAAAGGAGGCTACATGGATAAAGATGGCATTCCGCGCCTCAATATTCTTGAGGTTCAGAAACAAATCCGTTCCATGCCAAAACCTGTAATCGCGATGGTGAATGGTTACGCAATTGGCGGCGGGCACGTTTTGCATGTAATTTGCGACATCAGCATTGCCAGCGAAAATGCCATCTTCGGACAAACCGGGCCCAAAGTAGGGAGTTTCGATGCCGGATTGGGTTCATCGTATCTGGCTAGCATTGTCGGTCAGAAAAAAGCCCGTGAAATCTGGTTCATGTGCCGCCAGTATTCGGCTGCGGAAGCTTTGGAAATGGGATTGGTGAACAAAGTTGTGCCGTTCGATCAGTTGGAAGACGAGGTGGTTGCCTGGGCCCAGCAAATGCAGGAACACAGTCCGCTGGCGCTGCGAATGCTGAAACTTGGAATGAACGCCGATCTCGATGGGCAGATTGGAATTCAGGAATTTGCCGGAAACACAACCTTACTTTATTACCTCACCGAAGAAGCTCAGGAAGGCAAAAAAGCTTTCCTCGAAAAACGTAAACCTGACTTTAAAAAGTACCCTAAATTTCCTTAATGGCATCACTAAAAAGTTGGATCAAAGCAGCGCGTTTACGAACATTGCCTCTTGCTATGTCGGGTATTTTGATGGGCGCAGCCTTATCATTTTTCGACGGTGGTTTCAATCCGAATGTGACCGTTCTGGCCATTGTAACCGCTTTATTTATCCAAATTTTTTCGAATTTTGCCAACGACTTCGGCGATTCGCAAAAGGGGACAGATAATCAGCATCGTGTTGGTCCGAAACGCACAGTACAAAGCGGCGAAATTAGTCCAATCCAAATGAAAACCGGAATGGTTGTCTTAATCATTCTTAGTCTGGTAAGCGGAATTTGGTTGGTTGCCGAAGGCACAAAAGGGCTTGACTTGACTGTTTTTTTGATTTTTCTGGCTTTGGGAATTCTTGCGCTGATTGCTGCATTCCGTTATACTGCCGGCAGTAATCCGTATGGATATGCCGGATTTGGCGACCTGGCTGTTTTTCTGTTCTTTGGAATATTACCAGTGGCAGGTACTTATTTTCTGAATACCCATGAGATTACTCCTGAACTGTTTTTGCCAGCTATCAGTATCGGTTTTTTTAGTACCGGAGTTCTTAACCTCAATAATATGCGGGACATTGAGAACGACCGGAATTCAGGAAAAAATACCGTAGTGGTTCGTTTGGGTAGCGCCAATTCGAAAATCTATCACTCGGCTCTGATTTTAATTGGGATTCTGGCGGCTGTTATTTTTACTACACTAAATTCAAAGTCAACGTTTCAATGGTTATTTCTGCTGTCGTTCCCGTTGTTTATAGGCGATCTGATACAGATTAACAAAGTTGCCAAGCCCCAAAACTTCGATCCCTTCCTGAAAAAATTATCGCTGGCAACGCTGCTTTTTACGTTGTTGTTTGGATTGGGGATTTTTCTGGTTGGTCATTGAAAGTCATTAATTGTCATTGGTTGTCATTCATTGTCAATTACCGTCAATGACCAGAAGAATTTTAATGACTATAAATGACTTAATGACTACAGATGACGGGGGCCTTTAGTGCGAATCAATCTTTGCTCCGAAAGCCAGATCGCCGGCATCGCCGAGTCCCGGAACTATGTATGACAGGTGGGTCATATCCGGATCAACTGCACCAATCCATAAGGTAACATTTTCAGCAGTAATGTGTTTGGTCACATATTCTACTCCCTGGGTACTTGCAATAACTACCACCAGATGGACTTGTTTTGGGGTTCCTTTTTCCATTAAGGCGCGATAACCAATTTCCATAGATGAACCTGAAGCAAGCATAGGATCTGAAAGGATCACCACTTTCCCATCAAGCGAAGGGGAGGCCAGATATTCGAACTCGATATGAAATTCACCGGCAGCGTCGTATTTCCGGTAGGCTGAAATAAATGCATTCTCTGCGTGATCGAAAATGTTTAGTAAGCCTTGCTGAAGCGGTAATCCGGCACGTAAAATAGTTGCTAAAACCGGATGCTGAACAAGGGTGGAAACCTTTGCAATTCCAAGTGGAGTTTTTATTTCAGTTATTTCGTAATCCATCACTTTGCTTATTTCGTAAGCAAAAATCTCGCCTAAACGCTGAAGGTTTTTTCGGAAACGCATCGGATCTTTCTGAATGACTTCGCAGCGGATTTCTGAAATGAACTGATTGAATACGGAGTTCAATCCTCCAATGATATTTACCTTCATGATGTTAATAGTTTCGGCGAAAATAATTAAAATTCGCAAACCAAAAGAATGCTTTTAAATATGCAAATCAGTGTTTAATAAGTTTTCATGCAGCAATTTAGTCATCCGATGAATTTCTAATTAACTGATTAACAGGCTGAAAATATTTAAGTCTTTTGCAAAAAATATTCATCGGATGACTTTTCGGAGTGGCCTCAATATTTGCATAAGTTTTGGCAGTTTGTTTTGATGAACAGAGTAATAGGTTTCGGGTTTAGCGCCGAAACCAGCATAAAATCTTGCTATGCCCGCCAGGTTTGATCCTTCAAAATCGAGAATCTGGTTTTTACCTGCCTTATCGCTTATAAATTTATCAATCAATAAAAACATGGCGCTTTGATCTATCCCCTGTGCATTGGATGATGCAGCCAGGAAAATGTATTTCTGATAGGTATTCAGGAAAAAGGCTGAAGCTATCAAATTATTGGTGGCATCCCATGCCCCGTATATTTCACCCAGATGATTGATTAAAGCATAACTAATTACCTTTTGCAGAGCTAAATAATGCTTAAGTTTAACGTCGGTTGAATGATCTTTGAGATTTTGTTGAGTAAAGAGCAGAAAAAATTTAATGTCAAATACTTGTGATATAAAGACTTTGTTTCGGATAGCTTTTTGAATATTCCTGCGGGTGTTTGAATTGTAAGAATTCCGTATATTTTCGAGTCCAGACTCAAGGTGCAACTGATAGGTGGCATTTGGCTCAAGGATGAAACTATGGGTGGTTGGCCTGTTGGCTAAATTAAGCTTCATGTCGGTAAGCCTGAATTGCCTGGGAATTGAATTTAAAAACTGGTTGACAATCTCAGGTTCAGTTGGAAAAGCCGAAAAAACTCCCAACTGCTGGGTGAAAAATGGTTGGTAAATATACCTGATCCCATATTTTCGGTTATTGGGCAAGGGCATCACGTACAAATAGTCGCCCCAAATCAACGCATCCCAATGCGGACAGATCCGATCGAGAAACCAACTGCTTGCATAAGCAATGCCTGAAGTTGAATGGTCTATACACCGGTCCCATTTGGTACGGTCAATATCTTTGTTTTTTACAAACTTAATTTCAGGATTACTCATTTTCATACTTCGTGCCGGTTTCCAGAATTTGTTCAAAAACGATTCGCCATCCGAGCCATTGGCCCGAATCTTTGAGCGATTCGTTATGCCAGAGACTGATAAACGTTCCATCAACTTTTTTTACTTCGAGCATCAATTTTTCGATTAGCTGTCCTGCCTTTTCAGGATCCAGGTGCATGTAATTTTTCAGGGTCACATCCATAACCTGAAACGGATGAATCATCAATTCAGTACTTCGGTTACGGCTCAGATCAAAAAAGGGGAAGGGAGTACAAGTGCCGGCCCTGAATCCGGCTATACGTGCAAATCCCATGGTGAAATCTTCGGTGATGCCCATTTTTTGAAGGTTTTGATACGTTTTTGGGAATTGAAGTTTCAGGTAATGCTGGCGGCTCCGGGTTATGGGCCTCTGAATAATGTCTTCCAACCTTTCCTTTTCTTTTTCAAACATCCAGGGTTTGTAATTGGATGCATACGACGGATGAATGCCCACTTCACAAACCGATGATATACTGGCTATTAATTCCCTGAATGGTTTCTTTTTGTGCGAAATATTTTTGTCGTACTGGTTCCGGTCGCCGATCAGGAAAAAGAAATGGATATGGTTCAGAAGTCCTTTGTATGTTTCAAGAATGTATTTGTACGTATCGTACGGATCTTTCCTGATACCCAGAAATACAATTAAACGCTGTTTCAGTTCGTCTGCCCTGCCATGAAAAATGGCTTTCAGAACTGCCCCGAATGAAACAATGGGATTTTTATTTTTGAACGCCCAGGCATTATCAATGTCAATGGTAGTCAGAAATTGAAAATTACGTTTCCGGACTTTAAATTCCGGGAACTGATCTGTGATTTTTTCAGAAATCCAGTAGGCTATCTGATCAACAATAGGTTTTTCATGTAACCCTAACTGGTACAAAATATTTTCGGAATCGGTAAACCGTTCGTACTCATCGGTTCCTACTGAAAGATATTCTTCATACCTGGTAATCAGATAAAAAATGCAGGCAAACGGGTCGAAGGGTAGGAAAGAGTCGTCAGAAGAAGGGAAAAACAGCCGGAACTGTAAGAATTCAACTTCGGTAATTTCCTGCTTTGAAATGGTTTTTTCGAATAAAAGTGAATGAGCTTTCAGGAATATACCGGAAGAAAGACTGGCTGGCGAATAATTAATTTTAGGTAGGTTTGATTGAAGGAATTCGTTCTGGTCGGAAGTAAAACCAGGCTCAACGCCAAGGATAGTATTAAAAATGAATTCAAAGGTATATTCAACCCGGGGAGTAATTTCGGGAACAAAAATCAGGAGTTTAGTATGTTGCGTTTTTTCCACAGTGGAGTTCAAGATTTCACAAGAAGTACATCAAATTTTTCTGATATCAGATCAGCCCTTCATCGGCGAAGCTAAAGTACGAACCATTTCCGATAATCAGGTGGTCGAGCACCGGAATGTCCATGTGTTTTCCAGCTTCCTGAATTTTTTTTGTGATATCCTTGTCAGCTTCACTCGGTACGAGGTTACCCGATGGATGATTGTGGCACAATATAAGGGAACATGCCCCATTTTCCAGCGCTTTTCTTAGGATAATACGTACATCAATGACTGTTCCCACAAGTCCGCCCTGACTCACCATCATCTTATCAATGTAAATATTGTTTCGGTTGAGCAGCAAAATCCAAAATTCTTCGTGCGGAAGGTCGCTCAGCAAAGGTTTGAAGATACTGGCGGCATCAGCGCTGGTAATCACTTTGGGCTTTTCGTCGGGCTCCGATTCTTTTCTCCGCCGGCCTAGTTCAAGCGCCGACATAATGGTAATGGCTTTTACTTCGCCAATTCCTTTAAATTTTCGGAGGTCGCTAATGGTTTTTTTGCCCAGTTCGTTGAGGTTATTGTTTACCGAAGCTAAAATCCGGCGCGACACTTCAACTGCCGATTCATCCAGGTTGCCGGAACCAATCAAAATGGCGATTAATTCAGCCTCAGACAATGAGCGGATTCCTTTGGTTTGCATTTTCTCGCGCGGCCGGTCTTCAACGGCCCATTCCTTGATACTTAATTTTTTATACATGTGAGTGAAAGTTATGCTCAACTAAGTTATGAAACTGCAATGAATTTGCCAAAATTTATTTTCAGAATGGTTCAAAAATCAACTGAAACTGCCGTTCAGAAGGCATCACCCTGTATTTGTTCAAAACTGAAATGGCCGTGCAACCAACACCACTCAATGTATAATCTACGTTTAGTGTTACTCCTTCGAACGGTTTCAGTTGAAATGGATAAAGTGCCCGTGAAAGATTATCCGACTGCACATTTTGCGCACTGAAGCTGAATGGTTCTGACGATGAAATCTTAACGCCAATTCCCTGCGCATTTTGAAGGGTAGTCCAACGGACATCTGTTTTATTACCGTTTTCCTGCGGAATCAAATAAGGCACATATTGGTCGGCCACCGATCCGGAATAAACGCCGACTTTTGCTCCGGTTTTACGGTCGGGATAAGTTTCGAACGGTCCGCGGCCATACCATTTTATTTGGTCAAACGGCTGGTTCAACACCATTTGAAGACCCATGCGAGGAAGCCATTCAGGCATTTTTCCACAGGGAATTACAGTGTGGTCAAGTGTCATTCTTCCTAAGCCTGAAATCGTAAAAACAAACTGATTTTCGAATGAAGTAGAAATATCGCTGTTGGAGGTATGACTTTCAATCACCAGACTGATCTCGTCGGAGGTTTTTGTCCAGTTGATTCGGTCGGCAGTCGTAGCCATCTGGTCGAGGCCATGAGAAAACCAGGCATTCGATTGTCCCGTCCCCATTCCGGGAGTGCGGGCCAAGCCCGATTTCCAGATAGTCCATTGATCAATGTCGTTAGCCAGCGGTGCACGCCAAACGTTCAGGTTCAGTCCTTCTTTCAGCAACTCTGTTCCGCCGAAAACGATTGAAGTCAAACATCCGGTTTTTTTACTGAAATGGTAGGCGAAATTGCCTCCTTTCACCTGAATCTGATCCGAATTTTCAACGACTTCAGGAGCAGGCAAACTGGTGACAACTTCAGTAGTCAGAACTTGTTTACTTTTCAAAGGCAGTTGATCCCAGGCTTTTTCAAAACCTTTTTTCGCCCAGGGCTGGTCAGTTTTCTGGCGGAAACTCACCATCAGGAAATATTCTTTTCCAGCCTCCTGAACAAAAGGCAGATATGGAACAGTGTATTTGACTTTTGATACTGGAGGAACAGAAGTTTCAAAAGTTCCTTCTTTTATCACCGCTCCTTCGCACTGCAACTGCCAGGTGGCCTCCAGTTCGCTGGTATTGGTAAAATGCATCCGGTTCCAGATTTCAACTTCGCCTGTCGTTTCGTTAATCATTTTTACAGAAACCGGTTGAGCCGATTTTTTAATCTGCCACATTTCGGGTTGAGGAGTGCGATCGGGCCAGATGGTGCCGTATGTGCGGCCACCAACTCCCATACTGAAGAATTCCTGATTGGTTTTTTGTTCGTCGAAATCGAGCCAGCAAAGGGCTGATTTTTTGGTTGCTTCGGTTGGATTCATCAAATCCTGAGCATTCATCGCCTTGTCGAAAACGGCAAACTGATCGAAGGCCGCGTTGCTGTAATGATCCGGATTTTCCTGTGCTTCAATCTCCGGATTCCGGCCAATATTGATGGGGAATGGTTTGTTTTCGATGGTCAGTGAACAGGGTGTTTCTGTTTTTTTGACTCCATTGATATAAAGTTGAAGATGTGTACCGTTGTAAATTCCGGTAACGAGGTGCCAATTGTTTTGCCAGTTTTCAGGAAGAACGGTTATTACACTTGTCTTTTTTTTGTCGCCCACGTAAAATTCCAGATCTTTTTCGCTGATTTGTTCTATTCCAAATTGAAAAAATCCTTTCGAGACGAAAGTTCCGTTGCCATTCCATTCACGTGGTTTTACCCAGAACGAAACAGTTAATGCTTTTCCGGAGATATCGAGTTTTGGGTCGCGGTACAATTCCACCCAGGTATCGGTTCCGGTGAGTTGAACGGCCTTCCCGAATTTACCCGCAACCAGTTCAGTTTTGCCCATCAATGCTGCGTTCATATATTTCCCTGAAGCATCCGGAGTGCTGATATGTTTTTCGCGCAGACCGGGACTTACAAAATCCCAGATGGCGCCGCCCATCAGGCGCGGATACTCATAAATTACGTCCCAGTATTCGTCCAGTCCACCCAGACTGTTCCCGGTGGCAGCCAGGTATTCGTCCATAAATGACGGACTAGGGTCAACCGACTCAGGCGATTGTCCAAAAAACACTTTCAGTTCGAACGGAGTGCCGTAACGGGGACCAATAATATCCTCACATTTCACCGGGTTTTTACCAGGATGGTCGAGGTCGTTCCCGCCGTACATCCAGGCCGGACGGCTGGGATCAAGACGTTTTCCGGCGGCAATCACTTCACAGATGTTAAAGCCCGAACCACTTTCATTTCCGGCGCTCCAGAAGATGATACTCGGGTGATTGCGGTCGCGGAGCACCATTTTTTCGGTACGTTCCACATACGATTTGGTCCATTCGGGCAGGTTCGATATAAATTCGGTGGCATGTGCTTCCACCCCGGCCTCGTCAACGATGTAAATACCCAATTCGTCGGCCAGTTCGAGGTATTCCTTCACCGGCGGGTAATGGCAAGTGCGCACACAATTGATGTTGAACTGCTTCATCAGGTAAAAATCTTTGCGGATGGTTTCCACATCCATTGTGTGGCCCAAATCGGGATGCTGCATGTGGCTGTTAACGCCATTCAGCTTTACCGGTACGCCATTAACGTAATAAACCTGGTGCTTCACTTCCACTTCTTTAAATCCAATTCGCTCAGATAATGCTTCCGTAGTTTTTCCTGAAGGATCAATCAATTCGAAGCCAATGTGGTATAAATTGGGCTTTTCGTCCGACCATTTCAGTGGTGATTTCACCGGGGCATTCAGGCGAATAGTCGTTTTTTCTCCCGCAACCAATGAGATTTTTTCTGAAGTGAGATTCTCCAAAACCATCCGGTTTTGTTGATCGAAGAGGCAAACTTGTACCTGATAATTTTGAACCGGGGCAGATGAATAATTCTGTATTTCAGCTTCCACTTTCAGGGTTGCATCCTCATATTTATCGTCCAGATCGGTGGAAACGTAATAATCGCGGATATGCACTTTGGGTGTGGCCATCAGGTAAACGCTGCGGAAAATACCACCCAGCCGCCACATGTCCTGATCTTCGTTGTAGATTCCGTCAGAGTATTGAAAAACCATCACCGAAACGGTATTCTTCCCCGGTTTTACCAGTTTGGTTACATCAAATTCAGCGGGCTCATTGGCTCCCTGATTGTATCCCACTTCCTGTCCGTTTATCCAAACAAAATAGGCGGAAGCAACGCCTTCGAAATGCAAGAACAACTGCTTGTCCCAGAATCCTGAAGGAACGTTAAACGTTTTGCGATAAGAACCAACCGGATTATAATCTCTCGGAATTTTTGGTGGATCAGATTTAAATGGTTGCGCAACATTGCGGAAAATCTTCTCGCCCCAACCCTGCATCTGCCACATTCCGGGCACGGTAATTTCAGCCATTCCTTTTTCGCTAAAATCATTCCTGAAAAAGTTTTTATTGATGCCATCAGGGTTGACGGTATACAGGAATTTCCATTTTCCGTCAAGCGAAAGATAACCTGAAGACTGCGCTTTCTCGCGTGTAAAAGCTTTATCCAAATTGGTGTATGGCAAAAGCGGGGCATGGCCTTCTTCCTGATTGAGCCCGATCATCTGCGGGTTTTCGATGTAATCGTAAAGGTTTTCAAGAAAAGGTTTGTGCTGGGCAACTGCAATTTGCAGGCTAAATACCAGAATAATGAAGAATGTGGAAAATTTGGTTTGGTTCATGGCAGTTGGTTAAGTGTCAGGATTACAATTATATGGAAATAATGGGTTGTTTGCAAATTTGGATTAACCACAGAGAAGACAGAGTTGTCACAGAGTTCTGATAGTGAGTTAATTCTTTGATTCATTTGACAAAAGTTAAGTTAGATTTTTGTAATTTGCGGGGAATAAAAACGATAATAACCGTATGAAGCCATCTATTTTAGAATGTATTGTGCGGGTTTCCCGCATATATAAATAAGTTGTTTGAAATTTGAAATCCATAAAATTTGGATTTGATATTAATAAAAAAACATGATAATTTTTTTCTCGATAAAAGAAATTACGCAACTATTAATTGTTTTTTATCATCTAAATAAAAAGATAAGACCATGAAAACGCTGATAATTTCGTTTGTTTTAATACTTTTCTTCGTTGCATGTCAAAAGGAAGAAAACGATTTGCTGAAATTTAGATTTGGAACATATTATGGCATAAGATACTCAAATTATGAAAATGTAGGTATTAATCGTCTTGACACAATAACTGTAAACTTTGAAGTTGTGAAATATAATTATAGTGGAACTCATACGCTTGATTATGGCAGCGGAAATTATTATATCCTAAATGATTCAATTGGATTTAACGATGAAAATGCAAGAATTACATTATATTCTTGGGAGTGGATTTTAAGTGGAATGTATAAGTACAAATTAACAGGGGACTCATTATTTTTATTCAGAAATAATAAAACACTCAATATCTCATATAGATTAAAGAGAATAAAATAATAAATTATTAAAACTTCACCCGACAAACGGTAACGTTAATAAGGATTTCAGAGGATTTTCGAAAGTTTTAAACCCGTGTAAAATTAACTGTAAACTGATAAGTGATCTCCCACGCTCCCTTACTGAACCAACCGTCGACCGTTAGGTAAAATTTTTACAGCGCACAAAATTCAAAAACACCTCAAATCCTATTTTCAGGAATTGCTTAAAAAAAGGGGATTCCATCTTTTCAAAAGTAGATGAAATCCCTTTCTGTTTTTACTGACGGGGTGACTCGCAGTCACCCCGTCAGTAGGAGTAGCCCAAGGATTCAAAACCTCACATTCTTCAAATATTCAGCGCTTCCGCGCAAACATTCAATGCCGTTCTGTTCATTGTCTCGTTCTACGATGTAATGGCGAACGCCCTGGTCCCAGGCTTCGCGGAACACAGGACGGAAATCAATAATTCCCGCTCCCGGGCAGGCAAACGATTTCTCGGGAGTGGCGTCCATGTCTTTCACATGCAGAATTTCGTAACGGCCGGGGTATTTTTTCAGGCATTCCACCGGATCGCCGCCGCCTTTGTGAACCCAGTAAATGTCGAGTTCAGTTTTTACGGTTTTCGGGTCAGTGTTTTGCATCAGGATATCGAACGGAAGTCCTTCTGTGGTAGCTTTTTCGAATTCCCAGTTGTGGTTATGCCAGCAAAATTTAATTCCGCCTTTTTTGCAGGCTGCGCCAAGTTTGTTCAGGTTGTCGGCTGCCGTTTTGGCTTCATCGGAGGTAATGTTTTTTGCATCAGTAAGCCATGGCCAGTAGCAAACCCAGTATTTTTTGCCCATTTCGAGCGCTTCGGCAATTTTTTTGTCAGAGTCTTTCAGCATGTCGGCCATCGAAGAACCACCGGCAAAAACATTGATGCCAAGTGATTTGCAGACAGCTTTATATTCAGCCAGCGAATTGCCCAAAAAGTTACCTGTTTCCATTTCAGAATACCCCTGTTTGGCCAGTTTTTCCAAAGTGCCTTTCCAATCTTCTTTCATAAAATTGCTAACAATTCCGGAAATGAATCCGATTTTATCAAGCCTGTCTGCTTTCTTTTCAATGGCCCATGCAGGAAATCCGGAAGCGAATCCGGCTGTTGCCAAGCCCATGGTTGTTAAAAATTGTCGTCTGTTGGTGGTCATATTTTAATAGTTTACAGTGTTCAGTCGCAGTTTTCAAAAATTGTTCCGGGTTACGAGTTCCGGATTATGTGTTACGAAATACTCGTAACCCGCACCTCGTAACCCGCAACTCTATACTTTGGGCAGCGCCCAGGGTTTACGGTATTCAGGAATGATATACCGGTTGGCTTTTTCTGAATTTGTGAATTTGCCTTTAGCTTCGTCCCAGAGTAAAAGGTTTTCGCCTGAGCGAACGGCAATGTTGGCGCAGTGGGCAGCAACGGCAACCGCACGTCCGATTTCAGGAGTACAAGCTGGTTTTTGCTGCGATTTGATGCAGTCAATAAAGTTTTGGGCATGTTCCTGATGGTTTTCGCCGCCTTTGGTGAATTCTTCGGCTTCGGTTTTGCCCTTCTTTTCTTTGTCGTCCCACTGCGGAATCACTTTATAGCCGCCGCGGTCGCAAACGATGGTTCCCAAATCGCCTATAAATTCAATTCCATAAGGTTTATTCCACGGACCGTTTTGTATTCCTGCCGTATGTTGCCAGGTAACCTGATAGTCGCCAAATTCGAAAATCACTGACATGGTGTCATAAGTTTCGTGGTTGTTATTTGGAAATGAAATATTAGCTCCAGTAGCCAAAATTTTTTGAGGTGGAGTGGTAATGTCTTTGGCCCAAAGCGCCATATCAATGAGGTGAACGCCCCAGTCGGTTACCAGTCCGCCGCCGTAATTCCAGAACATACGCCATGAGCCGTGAAATCGGGTTGGATTAAAACTTCGTGATGGAGCCGGTCCGAGCCACATTTCAAAATCAACTCCTGCAGGAACAGCAGTGTCGGCAACGATTGGCTGGCCAACACCATAATTAAAGTTTCCCCATATATTTGTTTTACGCAGTTTTCCAATCCGGCCCGATTTTATCATCTGGTTGATTTTGTTCCAATGGGCACCGCTCCGTTGTTGCTGCCCCACCTGAACAACACGGTTGTACCGGTTGGCCGCTTTCACCATCAGGTTACATTCTTCGATGCTGTTGGCCATCGGTTTTTCGACATAAACATCCAGTCCGGCTTCGCAGGCGTTAACCATCGGAAGACAATGCCAGTGGTCGGGAGTACCGATTATCACAGCATGTAAATCTTTGTTTTCCAGTAATTTTCTGAAATCACCGTACAATTTTGGCTTTTGATTGTAGGTTTTCAGGATTTCGGCGGCTTTGTCATTCAATACATTCTGATCGATGTCGCAAAGCCCGATGCAATTCACTCCTGGAATATTCAGGTGGTTTTTCAAATCGCCAAAACCCATACTTCTGCATCCGATCAGCGCAATGTTGATTTGGTCGCTGGGTGCAATTAATTTTTGAGCAGCCTGAAGTCCGCCAGGGAAACTGCTGGCAATTCCCAGACCTGCAGTTGCTGCAACTGAATTCCGGATAAAAGATCTTCTGTTTGTGGTCATTGGTATTAAGTTAATTGGTTAATAATTTCAAGCTTAAATATACGGGTTATGTTCGGATACTTCGTTAATTTTATTATTTTTAAAAAAAATACAAGTACGTTTCATTTGAAAGAGTGATCATTTTTTTTCTAATGGGAATGCGTTTTCTAAATTCCTAATTTACAATGCTTAAACCATAAAATATGCTTAATCAATCACAAATATCGGCACTCATTCAACAAGGGTGCAATTCATCTGATTGGTCAAATGTAATTCTGGCAGAACAGTGTGAACCTGATAGGTTCCGAAATGTAACTTTTATCGGAAATGTTTCAGTCGGAAACAATAACGGAACTATACAAAGTGATGGAATTGACTTACCTTGTGGTATCTATAATGCTACCTTAGCCAATTGTACGGTAGGAAATGGTGTCCGCATCTCAAATATTGGTTCGGTAGTTTCCAACTGCACCATTAACGACAACGTACTTATCGAAAACGTAGCATCCCTTGTGGGCGAAACAAATGCTTCGTGTGGAAATGGAGTTGAACTCGATGTGGTGAATGAAGGCGGCGGGCGCGGGACCTTACTAATCAACCAGATGACGTCTCAAACAGCTTATCTTCAGGCTTTGGTAAGGCATAATATGGCTTTCACAAAAAACTTATCCGCACTCATTGAAAGGAAAGCGAAGGATAATTGTTTGGGGACGAGTATAGGTGAGAATGCCCGGATTGTTCATTGCGGCGCTATCAAAAACGTAAACATCGGGCCTTTTGCAACTATTCACGGTTCACAAAATCTTGAGAATGGTACAATTTTGAGCTGTCCGGAGCATCCAACAGAAGTAGGCGAAGCTGTTTTTGCCAAATCCTTTATTATTTCTGAAGGGGCAAAAATTGATAGCGGTGCAATTCTTGACAAAGTATTTGTTGGACAGGCGGTAAAATTGGGGAAACAGTTTTCTGCCGAAAATTCAATGTTTTTTGCCAATTGCGAGGGATTTCATGGTGAAGCAGTGTCGCTGTTCGCCGGCCCTTTTACAGTCACACACCATAAATCAACCTTACTGATTGCCGGTTTATTTTCTTTTTTTAATGCCGGCAGCGGATCGAACCAAAGCAATCACATGTATAAACTTGGGCCGGTGCATCAGGGCGTTTTCGAACGCGGATGTAAAACCGGTTCGTTTTCGTATGTTCTGCTGGAAAGTCATATTGGCGCATTTAGCGTGGTTATCGGGAAACATTTCACCAATATAAATGCCCCAAACCTTCCATTTTCATATATTCATGAGGAAGACGGGGCATCGAAAGTTATTCCGGGAATGAATTTATTTTCGGTGGGAACCGTCAGGGATGGCGAAAAATGGCCAAAACGTGATAATCGAAAATCGCTGATCAAAAAAGACCTGATTATTTTTGATGTTTTTTCGCCTTATACAGTAGAAAAAATGCTGCTGGGCAGAAATGAGCTAATAGCCTTAAGCGAATCTACTCCAAAAGAAAAGGCGTTTGTTAATTATGGCGGATTGCAAATTAACCGGTTGTTGTTGCGTAAAGGCGCAAAGTATTACGCTATGGCCATAGCCAGGTATTTGAATGATAAAGTTTGTTCGCGATTATCTGAATTACTGGAACAGGAAAATGATTGGGAAAAAACGACAGCCTCTCTTAAACCTCAATCCCAATTGCAACGTACCAATGAGTGGACTGATATTTCAGGTTTGCTGGTTCCTCGCGAAAAGCTTGCTGAACTGGAAGAAAAAGTTGTTTCGGGTTCAATAAGCTCTTTTGATGAGTTGTTAAATGAATTACAGTCATTTTATGATGGGTACAAAGACTACGAATGGCAATATGTTTATGAAGCTTTCAGAAAAGAATATCAGATAGAATTAGAGTCAATTACAAAAGAACAAGCTTTAAAATCAATTGATGAATGGCAGAAAGCGGCAAATTCGCTGCACTCCATGATCCTTGAAGATTCCAAACGGGAATTCGGGAACTTTGCAAAGATTGGTTACGGAATTGATCAACCGGAGGAAGAAACAGATCATGAATTTGCCTCGGTTCGTGGTTCTGCTGAAACAAATGGTGTGGTACAAAAAATTTCGAAAGAATTAATTGAGATTCAGGAACGATATCAACAATTCACTAACTTAGTAATAACCAATAAATAAAGGAGTAAAACTATGACACGACAAGAAATCGCAGAAAGAGTTATTAAAACTACAGCCCGGGAGCTACATTTGAATACTTCGGATATCAAAGAGAGCGATAATTTTGCAATGGAACTGGGAGCCGATTCGCTTAAATCCATTGAATTAGTTGCTGCCTTTGAAGAAGACTTTGATCTAAGCGTAAACGAAGAAGAAGCATTGCAAGTCCAGTCGGTTGGAGGTGCAATCGATTTTTTTGATTCAATCATCAATAAAAAGTAAAAGGAGATAATAACATGAAAAATTATGAACTTCAGGATGTTGAAAAGCCTAATCTGGTGGAAGATATTTTTCCTTATTCCCTTCCGCCGCTTATTCGCTTTGAAGGTAAAATACATGAAACAATAGACGGGAAAATCGTTGAGTTCGATCCAAACGAAGTAAAAACACGCGATATCCACCTTACGGATACCACTTTCCGCGACGGACAACAAGCCCGCCCGCCTTACAAAAAGGAACAAATGGTCAAGCTTTTCGAGATGTTATCACGTTTGGGAGGACCAAATGGGGTAATTCGTCAATCAGAATTTTTTCTTTATACAAAGAACGACCGTGATACCATTGACGAATGCAGAAATCTAAACCTGAAATTTCCTGAAATAACCGGTTGGATACGTGCCAACAAAGGCGATTTCCGTTTAGTAAAAGAAATGGGCCTGAAAGAAACCGGAATGCTCACTTCTTCATCCGATTATCACATCTTCCACAAGCAAAATCAAACCCGCAAACAGGCGATGGATCAATACGTGGAAGTAGTGGAAGCTGCCCTGGAAGCCGGTATTCGTCCGCGTTGCCACCTCGAAGATGTCACCCGGGCCGATTTGCCTGGATTTGTTTTCCCGTTTGTGCAACGATTGGAACGGCTAACCGAAAATCAACCGGACGATATGAAAGTGAAGATCCGTTTATGCGACACTATGGGTTTTGGCCTGTCATACCCAAATGCTGCCGAACCGCGCTCAATTCCGAAACTGATCTGGCGGTTGCGGAATGAATGTGGAATTACTGCCGACCGGTTGGAATGGCATGGCCACAACGATTTTCATAAAGTCCACATCAACGGGGCAAGCGCATGGATATATGGCCTCAATGCTTTGAACGGAACCTTGTTTGGCCTGGGCGAACGCTGTGGAAACCCTCCGCTTGAAGGCGCCATTATCGAATATGTTGCAATGAAAGAAAGTTTATGTGGAATTGATCTGACGGTAATCACGGAATTAGCCGAATATTACGACAAGGTAATCAATTCGCGTATTGCGCCAAATTACCCGTTTGTCGGGAAAGATTTCAATACAACCCGCGCCGGAATTCATGCCGGTGGATTGCGCAAATTCGAGCAGATTTATAACATCTTCGACACAACCGCTCTGCTGAACCGCCCGCCTAGGGTTTCCATTACCGATAAGTCAGGAACCGATGGAATTGCACTTTGGGTAAATGAATTTCTTCAATTGAAAGGCGACGATCGCCTGAGTGTAATGAAAGTTGCAAAAATTCAGCGTTGGGTTATGGATCAATATGAAATTGATGGCCGCATGTCGTCAATTACCGATGAAGAACTGGAAGAACAGGTTAAAATTCAGTTACCTGAGCAGTACGCTATATTTAAACAAAAAAATTAAATCTTTTTGACATGAGAATATTAATTCACGAAAATTACGAACGACTGACCAAATGGACCGCCCATTACATAGCGGCAAGGATTAATGCGGCTAAACCAACACCTTCAAATCCTTTTGTTTTGGGTTTGCCAACTGGTTCAACGCCGTTGGGTGTTTACAAAAATCTGGTTGAACTTTATAAAGCGGGAAAAATTTCATTCAAAAATGTGGTGACCTTCAATATGGATGAATACGTGGGAATCCCGAAAGATCATCCGGAGAGTTACCATTATTTTATGCATCATCATCTTTTCAACCATATTGATATTCCAGCGGAGAATATAAATATTCTGAATGGAAATGCACCGGATTTGGAAGCTGAATGCACCCGGTATGAGGAGAAAATCAAAAGCTATGGCGGCATAAATTTATTTCTTGGAGGCATTGGGCCTGATGGCCACATTGCTTTTAATGAACCTGGTTCTTCACTGACTTCACGGACCCGGATTAAAACCCTGACTTACGATACCCTGGTTGCCAACAGCAGGTTTTTTGGAAACGATATTTCTAAAGTTCCGAAAACCGCCTTAACAGTTGGGGTAGGAACGGTTATGGATGCAAAAGAAGTCGTTATTGTAATCAATGGTTACGGAAAAGCCCATGCTGTAAAAAAAGGAATTGAAGACGGGGTTAACCACATGTGGACGATCTCAATGCTCCAATTGCACCGACACGGAGTTATTTGCTGCGATGATGATTCTACCATGGAATTACAGGTTAAAACCGTAAAATATTTTAAGGACATTGAAGCAACCGCTTTGGCAAATTTTCCGGAAGTATAGGAAAATGCAGGGGTTTAAAAGTTAATCTGATTACAGTCAGTTTAAAATCCTGACTTAATAAAAAGGGGTGTATGACAAAATTCCTTTCATTATCTTTTACTCACCCCCGGTGCGCTTCGCTTACCTCGCCCCTCTCTTCGCGAAGAGAGGGGAAAAGCCCAGCTTGCTGGGCTTGGGGTGAGTGAAAAAAATCAATCAGTTTCACAAATACTTTATCATCGCACTTAAAAATGATATGATAAACTATAAAGGAAAAAATGTCGTACACCATTAAAAAGTCATCCGAATGAAAGTCGTTTGTTCATTCCGGATGACTTTTTAATTTAAACCGCAAAATACTTGTCCTTGATCAGATTGCAACCCCTTCCATCGATTTTTCAAGTTCTTCGGCCTGCTGCAGAAATTGGTCAACAGTCAATTCCCTGAAATAGACCAACCCGTGGGTTGCCCTTACCAATGGCCTTTCGTGCTGATAGAAGAAGTTTTTTCCCAACAGAAGCTGAATTTGTTTCAGTTGCTCAACCCAGACGCGCTGGGTTAGATGACTGAATTTACCGTCGAGTTGATAGCTGGGGAAAGAGGCGTCAACCTGGCTCAGGTAACAATCGGTAAACGATGAATCGAGGATAGACAGTGAATTCAGCGAAACGGGTGCAATCACCTCTGTATCGGCCGGATGATAGCGGAACCATACATTGCGATAACCAATCACCCTGAGTTTCGACAAATCTTCCTCCTTTTTCCACTCCTTCACGGCTGCGGCAATGGCTTTCAATACTTTATAGTGAGTATCAGGTCCACTTCCTTCAGGATCCATCGCCAAACTGATCACCGTAGGTTTGTATTTTCTAAATTCTTCAAGAATTGGAAGTACATCACGATTGTAATCCGGTTGTTCAGTAAAAATATCACCCTGGTAAAATCCCAGCCTGAGATGATGGACATTGCTTACCGGAACACCAAAATGAGCCCAAACCAACTCTTCTTCCATCTCACGGATCATTCCTTTCAGCTTCTGAATTTCACGCGGATTTTTGCCTCCATCGTAGCTGTTTCGAAGATTATCCAGAATTCCGATAATTGCAGATACCAGTTGCTCCCGGGTTTTAACTTCCCAAATTTCTACAATGGCGCGCACTACCCGATGACAAACGCCCCGCCGCTTTTCATATTCATTGTTGGCAGCCACATTATCGAGATAATGATAAATATCTTTGTCCCATTTGAATTTATAACCTTCTTCGAAGAAATCGGGAAAATTGATCATTTCAATTTTATTATCGCTGATCAGGTTTAGCGTTTCGTTCAGCAGATCGACTACATATTGATTTATTACTGCGGTAAATCCTGATGTTAGTACCGTGAAATGAAACTTGTTGCTGGCATCGCGCAACTGACGGCTGATATGGGGCATGATGCCAAGCATGATATCGTCGTGATGTGGCCCGGTATGGTAGAAAACCTGGTTCGACTCGTGTTCCATTCCCTTGTTGAATTTAGCAGTGACCGAGTCTATTACCGACTGGACCGTTCCTTCGTTCAGGTTTGGGATCAAACTGCAGTACCGGTCAGCTTTCAAGTCTTCCAACGTTATGTGGTGACCGAATTTATTGATCTTCGCGCATAGATCTATTACGGCACGCTCTGTTTTCTGATGTGTCCATTCTCCATTCCGGTAATATTTATCAACTCTGTCGGTTAGTTTTACAGCAGCCCCGTTGGTGAGGTAAAAACGGCTGTTGGGAAGTTTGTGTAAACAACTTGCCGGATATCGGTTCGATGCTTCATTTTCGAGCGCATCCTTAATCACATCAGCTTTGGCTTCTCCGGCAGCAAAAATAATAGCCAGTACATCAGGGTTGTAGGCGATGGTTTCCAGGCCGATAGTAATGACAAGCCGGTTGCGTGAGACTTCAATGCCTCCAAGATCACCGGCAGTAACAGCCTGAGTTTCGAAATTGGTAGCTGTAAGCCGGGTTGTCGAAAAATGGTCGGATCCCCGGGTATTGAATGCGATGTGCCCATCTGGTCCGATACTGGCAAGAAAAAATCCAATGCCCCCACGATCGCGTATTTTATATTCAAATTCAGAACACCAGTCGTCGATGCTGAAAATTGATTTTTGCTGAAGCTGTTCGATGGAGGATTTGGCATCCCGGTATCGAAGCGATAAATCTATTCTGAGATCCGGAAAAACTTCGTTGTACGATTTCCCTTCGGCAAGCGGAATAACATCAGAATTAATCAACAATGCTTTGTTCATGTCGAGTCCAAACCCATTGATGTAGTAATTCTCAATGTAATTGTAAAAACTGTTGTGCTGTTTCGACGAAATAGGGTAAAACTCATCCATCTGTACAAACTGAAGTCCACGCAGATCGGGCTTTTTAACTCCGGAAAGTCCGTACGCGGTCAATAAATCCTGCCCTTTTTTATTCTCCCAGTTTTCAAGAAAAAAATGGGTGTATTTGATGAAATATTCTGAAGTTTTTCCAGTTGGAAGGCTTATTAAACCATCTGGATTTTGTGACACCCACTCCAGAAAACGAAGTGACGCCAGCAATCCCAGTTTCGGAAAATTTTCTACTGTGATATAAGGCATGTGAGTGTTCATCTGTTCTATTCCTGCCTGATGCAGAAAAATTTTTTCAACCTGACTGAACTGATTGGTTCGCATTTTTATTCGTTTTGATAGTTAAAATTACACATTTTGAAATTATAGTCCGAATTGGAACTAATTTTTCAAAATTAGTTATTTAAGCTGAAATAAGAAGGGAAGGGCAAGAAGTTGATCCCAATAAACCTGAAGAAGATTTCATAAAAAATGAAAAGCGGTGGAAGCCACCGCTTTTCACTAAACAAACAACTAAAATTACCTTACGAACTTTGCTTTTCACCAAAAACCAATCAACCCAAAAAAGTTCAAAAAATTAGAATAGATAGCAAAGTCAATGTGGATTACGCTTTGTAGTGCATCATTGTTTCATTAATCTATGTGAATTAACATTTATTAGCACAATTAACTTTCTATTTCATTCATTTCGAACAGACTTTGGGATATAAAAAAGAGATAAACTGATTCAAATGAAGCAAGAAATTGCGAAATGAATTTTTTTTCACGCCTGAAATGCTGATTTGACAACGCTTAGAGAAGGGCAAGAAATTTTTTTAGATCAACATAACCAATTTGTTTGGATTAAATAAAAGAAAATCACTATCTTGTATCAGATTTTTTGCGGATAAATTTTGTAACCGCAAAAGCTTACCTAAGGGAAGGTAATAATCTGTGTTTTTTGCGATTTGATTGACCTAATTTTACTTTGTATTAGATATCGGTATTTTTTAATACCTGATATTCTTAATTTCAACTGATTGTTATGGAAAAGGGAAGCCCAACTTATCACAAATTGGGGAAAAAAGTGTTGGAGTTTGAGGATATGATTGGAGATCACAGGGGGACTGCATCAGAAAATTTTGCATTATTAAATCCTGAGGAGTATAAAAGCATTATCGAACTTTCGGTAGTGGGAATTTTAATCGGCGATAGTCAGGGGAAGATTATCAGTTGGAACAATGCATTGGAAAACCTTACAGGCATCAGGCAATCAGAAGCTTTAGGTCGTTATATCTGGGATGTTCAATATCAGCTTTCCTTAGATGAGGTTAAAAATCCTGAATTTTTAAGTACCCTGAAAATAAGTTTAATCCGGACTATCAATGAGTCTGCCTATTGGCAAAGACTGGTCTTTGAACAAAAAATAAAAAGCAGAAATGGTACTGAAATGACTGTGGAAGTATCATCATTTGTTACAGCTACACAGGATGGCAATTGGTTCGTAGCAACATTCAGGGACATCAGCACGCAAAAGAATGCCGAAAAGGCTTTGGCCTTGCAAAACGAAGCCTTGTCTAAACTCAATCAGTTTTCTATCGAGTTGTCAAAGTTGTCGCTCGAAGATAGTATGGAAGCAATTATCACCAAACGGATTAAAGAATTTACAGGCGCTATTGGGGTAGTTTTTTCCGAATATAATTCTGCCAACTGCACGATGACTCCCAAGCATATAGAACTTGATGCGGGTTTGTTGGAGAAAATTGTTAGTATGCTTGATAAGCATGTTCATAAAATACATACCGTGGTGAGCGATTATATGTATCATGAGCTTACCAGTTGTACGATCAGGGTTTGTAATTCCCTGTCAGAATTGTCTTTCTGGCCTATACCGCATTCAGTAGGAGTAGCAGTACAAGCCTTGCTAAAAGCTGAAAAATTTATCGAAGTAGCTTATCTGGTCGAAGGTAAACTGTATGGCGCATCTTTACTTGCATTGGGCAAGCAGCAGAATGATGCTCCGATGGAGGTTCTTGAGAATTTTGTTTCGTTGTCGGCTGCATCTTTGAGGCGCAAGCGTGCAGAGGAAGCCTTATGCAAAAGCGAAGAAATGTTAAGGACCATTACCGAGAACGCTGCCGATATTATTATGGAGTTGGATAATCAGGGAACGATATTATATACCAGCCGGGTTTTGCAGGGGTACAGAAAAGAAGATGTAATTGGTAAAAATTTCTGCGATTGGACAGCTACCGAATATCATTCGGTAATGTTGCAGGCACTTCATTGTGTTTTCAAAAATGCCATACCGCAAACTTATCAGTCGCGGGCATTAGGAATTAACCGTGAAATTCGCTGGTTTTCATCAAACCTTTCACCAGTCGTTGTGGGTGATGAGGTGACGAATGCAGTTCTGATCGTGAGTGACATTACTGAACAGAAACAAGCTGAAGAGGCTTTGCGCGAAAGTGAAGAGAATTACCGGGTAATAGCCCAATCCTCCATTGATGTTATTTTTATTATTGATCGGTTTGGCAAACAACTTTTCCTTAACAACAGTATTGAACGGGTACTTGGTTATAAAGTTGAAGAGGCCATTGGCCGGTCGTTTATCGAATTCTTACCTAAAGACAGTATTGAAGGATATCAGTCGTTACTGGAGAACATCTTTTTGCACAAGCAAATTGGCAATTTTGTCACAAAAGTGTATCATAAGGATGGTTATCTGATTGATGTTGAGATAAATTTGAAACTTGTTAAGTTGAAAGGCGAGAATGTAGGGCAGGGAACTTTAAGGGACATCAGTGCAAAGAAACGCGCCGATGAAGAATTAAAGAACAGCCTTGAACGCAACCAGGCACTATTGGGGGCCAACCCTGATTTAATGTTTGTTTTTGATTCCAATTGCAAAATTGTTGATTTTCATTCCGAGTCACACGATCAACTTCTTGTAAAACCGGAACTTTTTCTGGGCAAACTGGTCGAAGAGATTTTGCCTCACGAAGTTGTAGTGATTACACGGCAAAAAGTTGGCAGCGTTCTGGAAACCGGAAATGCTGATTATTCGACTTATGAGCTGAAAATCGGAGATGAGCTAAAGTATTTTGAATCTAGATATGTGCCTTGCGGTCAAAGGGAAGTACTTTCCATTGTCCGCGATATTACTGAACAAAGAAAGTCTGAAGAGTCATTGAATGTGGCGGTAGAGAGTTATTTGGATATTTTCAACTCGGTTTCGGAGGCTATTTTTTTACTGGATGAATCGGGAACTTTTATTGATGTTAATAAAGGCGCCGAAAACATGTATGGATATTCGAAACAGGAGTTTGTCGGACAATCGCCAGCTACCATTGCAGCGCCCGGGAAAAATAACCTTGATGAAATACAGAAGCTTCTGAACAGGGTATTCGAAACCGGATTGCCTTCTTATTTTGTCTTCTGGGCAGTTCGAAAAAACGGAGAAATTTTCCCCAAAGAAGTATTTGTAAATAAAGGTAAATATTTTGGGAAAGAGGTATTAATTGCCACTGCCCGTGATATTACCGAACAGAATCAGGTGGAAGAACGGATCAGGGCAAAAAACGATGAACTTCAAAAACTCAATTCCGAAAAGGACAAATTCTTTTCCATTATTGCCCACGACTTAAGAAGTCCGTTCACTGCTTTTTTGGGATTTACCGAGTTAATGGTGCAGGACCTGCCTTCCCTGAGGTTTGATAATATTCAGGAGATTGCCCTATTAATGAGAGATTCAGCTACGAATTTACACCGATTGCTCGAAAATCTGCTTCAATGGTCGCGCCTGCAAAGGGGAATGATCGCATTTAATCCGGAACAATTCCTGTTACAACCTAAAATAAAAAGCGGTACCCAGTCGGTAATGGAAATTGCCAATAAAAAGGGAGTTGAAATATCCTTTGATATACCTGATGACTTAATGGTTTTTGCCGATAATAATATGATTGAATCTGTGATCGGCAATTTAACTTCCAATGCAGTGAAATTTACAAATAAAGGCGGAAAAGTTTTAATTTCGGCGAGGACAATCCTTGATCAGACCGTTGAAATTTCGATCAAAGATACCGGCATTGGATTAAATAATGCCATGATCGAAAAACTCTTCAGGATAGATGAATTTACTAGTCGTACGGGTACCGATGGCGAACCTAGTACCGGACTTGGATTGATACTGTGTAAAGATTTTGTTGACAGGCATGAGGGAAAAATATGGGCTGAAAGTATTGAAGGTATGGGCAGTACCTTCCATTTTACGCTGCCACCTGAAAAATAAAATCAATAACTGTTTACTACTGTTTTCAGGAAACCTGATATTTAATTCTTCTTCTTTTAAAACCATTTTCTTTTCCTGAAATAGACTAACAACCCCATGGTGATGGCTGCCAATACCATCCAAAAATACAGGTACCCGTACTTGAAGTGTATTTCAGGAAGGTTGTCGAAATTGGTTCCGTAAACACCGGCCACAAAAGTTAAGGGTATAAAGAAAGCCGAAAAGACTGTCAGTACTTTCATGATTTCGTTGGCCCTGCTGTCTAAAGTAGCGTGATAAATCATCATTTGGTCGTTCAGCATTACCTGGTAAATCTCGATAGTCTCCGTTGCCTGAACAACCAGATCGCTCAGGTCATGAAAATATTTCAGGTTCTCTTCCTTAAGAAATCCCGATTCATTTTCAATCAGGTGAAGTACAATTTCCTTTACTGGCCGGATGTTTTTCCGCAGGAAATTGATTTCGGTTTTATGCTTGTAAATTTGTTGCATGAGTTGATCTTTGGGCTTGGCAATGAAAATCCGCGATTCGGTTTTTTCAATCAGGTCACCCAATATTTCGATATTAATCAGGTAATTATCAACAATTATATCCAATAAGAGATAAGTGAGGTAATCGGCTCCTTTTCGGCGTACTCTTCCGGCGCTATTTCTGATCCGGTCACGGATCGGGTCAAAATGGGCGTTTTCTTTTTCCTGAAGAGTGATCAGATAATTTTCGTCCAGGATAAAGGAAACCTGATCGGCATGCAGCTTATGTTTTGATTCGTCATAATCCAGAAATTTCAGGATTAAAATAATCAACTTGTCGGTTTCTGTTACCTTGGGGCGCTGTCCTGTATTGAGCATATCTTCAAGCAACAAACCATGAATCCCGAACATATCGCCAAGTTTCTGAATGATTTCCGGATCATGAAGCCCGTCGATGTTTACCCAGCTTACCGTATTTTTATTCAGGTAAGGCTGGCAATTATCCAGATTTTCCAGTTCTTTTTCGGTCAGTTTGTCGGCTGTAAAGTCCATTAAACGAAGCCGGGGCGCTTCCATCCGTTTCTTGCCCAGGTGAATAAGTTCGCCAGGTATTTTCCCGGTAGCCATTTTCCGGTTGTTGAGAAATCGTGCCATTTTTGAATTTTAGAATTTGAAAAGGTAGATTTTAAGCAAATTACAGCATAAGATTCGTCTATTTGTAAATCAATTAGATAATAAGGTTGAATCTTCTTGCTCCATTAATTCTACTAAGGTTTCTTTGGTAAATAAGGTTTTAAAACAATTCATTTTGCGAAATCAGGTTTCTTAGAAATGATAATGTCAGATATAATTATC
Organism: Prolixibacteraceae bacterium; assembly: GCA_003457135.1. Classification (GTDB taxonomy): domain Bacteria; phylum Bacteroidota; class Bacteroidia; order Bacteroidales; family Prolixibacteraceae; genus Aquipluma. Next base: position 30,138 of record DMSQ01000091.1, read on the forward strand.
TATAGTTTCCATTAAAAGAAACAGGTACTCATTATTGTGATGATCCCTTTTTCCGGAACTATTGTTCTCCCACATCCTTCTGGTCGCTTTCAGATTGATCCCGGTGGCGGCTATATCGGTCAGGTACAAAGGTCTGGTCTGTGATCGGCGGTCTGACATAAGCCGGATATTCCTTGCGTGGTGGCAATACGATTGGTTCAAAGGGAACAGGTTCATAAGGAATCTGGCTCAGGAGATGGCTGATACAATTGAGCCGGGCCAGCTTTTTATTGTCGGCAGGTACTACATACCACGGAGATTGCTTCATGTCGGTGTATTTAAACATTTCATCCTTGGCTTTGGAGTATTCAACCCATTTCTCGCGCGATTTAACATCCATGGGACTTAACTTCCACGATTTCGTCGGGTCATTTATCCTGTTCTGGAAACGATTTTCCTGTTCCTCATCAGAAACCGAAAACCAGTATTTGATCAGGATTATTCCTGAATGGATGAGCATACGCTCAAACTCGGGACAGCTCCTGAAAAATTCCTGATACTGATCTTCGGTGCAATAACCCATTACGTGTTCAACACCGGCACGGTTGTACCAGCTCCTGTCGAACAAAACGATTTCGCCACCAGCCGGCAAATGATCAATATACCGTTGAAAAAACCATTGCGATTTCTCCTTGTCAGTTGGTGTTCCCAGAGCAGCTATCCGGCAAATACGTGGATTGAGTGGCCCGCTGATCCGTTTAATTACTCCCCCTTTTCCGGCAGCATCCCGTCCTTCAAACAAAACAACAACCTTTAATTGTTTGTATTTCACCCATTCCTGAAGCTTAATCAATTCAATTTCAAGCTTCCGTAATTCCTTATAGTACTTTTTTTTACTAATCAACCGGTGATCTTTTTTCTCCGGTTCAACATGTTTAGGGTGTTTCCCTTCATGTTTCGATTGTTTATTATCGGAGTTTTTGCCCATGATGGAAGTTTTTGAAAAAGATATTAAGCAGTAAGTTTTAAAAATATTTTTGAATTAACTCCATCAAATTATCTTTCCTGATGGGCTTCGAAATATAATCGTTGCATCCTGCTTCAACTGCTTTTTCTTTTTCTCCACTCAGGGCGTAGGCTGTTTGTGCAACGATAACCACCCTGGTATTGAATTCACGGATTTGCCGGGTGGCTTCATACCCGTCCATTTCGGGCATTTGGATATCCATCAAAATCAGGTCAATATCAGGATTAGACCGGCAGGCTTCAACTGCTTCTGTCCCGGTTTCCACCAGAATGATTTCTTTTGCAAATTTCCGGACTACAATTGACATCAGTTTTTCTGACGACACATCATCTTCAGCAATTAATATTTTCAACTGGTTCATCTGATTCTCTTTCATTTGGGTTAGAAATTCATTATTGGTAACATTATCAACTTTGCTTCTTGAAAAGCATCCAAAGTGAGTATCACATCCATCGGATTGTCTTCTACCAGTAGTATTTTCGCAGGTTGATTCATCACGCTTTAATTGAAATAACCGGTAAATGTAATAAAAAAGTACTGCCTTTTCCAACAATTGATTCAACCCAAATTGAACCGCCAAGAATATGCACACATAATTTTACCGTTGCAAGCCCGATTCCGGTTCCGGAGTATTTGCCTTCGCCGTGAAGGCGTTAAAAAACATTGACTATTTTTTCCCAATGTTCCTCCGGTATGCCTATTCCATTGTCGGTAATTTTAATGAGATACCCATCCGGACGCGGTTCACAGCTTATTGTTATTTTAAAGCAACATCGGTGCGACGGTATTTGATGGCATTTCCAATTAAGTTCGAAAATATTTGCCGCAACAAGGTTTCATTCCCATGTATTGTTTTCCTTCATCGTTCGCGAGTCACGGTGCCGGCCTGAAAGAATTTGCGAAAAACCATAGATGGCCCGAAGCGGGGCGCGCAGGTCGTGTGAGATGGAATAGGTGAATGATTCGAGTTCCTTGTTGGCTGATTGAAGTTGAAAAGTCGTCAAATTATGAACTTACAACATTCAAATACAAATCCCAATTTCCCCATCCCATACGGATGAAATGTTTATTGAAAAAGATCAAAAATGCGAACCGGTTGTCCCTTTAGGGATAATACCTGTCGGCTTGTAAGGTGTTAATATTCAACCGGTTTAAAAATGCACCTTTCATCGAATGGGACCTGAAATTTTTCTAAAAAATGATCGGGCATTCCATTTATTGCAATCAATTTATGTCCATTGTTTTGGACAATTCCGGTTATGTATCTGTATAATTCTTCCTGCCATTCCTGCCTAATCAATGATAATTTATTTTGAACGGTAAAAACCGATTGAATGTAAATTTGTGTATAAGTATTTGCCATAATCGTGAGTTTAATTGTTCCTATATAGTTGCGTACCTAACGGCCCGCTGTAACCTGCTTTTTCGTTGCTTTTCTATCCCGGGTACCCGGGATTTTGTGCCTGATGGCACGTTTTTATCCCGAACATCACTTCATTTTATACAAAACACCGCATACAATGGTATTGACTTGATCTGATTCTCATATCCGAAATTCTTTCCGGAAATCCGGATTGAATATGGACAGTTGTATTTCTTCACAAACATGGCCATGCTGACTGATTTTGTCCTAAGGCCTTTTTTTACTTCCAAAGGAATAACCTGGCCCTCAATCTGAACCACAAAATCGAGTTCTGCCGTGTTCTCATTTTTCCAATAATACAACGGAAAACCATTGCAGACTAAAGCCTGGGCCACATAGTTTTCGCTCATGACTCCTAAAAATCCATTTTTTTCTTCCATCGGCGATAAAATAGTTTGCTGCGCCATGCCTGATTTCATGGTAAGCATCCCTATATCGCTCATATATAGTTTAAAATCACTTAAATCGGTATAGGCTGCAATGGGCATAAAACCGTGGTTTATTTTCTGACATTTAAGAATTATGCCTGCTGAATTAAGCCATTCGATTGATTCACCAAATAACGTAGCTGTAGCTCCTTTTTGGACTATTTTGTATTGAAATTTCCTGTTTTCTTTAGCCAATTGTGCTGGAATTGAATTATAACATGCCCTTATTTTTACACTTGTGGCCGGGGTGGCATATTTTGCCATATCGGCAATGTATTCATTCAGAATACGCCCCTGGATTTCGGTTGATGTAAGCAAACTTTTGGATTCAATAAACTCAGCTACCACTGCAGGCATTCCTCCAACAATAAGATATTGTTTATACAACTCCATGGCTTGTATATGTATTGCTTCGGGCATGGCTTCAAGAAGGACATAATGCGAGGATATCTCTATGCTCAACAACTCTTTATCCAATGCCCAAAGGAACTCCTCAAAATCCATCGGAAACATGAAAAGCTCATCTACCTTACCTACCGGGTATGAAAATTGATCTCTGTTTACGGCCACACCCAACAAACTGCCAGCAGCTACTATATGATATTGAGGAGCTTCTTCACAAAAGGTTTTTAGCGAAGTCAATGCCCTGGAACATGCTTGTATTTCATCCAAAATAACTAAGGTTTCTCCGGCAATGATGCGGGTATTCGTTACCGTTTCGAGAAATTGCACAATTCGCAACGGAGTAATATCAGTTTCAAAATAAGAATTTACCAATAGGTTTGTTTCCAAATTGATATGCACTACCTGCTTAAAAAACTGTGCCCCAAATTCTTTCAAAATATAGGTTTTTCCGACTTGTCGGGCGCCATTCACAATAAGTGGCATCCGTTTGGGATTATCTTTCCACGCTATCAATTGTTCGGATATCTTTCGTTGCATAAGATTTGATTAGTTATAAATCATTCGAAAATAACTAATATCTATGAATTAATCAAATAATTCTGATTTATTCCCACATATTAATCATTTGAAAATTTAAAACCTTCTATTTGCCAGAGAAACCTTAGTGGCAAATAAGTTTTAAAAAATTCATTTTGCGAAATCAGAATTCTATGAATCGATAATATCAGATATAATTATCTATAGTTTCCATTGCATTGTTTTCAGTGAGTATTTTGCCTAAACAGCAAACATTACATGGGTCAGAACTTCCCTCATTATTGCTTACATTTGCAGTCAAACTACTTTTGTTTTGGAGCGGAAGGATTTCAGAGGCCTGTTCAGGAAGCACGATCTGATTGGCGGATTATGCCAAATGTTGAATACCCCGGGTGAAAAGGTTCACCTGCAGGGACTTTTTGGCTCATCGCGAAGCATCCTCGCCAGTTTACTTTCCGAAAAAATACAAAAAACCTTTGTTATTTGCCTGAACGACAAGGAAGAAGCCGCGTATTTTTACGACGACCTGAATATTCTGGCTTCCGAAGTTCCGGTGTTGTTTTTCCCTTCGTCGTACAAACGATCGGTGCATTACGAAACTATCGAGCAGGAAAATATCATCCTGAGAACCGAAGTCCTCAACCGCTTGAAATCCGAAAATCAATTGTTGATTGTAACTTATCCTGAAGCTTTGACCGAGAAAGTAATTTCTGTCGAAGGGCTTGCGGCACATACGTTTCAGGTATCGAAAGGCGATAAATTATCCATCGAGTTTGTGAACGAAGTGCTGTACGAATACGGGTTTGAACGCGTTGATTTTGTGTATGAGCCCGGCCAGTATTCCATTCGCGGAGGTATTGTTGATGTTTATTCGTTTTCGAGCGAAGATCCATACCGCCTCGACTTTTTTGGCGATGAGGTGGATACCATCCGGAGTTTCAACCTCGACAACCAGATTTCGAAGGAAGCGCTGACCCGGATCAGCATCATTCCCAACATTCAGGAAGGTTTGAAAGGCGAAAAACGCATCAGTTTTCTCGAATTTATTCCGGACAATACTTTACTGTTCCTGAATGATATTCAGTTGATTGTTGAACAGATGGAGCATAATTTCAGGCAAACTATTGATAAGGCTGAAAATGAGGAAGAGCGAAAAACCTGGTTCGCCAATCTGCTTTCAGGAAAAGCTTTTTCCGAAGAAATTGAGCGCTTTACCTGTGCCGAATTCGGACAAAAAACATTTTTCAAAAAATCGAAAGTTGCTACTTTTCATACCAGCCACCAGCCTGTGTTTAAGAAGAATTTCGATTTACTGGCCCAAAACCTGATTGATCATCAGACTGAAGGATTCACCAATTATATTTTATCGTCCAACGTTTCGCAAACCGACCGGCTGAAAGCTATTTTCGACGACAAAGGCCTGAAAGTCATGTTCCGGCCTGTAAATTTTACCCTTCACGAAGGGTTTATTGATCACGACCGGAAGATTTGCTGCTACACCGACCACCAGATTTTTGAACGGTATCACCGTTTCCAGATCAAAACCAGAAAGGCCGAACGCGACAGCATTACCTTTAAAGAGCTGAACAAGCTGCACCAGGGCGATTGGGTGGTTCATGTTGATCATGGCATCGGAAAATTTATGGGATTGGTTAAAACCGAAGTAGATGGCAAACTTCAGGAGGCCATCAGGCTGAATTACAAGGATAATGATGTGTTACTGGTGAGCATCCACAACCTGCACCGCATTTCGAAATACAAGGGAAAAGACGGCACCGATCCAAACATCAGCAAGCTGGGCAGCGGCGCCTGGCAAAAGCTGAAAGACCGCACCAAGCTGAAGGTGAAGGACATTGCCAAAGAGCTGATCGAATTGTACGCGCAACGCCTTCAGGAACGTGGATTTGCCTTTTCGCCTGACTCTTACCTTCAGACTGAGCTTGAAGCTTCGTTTATTTACGAGGATACGCCCGATCAGGTGAAGTCAACCATCGCGGTGAAGGAAGATATGGAAAAGGAAATCCCGATGGACCGGCTGGTTTGTGGCGATGTGGGTTTCGGAAAAACCGAAATTGCCATCCGTGCAGCATTCAAAGCTGTGGCCGACAGCAAACAGGTGGCCGTTCTGGTTCCAACTACTTTGCTTGCGCTTCAGCATTTTAAAACTTTTACCGACCGCCTTGCCGATTTTCCGGCAAGGGTGGAATACATCAGCCGGTTGCGGAAACCTGCCGATGTGAAACAGGTTTTGGATGATACCAAAGCCGGAAAAGTTGACATCCTGATTGGTACCCATAAACTGGTTGGGAAAGCCGTAATCTTTAAAGACCTCGGATTGCTAATCGTGGACGAGGAACAGAAATTCGGTGTTTCGGT
>DMSQ01000055.1 GCA_003457135.1 Prolixibacteraceae bacterium
TATTTTAAGTGGACAGTCATGATGCTACATATAAAATAACAATTACTCTTCCCCCATTTCACGAACAAAACCGCATCGTAAAAAAAATTGAACAACTCATGCAACTCTGTGATGAGTTGCAATATAGCATACAACAAAGCAAAATTGAAAATGAAAAATTGTTGCAGGGTGCGTTGAGGGATGCGATAAAGAAAGAGGAATATATATCTGAATTAAATTAGAAATGAAAACAATAGCCGTAATAATTGATTTTGATAATTTTTTTGGAACTGATATAAACCGAATTAATTCAGAGAGTTTGGAATTTGCATTTTCCGAAATTGTAAATCTTTGTGAGATAAAATTTAAAGAGTTTGAAAGAATATCAATTAGGTTATATGGCGGTTGGTACAACGAAATGTCATTGACTAAACAAGCGTCTAGTTTACAGCAGTTGTTATATAATGTCAGTGTATTTCCTAAAGTTCAAAATGGAAAAATAATACATGGCACAATTGAGATGATTTCGGAGTTGTATGGAGTACCTGACTTTACATGGGGTTATACCTATAAGGAATCAAATGGAATAAAACATGTAAGGATTGACTTTGATAATGTTGACGAAATTTGCAGCAATAACAGACAGACTTGTCCAAAATTTATATTATATAAATTCACAAAAAGCAAGGAAAAAACATGCCCTGTAGAAGGATGCAATAGTATTCACAAGAACATTTTTAAAGGTGTTGAACAAAAAATGGTTGACACTCTTATCGCTTGTGATATTTTAACAATAGCAGAAGATGAGGTAACAAAAGGGATGGTTATTATTTCCGATGACCAAGACCATTTCCCTTCTTTGGCGCTGGCAATAGAGAAACAAAAAGCAAAACAAATAAGAAATTTGGACGATATTTATTTGGTCATTCAAAATGACCTAAAGATTGAATTCATTACTGAGTTTTTAAAACCATTTCAAATTAAAACCATCTTATTATCATGACTAAAGAAGAAATAAAAAAAGATTTTTTGGCTTACGCCGATGATGATTCTGACGTTTTGTTTGAATCAAATGGTGATGTTATGTATTTTAAAAACGGAACTGAACAAATTTGCAGGATTAAAACCAATAATGAAGGAAATAGTATTGTTGAATATCAGGGTGAAGTGCTCGCCTACAGAACATTTATTGCAAAACATTTAGCAAAACTTGATTTGTTTGCAAGAAAGATAATTGAAAAAAGAAAAGGCTTAGATGAATTTGTTGATAGTCCGGGGATATTGCAGACTGGGCATTATTCAATCGATGGTAACGCACTAGGTTTATTACAAAAAGAATGCGATGAGTTTTTAGAATTTGGCTCTAAAATCAATTTTATCACTGCGGATGCTGGACATGGTAAAAGTGTTTTACTTAAGCAATTTCAAGCATTACAGGCAGAAAGATATATAAAAGGAGAATCAAACTATTTGTTTTGGCATGTTGATTTACAAGGGCGAGATCTTGTAAGATTAGGAGAAGCGATAATGTATGATTTAGGTGAATTAAGGTTACCTGGACTTTATTATCCTTCAATCATAAACTTGATTCAAAAACGTTTCATGATTTTAGCTATTGACGGTTTTGATGAATTAGCTGCAGAAATTGGTGGTGTAAAAGCCGTTTCTTCCCTTTCAAGTTTTGTTAACGAAATGGCAGGTCAAGGTACATTAATTGCAGCTTCTCGAAGAACTTTTTTTGATACTCACGATTATATTAAACGAACAACCTTACTTAAAAATAAAGTTCCGTATGACATTAACTTTAATGAATTAAAGTTACAGAACTGGACTAAAAAGGAGGTAATATCATATTTTTCAAACCTTGCTTTTGATGAGCCTGAAAAAATATATGATGCAATACTTTCCGAAGTACATGAAGAAAATCATCCAGTTTTGACAAGACCATTTTTATTAGCAAAAATAGCAACTGCGGTTGAAGGTGATTTAAATAAAGTTACAGAATTTTTCTCATGTAAGTGTAGTTCAAATGAAAGTGTTTCATATATCGTAGAATCTTTTACAAAAAGAGAAGTTGATAAATGGAAAGGAGTTGATAATAAAACTGGCCAACCTTACTTAACTTTTGAGCAACACATTCAACTTCTAGCAACTATTGCTAAAGAAATGTGGGATGCACAAAAAGATTTCATTACTATTGAAGAAATCGAAATATATACCGTTTTGCTTTTTGACGAATGGAATATTGAGGAAGATTTGCGACAAATAATTGTTAGAATTGTAGGTTCCCATGCTTTTTTAATTCCTGTCAATGACTCTAAAATGAATGCCAGAAAATTTGACCATGTGGAATTCAAAAATTATTTCCTTGCTAGAGCACTTGCAGGCCTAATAAATGAATCTATAAATACTGGAAATATCAGTAAACTTAAAAGATTCTTATATATAGAACAATTACCTGATTCTGTGGCGATGTATTGCTTTAATTATATTATTGATTTGAATAAAAACATTCAAAAATTAATTGAATATTTTAAAGCAATGATTGATTCTGAATGGAAACCTACATATTTACAGCTAAATATAGGTACACTTTTCCCCTTTATGATTGACAAAATAGATTTTAAAACTCCAATCTATTTTGACTCAAAAGTTAATTATTCCAGTTTGATTTTTGAAAACAAAAAGCTTTGCAACATAACATTTGAAAATGGAACTTTCATTAACATCAGCCTGCGGGATACAATTCTTGATAACGTCCATTTTAAAAAATGCGATTTCAATGAAATTAGAATTGAGTCAGCGTCAAGGGTTCTTTTTAGGGATGTGTCAATTCTAGATTCTAATGTAACATCGATAGTTCTTTTACGTGATGGAGAAGTTATCGAAGTAGCTTATTCTCCACATAGAATAAATGAATTACTTACCATAAATGGAATAAAACTCATTGACGGAAATACAATTATTGATTCAGATATTACCGCAATAGAGAAAAGTGAATTCAAAAAAACTCTTTCAAAGTTCATTTTGAAATTTAATAAAATGACAATTCAGTATGAAAAGAATATAATAAATGAAAAATATTTAGGAAATAATATTCATTTGCTATTAGAAGAAATTATCCCGCTTTGTATTGATTACAAAATAATTGAAGTAATCGAAACTAAGCAATCAAAACAGTCGTCAACTACTGCATGGAGGTTAACTGTTGACATGGAAGATCTGTTTAAACATGACGGAATTGAAGGAAATCATCCATTAACAAAATTCTGGAGAGGAGTAAATGAAAAATAGCAAGCTCAATTTGCAATCACATTGCTAAAGCCCAATCGTTTAACTATTTTCTTTCCTGACAAAAATGCTACTCTCACTCATTTTTTCTCCAAAGTTATTTCCGCATCCCGGAAAAGTCAGGGTTTATTGCCGAAATACTCAATTGAGTTTACCACTTAGAAAAACCGTCGCACCGGAATTTCCAATGCAACGGTAGTTTCAGTTTCAGGGAATTCTGTTATTTCTCCCTACGCACACCTTTGTGAGGCTGTCCGTTTTGGTTCACATCAATAAACTGCCCGGTGTTGGTGTCTCTTTTCACCCACTGTTCGGTTTTAGGATTGAAAACCTGAGAACGTTCTCGTACAGCACCATTGCGGTGTCCGTCTCCGGGGGTTCCATTCTTTGCCATTTTTTAAATTTTTGGCTCACAAACTATTTAATACTAAGGCGTTTGTGTTTTGCCCAAGGAATAAATTTGGAAGTAATATAATTAATCCTACTTTTATGGTCGAAAACATGATCTTTCCAGGAAAAATGATTTTCAACCATCCGAAGCTTTATTCCATAAGCTTCGGTTTTTTATTTTAACATCTTAATCAACTTATCTATTTCATCGTGTGGCAAACTGGCATTTATTAGTTTTAACTGTTCCAATAATTCAGTACCTTTTGCCTTTGTTATTATCTCTTTTTCAATAAGTTTGTTAATAACCCAAATACTTCCATGTACCTCAATTTTTAAATCTTCGGCTTCGTTTCGTAGCTTTTTATCACCAGTTAACAAAGGGCATTTTAGCTGGTGAGATTTCCAAAGAACTGTTTTGTCGGTAATTCCTTTGAAAAATCGCCTGGTGACGAAGTTTTGTATTTCTTCAACTTCATTCGCGGTAAGCTTAAAGACGATAAGCCTCTTAGCCCTGACAAAAGATTCTATTTGTTCTTTTTGATTCGATTCCAATATTTCTTTAATCACGAAATCGGTTGTGCAAATTTCAAAGTCAAGCATAAAAAACTCCGGCATTGCACCAATGCTGATTACATCGAAAAATACATTTGTATCTGTGATTATCAGCTTCATACCAAAGGTTGCATTTGTTCTCTGAAACGCCAAACCGAAGTTCCAGCAAAATAAGCCGCTTCATTTACTGAAATAAGCTCTTTTCCTAATGATAAATATATTAATCGCTCAAAACGAACAGGTTTTTCCCTGCTTAAAAAACGACCAGGTTCCTTTCCTGGTTCATGCAGTTTTCGTTGCCTGTAACCCATGTTAAGTTGTTTATAAACATAGTCGTTAATTATTCCCAACAGTAATGCACGGGAAAATATAGCTGAAAACGATATACCCCAACGTTCTTTTATTAAGACCAGCTCGTTTTGATAGAAATGAAACCGGCCTTTGTGCAAGTCTTTTCGTGCCATATCTTCTGGATACAGCAATGCAGAAGCAAAAACATGACAAAGTTTTTCTTCATTCTTAGGCTCAATACCTTCAGGAAAGGTAAGTGCATGATGTGCAAGTTCGTGAAGTGCAGTAAAACGTTTTCTTACAATATTGTCATCCGGAGTTGATTTTCGCAGAACAATTACCCTTTGGGTTCCAGTATCAGCCTTTAAACCATCAAAAGAGTTTGGAGCTTCAATTTCAACAACTTTATACCCCTTGTCTTCAAGCATTTCAACAACATCAGGAATTGGGTCATAACCCAGATCCCATTCCTTGCGCAATGCTTGAGCTGCTTCTTCAGCTTCTTTGGCGTTTGAAACAATGTTTGGATACTCAAAGTACGAGGCAGGCTCTTTTAGATTTAGAATGTTTTCAAGTTCAAAATATCGCTCGAATGCTTCTTTAGCTTTTTCTTCAACTGCTTCTTGTTCAGTCTTCGATAATTTTGAACTATATTTTCTAAAATCAACATTAGTCAATTCAACAGACACAGCGGGTTCAGAGAAAAAGAAATCAACCGGTACATTTAAAATGGTTGATAACGTAATAATTAAATCGCTGTCTGGTTTCATTTTGCCCTGCTCATACTTATTCAGCGACTGTTTAGAAACGACATTCCCTAATCTGTCGGCAATGTTCTGTAGCGACAAACCAGCCATTTTGCGGGCTGCTATAAATCTGTTTGCAAAAATATTTTCCATAGTATTAATTCGATTTATGTTGACAAATGTAATAAATAAATATCAATTGTCAACCAGTATTACATGAAATTTATCAACAATGTTAACTTTTTATTGAAAATATTGGATTAATAACTGATTGACACCAGAATTCTAACAGAAGATATTCCTATAAAGTATTATCGGCTTAGAATAGCTGACCCTATGCAAAGAGGTCCTACTCTCACTCAATTTTATCGCAAATTTATTGATCGCATCCCTGAAAAGTCAAGGGTTGCATGCACGTCTTCGATATTCACTCCAGTGGCTGAGCTTGTCGAAGCCGCCCTTGACTGGAATCCGGTCTGCTCAATGTGCAATTGGCTCAAAATTAATTGGAGAGCCAGCCTACAAAAACCCACAGGGCAGTGGTACAAAACAATGCAAACAAATTTATTTACTCCGCGTGATAAGTTTAATTCAACATTGTGTGAAATCGAGATCAGTTACAAACCCAGGTACAAAGCTTCTGAACTGCCAAAGGTGGTTACTTCTGGAGATGCTTACGAATGCTTAAAGGATGTTTTTTCCCAGTTTGGATTACCGTGAATACTTCTACATCCTATGCCTGAACCGGAATAACAAAGTTTTGGGTTACTGCCAGATTTCTGCCGGAGGTTTATGTGGCACGATTGCAGACGTTAGAATGATTATGCAGACGGCACTTAAAAGTTCAGCCACATCAATTATTTTGGCGCACAACCACCCGTCGGGAAACCTGGTACCCAGTGAAGCTGACAAAGATCTCACCAAAAAGATCCGCGAAGCCGGTAAGTTTCTCGACATTGCAGTATTGGATCATCTTATTCTGACTTCAGAATCTTACTTCTCATTTGCCGACGAAGGTTTGATGTAGAAAAGGCTTCGGCCTTTTTTTTTGTTCGACTATTGACTGATGTTATTTAATATCGTAACTTTAATAAACTTTTTAAAATAACATATCTATCGGTCCAGGGGTGGAAGCCGATAAAATGTTCATATTTTGCAACAAAAAGTTTGATAAAACCCTGGCGCTCGCCGGGGTTTTTCTTTTAAACCATACCTCATACGAAACTTTCACTTCCTGATTATTTTCCAGATGATCTTTCAATCTTTTAAAATACTTGTTTTTGATGTTCAGCTTGTTACATAGATATTCTTGTTACACTCAAATTAGGATAAAGTTATTTACGCCATCCGGAAAAGTCAAGGCTTTGGGTTTCACCTAATCTGTTTGACAAAAACAACACTTCGTGCTTGTTCAAAAACCTAACGGTCCCTGAGCGTAAACAGTCGAAGGGCGTTAGGTTTTATGACATTCGGCCTTGACAAGAATCCGCATGGCTCAATGTGGTTTATCCATAATTTAATTTTTACCGGCGAGCCAGATGCCAAAATAAGTCCCTAAGGCAAGGGCAAAATGTTATGGGTAAATCAAATGTTGCTGAAAAAACAGCCAATGTTGCTGAAGTAGTTGAAGTTGTAGAAGTTGCTCCGGTTTTGACCATTGTGAAAGACGAAGTCGAAGCGCCACGGAAGCTAACTTTGGATGAGAGGATTCAAAGAGTGGAAGATTTATCATTGCTTATCGACCGTTGGAAGACCTTGAACGATTCACGGCGTAAGTTGCAAACCTTCCAGATCGGAGCTGATTCTCTCAGTTCTGTGATCAGTTTGAGGGATTCAAATGGAAATGAGTTCAAAACTTCCAACTCAGCGGTGATTACCTCTGTTATCGACGAAATGAAACGAACCCTGGATGTGAAAGTCCGAGATGTTGAAGAGCAAATTTATGCGGAGTAAAAGATTATGCAAAGAAACCAGCAGAAACCTTCTTATATAACCACTAAACACTTGTTTGATTTGCATAAACACTTTGCATAAATATTTTGCTTTTTTTATTCCGGCAATGGTGCCAACATAAAAAGCAATAATATGAAACAATTACAAACAGTACAAGAACTGATGGATGGTTGCGTTCATTTTTTTGAGCAACAATTCTATTCTCCCAATCGAATTGAACGCTACAGGTTTCTGTGGAAAAATAAGCTGATTCCATTTATGTTTCAAAAATCATTTTTGTATTATGATCCTTCGGTTGGAGAAGAGTATATTCGCTATAATATAGGCGGTAGCATTTTACCTATTGAACGGGACATTATCAGAAGTATAAAAGTATTGAATGAGTTCCAAGAAAAAGGAACAATCCGCAGAGCCTACCGCAAGCCAATTACTCGAGAATTATCTGGAGAGATAGGTTGTTTAATGAATAGATACCTTTTGCATTTGGAGTGCTTACGTCGCAGTAAAATAACAATTTCAGCTCACCGACTATTTCTTTCCAGATTTCTTTTCTATCTGAAAAATAAACAAATATCTAATATTGAAGAAATTATAGAAAGCCATATTTCGTCTTTTGTTTCTACTCAGACTAAAAATCAGATAGGCGTTGTATCTGCTATCAGATTATTTTTTAGATTTCTATTTGAGGAACGCATCATAAAGCTTGATTTAACCACAGTTATCCAACATTACAAGTGGGTCAGTAGAGCAAAATTACCTTCGGTTTATACCGCAAAGGAGGTATTCCAAATAGAGTCATCCATAAACAGAGACAATGCTACCGGTAAAAGAAACTATGCCATGACTCTGTTGGCCTCACGGCTGGGGCTAAGAGCATCAGATATTGCTCACCTGACTTTCCGCAACATCGACTGGGAGAATAGCACAATTAAATTATCCCAATTTAAAACTGGCAAAGTGATTGACCTTCCATTGCTTGCAGATGTAGGGGACGCAATTATCGACTATCTCAAATATGGCCGCAAAAAATCAGCGTCACCATATATTTTCCTTTATGCCAGTGCTCCATTCACCGCCATGACAAATGGTTCCATTTCATGTGCTCTTGGTCTTATCGTGGGTTCATCCGGGGTTGATACAACCGCGAGAAGGCACGGACCGCATGCCATGCGCCACAGTCTGGCCAGTCGATTTTTGGAAAACCAGGTATCAATACCTGTTATCTCCGAGGCTTTGGGGCACCAAAGTATCACAAACACGATGTCTTATCTTAGAATAGATGTGGAATCGTTACGGCAATGTGCATTGAACGTTCCGCTTGTGGAACCATCATTTTATGAGCAGGAAGGAGGTACCTTCTATGAATGAGTTCAATTACGGCAGCATCTATGCCCCTTATTTCAAGCAGTTTATTGTCATGAAGAAAGGGCTCGGTTATGTGTCCTTGCGTACTGAATGGGTCTTTCTTGAGTTTGACAATTTTTTCATTACCAACAACATAACAACCATTGGAATAACCAGGCAACAAGTTGAACAGTGGCGTGCTACAAGGATAAACGATGCATTGTCAACAATTTGCACAAAATACATTATCCTTTCTCAATTCTGTAAGTATATGTGCAAGGTTGGTTATGACTGTTATATCCCGAGAAGCCCTGTTTATCCTCCCAGAAACAGCTATAAACCCCATATCTACTCTAACCGGGAAATCGCAGACCTCTTCCATACATGCGATAATATGCGATTGCATGACAAGCACATGTCCACCATACTTTTTATTGTACCAGCCATTATCCGTCTGCTGTATGCAACCGGTCTTAGAATCAGCGAAGCCTTGGCTTTGAAGAACAAGGATGTGGACTTTAACCAGCAATGCTTAATTATCAGAAAAAGCAAGAATGGGGAGGAACGTATTGCTCCCATGTCTGGCGGCTTAGAAGAAGTGCTGAAACAGTATCTGCATTATCGGGATCGGATGCCCATACCACGCATCAAGGATATCAACGGCTACTTCTTTGTGTCTCCCAACGGAACAAACTGTTGTCAAGGCAGTGTATATACCTGGTTCAGGAAGGCACTTGCCATATCAGGAATCCCGTTTATTGGAGATCATCAGGGTCCTCGTGTTCATGATTTGCGGCATACGTTCGCGGTTCACGCTCTGGCTCAGATGGCTAAATCCGGACTCGATCTTTACTACTCACTGCCTTTGATTTCGACATTTCTTGGTCATAAATCAATAGGTGCGACCGATCATTACGTCAGGCTAACTGCGGAGATGTATCCTGATCTGCTTAAAGACGAAAAGGGTGTATGCGCCTATGTTTTTCCAAAATACAATAATCTTTTGTACAATGGAAACGACTGATTTTGCAAAATATCTCAGCACTTTCCTTACCAAGTATCTTGCGGGTGAGCGCAACTGTAGTCAAAATACCATTTTGGCTTACAAGGATACTTTCGTTCAGTTTATAACTTTCATGAAAGAACAGAAAAACACTGAAGTACAAAAGCTGACTCTTGAATGTATTACCAGGGAAATTGTCATCAACTTTCTTGACTGGATTCAGGAGAACAGGCATTGCAGTAATGCCACACGGAATTATCGTCTTGCCGCTTTGCATTCGTTCTTCAGCTTCTTGCAATACGAAAATCCCGAAAGGATGTATGAGTGGCAAAAGATACTGACCATAAAAGTTAAGAAACACGAAAAAAAGAGTATCAACTACCTGACAACTGATGGCATAAAGCTACTTCTTGAACAGCCGGATCTAAGTACCAGAGGTGGTTACCGTAATCTCACAATGCTTGCACTTATGTATGATAGCGGAGCAAGGGTACAGGAAATAATAGATCTTACTCCTTCCTCTGTCAGACTTGAGAACCCAAGCATAATAAAACTATTTGGCAAGGGGCGCAAGGCCAGATTTGTACCATTGCAACAACAGCAGACCGTGTTCCTGAAAGAATATATGCAGAAAAATCATTTGTTGGAAACCCATGCCAATCAATATCCATTGTTCTCAAATAGCAGAAAAGAAAAACTTACCCGGGCAGGTGTGACCTACATCTTGAAGACATATGCAGACCTTGCAAGGAAAATCAATCCGGCAATTATACCTGAGACGATCAGTTGTCACTCCTTACGTCATTCTAAGGCCATGCATCTTCTTCAGGCCGGTGTAAATCTGGTTTACATCCGAGATCTTTTAGGCCATGTTTCAGTTCAGACTACAGATGTGTATGCTCGTGCTGATTCCAGACAGAAACGGGAAGCTTTTGAAAAGGCCTATGTTGACATTAATCCGGCTGGCTCCAAAACAAAATCCTGGGAAAAGAACAACAATCTATTGGATTGGCTGAAAAGTCTAGAAAAACAATTATGAATTTATGCAAAGTGGTACTGTAAAGTAAAAGGATTAACAATCTGATTGCAAGCATGTCTTACAATGCCACTTTGCATAATCATTTGCTTTCCATAATCAAATTAACCTTTAACCAAGAGTGGAGGCTTCGCCTCCATTTTTTTGTTCGTTCAGGTTTGACACACCAACTCTTTTGAGAAAAATGTCACTAATTTAAACTCCTGATTGAATTATTCTACTTTATATATCTGTAAGATAGACTTTTGTCCTACTGTCTATTTTTGATTTCATTTTCAAAATCACTGGCTGCAAATGTTTTGGATGAATAGATAACTTCATTGGTTATCGCATTTCCCTCCTGAAGAATTTGACTAGCTGCATATTCTTCGATTTCATTTTCAAAATCAACAGCTGCAAATGCCTGGGCTGAGTAAAAAGAGGCTTCATTAAGCATTGCATTTTCCACAACAAGATTTTCAGTTGCTGCATAGGTTGCAATTTCATTATTAATATCATTGGCTGTATAAGCCTGGGCTGAGTAGATGAAGGCTTCATCAGTCAATATAGATTCAATGGCCAACATTTCTTCTTTGTTATTTACTATTTCTTCCCTTTTGTTATCTGAAGTTGCATTGTTATTGGTTAAACCAATAATTCCAAGTGCACAAATTACGATAAGTGTTCTAGTTTTCGTTTTCATGATTATCATTTTAAAATTGTTCGTTTTACTACTTTTTACACACATTGTTTTCTATTCTAATTTGTTTTCAATTACTATGACCCAAGAAGAGTCAAATAGTTACATGAGGATTAGTTAAATAAAGGCAAAATTGTCTTAATGAAATGTTAACGGATTTTAAGCAGCAAAAAACTGTCCTTTCTCCTACTCACCCTCTCCCTACTTTTACTCAGAATTAGAGTAATTCGTTTAAATCCGTGAAATATGTCTTTAAAAATCGAAACCATCCGCCGAAACCTGGTTCTCAAAGAATTAGAAATCAGGGAAACTCCTCAAGGGAAACAAATTATCTTCTCCATCAAGTTTGTAAAGAAAGATGGTGAACTAGTTTTTATACCAAGGGCAGTCGTAACCGGGCTAAAAATGAACATGAAAGAAAACCGGATGCGTGGAGTTCTTCCGGTGGATGAAAATGGGAACGCATGTGGTCATGTCACTCCGGTAAGTATTGATTCATTGATAGAGTATAATGGTATTAAGCAGGGAAATCGCTTTTAACAT
>DMSQ01000056.1 GCA_003457135.1 Prolixibacteraceae bacterium
AGCCAAAGAACGCGCCGAAGAATCAGATCGTTTAAAATCATCTTTTCTGGCCAATATGTCGCACGAAGTCCGTACACCGTTAAATTGTATCATCGGGTTTTCTGAATTACTGGCTGACCAATATTTTGAAAAGGAAGATAAGGACGAATTTATTCAGCTAATCATCACCAATGGAAATAATCTTTTAACGATAATCAGTGATATTATGGATATATCGAAGTTGGAATCCAGTGAAATTGCTATTCATAAAAAACAGATTAATGTTCAAAATTTTTTTTCAACCTTTAAGGAGCAGTTTGCTGTAGAAGCAAAAGCGAAAAAACTCAAATTTAAACTAACCTTCCCTGACAATAATGAAGAAACAATAATTTTTGCTGATGCTGACAGGTGCAGGCAAATATTTAATAATCTGATCAGTAATGCCATTAAGTTTACATCGAATGGTGAAATTGAAATTGGATATCAACCTAAAGGTAGAATGGTAGAGTTTTACGTCAAGGATACCGGAATTGGTATTCCGGCAGAATACCACAATATTATATTTGAACGCTTCCGGCAGGTTGAATCTGAAAAAACGCGCAATTATGGTGGAAATGGTCTCGGATTAGCTATTTCCAAAAATCTTGTCGAGTTAATGGGTGGAAAAATTTGGATCGAGTCTGAGTCGGGCAAAGGATCCGCGTTTTATTTTACTTTGCCAACCTATAACAGCGAATTATAGTTTTTATAAACAAATTGAACTTATCAATAAATAGAAAAATTGAATACACATATAAAACAACCCGAAACATCTCATGCTTCGTGGTTCATTTTTTTGTAAGTTCAACTCACCACTTAGTGTGTTCTCTGTCCTTCAATTTCTCACGAATCTATTAATCGCATCCCGGAAAAATCAAGGCTTTGAGTTTCCCGGACCTGTATTACCTAAACAACGCTTAGCGCTAGCTCATATTTTTCAACAGTTCACTGAGAACTCCGGTCTGCTCAATGGGGTTTTGGCTCTAAACTAACAGGCGTGCCAGACCAGCCCTGAGTTGGTTGGTGAGTTTATCGAACCAATCGAAGGGTGTCTATAAAAGTCCTGAGGGCATAGGCATTTTACTATGAGTTATTCCAATGATCCAAGACAAATTACTGCAAAGTTTACTTCAGCTTGTTAAATGTAGCTGTAGCCTGAAGAAAGGCACAAGTATTTATTACTGGCTGTCCAACCGGAAGGTTTTCTGCTTGAAATGTGGAGAAGTTCCTTACCGGCAAATTCTTTCATCGGTTGCTGATGAAGAAGTTTATTCCGGAATGGGAAATCCTTACTGCGGATGAATCCGAAAAGAGGCTTAGCCTCTTTTTTAGTCGATAGTAATTAAAACAATGGTTTTAAATCCTGAAAAATCTGACTGGATTACGATCATGAATAGTTTGTTGAAAACAAAGGAACCATTATCGTTAATTATTTTTATAATACAAAACTGAAGAATATTCATAAAATATATAAATTCAATGCATATACAATGCTTCAAGTATTTTGTAGAATTTATACTTTGATATTTTTTTGGTTTTATAAAAAATAATGTTTACTTTTGTGGGGTCTTATTGAATCACAATTTGAAAACAACGTTAGAAAATATTGCCAGTATATCTACAGGAGTTTTTGCTAAGCCAGTTGCAGAAGGTGAAATCGTATATCTGCAAGCCAGGCACTTTGACGAAAATGGATTACTCATCTCTGAACTACATCCTGATTTAATGGCTGATGATATTAGCAAAAAACATATATTGAAACCTAGCGATATACTTTTTGCTGCTAAAGGTAATAAAAACTTTGCTACAGTATTTGAAGACCAGTATCCCAAGTCTGTAGCCTCTACCTCCTTTTTTGTTATTCGTTTATCTGACAACAAAGTATTACCTGAATATTTAGCCTGGTTCATGAATAACCCAATTACTCAGCTATTTCTGAAATCTACTGCACTTGGATCTTCCATTGCTTCTATTTCGAAAGCAGTGCTGGAAAAACTTGAAATCAGTGTTCCGGATATTCAAACACAACGAGTCATTCTGAAAATTACAAGCCTTAGAAGCCAGGGGAAAAAAATAAGGCAGAAAATTGAATCACTTCAGGAAATCATCATTCAGCAAAAAATAAATAACACAATAAAATAAATCCATGACTAAAAAAATCACTCAGAAAGACATTAACGATGCAGTTTGGAAAGCCTGTGACACTTTTCGAGGAAGCATTGACCCCAGTATTTACAAGGATTACGTGCTGACCATGCTCTTCGTAAAATACCTCAGCGATGTACATGACGATAAATATGAAACGCATCTGGCAAAATACAATGGTGATAAGGAAAGAGCCGAAAGAGCCATGAAACACGAGCGCTTTGTGGTGCCAGAGCAAAGTCATTTTAACTATTTGTATGAACACCGCAATGAACTCAATATTGGGGAGTTGATCGATATTGGTTTGGAAGATCTGGTGGAAGCCAATCGCGACAAACTTTACAGCGAAGACGGTGCCGGAATTTTCCAGAACATCAATTTCAACAGCAGTGTGTTGGGTGATACAAAAGATAAAAACACCCGCTTAAAAAACCTGTTGCTCGATTTCAACAAAGAATCATTAGACCTTCGGCCATCGCATTTGGAAGGCACTGATATTATTGGCGGTGCCTATATGTTTCTGATTGAAAACTTTGCCAGTGATGCCGGGAAAAAAGCCGGAGAATTTTTTACGCCGAAAGAGGTTTCCACACTCATTGCGAAACTCACCAAATCGAAACCGGGTTCGCGGATATGTGACCCAACTTGTGGCTCTGCATCATTACTAATAAAAGCCGGTGAAGAAGTGGGTTCAGATAATTTCTCACTTTACGGACAGGAAGCCAATGGTAGCACCTGGGCACTGGCCGTAATGAATATGTTTTTGCATGGATTTGATAAGGCCACCATTCGTTGGGGCGATACCATCCGTAATCCGAAACTGAAGGAAGGCGATGCCCTGATGAAGTTTGATACGGTTGTTGCAAATCCTCCATTTTCCTTATACAAATGGGGAAAGATAGATGACAAAGAAGAAAATAAATCGAGTGACAGTTTTGATCCCGAAACCGACAAATATCAGCGATTTTGGAGAGGCACTCCACCAAAGAGCAAAGGCGATTGGGCATTTATCAGCCACATGATTGAAACCGCCTACGAAGGAAAAGGGAAAGTAGGCGTGGTGGTACCTCATGGAGTGTTATTCCGTGGAGCCAGTGAAGGCAAAATAAGGCAGAAAACCATTGAGGAAAATATTCTGGAAGCAGTAATTGGCTTACCTGCCAACCTGTTTTTCGGGACGGGTATTCCTGCAGCTATTTTAATTTTCAACAGAGGTAAATTCAACAATAACAATGTGTTGTTTATCGATGCAAGTAAACAGTACGAATCGGCTAAGAACCAAAACAGGCTAAGACCAACAGATATTGAGCACATTGTAGACACATACCGACAATTCAATGAGGGCAAACTGCCAACCGGAATTGTGGAAGATAAATTCAGCTATGTGGCCACTTTTGAGGAAATACAGGAAAACGATTTTAACCTGAATATTCCGCGTTATGTGGACACTTTCGAGGAAGAAGCTGAAGTGGATATAGCTGCCGTGCAAGTTGAAATTGAAAAACTGGAAAGCGAATTGAAATCTGTAAAAATCGAGATGGATAAATATTTAAAAGAATTGGGAGCTTAATATGATTGTGCAATACGCCTCCGATTTACATCTGGAATTTCCCGAAAACAAGGAATACCTCAAAACAAACCCATTGAAAGCTAATGGTGATGTTTTAGTGCTTGCTGGTGATATTGTGCCTTTTGCAGTGATGGACAAACACAAAGATTTTTTCAGTTATATTTCTGATCATTTCGAAACAACTTATTGGATTCCGGGGAATCATGAATACTATTACTTTGATTTAGCTGGAAAATGCGGAACCCTCAATGAAAATATCAAAACAAATGTCCATTTGGTAAATAACCTGTCTGTGGAGCAGGATTCAGTTCGCCTTGTTTTTTCGACTCTTTGGTCAAAGATTAGCCAGGTTAACCGTTGGCAGATTGAACAAAGAGTGAGCGATTTTCGAGTCATTAAATTCAATGATTTTCGTTTTTCTTCCGATCAGTTTAATCTTTTGCATGAGGAAAGTTTATCATTCATCAAACAGGAACAACACCACAACAACACCGGTAAAACAATAGTAATTACCCATCATGTCCCGACATTTTTTAATTATCCGGAAAAATATAAAGGTGATATTCTGAATGAAGCTTTTGCTGTTGAATTGTATGATTTGATTGAAACAAACGGTCCTGATTTCTGGATTTTTGGTCACCATCATTCTGATGTTCCTGATTTTATGATTGGGAAAACAAATTTGGCTACAAATCAATTGGGCTATGTGAAGTATGGAGAACATAAGTATTTTAAAAATTTGGCAAGTATAGAAGTGTGAAGTATTTTATATCAACATATTATCTTTATATTTGCACGTTATCAAATAGTAGTGATAANNCAATTGGAATTGCTTGAACGCCACTTCAACAATCCGGTTGTTTTTGTTTTGCCCTTCCTTGAAGCTTATAAAAGGAACAGGCTAATTCAGAAGCGAATAAACTTTGTTATTGCAAATAAACAGGTTTTTATCCCAGGGTTATTTATCGATATTAAAGAATATGCACTAAAAGCGCAAAAGAAAGAATATTTGAAGCCTGTTGCGCAGTGCCTGATTCTTTATCATCTGCAAAAAGAGCCGCTAAATCGTTTTTCTTACAAGCAGTTGGCCAATGTGTTGCAATACCCGTATCTGACCATAACAAGAGCTGTCGAAAACATTCAGGCTTTAAATCTTTGTACAATTGAAGGCACCAAAGAAAAAGCCATTTGCTTTGAAACAGGTAATGCAGAACTCTGGGAAAAAGCGCAGGCTTTTATGAAAAGTCCGGTTGTGAAGAAGGTGTTTACTGATGATGAAATAGGTGAGGAGTTATTCTTCCGCAGCAATATTAATGCTCTAGCTTTTTATACCGACCTGAACGACGAAAAGCAAATATATCTGGCTGTTCATCAGGATACTTTCAGAAAACTGATGAATGAGGGGAAAATAAAAAACCTGAACGACTACGACGGAAAGTATTGCATTGAAATTTGGAAATATACACCTGCAATACTGGCGAATAACCAGTTTATCGATCCGCTCTCGGTTTACCTCGAATTTAAAGACAACACTGATGAGCGGGTGCAACTGGCATTAAAAACTATTATACGACAACTGAAATGGTAAGAGGATTAGATGTTTTTACAAAATACTTTGAACTGTACCCCGATAATTACGTGATCATTGGTGGCACAGCGTGCGACATCATTGTGAGTGAATCTGGTTTTAGGCCGCGGGCAACAAGAGATATTGACATCATACTTGTTGTGGAAGCACTTGATTCAGCGTTTGCCAGGCAATTCTGGAATTTCGTAAATGAAGGCAAATACGAGGTAAGGGAAAAAAGCGATCCTGAACGACAATATTACCGTTTTAAGAAACCCGCGAACACGGAATTTCCTTACCAAATTGAATTATTTTCCCGTGTTCCTGATGTTCTGGATGTTCCTGAACAATCGCGCTACACTCCAATACCCATTGACGAGGATATTACAAGCCTCTCAGCTATTCTGATGAATGAAGATTATTACCAGTTTACAATTGCCGGAAGCAAGCTTTTGGATGGCATTCGAATAGCAAATATTGAAACCATCATTTGCTTGAAGGCCAAGGCATACATCGATTTAAAAGCGGCAAAAGAACGTGGTGAAAAGATTGATTCGGATAAAATAAACACACATAAACTGGATGTATTCCGGCTCGCTGTGTTTCTGGCAGAAGGCAATTTGTTTGAATTGCCCGAAAGCATTAAAACCGACTTGCAGGCATTTGCCGATATGATTAAATTCGACCTGCCCGGAAATGCCATTTTCAAAGAAATGGGATTAGGCAATATAAACGTGGATCAGGTATTTAATCAACTCATCCAAAATTTCAACCTTACCAACTAATGGAAAACAACACCATAAAACCCTTTTACAATACTACCATTCCAAGCGATTGGACAAATCCTGAATTTGGAACTGTATTTTCTTTTCTCAAATCATTTTCCTATTCAAGGGAGCAATTGACCGATGAAAAGACAAATGATGAAATTAGGAATATTCACTACGGAGATATTCATGCAACTTATGAAAATGAAATTTTAGATTTTGAAACTGAACAAAGAGTCCCGTTTTTAAAAGATGGATTTCTTGATGTTAATAAATTTGATGATGAAGAATTTCCGTCACTTCAAGATGGTGACTTAATAATGGCAGATGCTTCGGAAGATTTTGAAGGAGTCTGTAATTGTGTTGAGCTAAAAAATATAAACGGCAGAAAAGTGGTGAGTGGATTACACACTTTCGCGGCGAGAGGAAATGTGGATATAATAGCAGCAGGTTTTAGAACTTATGCATTGAATAATCAGCAGGTTGTAAGAGAACTTAGAAGAATTGCAACTGGAATTTCAGTTTATAGTGTTTCTAAAACAAACCTGTCTAAAGTTGAACTTCCTCTTCCACCTCTCCCCGAACAGCGCGCCATAGCTAACGTCCTGAGTTTGATGGATTCCGCCATCAACCAAAACAATCAACTCGTTGCCCAAAAAGAACTCCGCAAAAAATGGTTGATGCAAAATTTATTAACCGGAAAGAAACGGTTAAAGGGGTTTGGTGGGGAGTGGAAGGAAATCCATATAAAAGATGTTTCGAAAGAAGTAAGTATCAGAAATAAGTCAGATAAACAGTTGACAGTTCTTTCCTGCACCAAATATGATGGTCTGGTCGAATCTTTGGAATATTGGGGCAGAAAGATATTTGCTGACGATATTAGCAGCTACAAGATTGTTCCTAAAAATCATTTTGCATATGCAACTAACCATATCGAGGAAGGCTCAATTGGTTATCAGGATTCTTTTGATGAAGCTTTAATAAGTCCAATGTACACCGTTTTCAAAACGGATTCATCGATCAATGATTTATACTTCTATAAGCTGTTAAAATCTCATATGTTGATTTATCAGTATCAGAATAGAATGGAAGGTTCAATTGACAGACGTGGAGGATTACGATGGGATGCCTTCTCGATTATTAAAATTCATATTCCTTCATTCGAAGAACAAACTGCTATTACCCAAGTGCTACAAGCAGCAGATAAAGAAATACAACTGCTCAAAGCCAAAACCGATAAACTGCGCGAGCAGAAAAAGGGGATGATGCAGGTGCTGTTGACAGGAAAGGTGAGAATCAAAAATTTAAACCTGTAAGTATGCAAATCAATTCAAAAGAAATCCTGTTTGGTCAGCCAATCCTTAAAATACGGGAAGTGGTCCGTCAAGCTATGAAAGGAAGGCTTTGGGGAAATTCCAAAGCAGAAGTTGCAATCAGAGTTGCCAAGATATTAAAACAACCTGATGTTGTGGCGAAACAGTTGATAAAGCAACTAATTGAAGATGAATACCTTATTTTAACGAAGGAGAAACTTAGTGATATTTACCAATACGAATTAACAGAAACTGAAAAGGGCAGACGGTTTGGTATTGCCAATGCCTCGAAACCCATTAGCAGGCAAAAAGCAACTCAACTATTGAACGAACTGATTGAACGGGCAAAATCCATTAACGAAAATGGTGAATTAATATATTTTGTGGAAAGCATAAAAGTATTTGGCAGTTACTTATCAGACAAGGATACTTTAGGCGATCTGGATGTTGGTGTTAAGCTTTCCCGAAAACATAAGCCAGGTGATTTCACAAAGCATAATCAAAAGCGAATAGCTCTGGCCAAAGCAAATGGTCGGCAATTCAGCAATTCCACCGAACAACTTATTTGGCCTCACCGTGAGGTGATTTTAATGTTGAAAGCAAAACAAAGAGGCTTGAGTCTGCACGATGAGGATGAAGATGAGGTTTTTAAAGTAACAGAGACCAAGCTGGTATACCAATATAGCGAAAAATGACTAACGCATTGACCGATAAGCTTCACGAACAGAAAAGGATGATATAGCTTTTGCTGATGGGAAGAAATAGTTAAAAATATTGTCTAAACATATTTGAATGAGAGATACATTATTTATTAGCCATGCAACTCCTGAAGATAATGAGTTTGCGATCTGGATTGGGTCTAGACTGGAGATGTTGGGATATAAAGTTTGGATAGATAGAGATCGATTGCTTGGTGGTGAACCTTTTTGGCGAACAATAGATGGTGTGATCCGAAACGATGCTGTAAAAGTATTGTTAATCTATTCAAATAACATCTGTCTTTCACCAGGCATTCTTAAGGATGGTATAGATAAAGAATTTTCTCTCGCTGAAACTATTGCGAAAAGTGAAGGCCTATCTGATTTTATAATACCTCTGAATATTGATAAAGATGTACCTTATAATTCCTTTATAGGTTCAAATAGACTTAATCAAATACCATTCTTTGGCAATTGGGCAGAAGGACTTAAACAATTATTGAAGAAATTGATTAAAGACAATGTCCCCAGGTTGGGAGAGATACAAGAATCAACTTTTTCCGAATGGTATGAGAACGAATATATTTCAAACTGCTCAATTATTTCAAAAAAAGAATTATACTATTCTTCCTGGTGGCAAATTGCAGAAATGCCACCTAAGTTTTTCATGTTTAAATTTACGAATGCTGAGCAAGCAAAAGCTGTTCGAAACGCTAATACATTAATACCTGTAAGTCTTTTGTCTAACACTGTATCTACGTTTGATGAAAATATCAATTTTACTATAACAAGAGAAGATGAAGAAATTGAGGTACTACCCGACGCTACATATTCATTTTCTTTAACTGATATTTTAGACGGGTTTCTATCAGAATCTTTTCCACAGCATAAGGATGCTGAAAATCATTTCAAATGGTTATTGAGAAGTGTAATAACTAATTTGTTCAGGAATAAAGGACTGTGGAAACAAGAGATGTCAAATAAAAAATTTGTTTATTTTTTGCCAAGTTATGATAATTTAAAACCAGTCAGTTTTAAATATCCATTCTCTAGCCCAAATAAAAAGGATAAAAGAAAATCAATCGTTGGAAAATTCGAGGATATCGGAAAGTGGCATTATGCTGTTTCTTGTCAAACAAGTCTGTCCCCAATTGTCGGTTTTTCATTAAAATCTCATTTGGTTTTTACTAGTGATGGTTTTAAATTGCTGCAAGATGAGAAAAAGGTTCATGGATATAGAAGGAAAAAGGGAAGACGATTCTTTAATGATGAATGGAGAGATTTGCAACTGGCATTTATTCAAAGATTAAAGGATAATGATAATGAAATAAAAATAAAGGTTTCAAATGAAGGATGGTATTTGAAAATGGAAAACTGGACTGAGATGTTTTGGAGCGATGTAGGTTATCGAGATCCTAGCACACCGATGGCTGTTGAAATAATTGAAAATTTCCTTGAAGAACCTCTTAACGAAGAAAATGATGATTGACCCTGAATTAAAATACCTTAGCGAACCTTTTCTGACTTTTAATAATGGGCAGAAAGCAATAGATCCGCGAGATGGATTAATGTTATTTGGTCCATTTTCGCAAAAAAAAATTAAAGGACAAAAGACTATTGGTCTTATTGGACCTGCGATTTTGCGAAATAGAATGTTAGAGTATTTAAAAAAACTGCATGCTCCTATCTTAAATTCCGATAGATCGATTGCCCGACCTAACTTTCCTGGACTTGAAACAATTTTTGATATTTATGTAAATTTTGAGAATGTTCCACAAATCGATGTTTCTCAAAATGAGATAGATAAATATTTGAAATTTAGGGATTCACATCAGCGTGTTCATAATTGGACCAATTTATATGTTGACAAATTGAAAGAATATGCAGATAATGAGGAAATACCTGTTGACGTTTGGATAATTGTTATCCCAGAATGCATTTTCCAGTATGGAAGGCCAAATTCGAAGATACCAAAATCAGCCGATGTTATAAATGAAGGATTAAGTATTGCTAAAAGGAGTTCAATGCAATTAGATATGTTTTTTCAAGACGAAATTGATCAATTGAAAAAAGCGTATGAATTTGAGATCAACTTTCACAATCAATTAAAAGCAAAAGTTTTATCAGATAAAATTATTACCCAAATTATTAGAGAAAGCAAGATCTCATATGAAGAGCTGTGGGATAATCCTGAAAAGATTGATGCTGAACGTAAATTCGACAGTGCTAAAGCATGGAATATATCTACGGCCTTGTATTATAAGCTTGGTGGTTTACCATGGAAACTTGGAGATGTAAGAGAGAATGTATGTTATTTAGGTCTTGTTTATAAAAAGACTGATGCGAATGAGAAAAATAAAAATGCTTGTTGTGCTGCTCAAATGTTTTTAGATTCTGGGGATGGTATGGTATTTCGTGGAAATGTTGGTCCTTGGTGGAATCATAAAACTGGTGAATTTCATTTATCAAAAAAGGATGCCACTGATATAATATCTCAATCTTTAGAGTCTTTTTACAATAACTCCGGACATTATCCCCAAGAGGTATTTATTCATGCAAAAACTTATTTTGATGAAACCGAATGGGAAGGATTTGAGGAAGCTGCAAAGGGCAAATGTAAAATAATAGGTGTAAGAATTCGGGAAAATAATACCTTCAAATTATACCGACAACATCAATACTGTATTCCAAGAGGTATGATGTTGCATTTTGATGATAATAAGGCATATTTATGGACAAAAGGATTTATTCCGCGTTTTCAGACTCAAATTGGATTGGAAACTCCAAATCCATTAGAAGTTGCCATAACACGAGGTAAATCAGAAGTTGAGATTGTCTGTAAGGATATTTTGGGATTAACGAAGTTGAATTATAATACTTGTATATATGGAGATGGAGTTCCTGTGACATTAAAGTTTGCTGAAGCCATAGGGGAAATTCTAACCTCAGGTAAAGATGTAAAAGTCGGAGTTTTACCATTTAAACATTATATATAAAAGTGACCATTTACCTGACATCAGGAAGCGATAGAAGCAAGGAAAGAATCTCAATCTGTTGACGACGGAAATAAAGATTGAAAATTTAAACCCAATAAAATAGTACTATTATGACAAGAAAAGAAAGACATGTTGTTCCTAACTCTGGTGGTGGTTGGGACTCAAAAAGAGAAAATTCAGAAAGAGCATCCAAACATTTCGAAAGGAAAGAAGATGCAATGCAATGGAGTAGAGAAAAAA
The DNA here is from genome assembly GCA_003457135.1 of Prolixibacteraceae bacterium. Lineage (GTDB taxonomy): Bacteria > Bacteroidota > Bacteroidia > Bacteroidales > Prolixibacteraceae > Aquipluma. Next base: position 11,315 of record DMSQ01000056.1, read on the forward strand.
GTAACTCGGAAGGTTCTGAATTGATTCCACATAGAAAGGATGGTACGATTCAAAACCCGGATAGCAATGGCAATGACCCATTTCCACCTAAAGATAAAAACTGATGTTGCAGAAAAAGGGGTCGATGCAGGTATTGCTGACGGGAAAAAGAGACTAAATATTTTTAAAATCAGTAATATGTATATAATGTATGTTGATGAGAGTGGCGACCCGGGGACTCATCCAAATAGTTCGCCACACTTTATATTATCCGGTTTAATTGTTTCTCAGAACGACTGGGACAAGTATCTTATTCGCTTAAAGGAATTTAGAAAATCAATAAAATCAAAATACGGCTTAAATCAACGAACAGAAATACATGCATCCGAATTAATAAGGGTCAATAAATTGGAGGAATATAAGAAAATTTCAAAAAGCAAAAGGATCAATATCATTAAAGACTATTGTTCACAACTGCCTATGATTTTTGATTCTGCAAGTGTAATAAACGTATGTATCAAAATTGAAGATCATCCAGATCACGATATTTTCAACTTGGCCTGGAGCAGGTTATTTCAACGATATGATACTTTTTTAAAGAAAAAAGCAAATGACAAAGGCATAATAGTGGCCGATGACACGGATAGTCTAAAATTAATGTCATTACAAAGAAAAATGAGATTGTACAATCCCATTCCTTCACATTTTAGTGGCACTTCTTATAACGCACCAATTGACAGCATTTTGGAGGATATATTTTCTCGATCATCGCATCATTCCTACTTTATTCAATCAGTAGATTTGATAGCACATTGCTTGTACCGAAAAGAATATCCCAAGGGAAGCTTGAGAAAATATGGATTGGAGAATCAATTTCAAAAACTTGATCCTCTACTTTTAAAAGAAGCATGTAAAAGTGATGAATATGGAATTGTTAGGAAATAAAAAACCCCGGTTCAAAAACCGAGGATTTTTTTGCGGCCCGATAAAAACTAACGGTATTACCAAGTCGACTTATCTTTCGATCGGGGACACCCCAATCCTAATTTTTTCATTGCAACTCTGGGAATGCGTGCAACGACACGCTTTATTCCTTATGAGAAATACAATGCAAATTTATAGTGCTAAGACCTCAAATTACATGATATTTGTCATGTTTTAAATAATGATAGATGAACACACCAAGTTTCAAAGAAGACCACATCAGCCAAATCCCTGCTTTGCAATTTTTGCAAAAATTAGGCTATACCTATCTCAGTCCGGTAGAAGCAGAAAATCTTAGAGTTGGAAAAACCAGTAATGTTTTGTTGGATGATATTTTGCGAAAACAGCTGAAGGAAATCAATTCGGAAAAGCGAATCAGTTCAACAAAGACTACTTACATCAGCGATGCCAACATTGAAAATGGGATTCGTGCCTTGAAGGAATTGCCGATGAACGAAGGATACATTGCCGCCTGCGAAACGACTTATAACCTGATTACCCTTGGGAAAACATTTGACCAGAGCTTCGACGGAGATAAAAAAAGCATCACACTTCAATACATGGATTGGAAAAATTTGGAGAACAATATATTTCATGTAACCGAAGAATACAGTGTAATGCGCAGCACCAGCAAAGAGCATTACCGACCCGATGTGGTATTGTTCGTTAATGGTATTCCAATTTGTGTTATCGAGTGCAAGCGACCAGACATGAAAGAGCCATTGAAACAGGCGATCAGCCAACATTTGCGAAGTCAGCAGGAAGATGGCATCCGGGCCTTGTATGTCTATTCTCAACTGACATTGAGTCTTGCAACCCAGGAAGCATCATACGCCACCAATGCCACACCTGAAAAGTTTTGGGCGAAGTGGGAGGAAAAATTCAATAACGAGGAAGAAGAACAGATATACAGAACCGATTTACAGGAATTAAAAAATCAGTCCTTAAATCCGGAGCAGAAAAACAAATTATTTGCGGACCGTTTTAAATATGTCAGGCAGTATTTTGATAATTTGGAGAACGAAAATATTTTACCAACTATTCAGGATGAGTATATATTCGGTTTATGCCGACCGGAGCGGCTGATGGATATAATTTTCAATTTCGTTCTGTTCGACAATGGAGAAAAAAAAATTGCACGATACCAACAGTATTTTGCCGTTAAAAAATCTATGAAACGTATCCTTCAAATTGAAGGAGGAAGACGAAATGGTGGAGTGATTTGGCACACGCAGGGAAGCGGGAAATCTTTAACCATGGTTATGCTTGCCCAGGCCATTGCCATGGAAAAATCAATTCGCAATCCGAAAATCGTTTTGGTAACCGACCGTACTGATTTGGATACTCAGATTACAGGTACATTTCGGAAATGTGGAATGTTTGTAGAAAACGCTACCACCGGGCAACGATTGGTTGAATTACTTGAAAGTAAAAGCGATTCAGTAGTCACCACCATTATCAACAAGTTTGTTGCAGCCATAAAGAAAATCGGTAAGCCATTGCAAAGTCACGACATTTTTGTTTTGGTTGATGAAGGACACCGTACCCAGCATGGCACTTTCAATATTGAAATGCAGAAAACATTGCCCAATGCTTGTTTCATAGCTATGACCGGCACACCACTTTTCAAAAAAGATAAAAGTACGGCTGCGAAATTCGGGGGTATCATTGATGCATATACGGTTGATCAGGCCGTAAAAGACAAGGCTGTAGTTCCGCTTCTGTATGAAGGAAGACTGGCAAGGCAAACTGTAAATGCAAGCCCGCTGGATACATTTTTCGAAATGGTTTCAGAACCCTTGACCGAATACCAAAAAGCCGATTTCAAAAAGAAGTTCAGCAGAGCAGACCAGTTGAACGGTGCTGAACAAAAAATATATACGATCGCATGGAACATCAGTAGGCATTTCCGCGACAATTGGCAAAATACTCCCTTTAAAGCCCAATTGGTTTGCGACAAAAAAATAAATGCCATTCGTTACAAAGAATTTCTGGACGAAATTGGATTGGTGAGCAGTGAAGTTCTGATTTCATCCATCGACGAAAGAGAAGGTGAAGATAGTGCCTATGAAAAATCCACGGAGAAGGAAAATCGCTTTTGGAAAAAGATGATGGATGAACATGGTAATCAAAAAAAATATGAGAAGAACATCATCAGCCGTTTTAAAAATCAAAAAGATCCTGAAATCATTATTGTAGTAGATAAATTACTTACCGGATTTGATGAACCCAAGAACACGGTTTTGTATCTTACCCGAAACCTGCAGGGACATAAACTTTTGCAAGCCATTGCGAGGGTAAACCGTATTTACCCTGATAAGGAATTTGGCTATATCATTGACTATTATGGTGTGATTGAGAATTTGGATGATGCCTTGCAATTGTATTCCTCTTTCGAGGAGTTTGATTCAGATGACCTGGAAGGCACATTGGTAAACATCAATGAAGAAATCAAAAAGCTACCACAAAAGTATTCAGAACTATGGGACATTTTCAAAATCATCACCAATAAACGTGATGCAGAAGCCTATCAATTGCTGTTGAAAGATGAAGCAATAAGAGCTTTGTTTTACGATAAACTGGCAGCGTTTGCTAAAGGTTTGAAATTAGCGCTTTCATCCATCCAATTTTATAATCAGGTAGATGAAAAAACGATCAACCGTTATAAATCAGATTTGATCATGTTCGTAAAGCTGCGCTTAGCCGTAATTGAAAGATATTCAGATACAATTGATTACAAGCAATATGAAGGTCAGATTCAAAAATTGATTGACACGCACATTACCACTGAGAAAGTTGAAATCATCACTGAACTGGTTGATATTTTTGATAAAGAAAAATTTCAACAGGAAGTAGAAAATACAACAGGAAAAGCAGCCAAAGCAGATAAGATTGCCAGCAGAACTTCAAAACACATTTCGGAGAAGATGGAAGAAGACCCGGCATTTTACAAAAAGTTCTCACAAATGCTGAAAGAAACCATTGCGGATTACGAAGCCAAGCGGATTAATGAAGTCCAGTATCTCAATAAGGTTCAGGAAATAATGAACAATGTTTTGTCTCACACCGACAGTGATATTCCTGAAGCGTTGAAAGACAAAGATGTGGCAAAGGCATTTTATGGTTTGAATGTTGAATCACTCAGCGAAAAAATTCAGGATCCAATAATCAGGAGAGAGATTTCAACACAGGCGGCTTTGAACATAGATGAAATGATTCAAAAAGCCGTTTTGGATAACGGCAAATCAATTGTTGACTGGCAATATAAAACCAATATTACCGGAAAGCTTCAAATTGAAATTGGAGATTATTTGATTGATGAAGTACGTGATAAATATAACATTAACCTGTCTTTTGGTGAGTTGGATGAAATTGCCAATAAATGTATTGAAGTTGCAAAAATCCGCTACAAATAATGACTGAAAGTATTGAATTTGGCTCGAAACGAATTGATTTTCATTTGGATTATTCCAACCGAAAATCTCTTGGAATAACTGTAACACCCGACTTGGAAGTTTCGGTAAAAGCGCCTATAGATACACCTATAGAAAAGGTAAAGGAAAAGATTATTAAAAAAGCGCCTTGGATAATCAGGCAACAAAGCTTTTTCCTAACCTTTCATCCAAAATTGACTGATCGGAAATTTGTTGGTGGTGAAACCCATCTTTATTTTGGCCGTCAATACCGTTTGAAAATTATACTCGAACCGGTTGAAAGTGTAAAACTTAAAGGCAAGTTCATAGAGGTTACAACGCTTGACAAAGCAAGAGTTGAAGAATTAGTAAACAATTGGTATTTACAAAATGCAAAAAAGAAGCTTCGTGCCATTGCCCAGGAACTAATTGAAAAATTTAAAAAACACAAAGTTGAACCCAGCTCAATCATATTGAGAGAAATGCCGACACGCTGGGGAAGCTGCACTGCCAAAGGAAAAATCATTCTGAATCCGGAATTAATAAAAGCTCCCAAAGGTTGCATAGAATATGTGATCATTCACGAACTCTGTCATTTAATCCATCACGACCACACCCGGAAATTCCTCGATCTTCAGACCAGAGAAATGCCAAACTGGGAAAAATGGAAAATGAAACTGGAAAAGTTACTTGCCTGATTAAAAAGTACAAAAACGTTCCATAATAAGAGATAATCAATTTATTCACCCGAAACCTATCCTTAGTTTTCGTTTTTTTTAACTCCACGGGATTGACTGAAGCATAGAGTTACTACTCTCACTCAATTTTTTCTCCAAAGTTATTTCCGCATTCCGGAAAAGTCAAGGGTTGCATGCACGCCTTCAATAATATACTCCGGTGGCTGAGCTTGTCGAAGCCGCCCTTGACAAGAATCCTGTCTGCTCAATGTGCAATTGGCTCAAAATTAATTGGAGAGCCAGCCGAAAAAAATCCTCAGGGCAGAGGTGACTTAAAATGCAAAAGAATTTATTTACTCCGGTGCCAATGTACAATTCAACTTTGGCAGAAATCGAAATCAGTTACAAACCCAAGTACAAAGCTTCAGATTTACCCAAGGTGGTTACTTCAGCTGATGCTTACGGCTATTTAAAAGATGTTTTCCCCAGTTTGGATTACCGTGAATATTTCTACATCCTGTGCCTGAACCGGAATAACAAAGTTTTGGGATACTGCCAGATTTCTGCAGGAGGATTATGTGGCACGATTGCAGACGTTAGAATGATTATGCAGACGGCACTTAAAAGTTCTGCCACATCAATTGTTTTGTCGCACAACCACCCGTCGGGGAACCTTGTGCCCAGTGAAGCTGACAAAGATCTCACCAAGAAGATCCGCGAAGCGGGTAAAGTTCTCGACATCGCGGTATTGGATCATCTGATTATTACTTCAGAATCTTACTTCTCCTTTGCTGATGAAGGATTGATGTAGAAGAAAGGCTTCGGCCTTTTTTTTATTCATTCAAATTCATAACAAGATGGAAAAGTTGAAAAGTTTTTCACAGTATATGCAGCAGCTGGCAGGGCGAAACAGCATATCCAATGTTTTTACAGATTTTCTCGAAATGTCGGTTTGTGCCCTGTCACTCGGAGCCATGGAAGCTCGTCACCTCGAAATAGTAGGCAGATACAATAAGCACGAAGTCAATCTGATGGCTGATGCATTTGCTGCACTGGTTTTGGAAATGGATAACGACGGCGAAGGTTTAAGAGACATTTTCGGAGATTTTTACATGGAACACATTAGCCACGGGCATAATGGACAGTTTTTCACTCCGGAACATATTTGCGAACTCATGGCCCGGGTTCAGGGAGAAATCGAAAACGGTTCCCGGGTTCTGGATTGCGCCTGCGGATCGGGCCGAACATTACTGGCAGCCGCAAAAATAAACCGGAACGCATACTTTTACGGTGCCGATATTGATCGTAACTGCTGTATGATGTGCCTGATAAACCAATGCCTGAATGGATTATTGGGAGAAGTGGCATGGATGAATTCGCTATCCAATCAGTTTTTTGGAGCATGGCAAATACAGCTTCATCCAACAGGAGGAATCCCATACATTGTGCCAATCACCGAAGCCGAGAGCTTGATCGTGCTGAAACTACCAGCGCAAAAAGCTACTCAGATAAAAGTGCCAATGCCTGAATTTACAGATGTTCTTGCTGAACTTATCGATACTGTTCCTGTCAAAGCGCAACAGCTTCTGTTTAATTTCTAAGCCCTTCAGGGCTTTTTTTGTTCGAATAGTAAACTACCTCTTATATTCTTTTTTTTTGGTTCAACACGTGACATGGAAATTCTTGTTACACTCAAATTAGTGGATAAAGTTATTGATCGCCATCCGGAAAAGTCAAGGCTTTGGGTTTCTCCTAATCTGTTTGACAAAAACAACACTTCGTGCTTGTTCAGTTTTTCCAATCGTTCCCTGAGCATGTCGAAGGGATTGGAAATACAGACATTCGCCCTTGACAAGAATCCTGATGGCTCAATGTTGATTATCCATAATTTAATTTTAACCGGCGAGCCAGAAGCCAAAATAAGACCCTAAGGCAGGGGCAAAATGTTATGGGTAAATCTAATGTTGCAGAAAAAACAGCCAATGTTGCTGAAGTAGTTGAAGTTGTAGAAGTTGCTCCGGTTTTGACAATTGTGAAAGACGAAGTCGAAGCACCACGGAAGCTGACACTTGATGAAAGGATTCAAAGAGTGGAGGATTTATCATTGCTGATCGACCGTTGGAAAACCTTGAATGATTCACGTCGCAAGTTGCAAACCTTCCAGATCGGAGCTGATTCTCTCAGTTCTGTGATCAGTTTGCGGGATTCAAATGGAAATGAGTTCAAAACCTCCAACTCAGCAGTGATCACCTCTGTTATCGACGAAATGAAACGAACCCTGGATGTGAAAGTCCGTGATGTTGAAGAGCAAATTAACCTTTAACCAAGAGTGGGGCTTACGCCCCATTTTTTTGTTCGCTCAGGTTTGACTTAGATTTTAGAACCGCGCTCCGGAAACTGTCCTTTCTCTCCAATTCTACTTATCCCATTTTTGTAAAACAAACAACCGCAGCCATTCTTTAAGCCCTCCCTTGGGAGGGTTTGGGTGGGGCTCTAAATTTTATTTTATGAAAATCGAAACCATACGCCGAAACCTGGTTCTCAAGGAACTGGAAATCAAAGAAACGCCGCAAGGAAAACAAATCGTCTTTTCAATCAAGTTTGTCAAAAAAGACGGAGAACTGATTTTCATGCCCCGAGCTGTGGCAACCGGACTAAAAATGAACATAAAAGAAAATCGGATGCGCGGAGTTCTTCCAGTTGATGAAAATGAAAACGCCTGCGGACATGTCACTCCGGTAAGTATTGATTCATTGATCGAGTACAATGGAATTAAGGTAAGAATGTAAGATGGCAGATATTATTTTTAATGCTAAAGGTGTTCCGCTACTTGCTTCCGGACGAAGCTACATGGGTGCCACAACAGGGGTTCCGGCTGATCAGCCCAATTCAGCGAACCCGAAACCTGCGAAGATCGATTTGGATCGCACAACCATTGGCAATTACGAAATTGCCAGCTGGGGTTCAAACAACGATTGGCCATCAAAGGCAGAGGAGATCATCAACAAAGTCGGAACGCTGAACACCGGACTTCGATTTACCAGAAACTTTACCTTGGGACAGGGGATTTATCCCTGCATCGTTGCGGGCTATGATGATAAAGGCAATGAACTACTGAAAGCTCCCAAAGATGCTTCATTAACTGTTTTTGCCAATAGCCGGGTTATGCGACGGTATATGGAAAAAGCAATCCGCGATTACCTGAAACTTGGAGTTGCTTTCGTGGAGTTCCTTTTCAATGCTGATGGAAGTCAAATTGTTGGGGTCAATGCCATCAATTCAAAATACTGCCGCTTGACAGTAGCCAATAAGGATGGAGTGGTTGAAAATTGCATCGTTTCCGGAAAGTTCCCGGATACTCCTTCAGAAGGTGAATATACCGTTTATGAGGTTCTGGATGAATATGATCCTTTTGCTGATCTTGAGCGTCGTCGGTGGGCTGGCCAGACAAACGGGAATTCCATCGTGATGTGCATACGCGATTCCTGGAGCAACAACGAATATTATTCCACTCCCCTTTGGTTTGCAGCCTACCTGGCCGGATGGATCGACATTGCCAGTATGGTTCCTGCTTTCCTGAAAAAAGCTTATACCAATCAAATTACCTGGAAATGGCATATCCAGATTCCCTATGCTTTCTGGGACCGCCAATTCCCTGCCAATGAATTTGCAACTATTGACTTACGGAAGAAAGCCATTGAGGATTATATGGATGATGTGGAAACCAACCTTTGCGGAGTAGACAATGCCGACAAACCCATTTTTACCTTTTTCGAGATCAATCCAATGAATGGCAAGGCAGAAGAAAAATGGATTATCGAACCGCTAAACAACAAACTGAACAGCGAACAGAACCTGGTTACTTCAGCAGCGGCTAATTCGGAGATCATGTTTGCCATCATGGTAAATCCTAATGTCATGGGAGCAGGAATGCCCGGTGGAGCTTATGCAGGAAACTCAGGTGGCAGCAATATCCGCGAAGCCTATCTGATCAATGTAGCCAACGCCTGGCTTGACCGCCAGACCATGCTTGATCCTATTGAAATCGTCCACCGATACAATGGTGGAGATGAAAATGTGGAATGGAGGTTTAGAAATACTGTTCTAACTACTTTGGATTCTGGTGCCGGAACAACTAAAACATTAAGCTAAAGAAGCCCCCTCCAAACCTCCCCCGAAGGGTGGAGGCTTAAAAAGGCGCCACATAAAATGAAAGTAAACGATATTATTAACCATTAATCAAGAAGCCCCTCCTTCGGAGGGGTTGGGGAGGCTGTATGCTTTTTACATCAATCGACGAAATCAAACAATTCCTTGCTGTTGGTGCAGGGACCGACTTTAACAGGCTGAAACCCCATATTCAGAATGCAGAAACGGCCTATTTACGACCTTTGCTTGGTGCCGGATTATTTAAAGAATTGCTGGATTTCTATGACAATCCGGAAGCTGATCCTCCGGTAGAAAATAAAATTCTTTTACCTGAGCTTCTGTCACTGGCCCAAAGATCACTGATACACCTGACCTATTGGTCCGGCTTTCAGGTACTAAATGCTACCATCTCGGATGGAGGGTTCAAACGGACCGAAAACGAAAAGGTAAAAAGCCTTTTTAAGTATCAGGAAGTTGAATTGAAAGAGTATTTCAAAACAACCGGTTTTAATGGATTGGACGAAATCCTCTTTTATCTCGAAATGGAAATCAAGAAGTCCGAAGGTGAAAACCTTAATTTCAAATCATTTATAGATTCAGATGCCTGGACTATCCTTAAATCATCTTTCATCCCAGATACCAGTACTTTCAACTCAATTGTTTTCATCAACCACAGCCGTCTGACTTTTCTGCGTTTGAAATCCCCTATGCAGTTGGTGGAGGATCTGGACATCAAACCGGTATTGGGCGAAGCAATTTTCAATGAAATAAAACTTGAAATGGTGAAGAAAACGCCATCAGCAAAGGTAACTGCAATCCTTCCGTATATTCAAAAAGCCATCGCCTATCTGGCAACGGCGCTTTTAATGGAAGAAAGCGGGGCAGATCTTACGGAGAAGGGTTTGTACTTTGAAAGTACCGACGCCTACAATAATCTAATGACAAACAAACAGCCTGCAGAAAGTGACAGGATTAACTTCCTTGCTAAACGGAATAAAGGAATTGGTCAAAATTATCTGGAGCGCCTGAAAAGTTACTTCATTGCAAATGCAACAGACTGGCCTACCTATTCCGGACAAACAAGTAATGCACTACGCCGGAATAACACCGACAAAAAATCATTCTGGGCATGTTAAAAATCGAAGTAAAATACCGTCCCATCAGTTGGGTACCATTCACTCGAAAGGTTGACAGTAACGTACCTCAGAATTGGGGTGATGTGACTCAAAAGCAATTGATCGCCATTGCATGCCTTTACAATTCAGCAATCTCTGATGTCGATTTTCTCAAAGCAATGTCAGGACTAAATAAGAAAATCCTCAAAAAATTGTCAGATTACGAACATTACAAACTCATGGAAATCTTTGAGTTTGTTGGGGATCAGAAACCACATCATGAATTTATCGTCCGGAAGATTTCAATCTACAGAAAAGGGTTGATTTTATTCGCTCCGGAAGGCAAACTCAAAGGAATCACTTTCGGCCAATTCATCTTTGCGGATACTTATTTTGCCAATTACCAGCAGTCAAACGATGAAACCGATTTGAATAAATTCATCGCTTCCCTGTACCTCAGAAAAGATGAACCATTTGATGAAAAACGAATTCAAAGCCGCCATTTTCAGATTGGAAGAATTGATAAAAATATCCGCGAAGCTATTTTTCTGAATTATCAGTTAATGCATGTGTGGCTGGCTCTGGCTTATCCTCTAATTTTTCATACTACAGTAGAATTGACAACTATTCCGACAGTTTCGGATGGTGATATCGCCGTCCCGGAAATCAAAAGAGATCCAAACATCTGGATAAAAGTTTTTCAAAATTTTGTTGGCGATGACATCATTCACGATGAAGTTTGGGCAGCCAAGCCGGTCAATACCATCTTTGCCTATATGACCCGAAAATACAAGGAAAACGCACGTAAAAAGTAAGGGCTGCCCTATGTGGCTGCCCATAAAATAAAAAACATGGCAAAATTTTCTCAGCTCGTGTCCTACTTCGAAAACCTTGCCCGGTTGCATAAAGATATTGGTCACACCGATAGCGAAAAGCATTTCTTCAGGATGGAAGTAGATGAAGTTCTGGGTGGCATCAATCGGACGGATGTAAAACATCCTTTTCTCATTCTCGAAGGCTATAACTATGACTTCACCGATGATAAAAGCGATAATCTGCTTAAAAACCGTCGGGGTGCTTTTATGCTGATTGATCATGTTTCTGATCAGACCGACTTTGAGTCCATTCAGGTTGTCTGGGAAAACATGGAGGAAATTGGTGATGAACTGCTGGTTAAAATGAAAGCAGATAAGCGCAATCCTTTAGTTCCAGCTATTCGTGATTTTGATTTTTCAAGTGTTGAAGCTTCGCTCCTGGTTAATGAATTGGATGGTGATTACGGCATCCGATTTACCTATGTTCTGACTTCACCTCGAAGTAATGAAGTGAACACGGATAAATGGTTAATCCCAGCAATCGAATAAAATGGGTTTTCTAAAAAATAATTTTGGCACGAACGGAAATTTAAAGGGTAAAACATCAAAATACGTTTCCCAATCAACCGGCAGTCAGCCTGATCCCCAAACCGTCCAGCAACAAAATGCACTGGTCCTAAAATGGGCCCCCATGGTTCGCAGTTCACTTCGTGGAAGTGCCCGATGGTTCTCCGATGGAAAAACAGAATCATTTGTTATCCGAGATGGTGGCAAACAGACTGAAAAGAAATTGGCAGCGAGCATCATGAGCAAAGTCGGAAAAGAATTTGGTTTGGCTAATTACGTTGGTTTCTCCTTTGAACGTCACGGCGTATTCGTTCATAAAGGTGTTGGGCGCGGGTATCAATCCAATGGAAATGGATTGGTCATACGAACAGCCAAGTATCCTGCCAGAGTCCGGGAGCGCGTGGCTGTCGAATGGTTTAATCCTGTGCTGGATAGAAATGTTCCCATATTGGCCAATGAACTGGCCAATATTAATGCTGATGCTGCGGTAAATGCCACCCGAATGAGAATAAAATAATCTGAATAAATTTTGCTGTTTTCTTTACACGTTATAAAAACATGTAAAGAAAACCCATTTTTGCTGTCCTTTCTATTCCAGTTGCCACCCTCCATATTTGAAGCATTAACAATCGCAGCCATTCTTAAAGCCCTCCCTTAGGGGAGGGTTTGGGTGGGGCTTTAATCTTAAACTATGGCAACCTCCTACAACAGGCGAATCAACCTTTACATTAACGGCACTCAGGTCACCAACGACATTGCCAGCATTCGTGCCGAGATGAACAAAACGATTAACACTCAGGCACGGATGACCTTGGGTTCAAAGGAATACTATGCCGAAGCCTCTAAAATCAAGCACCTGAAAGGTATTCTCGATCAGCACCGTCAGGACATTGGGCAAATCGAAAACAAATGGTCCATGCGCAACATCGGAAGGTTGTTTAATGATTACTTCTCGATGGTAACAGCGTTTCTGGCTTCAACCGTTGCTATGGTGATGGGCATCAAACAGATTATTCAGACTTATAACGACTTTGAAGAACGACTGGATAATCTTTCTGCTTTGACGGGTTTGGCTGGGAAAGACCTGGAATGGCTGGGCGAGACAGCCAAACAAATGTCAATAGACACCCTTGAAGGCGGAATACGGGTAACCCAAAGCGCCCAACAGATCGTTGATGCTTTCACCAAAGTCGGTTCGGCCCGGCCTGAACTGCTCAAAAACAAGGAGGCCCTGGTTGCAGTAACCAAAGAAGCAATCATACTGGCCGATGCTGCAAAGATCGATCTTCAGCCCGCCATTGAAGGTCTGACGATGGTCATGAACCAATATAATGTGTCAGCAGACCAGGCCCGTCGGATCATTAATGTTCTGGGCGCAGGTTCAAAGGCCGGTGCCGGAGAAATTCCTTACCTGACCGTCGGTTTCGAAAAGGCCGGAACCACCGCTTCCCTTGCCGGTTTGTCCATTGAAACCCTGGCAGCTACCCTTGAAACCCTTGCACCCCGATTCTCCCAGCCTGAAATTGCAGGTCGCGGCCTGCGGGGAATGTTACTACGTCTGCAAACCGGAGCAGATGATACGAACCCTGCTATTGTAGGTATGACCACAGCGGTAGAGAACCTGGGCAAAAAGATGCTTTCCCCTCAGGAAAAACTAAAAATGTTCGGCCTGGAAAACATCAATGTGGCCAACACATTAATCACCAATGTTGAAGAACTTAAACGCTACGAAAAAGCATTAACCGGAACGAATGTAGCCATCGAACAGGCTGCCATTAATACCGATAACAACAATGCCCGTCTAGCTCAGGCCAGAAACCGGCTCAATGTGATGAGCATTGAACTGGGTGAAAAACTGGCTCCTGCCCTGACAATAAGCACAAGCGGCCTGTCCTATTTTGTCAAAGCATTAAGTATCATGACCGACTTTATCAGCCGAAATAAAGTATTGCTCCTGACACTCATTTATTCGTTTACAGCTTATTCCATTGCCGTAAAGGTTACAGCACTATGGGAAGCAAGATTAAACAAGGAAAAACTCAGCAGCATCATGATCGGCAAATTGCAGGCATTGGCTTATAATGCTCAATTCGCTGCAATCGCGTTGTATAATGTCGGGGTGGCTTTACTTCGGGGAAACCTCGCCGCAGCAACCATCCAGTTCCGTGCTTTTTCGGCTGCCATGATGGCAAACCCTATCGGCCTGTTCGTTGGATTAATCGTGGCAGCCGGTACAGCCATGTACTTTTATAGCCAGAAATTAACCGCAGCCCAAAAAGCGCAACTGATGATGAACGATCTGAATGTGGAAGCTAAAAAAAGGATCGTGGAAGAAAAACTGGCCATTGAAGATTTGCTGGCCACTGCCCGTAACCGGAAACTATCCGATGATATCCGGGAACAAGCCATTAGCGAAATGTACAAACTGGCTCCCAGAACTTTGGGAAATATCCAGCTGGAAAACATTTTTACCAAGCAAACAACCCAGTCCATCAAAGCCTATATCAGGGCACTGGAACAAAAAGCATTTGCACAGGCGGCTCAGGAAAAACTGGTCGATGTTGAAAAGGAGCTCATAGACCTTTCATCCGGCAAGGGTGCTGAAGTCTCCTTCTGGCAGGGTTTGGGTAACGGCATCCTTTCCTTCGGAAATGCTGCCATAGCTTCTGGACGTAATGCAAATACGGCCTTCAATAACCTGACTGAAAAACAAAAAGCACTTGTCCTTCAAAAAGAAAAACTGCTTTTAATCACCAGAAAGCAGAAAGAGGAAGATGCCATCTCCGGAGAAGGTGGTGGCGATGGGATTGATGTTATCCTGGATATGGTCAGGGCAAAAGAACTGGAACTGGAAGTTGCTGAAAAAATGCCCCGAAGTACCGAAGCTGAAATTGTTGCCCGGAATAAATCCATTGAAGCCATTCAAAAGGAAATAGACCGTCTGAATCAGCTTGGAACAACCAAAGAAGGCAGCGCCGACGGTTCAAATAGTGATGCAGTTAAAAAGCGCATTACAGTAGCTGAAGCAGCTCATAATGCAGAAATAGCTGCCATCAAAAAGCGAAACCTGGAAGGTTTATCGACCGAGGACCAATACAAAGGTGAACTGCTCGCTCAGGAAATCAAATTTCTGAACTCGAAAATGAAAATCTATAAGAAGGGCAGCAAAGAGTATGAAGAAGCTTATGCCCAGTCGTTAGGCAAACAGGTGGAAACTGAAAAAACAGTCAAAGACCTTTTGGAAAAGGCTCAGAAAGAACTGGCCGATGCGAAAGTGGATAACCTGAAAGAGGGTATCCAAAAATTAAAGGCCGCCGAGGAAAACCGATGGAAGGACGAACTGGTCGGTTTGAAAAAGCAGTTGCTGGACAAAACAGATCTGAAAGAGCAGGAAGTTGCCCTGAATGATACCATCAACAAAACCATTCAGGAAAAGACAACCGCGCACCTGAAAATAATGGGTGACCTGGCCAGGGCTGAGAATGAGCAAAGAATAATGGATGCAGCGCTCATTCGTCAGGCTAAATCAACTACCGACGAGGAAGATTTTGCAGCGCAGCGTGATTTGGCTCAGGCAAACTATCAGCAGGAGTTGATCGATGCGCAAGGCAACGCGGCCAAAATAGCAACCGCTGAACGTACACTTTCCGATCAGCTCATTCAAATCAAGCTGGATGAACTGTCCAAAAAACAGGAAATCGGTGACGCTGTTTTCTCTGCTGCAAATTCATTGTTTAGTGGACTTGCCGAACTGGCCGGAAAAGAAACCGCCCTGGGGAAAGCCTTGTTTCTTTTTCAGCAGGCCGCAGCCATTGGTCAGGTCATATTTAATACTGCCATTGCCAATGCCAAAGCGGTAGCCCAATTTCCATTAACACTCGGAATGCCCTGGGTAGCTATCAATACGGCCAGTGCAGTTGGAAGTATTGCTTCAATCGTTGCTCAGTCAATCGCCAGTTTCTCACAACCTAAAGGTTATGCCAAAGGTGGATACACTGGCCCGGGAGGGAAGAATGAACCAGCCGGGGTAGTCCATAAAGGAGAATATGTCATCCCTGCATCTATGCTGAAAAATCCACAAATAGCGCAAATGGTCGCCGGATTGGAAAATTTCCGGAAAACACGATACACCATAACTCCGGGAGCAGTTCAGGCCAGTAAATCCAGAGGTTTTGTATCCGGAGGTTACACCACTGATGTAGGAAACAGTTCAAATTCGGGTATCAATGGATTTATGGAAAACCTTTCGGCTTTTAGGTCAAATGATCAACAGCAAAATGAGATTCTGTCAGCTTTGGCAAATGCCGTAGCTGATTTAAAAAAATGGAATCCTTCAATTTCAATCGAGGCATACGAACGCAAACGGGAACAGTACCGGAAAACGACAAACAGCGGTCTAAAAGGCCTCCCCTAACCCGTCCCTGCCCGAAGCAGGCGGGCACAGGAGGGGAATGTTGTCCTTTCAATCAGCATATACGCAACCGATATTTGATTAAAATATCCAACATGAATATTCAATTCAAAATATATTCCAGATTGCTTGG
>DMSQ01000094.1 GCA_003457135.1 Prolixibacteraceae bacterium
GACGGTAATGGTGGGGTGGATACAATGTTGCAGCTATTCTTTTTTCAGGTAAAAACTAAAAGTACATCCATTTCCTTCTTCAGATTCAACTTCAACATCTCCACCAAGCTTTTCAACAATACTTTTTACTATTGATAAACCCAGCCCAAATCCTTGACTAATTTTGTCCTTTGCCGGATTATTGGTTTGAAAAGCAATTGCTTTTAATCCGGCTGGTATTCCAGGCCCATTGTCTTTCACATAGTATTTAACAAAGCCTGATTCCTGATCTTCGCTTCCAATTTCGATAACAGGAGGAATACCGCCATATTTCATTGCGTTTGAAATATAATTGAACCAAATTTCTTCTATCCATGTCGCATATCCTAAGCAATCTGACATAGGCTCCGTTATGGTTATCTGAGCAGAATTACTTTCAAACTGAAATCTAAATCTTGTTAAAACCTGGTCAAGGGTTTCTTTCATGGTAACCCTGGTGAGCGGGACATCTTTTTTTTTCATGGTTGCGAAAACCAGCAGTTCTTTGATAATGTTACTCATGTTCCTGCCGCTTTCAGCAATTATTTTCAGATACTTTTGCTGTAATTCGGATGAGACTTCCTCGCCCGAATCCAGAAGTAATTCACTAAATCCAATTAATCCCATCAACGGAGAATTTAAATCGTGCGCTATATTCCGGGCGTAGGTATCCAACTCCTGATTTCTGGTTTTTAGTTCATCTTCTGCTTTTTTTCTGGATGATATATCGGTAATAAATGCTATTCCCAGCATGCCGGTTTCGGTATTTAAAAAGCTTAAACTTATTTCAACAGGGAATAAAGTATTGTCTTTCCTTTTAGCAATTAAATCCATGTCCACACCCATGGGCCTTATTTTTGGTTGCTCGAAATATTTGGAGATGTGATTTTTGTGCTTTTGATGTAAGCCATCAGGTAAGAAAACATTCAGGCTTTCGCCCATAACCTCTTGTTTTTCGTACCCGGTAAGCAGGGAAAATCGGGTGTTGATCAGAACGATCCTTCCAATTTCGTTGATAACGACAACTCCCTCGGCAAGAGACTCCAACAATGTTATGACCGTCACATCTCCCTGTAATAAGCTTGCACTGGATGCAATACTTTTTTGAATGGCAAATTCTGATTTTATTTTATCCGGTTCGTTCATCTTGAAATATTAAAATGTCTAACAATCAGGAGAAAAGATGGTTCAAAGTTAGTGTACTTAACCACTGACAAGGCCCGGCAGTTTTATTTAAAATATCTGCTTGCAAACTCAATGAAAGTGGGCCAGTTTGGTCCGGAAGTGTGCCCTCCGCTATGCTGGCGGAAAGTCAGGTCACCTTCCATCAGTCCGGTTTCTACTTTAGGAAAAACATCGGTCCCCAAATCTTTTTTACCCAGCAATTTATATACAGGTCCGCCGCCAACCGCCGCCATAAACATACCCCGGGCATCCACCCAGGCATCGCCAACTTCTCCACTGCAAATAAAAACCGGACGCGGGGCACAGAGTGCAATTAATTCATGTGAATCAACAGGTAAATCCCCGGCATTTAGCGGACCTCCATATTTTAGGAAATTACCTGCCATCCAGTGATATTCTCCTGATGAGGTCAGATTTTCGACCACTTCGCCAGCGTACCGGCGATGTAGTTTAGCGCCGCCAGCCCCTGACGAGCTGACAAATGCAATGGCAAAACGGCTATCGTAAGCCATGGTGACTAATGTTGCTTTTCCAAATCGTGAATGACCTTCAATTCCAACCTTTTTGGCGTCAACTGCCTTGTCAGTTTCAAAGTAATCGAGTGCACGGCTGGCTCCCCAGGTCCAGGCTCGTAAAGCCCCCCAGTCATCTGGTTTGCGGAATTGTCCTTTGTTTGTCAATCCGATGATTCCCTGGGTCAATCCGGCTCCATGGTCGGCCTGAACACTGTAGGGTGCTAAAATAGCAAAACCCCAGCCTTTGGCCAGCACTTGTTCCTGCCAGCTAAGCTCCTTTGTTTTATTTCCTGAATTGGGAATTTTAAATCCGGGAGGAAAAATAAAGCCAAATTCCATCATGACCGGAACTGAACCATTCGCATCGGCCGGTGTGGTCAGGCTTAGCTGAATATCTACTTTGATTGTCGGGCATGCAGAATTATCGACATGGCCGACCAGCTTTTTGGTGATAACCTTGAATTTACCGACCGTATCATTTTTCACTTCAGTAACTTCCCAGTTTACTTTCGGGATTTGTTGCGGCATTCGTCCGTATATTTCACGGTCGAAATCTTCCATAATCTCCTTATAGCGTTGTTTCCACCACATTTTGGCTGAGGTAACTTTCTTTCCATTTTTCAGGACTAAAGGATCGGGTAGGTTTGGATATGGATTGGCTTTGGATTCGTCGTAATTGGCATAATCCGGAGCTTTGGGATCCATCCCGCTGACACCAGGACGCACCGAAGTAATGCCGAGTTGGCTGAGCATGTTCTGATAATCACCTACCGTAATCTTGTATATACTATCCCTGGCCTGTTTTGAAAACTGTGAGTAGGAATTCGAAAAAAGAAGGATGGCCGTGAAAAGGGAAACAGCTATTCTCTTCATGGATTAAAAGGTTTGAGTTGAATACAAGTTTAGGGAATTCTGGCCTGATATTCAATTAAATCCATTTATAATTCAGTTCTTTTTTGTCTGGTCTGGTCAGAAAATGGAGGCCTGAGTTTCAGTTGTAAACAGTTCGAGAAATTTCATCCCCCGAATTGAATTGCCTTTTTTATTCAGACGGGGGCTCCATACAGCGATGCTGTACTTGTCGGGATGTATCGCTATAATTCCTCCACCGACACCGCTCTTGCCCGGCAAACCAACCTTAAAAGAGAACTCTCCGGCTTCATCATAAAATCCGCACAATTGCATAATGGCGTTGATCCGTTTTGATTTGCTGGTGTTAATGATCTGTTCATTCAAGTATGGACAAACGCCATAGCCGGCAAGAAAAAGAAACGTTCGTGAAAGTTCTTTGCAGGTCATTTCTATTGAACAGAGATTAAAATAAAAATCCAATACCTCGTCAATATCATTTCGGATATTTCCGAACGATTTCATCAGGTTAACTAATGCTGCATTGGTATATCCAACCGATTTTTCTGAATCGGCAATCCTTGCCGAAAAGTCAATTCCAGGAATGCCTGACACCTTCCGGACAAAATCTATAAATTGCTTTTTGGGTTCGTCGAAATGACTAACCAAAATATCCGAAATGACCAGCGCCCCGGCATTAATTAAAGGATTTCGCGGTATTCCTTTGTCATATTCAAGCTGAACAAGAGAATTAAAAGGTGTTCCGGATGGCTCAATGCCAACCCTTTCCCATAATTTTTCATTTTCCAGTTGGTAGGCCAGTACCAGGGCCAAAACTTTTGCAATACTTTGAATGGAAAACTTTTCATTAGAATCGCCGAAACTGTAATGTTCACCATTCAGAGTAGTCAAATGAACTCCAAATTTATCGGGATTGATATTTTTTAACTCCGGAATGTAAGAAGCGACCTCTCCAGAATCATCGGTTTTTTCCAGTTCGTCGTATATTTTAGAAAATAGGTGATTGTAATTCATTGGTTCCTGATGTTGCACTTTTTAGAATCTCAGCGAATTTTTGTGATTTGGAAGGTCAAATATCGGTTGAATGAAAGGAAAAAAAGCTGCCATTTGTTGTTATAAACTCATTTTTCCAATGGCATAAATGACGTTACTATTCAAAAAAGAAGTTACATGAGAGGGATTGACGGGGTGATTTGGAATCACCCCGTCAATTTCATTAAGCAAAAAAAAGGCGACCCCAGTTGGATCGCCCTTCTTATATTTTATTGATTGACGCTTATTTTACGATTTCTTTGAAACGGGCTTCGTTGAAATATTTGGCAAACTCCATATCGGTAGCTGCTGTTTTTTTCAATTCAGGGTTCATTTTAATTGCTTTTTCAAGGCTTTCGTACATCAGGTTTTCTTTGGCAGTACGCGCGCCAACAACAGCCTTGAAGTATTCCTTCATGTAACAACCTTCCCAGGTGCAGTTTTCCAACGATTTTAAAGCTCCGTTGTTGTCGCCTGCAAGGATTTTAGCCAATCCGGTATTTGGTGAATCCGAATCGTTGAAATATTTGACAGCTTTTGCGTAGTCGCCTTTAATGATACTTAAAATACCAAGATTGTTATTTACAGCATCTCCAGCTCCTGAAGCTGCCCCAAACAACATTTCTGCTTTAGGTAAATCGCCTTCTTTCAAAGCACAAACTCCCAAATTGTTTTTAATGATTGGCTCATTGTTGTTCAGTTTTTCAGCTTTTTCGAACAGGCTTTTGGCGTCAGCAGATTTCTGTTGTTTTACCAGAACCATCCCGGCATTGTTGAAACCTCTCCAATCATCAGGATAAATTTTCATTGCCGAATTATAAATAGCCAGTTGTTTGTTCAGATCTTTGGTTAATGTGGCAGCATAAAGTAATTCGGCCGGATTTAGTTTCGAAGGATCAGAATCGGCCAACGCAGCAATTTCTTCATCAGTTCTTCCAATCAGGTCAATGCTGGTAGTGAATTTTGAACGGCGCAATTGCGGTAAAATTTCGCTTGCAACGCTGGTAAAGGCATTTGAAAGATTTTTGATTTCACGTTCACGGACTTCAGGGTCGGTGTACATGGAGAGTACGCGCAAAATCAGTTCTTTATCCTGAATGTTTGATTTGGCCATCAATTCTTTGAAACCTTCCCAGTCTTCAGGAGTGAATTTTGTTTTGAAGGCTGCTTCAACTTCCGATTTTTTCAATTCTTTAGATAAGAATTTCGAAGAAGCTTCCTGACGTTTTTCAGCAAGTTTGGTGTTTAAATCCAGCGCACCGTCGGGTGAAGCATAGGAAGAAACCTCCATGCCTGTAATCTTTTTGCGAGGATCGCTGGCGGCTGCTTTGTTGTATTCGTTCAATTTTGCAATCTCAGCTTTGGTTAATTCTTCTTTGCGGATATCTGCTTTGTTGATCAGATATTTAATATCAGCGGTGTATTCATCAGGAACAACACGTTGAAAAACATCCATATTCGGATCATATTTTCCGCTTGTATTTTTCCCTCTGGTCACGCCAATAATCGGAGTTGGATAATTAACAACCAAAGTTGGTGTTGCAATTACACCTTTAGCTAATTGAATCGGGGCAAAGTCAACACTTTGATTGCCCTTAGAAGCGGTTATTCTCAGTTCGAGGTTCGACAAACGCATGGCTTCTGCATAAGGAACGACATCTTTGTATGCAAAGCTTCCGCCGTTTGCCAGGGTGATTACTTTGTTGTTGGCATCAACTTTTTCGCCCTGTAGGGTTACCGATTCAAAAGCTTTTTCTCCGCCATCGTATTTCAGGACAGGAGTAGCAACCATGATGGCTTTTTTCGCGAAATACTTGGCAGGGAATTTCCCATCAATGGCCAGATCAACTTTTCCGGCATGAGTTTCAAGAATTTCAGGAGTAGTTTTAAAGTTAATGAGGTTGGCGTTCTTTTTCATCTTTTGCAAACTTGCACAACTGGATAACATCACAGCCGCCAAGGCAAAACTTGCAAGTGGTCTAAGGTTAAATTTTCTCATAGTATGCATATTAAATTTGATGGTGTAATAATTTCGGTCAATGCGCACAAAATTAGTATTATTTTTCTTTGTTGTATAATAAAAATTTGCATTTACTGATTGAATTTTCACAATAGAATCCGGGTTATTCCTTTGCTGTATGTTTTTTCAAATATGGATTGAACCATTTTATTAAAATGTTCAGGCAGGTTTACAAAATCAACATCATTCGTGTCAATAATCAAAATGGGAAAATCGCTTTCCTGCCTGAAATATCCAAAATATCCCTGTGTAATTTTTTCAAGATACTCTTTAGTAATGTATGTTTCGTAGCTCCGGCCCCGGAGTGCAATATTTTTCAGGAGCAAATCAGTATCCTTGTGTATGTAAACGTACAAATCAGGCTTCGGCATTTTGTCGTAGATGATCGTAAAAAACTGCCTGTATAAATTGTATTCGTCTGGCTGCAAGGTGTTCTGCGCAAAAATAAGCGATTTCATGAAATAGTAATCCGATACGGTAAATGGGCTGAACAGGTCTAAATGGCTCAATTCGCGGTTCAATTGGTTATACCTTTCGGCCAGGAAAGCCATTTCGAGCGGAAATGAATATTGCTCCTGATTTTCGTAAAATTTAGGCAGGAACGGATTATCTGCAAATTGTTCCAGAACCAGCTTTGTCTGGTATCTTTCACTGATCATTTGAGCCAGGGTTGTTTTTCCAGCTCCAATATTTCCTTCAATAACCAGATAGTTCAGGTTCATAACTTACATTTTCGATTACTGACGGGGTGACTCGAAGTCACCCCGTCAGTAAATTGAAAGCTTCCTACATTTTCATTCCCAGATGATAAAAAACAAACGACCACACATCGGTGTATTCTTCAATCACTTTTGTTGTTGGTTTACCGGCTCCGTGACCTGCTTTGGTATCAATTCGAACCAGAAGTGGAAGTTTATTTCCGGCTCCGTATTCCTGAAGTCGGGCCATGTATTTAAATGTGTGTGCCGGAACAACGCGGTCGTCGTGATCAGCCGTAGTTGCAAGAACCGCCGGATAAGCCACATCCTTTTTGATGGTATGATAAGGCGAATAATTATACAGGTACCTGAACATTTCAACGCTGTCGGCGCTGGTTCCGTAATCGTCGGCCCAGGCCCAGCCAATGGTAAACTTATGAAACCGCAGCATATCCATGACTCCAACCTGAGGAAGCGCTACTTTAAATAATTCTGGACGCTGGTTGGTAACTGCTCCGATCAGCAATCCTCCGTTCGATCCTCCCTGAATGGCCAGTTTTTCGCTGGAAGTGTATTTCTTCGAAATCAGGTATTCGGCAGCCCCTATAAAATCGTCGAATACATTTTGTTTTTGCATTTTGATTCCGGCTTTGTGCCAATCTTCGCCATATTCGCCGCCGCCCCGAAGGTTAGCCATGACAAATACTCCGCCATTTTCAAGAAAAGCCATTCGTGCAGCCGAAAAGGATGGGGTCAGGCTGATGTTGAAACCTCCGTATGCGTACAACAGTGTAGGATTGCTGCCATTCAGTTCAATTCCCTTTTTATTTACGATAAACATCGGAACTTTTGTTCCGTCTTTACTCGAATAGAATTCCTGTTTTACTTCAAAATCGTCAGGATTGAATTTGACTTCAGGCCTGAAATGCAGGCTTGACTGTTTGGTCGTAAAATCGTATTTGTAGATTTCGCCGGGGGTATTGAATGAGGTATAACTGTAATAGGCAATGTTTTCTTCTTTTTTCCCTGAAAAGGCGCTTACTGTGCCGATTCCCGGAAGCTGAACTTCGTGATCCAATACTCCCTCGTACGAATAAACTTCTGTTTTGCTGTGTGCATCGGTCATGTAATTTGCCACCAATTTTCCGGCAATCATACTCACCGATTGCAGTACGTCTTTTTTCTCCGGAATGATGTCCACCCAATTTGCTTCTTCCGGATGGTTGGTGTTGATCTTAATCAAACGGTACTTTGGCGCTTTATAATTGGTTAATACATAAAGATCGTCGCCATTGTTGTCAACCGGATTAAAATCGTATTCATAACTTTTCATCAGACTGGTAAAATTGCTTTTATCTTTACTGAGGTCTTTCAAATCAAGTGCGTTTCCGCTTGTTCCTTCGCTTTTCGAAATCAGCAGGAAGCGTTTGTCGTCAGTTAAGCCGGCGCCAAACATTCGCTTTGCATTGACCGGATCATTAATTATTAACTGATCGGCCGATTGCTCTGTACCCAGTTTATGGAAGTAAACCTTCTGAAATTCGTTCGATTTGGATAATTCGCTGCCTGCCTCAGGTTTTTCATAGGCGCTATAGAAGAATCCATCTTTGTACCAACTGCACCCCGAAAATTTAACCCAAAGAATGTGGTCAGACAGTATTTCTCCGGTTTCGATATTTTTCACGAATATCTCGTTCCAGTCGGATCCTGATTTGGCAACCTGATAGATGAGGTATTTACCATCGTTCGATATTTCGATGCTGTTTAGTGCGGCTGTACCATCTTGTGACAACGTATTCGGATCGAGTAAAACAGTGGGTTCTGCTGCCAGATCGGTTGTTGTGTAAAGGACGCTCTGGTTTTGCAGCCCATTGTTTTTATAGAAGAAATATTTGCCGGCTTCTTTAAATGGCGTTCCATATTTGGGGTAATCCCACAATTCGGTGAGGCGGGTTTTAATCTGATCCCGGTACGGAAGCTTTTCCAGATATCCAAAAGTAAGTTGGTTCTGTGTTTTAACCCATTCGGCTGTTTCGGCAGAATTATCGTCTTCGAGCCAGTGATACGGATCTTCAACTTCGGTTCCGAAATAAGTATCTTTCACATCGCTCTTTTTTGCCGGCGGGTACTGAATGGATTTTTCGGTGCATGACATCATAAATGACAGTGCTAATAAAGAAATGAGAACTCTTTTCATATATGCATTAGTTTAAGTTATGTTACTGACGGGGTGACTCTTGATCAATACTTTGGTTCATTCTTATCAGCCATCCTGATGACAAAATAGTCACCCCGTCAGTATGAGTCATAGTAAGATTGAATTTATGTCAGTTGTTCTGCAAAACTATAAGAAAAAGCTTCCTGTAGGTATATGATTCCATGATTTTATTTCCTGTCCGTTGGCTAAAGCCAAACGGCAAAGGATATTTGCACAAATGTCGTTCAATGCAGTATCCTTTGCCGTCACATTCATGTGACGGATTTGAAGAACGAACACAATAAAAAAATGCCCGACTTGCGGGCATTTTAACCTATCTCAATAAAAAATGGTTCCTAAATTTCAAACCTATTTACCTGCGGTCGCCACCACCACGGTTATCGCGGCGATCTCCACCACGATGATCACCACCACGATGGTCACGACGGTCGCCTCCGCCACGATTATCGTCACGGCGCGGAGGACGGTCATCTGGGCTGCGCTCTGGCCGGTCGGGCATTCCTTCCGGTTTGGGAAGCAACACACGGCGTGATAATTTCATCTTGCCATCGCGGTCCATATCGAGCAATTTCACTTCAATTTCCTGGCCTTCCTGTAATTCTTCTTCTACCGTTTGCAATCTGTTCCAACTGATTTCAGAAATATGCAGCAAACCTTCTTTCCCTGGCATAATTTCGACAAAAGCGCCAAACGAAGTGATAGATTTTACTTTTCCCTTGTAGATTTCACCTTTTTCAGGAACAGCAACAATCAATTTGATGCGGCTTACAGCGGCTTCCAACGATTCTTTGTTCACGCTCGAAATCTGAACGTAACCAATGTCGTCGCGTTCTTCAATCGAAATAACAGTTTTGGTTTCTTCCTGAAGTTTCTGAATGTTTTTTCCACCAGGGCCAATGATTGGTCCGATGTATTCTTTCGGAACCTGTATAACTACCACGCGTGGCACATTCGGCTTATAATCTTCGCGAGGTTCTGAAATCACTTTCAGGATTTCGCCCAGAATGTGTTCGCGGCCTTGTTTGGCCTGAAGCAATGCCTGAGACAAAATTTCGTAAGAAAGGCCACCGACTTTGATGTCCATCTGGGTAGCGGTAATCCCTTTGGAGGTCCCGGTTACTTTGAAGTCCATGTCGCCGAGGTGATCTTCATCGCCCAGAATATCAGAAAGTACAGCGAATTTATTGTTGGCCGGATCGGTAATCAAACCCATCGCAATTCCTGAAACAGGACGTTTCATCCGAACACCGGCATCGAGCATACACATGGTTCCGGCACAAACAGTAGCCATCGAAGACGATCCGTTCGATTCCAGAATATCAGATACAATCCGCACTACATAAGGAAATTCATCAGGGATCATTTTTTTCAGGGCGCGTAAGGCGAGGTTTCCATGACCGATTTCGCGGCGGCCAACCCCACGTGGCACTTTGGCTTCACCAACCGAGAATGGCGGGAAGTTGTAATGCAACAGGAATTTTTCGACACCCTGGAAAGTAACGCTGTCAATTTTTTTCTCATCCATTTTGGTACCCAGGGTGATGGAAGAAAGCGACTGTGTTTCGCCACGGGTGAAAATAGCCGATCCGTGTGAACCTGGCAGGTAGTCCACTTCGCCCCAAATCGGACGGATTTGAGTGGTGGTGCGGCCGTCTAAACGGATACCTTCGTCCAAAATCATTCGGCGCATAGCTTCTTTCTCAACGTCGTGGTAATATTTTTTGATCAGGTTGATGTTTGTGCCGAGATTGATTTCGGTATTTTCAGCATTTGCTGCCTTGTATTCTGAAATGTAATCTTCAACAATAGCATGAAATCCTTCAATGCGAAGCGCTTTATCATTGAGGCGTTGAGTAGCCAATGCATAGCATTTGGCGTACAGATCTTCGAAAACTTTTGCTTTCAGAATTGCATCGTTAATTTCATGGCAGTAGGTCCGTTTGGTTTTTCCAACCAACGCAGCCAGTTCTTCCTGAGCTTTACACTGGATTTTGATGGCTTCGTGAGCTACCTTGATGGCTTCGAGCATCACTTCTTCCGAAACCTCGTCCATTTCTCCTTCAACCATCATGATGTTGTCGTACGAAGCGCCAACCATGATGTCGAGATCAGCGCTTTTTAGCTGTGAGAAAGTTGGATTCACAATGAATTTTCCGTCAATGCATGCCACGCGGACTTCCGAAATAGGGGTTTCGAAAGGCACATCCGAGACGGCGATAGCTGCAGATGCAGCAAGTCCGGCCAGCGAATCGGCCATTACTTCAGAATCTGAAGAAATCAGGGAGATCATCATGGCGGTTTCTGCGTGGAAATCAGCAGGGAAAAGCGGACGTAAGGCGCGGTCCACCAGACGGCCAATCAACACTTCATCGTCAGAAGGACGCGATTCGCGTTTCAGGAATCCGCCGGGAAAACGACCGGCAGCAGCGAATTTTTCGCGGTAGTCAACCGAAAGTGGCATAAAGTCAACGTCTTCTTTGGCTTCTCTTGCCGCAACAACAGTTGCCATCACCATTGTATCACCCATCCGAACAACCACCGCACCGTCGGCCTGTTTGGCCAGCCTGCCTGTTTCAATGGTAATGGTGCGGCCATCGCCAAGGTCAATTGTTTTAATAATTGCTTGATTCATAATTTTTTCAAATAAATAAAATTTCTAAAAGGTACTACAAATGGTTGTGGTGGGGCATTTGTTCAGTGAATCTGAAAATTATCGCTAAAAGCATGGTACCGGCATATTTTTAACGGGGTATAAAAATAAGAAAAGGCAATAAAAATATTGCCTTTTCAAGTGATAAATTATCTCCGTAAATTAAGGTCTTTGATAATTGCACGGTAACGTTCGATGTCTTTTTTCTTTAAATAATCCAAAAGACTGCGGCGTTTACCTACCAGGGTGATCAGAGCACGCTGGGTGCTGAAATCTTTTTTGTTTGTTTTCAGGTGGTCGGTCAGTGCACTGATGCGGAATGAAAACATCGCGATTTGTGCTTCTGATGAGCCAGTGTTTACGGCTGATTGACCGTATTTTTCGAAAAATTCAATTTTCTTTTCAGTTGATAACATGCAAAGTTTTTTTAATTGTTGTACAATGTTTAAGCAGCAGCAACGCTTTCGATAACAACCGCTTAAAATTAATTTTTTAAAGCCCGGCAAAAATAAACAAATATCTTTGAAATTCAAGAGGGTAGGGGAATAATTTTCGGAATACGTCCTTTTTGAACTTAGCCAGAAAGGAATCAATTAGAAATAGGATTTAAAAACTGATTCATTTTGATTGTTCTAAACTGTAATTGGCTTAACTTTAATCAACATATTGAAAATTCAAGTTATATGAAAAACCATTAATCCCCTACGGGGAAACATTCTGCGGTAAATGATTTTCTATTGATATGGATTCCCTACGGGAAAAAACAGCATCCAGTCGGATGGATTATTCACCTGACAAGAGTGCATTTCCCCGTTTGTGGAAAAATATCAATAGAAAAAGATTGAAATGTCAACGAAATTCCCCGTTAGGGGATGTATATCAATAGAATATAGAATAATGTATCAATAACGACCTAATTCCCCTACGGGGAAACATTCTGCGGTAAATGATTTTCTATTGATATGAATTCCCTACGGGAAAAAACAGAATCCCGTCGGATGGATTATTCATCTGGCAAGAGTGCATTTCCCCGTTTGTGGAAAAATATCAATAGAAAAAGATTGAAATGTCAACGAAATTCCCCGTTAGGGGAAAAATATCAATAGAAAAGATTGCAAAGGCAACAAAATTCCCCGTTAGGGGATGTATATCAATAGAATAATGTATCAATAACAACCCAATTCCCCGCTAGGGGATAAACTAACACAACTATGGCTAATACCTATTCTCAAATTTATCTTCATTTTGTTTTTGCTGTTCAAAATCGGGTATCCCTAATCAGTCCCAAATGGCAAGTCGAATTATACAAATACATGAACGGTATAATTTCAAACAGCGGTCATAAAGTATATATAATTAATGGAATGCCTGATCATGTTCATGCACTTGCAAGCATGAACCCTAAACAAGCTCCATCTGATTTAATGCACGATGTTAAGCGAAGTTCGTCATTGTGGATCAATGAAAACCGTTTGGTGACAGGGAAATTTGCCTGGCAGGAAGGTTTCGGAGTTTTCAGTTATGGCCATTCTCAAATTCCCGATATTGCCAAATACATTGAACAACAAAAAAGGCATCATGAAAAACGAACTTTTATTGAGGAATACATTCAATTTTTGAAATTATTTGAAATCGAATACGACGAGAGGTATGTTTATAAACCAATAGAATAAAAACCATTAATCCCCTACGGGGAAACGTTTTGCGGTAAATGATTTTCTATTGATATGAATTCACTACAGGAAAATTTTAGAACTAAAAAAGGCTGTCCTTTAGTTGAGGGACAGCCTTTTCCAATTAAGAATTTTAACTAATGTTATTTATCGTCTTCAGGCGGAATTACAGTCAATGCGGGTTTATTGTTTGCAAAACCATCGTAGCCAAAGTTTTGATTGATAACTCCCTGTGTGTTAGAGCTGATTGAGTTTTGCGGAATTGGCCACAGCACGTGATAGGCACTCATGGTATATTCCTGACCATTGTTGGCTTTAACACCTTTGTTGTACCAGTCGGTTTTTTCGGTAATCCGGTCGAAATAGAAGTTTTTGGTTCCGAAATTGGCCACTGTATAGGTATTGCCTTTGTAGGACTTACCTGTTTTGGCAAATATGAACGAAATACGGTTCAATTCAGTTTTACGTGGTTCTTCCCAGAACAATTCGCGGGCGCGCTCGTCGAGTATCGTTCCAATATCGAATTTAGCTACATCGGTATAAGGAGCTGCTCCGGCGCGAGTGCGAATGGTATTTACATCTGCCATTGCTTTGACCATATCGCCTTTCCACCAGTAAGCTTCGGCACGTAACAGGTAAGTTTCGGCCAGGCGGAATATATACCAGTCATACGATCCTCCCTGTGGCTGAATACGGCGTGGATCAGGATTATACAATTTATAGTGTGGCCATCCATACCAGTTGCGAATGGTGTCGGTGGTTAAAACCTTACCGGTAGCGTCTCTCATTTGC
Organism: Prolixibacteraceae bacterium; assembly: GCA_003457135.1. Lineage (GTDB taxonomy): Bacteria > Bacteroidota > Bacteroidia > Bacteroidales > Prolixibacteraceae > Aquipluma. The sequence goes on from DMSQ01000094.1 coordinate 13,672, forward strand.
AAAGGTTTGTTGTAATACGGATTGGTTTTCAGGTTGGGATGGTTGTAAACCAGGTCTTCCATATTTATCCAGTTTCCTTTCTTGTGACGTAAATCATTTTTATCGTCCCAAATTACACGAGTGTGGTAATTAGTTCCACGGGCACGACCGATACCACGACCAAAAGTTTCAACCAGTTTAATGTCCTGATTGGCGATATCTGATGTTCCAGGGCCTTTACCATCAGGAGTTCTAAGGAAATTCGAGTTGGAAACTCCCCAGAATGGCACAGCCTGACGCATAATTGTAAGATCAAGACGTGAATCAATCAAATCTTCTTTTGACATAACCATAAAAAGTACTTCTTTATTTGCCCCAATAGCTTTGTTTGCATGCCAGTGAAGGCGGGCAATAACATCGTCGCGCACAATGCCCTGTTTGGTTAAATAATCGCCATCTTCTTTTGGGACAGCACCAAACGGTGATTTCATCAGGCTGTAAACGCCCCCATCAATTAAGGCTGATGAAGAAGTTATCGCAGCATCAAAATCGCCCAAAGCCAGATTGATTTTAGTTAATAAATGCTGGCAAGCACCTTTGGTTACACGACCGCGGTCGGCATTATCCAGACACCATTGCGATGCAAATTCCATGTCTTTTTTCATTTTCTGGAGAATGACTTCGCGTTTAGTGGTTGCTAAATCGAGTTTTGGTTCCAGAATTTCCTTGCCAATAAACGGTACATCGCCAAATTGCTGGGTTAACCTGTAGTAACGGTATGCACGGTGAAAATAGGCAGCGCCCAAAACTGCATTGCGTTCGGCTTCTGTTGCAAATTTGGTTTGGTCGATGCGCGAAATAACCACATTGGCATATTTAATCCCGTTGTAAGTTTCGAGCCAATACCAGCCAATGCGGTTGAAGTCGTTGCTGTTTAATTGCGAACTGGGCGTAATCTGGATGTTCATGTTCATTGCCGGACCCGGTTTGTCTGTGGTTCCTTCAACGCAAACTTCAGAAAAGATAAGTTCAGTAATGATTGGAGCTCCATCGCCATAGAATTCGTAGCGGATATTCCGTTCGCAAGCAGTTAATGCGCCATACATCCCACGGGCGTCAACGAATGCATTTTCCGGAGTAAAGATGGAAAGGGGTTTTGGCTCGAGCCATTCTTTGCTGCAACTCACCAAAACTACAGTTAATGAGGTGAAAAGCAGAATTCGGAATATTGAATTTTTATTTTGTGATTTCATATGTAGTAACTTTTGAAGGTGAATTACAGAGTTAAATTAATTCCAACCGTAAATGTTCGCGGAGAAGGACCATTGGTAAAGTTATTATTATCGTCCGGATTGCGGTATTGTTCCGGATCCCAGAATTTCCATTCCGGTGCCCAATAAGCTACATTCCGAACAGTTGCAAATATTTTCAAATTGCTGATATCTGCTTTCTGTACAATCGATTTTGGAACAGTATATGCCAGACTGATGTTGTCGAAACGGACAAATGACCGTTTTCTCCATACATTGAATACAGCGCCACCTTCGTTTGAATAGATGCGGGCGTAATCAGTAGTTGGATTTTCAGGAGTCCAATAAGGAGTTACGTAGGCATTTACGCGTTCCGGGAAACCGTCACGGTTTTTGGCCACATTGTAAGTTCCGTAATGTCCCCAGTTGGAATAGAATGAAAGTGAAAGGTCGAAGTTTTTATAAATATTGAATTCCTGTCGCAGGTTCCAACGGTATAATGGTTCGGTTTGTCCCTGGAATTGGTTGTCCAGCTGATTAATTTTTCCACTATTATCAACATCTTCCAGTCTAAAGTCGCCGGGGTATTGACCGTATTTTGCGGCTTCTACTTCTTCACCTTTTTGCCAAACGCCTAAAATTTTTGGTTCCCAAATCTGGCTGATCGGATGACCTATAAACCATCTGTTGGCGGTGTCGTCGCCTTCTTTTTGTCCAATCACATTTCCCTGAGCATCTTTTACATCTACCATGTCGCCATAGAGGTGAACAATTTTGTTTTTGTTGTAAGCGATGTTGAGAGAACTTTGCCATTTAAAATTCTCGCGATTCAAAACTCTGGCATTTACTGTAAATTCAAAACCATTGTTTTCCAATTCGCCAAGATTGGTCGCTACTGAACTGAATCCGAGTAAATCAGGCAATTTGCGATCGACTAACAGATCAAGAGTGTTCATCTTATAGTATTCAATCGATCCATCAATCTTACCACCCCATAGGCCATAATCCAAGCCAACATTCAACGCACGGCCTTTTTCCCATTTCAGGTTCGGATTAGCCATACGGTTAACATACAACTGGTTACTTTCATAAATGGTTCCTGAAATAGTTTGATAAGGATATTTGCCAATGCTCATTGAAGATAGTGCATCGTAGCGCCCTACTTCACGGTTTCCGTTTTCACCATACGATAAGCGAAGTTTGGTGTAAGTAAGAATGTCGTTTTTAAAGAATTCTTCGTCAGAAATAACCCAGCCCAAAGCTGCTGAAGGAAATGTTCCGCGTGGGTTACGAAGACCGAATGCAGAATAACCGTCACGACGGATAGACAGGGTGACCATATATTTGTTGTTGTATGAATAGAACAAACGGGCCATTAAGGCATCGCCGGTGCTGTATTCATCGTTGCTCGAAATACTGTTGGCAGTGCTTTTACCGGCCGACATGTTGTGGTATCCAAGGGCATCGGTCGGTGAGAAACCCTGTGTTGACATTGAATTTTGCCAGCTTTGGTATTTTTCTGCATTGGCCAGCAAAGTAACATCAAACGTGTGTAGCTTGTTGAAGGTTTTATTCCATTTAATCAAATGGTCGAGCTGCCAACTGTAAATTCTACTCTGTTCGCGGTTAGCCTGACCTCCAAACTTGGCCCATTCTTCGTGCAGTGCCGATTGGTGGTTCATATATTCGTACCACTCTGATCGTGGTGCAAAATTGAGTTGATAGGTTATACCTAAAGGCAAAGTCACTTTGGCGTAAAGATTGCTGATAAGCGTATTATAAACCCTCCTGCGGTTTTGATACATTTTGTCGTAGAGTGGATATTTTGCTCCACGGCCTAAATCATCAACCGGGCTGATCCGAATGGTGACGCCATCGTCCTTATATATTGAACCCCATGGAGAACTGCTTACAATTTGACCCCAGGCTGCTCTAATTGCACTTTCATCGCGATTGGCAAACTGTGTGTTAATACCAACATTTAACCAGTCGGTTACTTTGGCATCGAGATTAATACGGCTTCGAATTGTCTTAAAATTGTCACCCACTATTACTCCCTCGTTGCTGTTATAACCTAAAGACCAATAATAGGTAACTTCATCCTTTTTTCCTGATAAAGAGAGGTTATGATCCTGGCGTAACCCGTTTTGGAAAACCAAATCTCCCCATTTAGTCGGAGTTCCGGCTTTGTAGTTCTTCACCTCAACAGGAAGCAATCCCAATCGTGGCAACCAAATATCGAGCAATTCTCCGGTTGAGCCATCCCGCCACATGGCTTCAGTTACACCTTCAGGAAGTTTAGTCGGGTCGTCAAATTTATAAAGCTTTTGATTGGTGGCCGCATTGTAATAATTTAATGATTTCATTACATCTGTACGCCAGTTGATAAAGTCATAAGGGTCGTGTACATCCTGAAGTGTTGCCATGGTAGCCACCCCAACGCTTGATGTAACATTGATCATTGGTTTGCCCTGTTTACCTTTTTTAGTGGTAATAATAATTACCCCGTTGGCTGCCCTAGCCCCGTAAACAGCCGAAGAAGAAGCATCTTTCAATACATCAATGGTTTCAATATCGCTTGGATTGATATCTTCCAATCCTCCCTGATAGATTACACCATCTAGCACGATTAATGGAGAAGATGAGGTTTTCAGCGTGTTGTCACCCCGGATTTCGAAATCACCGCCACCTTTGGCCAGTGATGAAAAACCTACACTTAAACCGGCAATGTTTCCACGAAGAACATCTTGTACCGACTGTGGTTTTTCATTTTCGAGGCGCTCCGACTTTACTTGTGCAACTGAACCTGTAAGGTCGCGTTTTTTGACAGTACCATAACCTACCGCCACAACTTCTTCCAACCCGATGGTTTCTTCTTCCATCACCACATTGATTGAAGTCCGGTTGTTTACTGCAATTTCCTGGGTTTTTAAGCCTACGAAGGAAAATACCAAAGTTGATTTTGCACTTGGAGCAGATAAAGAATAATTTCCATTTACATCAGAAATAATACCTGTATTTGTTCCTTTTACAGTAATGGTTACACCTGGAATTGCTTCACCACTTTGAGATTTCACAGTACCTTTAACGTTGAATTTTTGTTCCTGCGCAACAGGGGAACTGTCGTCAACCCCAGATGCCAAATTAGTGAAACGAGAGTCTGTAGCAGCACTCGCAGAGAGAAAGCTGAACAGAACGAGTAGAATGGTTAGCCTCGTGTACCAAATAAATTTTTGCCGGCCTTGATATGAACCGGTAAGGTCACACTTTTTTTTCATAGAATACAAATTTTAGGTTAATGACTTAAAATAGAAAAAGTTTGGATCATTATGTAGTAAAAAGGTTTCCGGAATGTTTCGACTCATTGACTTTGATATTCAATCAGATAAGCCGACAGTAGAGGGCGAACATGATTTTGAGGAATGCCATTCCTTTTCAGTCATGTTGTTTCGTTAATAATTGTTAAAGATAGCTTATGAAAGAAATGAAGTACAGTATTATTTTTGCAAGTCCTTGTACTATTTTATCAAGATATAAAATGAATATTCTTAGAGAATTACCTTTACGAAATTGTCCGTTAGGACATTAATATCCCGATTGCGTGGGATCAATTCCCTACGGGAAATTTGGTCTAATGATGTTTCTTTTCTATTGATATTCATCTCCTTCGGAGAAATTTTAAACAGTTTCTTTATTTCACGACCAATGATTTTTTCCTTTTTCCTCTTTTCTCTTTCCTTTAATTTATTTCTGATTCTCCAGCAGATTCCTGAACTCCTTAATCTGGACTGGTGAACCAAGCACAAAAAGCTGATCCCCGCGACTGAGTGTGAGTTCCGGATCAGGATTAAAAACATATTTGGCGCCGCTGATTTTAATTCCGATAATGTTGATACCGGATTTGTCTTTTGCATGTAACACTTTAAGCGCTTTATTTACAAAACAGGTGGCCATTTGAGTACACGAAATTTCCTCGAGGCTTACATCTTTACTTTGCTGAAGGAGTATGTATTCCAGAAATTCGACCACATCGGGCTGAGTAACCAGTTTAGCCATTCGCTGACCGCCAATACGTTCAGGCATAATTACATTGGTAGCGCCTGCCCTGCGAAGTTTGGTAATTGACTCCATCTCCGAAGCACGGCTGATGATTTTCAATCCCGGATTGATACTTCGCGCCGTCAGCACCACAAAAACGTTGTCAGCATCGTTTGGTGTAGTGGCAATCAATGCCTTGGCATGTTCAATACGTGCCTGGAACAGAATCTCTTCGTGTGTGGCATCACCATGGATGTAAAGCAGGTTTTCGTCTTCACGAATGCGGTTCATGACCGTTTCACGCTTGTCAATAACCACAAAATCAACGCCGTAGTCGCGTAGCTCCATGGCAGCCTGTTCTCCATTCCTTCCATAACCAACAATGATGGTATGGTCTTTCAGTTTCATGATTTTTTTGTCCACTCGGTAAGTTTTTAAGTAATCTTTTAATTCTCCATCGAAAACAAAACGGGCCAGACTTGAACCCACCCAGGCCAAACTGCCCAAACTGAACATGATCAATCCTGAAGTAAAAAGCTTTCCGAAATCAGAAAGTGGATGAATCACGCCGAACCCGACTGTCGAAATGGTAATCACAGTCATAAAGAAAGCATCAATCAACGGGTACTTTTCGTGTGCCCAATAAAACAGAGTGCCTGAAGATAGTAGTAGTACAATTAGTACAATTGCAGTCCGGATGGTTTTATTCGATACTTCCTTAAATCTGTTAAACGGCTGGCTCATTTCTAATTATTGACTGAAGTTATGATCTTCGCTCCCAACTGGCAATTTAAGCATTTTTTNNCCTGATCGAGATGCTGGTCGCCATAAACAAACAACAGAGGTGCAATGGTGTTGATTGCCAAATTATTAAAAGCTGTTTCTCCCAGTTTTTTTGAATGATTGTCGTTCGATATTTTATTAAATCGGTAGTGGTTATTCCAATATCCGGAAGCCGAAACATCGAATAATTTCCTCAGTTCTTCCGGATTTTCGGTTTCCAGAATCCTCGAAAACAAAGCCGATGAATGATGGATCAGCATGGCCAGTTGTGCAATCCGGATGGTTGGAAAGTTGATCGGGCGCAGTCGCATAAATTTCCACAGATGAGATTCAATGCCCGACAAACCGTACTTTTTATATAGGTACGAATATTCTTTCCGGAGCGATAAAAAATAATCATCGCCTAAAAGTGTTTCGTTGAGCAAGCCCGATTGACCAAACAGCAGCGCTTCAATTTGGAACAAATCGGTTTTGTGCTTCGAAATCACATTCAACGGGAGCGATTTGGCGAGCAATTCGAACGGAAGCGCATTGGTTTTCATTCCGAAGTTGCGCGCCAGAAGCTGGTAAAAAGTCTCGTTCCAATTGTTTTTGTTCTGCTCAAGAATGGCCAGGATATCACCGGTCTTAGACTGAAGCCGTTCGATCATCAGGGCGCTGAACCAAAACCGGATTAAAAAGGGATCATGATCCGGAAGTTTCTCTTCGCAGGCAATCCATTTTGCTGAACGAAGGAGTTGTTCATAGTTTTCCAGAATCTCTGCCGGATAAGTGATTTCCAATGTCGGCAAGGGTTGACTTTTCACCAGAACCGGACTGTCATTCAACTCGACCACATGAAGAATAACGTTTTCGTAGGCTGCATCTGTATTGTGCCGGTGACGGTACCAGTGCGACGATTTTTGATGAACCTCGATGTTGCCCGCCCAAACGGTTTCGCCAATCCGGATACGAGCATTGAAAAAATCAGGCCCGGAATCGGAATTTGGCTGCCCGGTCGAAATGATTTCGACCGATCGCCCGTCGGTAGTTTTCAGGTTATTTTTTGTAAACAGTCCTTGTTTCCATACGAACTGTAAAAATTCTTCCTTCATTCGATTAGTTTCTAATTTGCTGTTCCGAAAGATATTTCCAGAAGCGAACAATAAATTTAACAAAACGAATTCAGAAAATGGGGATTAAGGAATGATTTTTCAGGAAAACTTGAAAATAGCGCCTGGTTTTCCTGGTTCAACTTGTTCGGCAAAAAATTTTATTGGGCATTCCTGATGTAATTCATCACCTCTTTGAAAGTAGCGCAATAAAAATCTTTTCGGTTTTTTCTGATGTATTCAGCCAGTTTCAGGTGCTGTTCGGCTCCTGTATTGAGGTAACCGCCACCTACTGAATGAAACATTAAAATGGCAATGGTTCCCTTTTCCCTGGCTTTATTCACATAAGCGATCAATTCGTCGGCAGAGTTGTCAATCACTCCCCAGCTTGGCGCTTGATAAATGTTGTACCCAATCATAGTTTCAGGTATGGGACCGTCAGACCTTGCTGCAGTAAACAGGTCTTTTAAGGAATTTGTAAACGGAATTCCGCCCACGGCACAATCACTGCAGGTATATCCATAGGTCCGCTCTTCCTGTCCGTCAATAGCTTTTAACAGGGTACTGGCTGTTTTTAATTCATTTATAAGTTGCGGAAGATTGTAGTTTTGAAGATCATATTCATGCTTTACCCAGTCAAACTTCGTCCCATCAGGTCTGATTGCCAGGCAGGGATGAAATAAGGTGTGATTTCCCAACTCGTGTCCGTTTTTTTCAGCCATTCTCCATTCGTTCATCCTTTTGGAAAGACATGTGGAATTTCCGGTACAAAAAAAAGTGCCCTTCAGCCCAGCCAAATCCAATTGTGGAATAGCATAATCAAGGTGTCCATCCAGTGCATCATCATAAGTTAGGCAAATGGCCGCTTTTGCACCATTTGGCCATATAAACTGGGCATTACCGCAATAGGAAATACCGATCAAAAGCAAAACGATAAGCGCTACCTTCAAAGTTGGTTTCATTTTTTTTTAGTTTAGATTTTTGTAGGAATTCATTTTTCCGGACTAAAATTGTACCATCCGGTTCCGCGTGCCGGACGAGGTGTTGGTTTGATTGTACAGTAGAGAATTTTTTCAGCTTTTTCGCCATAGGGACCAATGAGTTTTTCTTTGCCATCAGGACCAATTACCATTGAACATCCGATACACTTCCAGTTTTTCCACGGCCCTTCGGTAACGGGTCCAACATTGCTCGCCGAAACAATCCACAAGGCAAATTCACTGGCGACGGGAATATATGCATCGAACCATGTTTTGCCATAAGGATCTTTTAAGTTGTCATGATCGGGAGGCACAGCCCAGCTTGAAGGTGACAAAATCACATCTGCACCCATGTAGCCAAGCGAGCGGGCAAGCACATGATCTTTAGCTGTACCATCTGCACAAATCATTAATCCGAAAGTCCCCCAGGGAGTGGAGCAAACCCCCAACCGGTCGCCTTGTGCGTACAAGTCGTGCGCGATGTCGAGTTCATTCAGTTTTCGGTGTTTGATCAGTACCTTTCCTTTATTATCAATGATTACTGCCGAATTGTAGATTGCACTCCCGTCTTTTTCAACCATACCGCAACACAGGTAAACATGATTTGCCTTTGCCATTCTACAAAGTTGCTGACAGGTTTTCCCGTCAGGAATTGCATAGGCAAATTCTTTCGCTGAAGGATGTGTCCAGCCGAGGTCCATGACTTCAGGAAGCAAAATCACATCAGCCTTGTTGGCTGCAGCTTCGCGGATGAGTTGCCCGGCATTTGACAGGTTCTTTTCAAGGTTGCCCGGTTCAACATACATCTGGACGATGGCTAATTTAAACTCTTTGGGTACAGTTTGAGAAAATGAAATTACACCGAAAAGAACAAAATATCCTGTAACTATAAATTTCAAACAGAAGGGTAAATGTGTATTCATACGATGGATTTAATTACTTCATAGTTGAGTTGGAAGAGTCGGGGATGGGGTTATTCAATTCCCTCTCTATCGCCATCTGCATTCCGGATAATTCGGCCAGTCCTTTCAGACGGCCAATCAGCGGATAACCCGGATTAGCTGAACGGTTGTAATCATCGAGCATTTTAACGCCATGATCGGGACGGAATGGAATCCGGAAATCTTTACGACCGGATTCTTTACGGCGGATTTGCTCTTTCAGCAAGGCTTTTACAATGGGGTACATATCCACATCGCCTTCGATGTGGCCGTACTCGTGAAAAGCGCGGTTTTCTAAAAACACATTGTTGCGCAAGTGGGTAAAATGAATGCGGTGTCCCAGTTTCTGTACAATTTGTTCCAGATTATTTTCCCGGTTTACCGACAGGGAGCCGGTACAAAAAGTGAGGCCGTTGACAGTTGAATCAACCTGGTCGCAAATCCATTCCAGATCGTCCTGAGTACTGACGATACGGGGCAGGCCAAGCACCGGAAACGGCGGATCGTCGGGATGAATACACAGATTCACGCCAGATTCTTCGGCTACCGGAACTACATCTTTCAGGAAAAGCGATAAATGTTCGCGTAATTTATCACGGTCAATATGGCTGTAAGTTTCCAGAAATTGAAGGAACGCATTTTTGTAATCGGTAACAGAACTATCAATAGTACCATCAATAAAACCCTGTGAAACGATGATGATGTTGTGAGCAAGCTTTTCCTGTTCTTCTTCAGACATAGCCGTACTGATCTGTTCTGCTTTTGCTACAATATCTTCCGGATATTCAGTCGCTGCATTGGGGCGTTTAAGAATAAACACATCGAATGCAACAAAAGTGGCAAAGTCGAAATACATCACTTCTCCCCCATTGGGCAACTGATAGTGCAAGCTGGTTCGTACCCAATCGAGTACGGGCATAAAATTATAGCAAACGGTGTCAATGCCACATTCGCCCAAATTCCGGAGTGATTGTTTATAATTGGCAACCAAACGTTCGTAATCAGCATTTCGGGTTTTAATCCCTTCTGAAACAGGCAAACTTTCAACCACTGTCCAGCGCATTCCATGAGCTTCGATGGCCGATTTTACTTTCATGATTTCCGGGACAGGCCAAACTTCGCCATTTGGAATGTGGTGCAGTGCGGTAACCACTCCTTCAATTCCAATCTGTTTCAGGTCCGATAACTGAACCGGATCGCCGAAACCAAACCAACGCCATGATTTTTCGAGTGCCATAAGTAAGATTACCAGCCTTCCCCGACCCCTCCCAAAGAGGGGAGAAAGAAAAGCATTTATGAATATTTCAGGTCTGTAATATAGTTTTCAAATTCATTCACATTAAAATAGTGAAATTCTTCGCAATCCAGTGGCCAAAGCTTTCCCCCACTTTGGGGGAACGGGAAGGGGGCTTTATACTCCCGAATAGGCGCTGAAACCTCCGTCAACCGGGATAATTGCACCAGTGATGAAGCTGGCGGCATCGGAACAGAGGAATTGTACCAGTCCATTCAATTCGGTGATGTCGCCAAATCGTTTCATAGGAGTTTTCGCCAATACTTTGAGGCTTCGGTCGGTGTACGATCCATCCGGATTGATGAGGATTGCCCGGTTCTGATCGCCGATAAAAAAGCCTGGAGCAATCGCATTTACCCGAACCTTCTCGCCAAATTTCATGGCAAGTTCAGCGGCCAGCCATTGGGTGAATATATTGATCCCGATTTTGGCTACCGAATAACCAGGCACGCGCGTAATTGCTGAATAGGTTGCCATTGACGAAATATTGATAATACTACCTTTGCCGTTTTTCGCCATCACTTCGCCAAAAACCATACATGGCATCACTGTCCCGTTGATGTTCAGATCAGTTACTTTGTTGAAATCAACCATTTTCATATCAAAAATAGTTTGATCTTCGGACAGCGTTGCCCCGGGAATATTTCCACCTGCAGCATTCACTAAAATATCAATCTGACCATACAATTCAACAACTTTGGCAGATACCGATTTCAGGCTTTCCATGTTCAATATGTCGCAAACCAAGCCGTGAACTTCGCCAATTTCTGCAAGTTCAGACATTCTGCGTTCAATCGCTTCTTCCCTGATATCGAGAATAATAACTATGACTCCGGCTTCAAGCAAGCTTTTCGAAATGCTTCCCCCTAAAACGCCACCGCCACCGGTAACTACGGCTACTTTTCCTTTTAAATCAAAATTTGGTTTGCTCATTTAAGTTTTCTTCAATTAATGTTTTTATGGTTGGCTTTTGCCAGCGATTTCGAAGTGGTGCATACAACAACCATATGTTTTAATAACAATTGTAGCTGCTCCTTGTTTTTTGTTTATTTTATTTTGCCTGAAAGTTCAATAAATCACACTATATTTGTACCAATTTGGTACACAAAAAATTTATTACTATGGTCATAATTAGCAGCCGTGAATTCAGGGACAACCAAAAAAAATACTTTGATCTGGTTGATCAAAACGAACAGGTAATTGTACAACGGAGCAAAAGAAAATCATATATGCTGTCGCCTTTGACCGAGATTGACCGAATGTCAACCAATCCGGAACTAATTGCCAAAATTAAAAAGGCTGAAGAAGAAATTGCTGCAGGGAAGGTAATTCAAATCAAAGATCAAAAAAATATATGGGAAAGTATTTTGTAAGCGTTGATCCCGATGCCAGAAAAGAACTTCAGGCACATCATAAATCAGGTGACAAAAATACGATCCGTAGAATTGAGCAGATCTTTGAAGAACTTTCAGAACATCCCCAATCAGGTATTGGTTCTCCCGAACGCCTGAAATACCGTTTATCTGGTTACTGGTCGAGACAAATCAACCGAAAAGACAGATTGATTTACAAAATCTACAAAGAAACCGTCAGCGTGGTGGTTGTATCGGCCAAAGGACATTATTCTGACAGATAGTTGAAAAAATGAAGCGCATCCAGTAATCGAAAACCAACACAGAATGCGCTTTTTCCTCTTATTTCCTCTTTATATTACTTATTCCATAAGGAAAACGCTCTGGCCGGCTTAGCATCGCATTGGCTTCATCGTCGTGTTCGAAACGCTCAGTTCCCGGATTCCATCTCAGCTTGCGGTTCATCTTCATGGCAATATGGGTGATCAGGCAAATGGAACAAGCCCGGTGCCCAATTTCAGTGGGCGAAATAGGTTCTTTTTTGGTCTGGATACATTCGAGCCAGTTACCATGTTGCTCATCACTTTTGTAGAGATGAATTTCATTTTCGCCGATGACTGAACTCAAAATTTTCGGATCGCTGGCATCCAAAGCTTTGGCGCTTCTGGCTTTCGAAACCGGATCACTGGCCGAAGCCACATAGTCGCCACGCGAGACAAAAATCCAGCCTTCAGTGCCCTCGTAGCGGATACCGTTTGGATAACCACCGCTGGTGTACATGGAAATTCCATTGGCATATTCGGCCTTTGCCATAAAATCGCCGTGAACATCCCACAAACCTGATTTCGGGAACTCGGCCACGGCCTGAATGGAGATCGGCCCGGTATATTCAGTATTCATACCCCATGCAGCCGAGTCGTAATGATGTTGCCCCCATCCGGTAATCATTCCTGCCCCGAACTGTTCGCGGCGCAACCAACCGGGACGGCCATATCCAACCTGCGGATGAACGCCAATTTCGGTATAAGGAACGTATGGTGTTTCGCCCAGCCACATATCGTAGTTGAAGCCTTTTGGTACGGGCATTTCGGCAGCTTCAGGACCTGATGGATCGCCGGGCAAACCAATTTTTACGGTATGAAGGCGACCGATACGTCCGTTTCGGACTAACTCGGCAGCCACCCGGAATTGTGTTGAAGATCGTTGCTGGGTTCCTACCTGAAGGATAATTCCTTTTTCCTTTACAATGTCGGCCATTATCCGGCCTTCAGTAACGGTTAACGAGGTAGGTTTCTGCACGTAAACATGTTTCCCTGCCAATGCAGCCTCAATGGCAGGTTGCGCATGCCAATGATCGGGAGTACTGATAATGACTGCATCAATGTCCTTGCTGAGAAGCATGTCTTTGTAATCGTCGTACATTTTAACGTTTACGTAGTTATCCTGACCAGTTTTCTTTTTGTAGTAGTCCTCCACCAATTTTTTACCATCTGCGAGCCGATTTTTATCCAGATCGCATACTGCAATCATCCGGGCAACCTCATGCCGTAATGTGCCAGGCATATCGTGATCGCGGGCAATACGGCCGCAACCGATCTGCCCGATGTTAATTTTATTACTGGGCGCATTTTTACCCATCACACTGGATGGAATAATGGTCGGTAATATAATGGCTCCGGCAGCGCCGGTAACCGTCTGTTTCAAAAAATTACGTCGTTCCATAGGTTTGGATTTATTAGTTTTGATTGATTATTTATGATTTCTGAAAAGTCCAAGTTTCAAATTCCAAATTCCAAGTGTGGACATGGAATTTGGAATTTGAAACTTGGAACTAGTCTGCTGCATACTTCTTAAATTCCGCTGCAATCTTTGCCGTTTCGTTTGTTCCGGAGTGAACCAGAACCCGGTATTTCAGTTTGATGGTTTCTCCCTTTTTCATGACTGTCGCTTTATCGTCGGCTGGCCAGTACATGGGTGTCGGCGAGAAAAATCCGTAGTCGCGGGTAAACCAGGGCAAAGGATACCAGTTGTTCGAAGGGTGTTGCATAATGGCCATTCCTTCAATTTTGTCGCCTCTTTTTCCAAAGCAATCCATCCAGGGAGATGCTTTTCCGAAAGTTCCTTTTTCTCCGGTAGCGCCTTCCGCATTAATCATTGTTCCGCCACTGGTCACTGCCAATGCGGGATCCATTCTTCCGGAGAAGAGTGAATGATTGGTTTTTTCGATGGTAACATCCAATAACATTTCCATAGTTACTTCAAAATCTATCTGGAATAATTCTTTGGATGGCGCGGTAATCGTTATTTTTCGAAGGTCTTTCACCGGTGAAACTGCACCCGGACGTTTCCAGATACATTCGTTTTCGATCACCACACGTGGACCATCGTTTTCGAGAATGTCTTCCCGAAGCGATACAATTTGTCCACGTTCCAGGCCTTCCTGCCAGTAATTGCCGCCATTCACGCGGTCGCAACCAAAGAAAAGTGAACTGTGATGCGGATACGTCCCGTTTCGCATCGATGTTACACTTGCACCTGATGGGCCGTTCACAGGGTAGAAGAACGGATATTTTTCGTTTTCGGCAAAAATGTAGCTGGTGAAAAACAGGTTGTCAATAGTCACATCGATTTTTGCGCCTTTTTTGACCGCTGATATTTTTGATTGTGCCTGAGTTAATCCTGCAATAAGGATCAGAAATAAAAAGTTGATAAGGATCAGTTTGAGTTTCATATACGATTTGTTTGAAAAAGGTTTTTGGTTTTGCCAGTTGACAGCGGCTAGCTGCCAGCAACTGGCAAAAAATTATTTCAAAATAGTTATCGCAGGTGGATTAGCGAAAGCCTGCCAGTAATTTTCAGCTTCTTCCGAAGTCATTTTGCCATCGAAAATAATCAGGCGGTATCTCAGGGTATAGTCGCTTCCTTTTTCTATTTTCCAGTCTTTGTGCCGGATGGGGCAAAACTCAAAATACATATCGCCACGTCCGCCATTGGCATCCATGGGCCAAACGCGCATGGGTTCAGGGTGCATCCGGTTGGCCGGATAACTCAGGAACAATATTCCGGAGCGACCTTCTTTGGTTGCCGATTCGCCTTCAACCACGCACCATCGGGCATTGCTTCCGTCGGCATCTTTACGTGTTTTTCCTTCCGAAGTCAACACCGAACTGTTGTCTTTCGTCCATTTTTCAGTAGCGCGCCAGCCTATTCCACCACCATAGCGGTACGCTGCAAGCAGAATACCTGAATCGAGCGGCGTATTCAGGGTACTCGCATAATCAAACATGAAGCGTTGATTGTTCAGGTTCCAGACCCGGACATCGAAAAGTTCGTTCATTGCAATAGCATCACCGCCAACAGCTCCAAAGTCAATATGCTCCTGAAGTGTTTTGAATCCGGTATAAACCAGGCCTTCGATCTGCGAAATGAGGCCGGCAAAACGAACAGTCCCCTGGCCTTTGTACAAATTCCAGAAATCAACTTCGCGTTTGCCGATGAATGTGAGGGTCCAGGGATTCCAGATTCCGTAATGATGGTAATGATCGGGCGCCTGAATGCGGGTCAGGATTTCGCCTCCGGGCGAATAAACCGGATGCAGGAAGGCTGAACGTTTAAATAGCGGACTTACACCTTTTGGCGGATTGACCGTCTCAATCTGGTAACTCAAAATAGGTTTTTCGCCAGACTTCAGGTTTAAAGCTCCGTCTTTACTGATGGCGCTTATTCCCGATTTAAAAGTTGGCGGATTAACTGTTTTCCGTAACACAAAAGTGCGTTTGGTGTTTTTGAGTGTTTGTCCGTTTAATATGAACCAGATTTTGGCTCCTGAAGCGGTTTCCAACTGAAATGGAACTGCAGTTTCCATCTTTCCGTTGATTTCAAAAAGCGCCAGTTTCAGGGAATCGGTATTGCAGTTCCACTGATCAACAGAAAGGTTGACCGGGCAATCAGTGCGATCGGTATTACCGGCCTGAACTTCAAATTTCAGAAGGTCCTGAGCAGTTGCTGACAAACAAAAAAATGATATTAAAAGAATAAATAGATGTTTAAAAACTGTTTGTAGTTCCATTTTGCCCGGTAGGGCATGAATGCCAATAGAAGGAAATACCATAGCACGCATTTGTCCGTTAGGACATTGGCCCAATTTGATTAATTCCCTACGGGAAATAAATTGTCTTTGCACAAATTCTATTGATATGAATCTCCTACGGAGAAAATTTGAACAGCTTTCCAATAGAATCTTCATAATTTTTCAAGTTTTTGAATGGTTTCAATAAATGCCTGCATGTTTTCGGTCGGAACGTTCTGGGGAACTCCGCCGCCACACGACCAAACGATGCCTTTTTTGTCCTGAACCTCGTTCCACATTTGTTCGGTCTTCATCTTTACTTCTTCAGGAGAAGCGGCAGCCAATACGTCGCGGGGAGGAAGGTTCCCTAACAGAGCAACTTCCGGACCAGCCAGTTCGCGGATTTGGTTGATCGAATGTTCGAAGCTAAAATTAAACAAATTAATTCCGATTTCCTTCAAAAAAGGAGTGCTGATCAATCCTTGTGCATCATTGTGAAAAAAGCGCACTTTGGTTTCGAAGGCAGCAAAAATTGGTTTCAGGTATGGAACCACAAATTCGTGGCACTCGTCTTCGCCAACAAAACCTACGATATCGTCCAAAACCAGAATTCCCTCGATGGAAGGAAACTGTTCTTTTTGGTGACGCAGCCAATCAACTGTAAATTCGGAAATGATTTTCAGAAGTTGGTGGGCTTCTTCCGGGTTCATCATCAAAGCCATCATAAATTCGGTGGTTCCCATCAGAAATGTGGCGATATTCAGCGGTCCACGGGCAATGGCGAACTTGATTTCGTGCCCCATTTCGTGAATGGAAGGCTCAAATTCCTTTAGTCTTTGAATAATAAACGGCAATAATCCGTCCAGTTTTGGATTGGGTTTTTTGATACTGGCAATATCATCAACCGAATGGATTGTTTTATCTGCATGAGGCAAGCTGCTTTCATGCCAAACCTGTTTCGCGCCGAAAGCCGAAGGTTCGCTGCACATACCATATTCCGCCCAGAATCCGGGAAGAAAAATCGCATCAGGAAAAGTTTCGATTGCCTTTTTGTTGGTTTCGAACCACTGTTTGCCACTGGCGTAATAATCGAAAGTTGAAAGGCCAGCCCAACCTGGCAACCAGGGGCTGTCGATGATAAAGCCGACAGGCGCAGGCCCCTTGTGTTTTCGGTTGATTATATCAAGCAGCAAGTTCCATTGTTTGTTGGTCATGATATTGGTTTTGTTTTATCAATTCATCAAACTCACCCCGAAGTCCGCTGGCGGACTTCCCCCCTCTCTTCAGGAAGAGAGGGGAAGAGCATCGAAGATGCGAAGGGGGTGAGTAAAAAAGTAAAATTAGAATAAACCATAGTTAAATCTTAGGAAACATTGATTTTTTCAAAATTAGCTGTTCCACGACACAATAGCCAGTACTATTTTAACAGGCATTTATACTATTTTTGCGAAACATCAAATACTTCAGCCAATGAAGATCATGCACGAACAGGTGAGCTTTGCGCCACGTACCATGCTTAAAGTAAAATGGGACGAC
The DNA here is from genome assembly GCA_003457135.1 of Prolixibacteraceae bacterium. Taxonomy (GTDB): domain Bacteria; phylum Bacteroidota; class Bacteroidia; order Bacteroidales; family Prolixibacteraceae; genus Aquipluma. Next base: position 30,985 of record DMSQ01000094.1, read on the forward strand.
TTCCCGCATTTTACCTATCCCTGGCATTTTCACAGCGAATTTGAAATTGTTTATGTGCTTAAAAGTTCAGGGAAACGATTTGTGGCCGACAGTGTTGAGCCATTTCAGGAAGGCGACATCACGCTGATGGGTAGTAATCTCCCGCATTTCTGGAAAAGTGAAATACAGAATAATCCTGAAAATTCAAACCGGGTGAATGCCATTGTAGTTCAGTTTCACAAGGACTTTTTCAGGGATGAAATTAGTGCCTATCCTGAATTTCACCGTATCAGTGAGCTACTTAAACGGGCAGCACGTGGAATTCATTTCAATAATCCTTCGGGTGAGAAAATTGGAAAAATGCTGAAACGCCTTCTGAAGCTAAACGGATTAGATCGAATGCTCTATTTCATTAAGTTGATGGACACGATGTCAAGGATTGAAAATTACCGTATTCTGGCCAGCAAAGCTTACTTATTGGAAGATCACAGGGAGCTAAATAACCGGCTCGATAAAATCATGCATTTTATAAACACCAATTATCAGCGAAAAATTACACAGGAAGAAGTTGCTGCCAAAATTGGAATGACTACAGCTTCGTTTTGTCGTTATTTCAAAGAAAAAACAGGGAAGGGTTTTATCTTTTTCGTGAATGAAATGCGCATTGGTTATGCATGCAAGCTATTGATCGAAAACCATTTGTCAATTTCGCAGATTTGTTTCGAGTGCGGGTTCAACAACATTTCGAATTTTAACCGGATGTTCAAACGACAAACCGGCTACACTCCGGGCGAGTACCAGCAACAATTTATCGGAGCGACTGTTTAAATTATTTACCATTTGATTATTTACCATTTACTATTTCAAAGGAATGGCGGAAACTGCAACACGAATCCCGCAACCAGTAACAGTTTTTCAATCAGCAAGCCTGAAATAATTCATAGATCAAACGAAACCAAACCGCTATTTTTACAGGCAACAAAGACAACGAATACAACAATTACAACAACGACAACTAAAAATATTCCACATGGAACACATCGAAAAGTATATTGAAGCAAACAAAGACCGTTTTCTGGAGGAACTGTTCGGACTGATCCGGATTCCGTCTGTCAGCTCCATTGAAGCCAACAAACCAGAAATGTACCGGGCAGCCGAATACTGGAAGCAAACCTTGCTGAATTCGGGTGCTGACCGTGCCGAAGTGTATGAATCGGATGGAAATCCGGTGACCTTCGGCGAAAAAATCATCGATCCGGCCAAACCCACTGTACTGATATATGCTCACATGGATGTGATGCCAGTTGATCCGCTTGAATTGTGGACATCGCCCCCGTTTGAACCTGAAATACGCGAAGGGAAAATCTGGGCCCGTGGCGCCAACGACGATAAAGGCCAGAGCATGATGCATGCCAAAGCGTTTGAACTAATGGTGCGTACCAATACCCTGCCTTGCAATGTGAAATTCATGATTGAAGGTGAAGAAGAAATCGGTTCACCCAACCTGGGCAAATGGTGCGAACAGCATAAAGAGATGCTGAAAGCCGATATTATCCTGGTTTCTGACACCTCAATGATTGCTCCGGATATCCCATCAATCACCACAGGCTTGCGCGGATTGGCATACTGGCAGGTTGAAGTTACCGGACCAAACAAAGATTTACATTCCGGATTATTTGGTGGCGCAGTAGCCAATCCGATTAATGTACTGGCCAAAATGATCGCTCAAATGACCGATGAAAATGGCCGGATTACTATTCCCGGATTTTACGATGATGTAATTGAAGTTTCGTCTGTAGAACGCACACTGCTGGCTCAGGCTCCATTCGATCTGGAGAATTACAAAAAGTCGCTCGATATTGCTGAAGTTTCAGGAGAAGAAGGATATTCAACTACCGAACGAACCGGCATACGTCCAAGTTTTGATGTTTGCGGAATATGGGGAGGCTACATGGGTGAAGGCGCCAAAACGGTAATGCCATCCAAGGCATTTGCAAAAATATCGTGCCGGTTGGTGCCGAATCAAGATCACCAGAAAATTGCTATTTTATTTAAGGATCATTTCGAAAGAATTGCTCCAAAGACTGTTAAAGTTGAGGTGATTTACCTGCATGGCGGATACGGGTATGGCTGCCCGATTAATCTTCCGGCTTATCGCGCAGCAGAAAAAGCATACGTTGATGTGTATGGAAAAAGGCCGGTTCCGGTTCGCAGCGGAGGGAGTATTCCGATCATCTCCACATTTGAACAAGTGCTTGGAATTAAAACAATTTTAATGGGCTTTGGCCTTGAATCGGATGCCATTCACTCGCCCAACGAAAACTTTTCGCTGGAACAGTTTTTCAACGGGATACGGACGATACCGCTGTTTTATAAGTATTTTGCTGAAATCTAGCCCCCTTCCCGTTCCCCCTGGTTCGACAGGCTCACCAACACGGGGAAAGTTTAGGACGTTGGGCTGCAAAAATTTTCGGAATTCAAACAGATACTAATGATCTTAAAAATGAAAATAATTACTCTTTTTCTGATGGTTCTTGGAATATTCAGTTATGAACCAGAGTCAAAACTTGTTGAGTCGAAAGTTTACAGCTATTCAACTGCCAAGGTTGAAAAAACCGATTCCGGTGAAAAACGAAATTTGATCAACGGTGAAACAACACATCTTGAAAACTTCGAAATTCATACAACGACACTTCTGCCCGGGAAAGCTCCTCACGGGAGTCAAATTCATGCTGATTACGAAGAAATTATTTTTGTGAAAGAAGGCCTTTTAGAAGTCACCGTAAATGAAGTTAGCAAAATATTAAACCCTGGCAGCGTGGCTTTAATTATGCCGGGAGATAAACACGGAATAGAAAATATAGGAAAGTCAGATGCCACCTATTACATTATTAAATATAAATCAAAACAACCGCTTTCGGCCGATCGTGGGAAAAACGCCGGAGGTTCAATCCTTCTGGAATGGGACAATATCAAATTTACTGCTCACGATAAAGGCGGGATTCGCCGGTACTTTGACCGTAAATCAGCCATGTCTGACCGGATCGAAATGCATGTTACCACTTTGAACCCTGCAATTAAAAGTCATGAACCACATACCCACAAACCCGCCGAAATTGTGATTATGATGGAGGGAACCACTGAAATGGAAATCGGAGATGGAATTTATCCGGGTCAAGTTGGTGATATTTATTTTCTGGGTTCAAATATTTCTCATGCAATCCGGAACACCGGCAGCAAATCCTGTATGTACCTGGCTTTTCAATGGGAGTAAAATACAAGATTTTAACCCAATGACTTTTTCATTTTTAAAAAGCTCTGATTGCACGCACGTAAGCACTATTGTTCCTGCTAGAACCAGCATCTTGTCCCCCTGTCTTAAAGTTTTGCCACCAAGCACTTAAAATTTCCCTTCCAGCAACTGAAGATTCAAATTTAGTGGAACTCCAATAAAAAGCATCATATTCGGTGAAGATGGGTGCTGTACTTCTAAAGCTACCAAGATTCTTTATTTTTAGATTATTATACAATAGATTCAGTTCATCTTTCGAAGGTAAATACCAATCTGAATAGCCATTTAATTCTAAGTTCGAGCAAATATATGCTGCAGTATTCGTTTCGGGGCAGCCGTTTATTATATCTATAGTGTTTTGATTGCCGGTTCCTATTAATGAACCATTTGCTCCAGAAATTGCATTAGTAACACAGCCCCATTGATATTCCGTAAAATACTGATATCCTTGATCCTTCGGAGCAGCTACCAAACCATGTTCTCCAGTGTTATCCATATAAAAAATGATCCCACCTTCAAAGTTCGCTCCTATGGCAATCTCAGCTTCTTTCTGGCAACTATTTAGTAGAATTACTAAAATGACAATGAATTTAATAAAACAAAATACAGAATTAATTCGTAGCCTCATAACTTATCAGTTTTCAAAGATGTATGCTCAAAAATGCAATGAGTCAATTTGTTGACCTATTTGAATGGCAATGTAACCTTTTACGTTTATTTAAAAATCTATGTTTCGATAGATTGATTCTTTTGAACTAATCATTCCAAACGCTTTTTTATTGTTCTTATAAAATATTTAACTACTTGTTATTCTGGTAAATACTGGCTATCTTTCATCATATAGAATCAATGTCCTCATAAACCTTATAAACCAGACATTCTATGAAACACCTATTTATCATTACCACAACTGAACATTCTTTTTTGTATGGCCTGTTCTACTTAGCTGCATTTCTGATATCTGCAGGAATATTTATTTTCGCCGGATTAAGAAAAAAATATCCGGTGAGTACCTGGTTGTTAATTACCCTATTCGGTGTATTGTTCTTTATTATTGGAAACAAACTGGTCACCATGAATGCAGCTAGTTGGCAGCAACTTCTTAAAGGTAATGGCCTACCTGAAACCGGACGCTCGGTACTGGGTGGAATCCTGGGTTTAATTGCCGGACTACTGATAGCTAAACACTGGCTTAAATTCGACCTTCCTTTGCTGGATAACCTGGCTTATGCGCTGCCGATAGGTCTTGCAATTACACGTTTAGGATGTCTTTTTGGTGGTTGTTGCTATGGAATCACAACTACTTTACCGTGGGCCGTGCAGTATGGGAATAATTTTAAGGTATTTCAAATACAAACCGCCAATATGCAAATACCTGACACAAGCGCTTTATCACTTCCCATGCACCCCACACAAATCTATGATCTGCTTTTCTGCCTGATCATCTGTCTCCTTGTTTACTTAACCCGAAAAACATGGAAAGCATCCGGAAGCCGGTTTCTTTTTGCTATCCTTTGTTACGCCGGATTCCGGTTTGTCAATGAATTCTTCAGAGAATCTGTAATGACAGGCCAATTAGGAGAAACATTTTTGGGAATCAAATTTGTTCAATGGATGATTTTAGCAGCAACCAGCATCATTGTCATCATACTTGTTTACCGTGAAACAAGACTTCGATCAGAGTCCTTTCAGGTTGAAAAAAAACATCAGGTTAATTTTAACCGTGAATTGCTGCTTTTTCTATCCGTTCCCCTTTTCCTGACCCTGGCAGATAATTGGCTTGCCCCTTTTGAGGTTCTTACTTTGACTTTTTTCACGGTCCTTTTATTGCCGTTGTACTTCTATCACATATACTGTCAAACAATTCCGCCACAACTTCGCAGGATTTTTCCTTTGCTGCTTATCTTTTCCTTATTGACGATGAGCCAGGTAAATGTGGACAAAAAAGAGAAGTTATCCGCTAAGGAATATAAAGGTTGGTTTAGTATCAATACTTTTGGTAGTGTCGGAAGTTACCCCGAAAAGCATTTTGACTGCGACGGAAATGTAACAGAAATTCTGAAAAGAAATTATTCAACTCTGGGAGCAGGTATTTCTTATCACTACAAGCCCACCGAAAATCGCCACCTCACGATTAGCACCAATGTTTATTCTAACAGCGACCGCTCTAATGAACCGAATGAATTCAGTTATCAGTCAACCGCCATGAATATAATGACAAGTTACAGCACCCTATATGCAGGAGGAACACTTGGTTTTAGCTTTGGAGCCTGGGAAGGAGAAACAAACGGGATTATACCTGCTATTGGTGTTTGGGTTGGTCAAAAGGATGATTTTTTTGTGGAAGCCAATTTGATGACTAATTATCATTTGATGGGTCCTCCCGGAGGATTCCAATTTGGGATAGGAAGCGGTTTTGGACAAGTGGACCATAGTGTCGGGAGGGCTGGAATAAGCTATATACCAGGTTTTTTGTGGGACCGCAGTTATGTTTTAGGTGGATATTTTGAGGCTGATATACTTTTAAAAGATAAGTTTTCGCTAAAGCCCAGCCTTTTTGTTGGCAGGGAGTTTGGCGGTTCAATAGGTTTACAAATGCATCTTGGGAAAGACAGGTGGACCTCAAAGGCCGAATCGCATGTGGAGCAATAGTCAGTAACCTTGATAAAATTGAAAGCTAGGTTTATCAAACGAAAAAAGCAGCTAAGAAATATTCTTAACTGCTTTATTTTCAAGTAGCGAGAGCGAGACTTGAACTCGCGACCTCATGATTATGAATCATACGCTCTAACCAGCTGAGCTACCTCGCCATTATGCCAATATGAACATGCATCAATTCACCACCAAGGCTCTTTTTTGCGGTTGCAAATATAGTACTTTATTTATTCGTTGGCTGTCGGGGATTAAAAATATTAAAAAAGATCAGCCACAATTTCTGATACGTTGTGTTTTACTGTTTAAATCCATATCTTGCGAAAAATCAAATAACCTATGTCTGGAAAAACAAAATTACAATTGGAATACATTATCAACTGCTCGCCTAAAGTACTGTTTAACAGACTTAGTACAGCATCTGGACTCGCAGAATGGTTTGCTGATGATGTAAGGGTTAAAGGTAATGTATTTACTTTTATTTGGGGAGATACGAATCAGGTTGCTGAAAAGAAAAATCACAAGGAAAACAGATCAGTTCGTTACGAATGGATTGGCGATGAATTTGATAATGATGAATCATATTTTGAATTTGTGATTGCACTTGATGATTTAACCAACGATGTTTCGCTTATGATTGTTGATTTTGCTGATGCAGACGAAGTAAAAGAAACCAATGACCTGTGGAATACCCAAATAGCCAAATTAAAACAGTTACTTGGTTCCTAGTGATCTTACCTTTCCTTTTTAATATTTTTCAATGATCTGAGTTATTCAGTTAAATACTCCTAAATATGACGAAGGGATACATCTTCCCCTTTTTAATTATTCAAAATAACTTAGTTTTGTAATCGTTTTCAATACGCAAGCACAGAGCATGAAGCGACTTCACCGGTTTATGATAAAAAGTTTTTTGGGTCCGTTTTTTATGACCTTTTTCATTTGTGTGTTTATTCTACTGATGCAATTTCTGTGGAAATACATTGATGAATTAGTTGGTAAAGGACTCGAATGGAATATTGTTGCCGAGTTGCTGCTTTATGCTTCATTTGGTCTTGTGCCACTGGCATTTCCGTTGGCCATGCTGCTGGCATCCATCATGACTTTTGGAAATCTGGGCGAGAATTATGAGTTGGTGGCCATGAAAGCATCCGGCATTTCCCTTTTCCGGATTATGCGGCCTCTGCTGGTTGTTGCCCTTATTCTGACCTCGGTTGCGTTTTACTTCTCAAACAATATCCTTCCTCAAACAAACTTGCGGTTTTATGCCTTGCTCTTTAGTGTGAAGCAGCAAAAACCTGAAATGGTGGTTAAGGAAGGTGTTTTCTCAAACGACATGCCCAATTACAGCATCAAAGTGGAACGCAAAGGCAAAAACAACAATATGCTTTATGATGTCATGATTTACGATCATTCGAACAATGATGGAAATGTAAACGTGACCATTGCCGATTCAGGTAAAATGGAAGTGACCGAAGATAAAAAATTTATGTCAATTACCTTATATAACGGGCACAGTTATACCGAAGGTAAAGAACGCCGTCAGGGAGCTGAACGTCGGTTTCCCTTTCAACGGGAATTATTTAAGAAAGAAGTCATCAATATCAGCATGCTTGATTTTGAGTTTACGCGGACCGACGAAAAACTTTTTACTCATGGTTCCCGGGCGATGAATGTTAGTCAGCTGAACCATCGGGCCGATTCCTTGTTTTCGGATTACAAGCTGCGAATTTGGAGGTTCGCCGCTTCATTGAGCTATGTGGGTCCTGTTTCCAAACAAGTTGCCTGGCTGGCTAATCCCAATGATTCGATTAGGATTAACCCACACCTGAAGCCTGACACACTGGTTGATGTTGATCAGCTAATTACTTCATTGAGCACTTTCGAAAAGCAGGAACTTTATCAACGGGCAATTGGTAGCATAAGAACCAATTCGCAAATCATCAGTCAGCAGATAGATGAAATGTATAACCGAAAAAAAATGGTTAATGCTTATGCCATGGAATGGCATCGTAAATTTACCCTGTCTTTTGCCTGTCTGATCTTCTTTTTTATTGGCGCCCCGCTTGGGGCAATCATACGAAAGGGCGGGCTTGGTATGCCCGTGGTTGTTTCGATATTAATGTTTATTGCCTACTATGTTTTACTGATTACAGGCGAAAAATTTGCCCGCGAAGATGCATGGTCAATGGATATCGGGATGTGGTTTTCGTCACTGGTCTTTTTACCGCTTGGGTTCTGGCTTACCTATAAAGCAGCCACTGATTCAGGAATTATGAATCTAGAAAGCTATCAACTATTTTTCAAAAAACTGGCCAGTTTCAGTTTCCTGAAAAAAAATAAAATCTGATAATTAAATAGATGCGAATACTTCAACTGATGAATAAAGTACCATGGCCACCGAAAGACGGAGGAGCCATTGCCTGTATGAATATGACCAAAGGATTTTCGATGCTTGGGCACGAAGTAACGGTTCTGTGTATGAATACCTCCAAACATCATATTCGCATCAAGGATATTCCGTCAGACATACGGAATAGGGCCGAATTCAGGCTGGTTGAAGTTCCCGCCTCCATTAACTGGCTGGAAGCTACGCTCAACTTATTATTCTCCAAACTTCCATATAACGCCCAACGGTTTATTTCCAATGATTTTAGCTCGGAACTCATCAAACTTCTAACCGAAAAAACATTTGATATTATTCAACTCGAAGGATTGTATCTCTGTCCATACATTCCGGTTATCAGGAAATATTCCGGTGCGCTGGTTACCTACCGGGCTCACAATATCGAGTACGAAATCTGGGAGAGAACGGCCAAATTATCAAAAGGAATACGATCAGGATATCTCAGGAACCTCTCGCAAAGAATAAAACGGTTTGAAATCAGCTATTTAAATTCGTACGACATTTTAATTCCGATCACCGATCGTGACGGACTTATTCTCGATGAGCTGGGAAACACGAAACCGCGCCATACTTCGCAAACAGGAATAGACTTTGCCTCGCTGGTTCCAACTGCCAAAAAACTCGAATTCCCNNTTCGGGAATTGCTGGTCGAAAATAAAAAGCGAAAATCCCCGGCTTAAGTTTTATCTGGCCGGAAGAAATGCGCCGGAATGGTTCGAGCGGATGATTAAACTCGATGGCGTTGAATACCTCGGCGAAATAAATGATGCCTACGATTTCATCAACTCCAAAGCAGTAATGGTAGTCCCACTCTTCTCCGGAAGCGGTATGCGCATCAAAATCATTGAAGGGATGGCGCTTGGAAAACCCATTGTGACCACTGACATCGGAACTGAAGGCATTCCGACCGAAGACGGAAACAACATACTGATTGCCAACAATGCAGATCAGTTTATTGAAGCCATAACCCGTTTGATTAATGATCGTACATTATCTGACCAAATCGGCAAAAATGCCATCGGCTTTATTCAGGAAAAATATGACAATTTATCGCAGGCCGGCGCTTTGGTCGAATTTTACAGGAACCACATTCACTCTAAATAAGTAAATGCCTTTGAACCACATGGCGGAAATAATATTTTGGATATCAGGATTTATCATTTTTTACGCCTACGGTGGATACGGGATATTTTTGTTCATTTTCCTGAAAACAAGAAGTTTATTCGGGTCAACTAAAATTGTTTCAGATCCTTTTTTCGAAGAAAGCCTTCCTGAAGTTTGCCTAATCATTGCAGCCTATAACGAAAAAGATTACGTTGACCAGAAAATAAAAAATTCGCTTTCGCTTATTTATCCTCCTGAAAAGCTTTCCATTATTTGGATTAACGACGGTTCGGACGATGGAACTCCTGAATTGGTTGCACGTTATCCGGAAGTAATTTTGTTGCATAACCCGCAGCGAAGCGGTAAAATTGAGGGGATGAACCGGGGAGTTGAGCATTCTGTCGCGCCAATCCTCCTATTTACCGATGCGAATACCATGCTCTCGCCCAATTCTTTAATGGCTGTCATGCGCCATTTTCAGGATAGAACGGTTGGTTGCGTAGCTGGAGAAAAACAGTTTTACAAATACAAAAACCAACCTGTTGCCGCAGTTGGCGAAGGATTTTACTGGAAAATCGAATCGTGGCTTAAACAACTCGATTACCAGTTTTACAGCGCCATTGGCGCAACAGGCGAGCTTTTTGCCATCCGCCGTGAACTGTTTCAGCGGGTTGAACCCGACACGCTACTCGACGATTTTATGATTTCGATGCGGGTAACCCTGCAAGGTTTTCGTGTCGCTTACGAACCGACAGCAATTGCTTCTGAAAATGGTTCATCCAATATTAGGGAGGAACTCAAACGTAAAGTCCGTATTGCTGCGGGGAGTTATCAATCACTACTTCGCCTGAAAAAACTGCTTAATCCGTTTTTTAACACAAAATTGTTTTTTCAATATATCTCGCACAAAGTGTTACGTTGGACACTGGCGCCTCTCGCTTTGATCAGTTTGCTTGTTTCAACTGTTTTAATACTGGGAAGTCAGCAACAAATATCCGCATATTCAGTCTATTACCTTGCATTTTACTTGCAGGCAATGTTTTATGGCCTTGTTCTATTCGGTCTGCTCACTCAAAGCAACCCGGTGCGGATCAAATTCATCTATTCTCCGTTTTATTTCGTGGCCATGAACTTTGCCATGTTCAAAGGTTTCGTCCGCTTCCTGAAAGGCAGGCAGTCGGTACTTTGGGAAAAATCGAAAAGGGCATAAGAATGCTATTTCACCTTTCTTGTCGATATTTTTAGCTAATTTTGCCGCCGTATTTGAAAATCATTTGCTGAAATGAACGAAATAAAATTTAATACCATCCCCGAGGCTATTGAAGACATCCAAAACGGAAAGTTAATCATTGTGGTTGACGACGAGGACCGTGAAAATGAAGGTGATTTTATAGCTGCTGCCGAGAAAGTAACTCCTGAAATGGTCAACTTTATAACCAAACATGGCAGGGGGCTTGTTTGCGCGCCACTCACCGAAGAACGTTGCGATGAGTTGGAACTTGATTTGATGGTCGGAAAAAATACCTCATCGCACGAAACTCCTTTTACCGTTTCGGTTGATCTTTTAGGATATGGTTGTACAACCGGCATTTCGGCCAGCGACCGTGCAAAAACGCTGAATGCTTTAGCTAATCCTGAACTGAAACCTGATGAACTCGGCCGTCCGGGACATATTTTCCCGCTCAGGGCACGAAGCCGCGGCGTACTGCGTCGTGCAGGCCATACCGAAGCCGTTGTTGATCTGACACGAATGGCAGGTTTGACCCCAGCTGGTGTGCTCATCGAAATCATGAACGACGATGGCACCATGGCGCGCCTGCCCGATTTGATGAAAATTGCCCGGCATTTTAATCTGAAAATCATTTCAATCAAAGATCTGATCACCTACCGCTTGCAAAGCGAAAGTTTGATTGAACGTGGCGATGAAGTCTTCCTGCCAACAAAAAACGGAATTTTCAGGATTATTCCTTTTAAGCAACTTTCGAATGGAGTGGAACACATTGCATTAATCAAAGGTGAATGGACTCCTGAGGAACCGATTCTGGTAAGGGTACATTCTTCGTGTATGACCGGCGATATTTTCGGTTCGATGCGCTGCGAATGCGGGGAACAGCTCGAACATGCCATGAAACTGATTGAAAAGGAAGGGAAAGGGGTCGTTGTTTATATGCAGCAGGAAGGTCGCGGGATTGGGCTGATGAATAAAATTGCAGCCTATAAACTTCAGGACGAGGGTATGGATACCATAGAGGCAAACATCCATCTCGGATTTGATGCCGACGAACGCGACTATGGTGTTGGCGCACAGATTCTAAGAAGCCTTGGAGTTTCAAAAATGCGTTTAATTACCAATAATCCGGTTAAACGGGTTGGCATCGAAGGCTTCAACCTGGAAGTCGTTTCAACTGTCAATATTGAAATTGAACCCAACGAATTCAATCAGGCCTATCTGAAAACCAAACGCGACCGGATGGGGCACCACCTGCTGAATTTCAAATACGACAAATAAAGTGATGGGAATGTTCGACGATCTGTTTGATTCGGGCTATGGCGAACAAACAGTGGAAGGGATTGATTACACCATTAGCCCGCAAGGTTACAGGATTATGACCGAATTATACCTGGTCAAACGTGGATACTGTTGTTCAAATGGCTGTCTGAATTGCCCATACTCGCCAAAAGCAGTAAAAGGCAACCGAAAACTTCGTCCTGAACTCCAAAATAAATATTAAATAAAAAGCAGAAACCAGGCAATTAATAACTACCTGTTTCTGCTTTTTATATCGAAAAAAATCCCAGACAGATCTTACAATGCTGTTGAAACCACACTATTTTCTTCGCCAAAACTATTGGTTACAAAATATTCTGCCTGAGGGTCGTTCATCCAAACCGACCCGTTAATCAAATATCGGAATTGGTAATCTTTACCTGTTTCCAATTCAAGAATAGCAGTAAAGTCTTTAGTCTTCAAGGCTGTCATAGGCTCAGAAGATTTATCCCAATTGTTGAAATCCCCAAGCAACTGAACTGTATTTGCTCCTGAAGCATTTGCAGCATCTAACCGGAATGAAACCTTGCATAGCGGTTTTGATTTTAAAAATTGTTTTTTTAAGCTCATCGTATAAGTATTAAATTCAAGTTTAATATGAAGCGTCAAAAATACCTAAAGCATTCAGGTAAATCAGCCTAAATTACTGTGTACAAATTATTTAGCATTATATTGACATTAATTTAACCTTACAAAACAGTAACTCGTTGAATTTCAGTGCATACGTCAAAACGGCATCTTTGTTAACACAAGTTTAAGTGTTTCATGTATAACGCAATTTTTTCACGATCCATGCTTTATTGGTCTTTCCCAGATTCCTGTTTCCTATTTCCTATAATGGCTTATCTTTGTAATAAAAAACAATGTATCCGAAAGATATCCGCATCGTATTCATGGGAACTCCCGATTTTGCTATTGAGAGTCTGAAAGCTTTAGTCGAAAAAGGATATCAGGTTGTTGGTGTAATTACAGCTCCTGATAAGCCCGCAGGCCGTGGCCGTCAATTGAGCGAATCAGCCGTTAAGCAATATGCCGTACAGCAGAATTTGAAAATAATCCAGCCTGAAAAACTGAAAAGTCCGGAGTTTATTGCCGAATTGGAAAGTTTGAAAGCCGATTTACAGATCGTAGTTGCATTTCGTATGTTGCCCGAGATAGTTTGGAACATGCCGCCACTTGGCACATTTAACCTCCATGCTTCCCTCCTGCCTCAATACCGTGGCGCCGCTCCGCTAAACTGGGCAATCATCAACGGTGAAACAGAAACAGGCGTCACTACTTTTTTGCTGTCACACGAAATAGACACCGGACAGATAATTTTTCAGGAAAAGGTACCCATTGGGGATAATGATACGGTTGGCGATCTGCACGACCGAATGATGGAAATTGGCGCCAATCTGGTATTAAAAACTGTTGACGCCCTGGCTGAAGGAAATATTCAGCCTATTGATCAGGATGAACTGATTGATGTCCCTGACAGAATCAAGCAAGCTCCAAAGATATTTAAAGATGATTGTCGCATTGACTGGACCAGAGATACTGAGTCGGTCAGAAACCTTATTCGTGGGCTTTCGCCTTATCCGGCAGCATGGATGGAGTTGGTTCATCCTGAAAAACAGGAATTGCTCAGTGCAAAAATTTATGCCGCCATTCCGGATCATTCCAGTTTACCGGCAGCTCCCGGAACCATTCAAACCGATGGTAAAAAATTCCTGAAAATAGCCTGTCCCGATGGTTGGCTGTCGGTTACAGATATTCAGCTTTCAGGAAAGAAACGGATGAAAACGGATGAGCTTTTGCGGGGATTTCATGATTTCGGAGAATGGCGAGTGAAAATGTAAAAGGTCCAAAGTCCGAAGACGGAAGTTTTTTTTGCTTCGGACTTCGGACTTCGGTCTCCGATCTTCCCTACTTCTTCTTGCTGAAATTCACAATCAAAAAATAGACGATAAACCCGAACGAAATGGAAACCAACTCAATTCCAAATGGGAGCAAACTGTTTTCCATAAAATTGCGATGACTGCTTTCGTAATAGTCTCCGTTGCCAAGTTCCGGGCTCATCTGGTTAATGATAATGAATCCGATACCGGCAAAGAAAGCTACCAAACCCCATTTTAGCGAAGGATATTTGTTGGCTTCCTGATTTTCGGTAGTTACCGAAGCAACTTTTTGATCAAGAATGCCGGCATTTTCAAAATGACCAGCCTTAATGATTTTTCTTTTCAACAAAAAATCAGTAAAACTTTTAAAAATTTGGAAAATTCCAAAAAATACAACAGCTGCCATTAATACTTCATTCATAATTTTCAGTTTTAAGTGTTTGTATGATGTGACATCAGGAGCTTCGGAAATGTTGCAGCTATACTCGGTTTTTTCTGGAAAAATTATTGGTACTTTATGCAACATTTAAGCGAAAAGCGTTGTCAAACTGAATTAATTAACCATATTTTAAACGGAAATATGAATGCCTTAATTTGTAAAAAAGCCAAACAGATACAAACAGGACAGAACAACTGAATAATTGCAAAACAACAAATAATTTGTAAATAATTTCGGTTACACCAGAATATTGTGCAAATTTGAATAAATATTCGGTTATGACAGAAAATATTACAGCAATTGCAAAGTTTAACTTTTGGAACGGGAATAAGCTCGATTTAGGATTTGAACGTAAAGAATACCTTGAAAAGGTAACCCGTTTTTCAGGAAACAGGCTTATAAAGGTATTGGTTGGGCAAAGGCGTACAGGGAAAAGTTATCTTCTACGCCAGATTGTAGGCCAGGTGATTCAGTCAGGTGTGCCACCTCAAAATACTTTATACATTAATAAAGAATTTGTCGAATTTGACTTTTTGACGGATTATAAAGCATTGGCTTCGTTAGTTGATGCCTACAAAGCAGATCTCAAACCGGTTGGAAAAGTCTATTTATTTTTAGACGAGATTCAAACTATTGAGGGGTGGGAACGGCTTGTTGATTCTTATTCGCAGGATTTTGCTGATTCGTACGAATTGTATATCAGTGGATCCAATTCTCAAATGCTATCAGGCGAATTAGCAACGCTATTGTCGGGTCGCTATGTATCTTTTCAGATATATCCATTCAGCTTCCCTGAATTTTGTGAATTCAAACAAGTGGAACAATCAAAAATATCGTATCTCGATTATTTACAAACAGGAGCTTTGCCCGAATTATTTCACTTGCCTGAGCCTGAAACCAAGAGACATTATGTGTCGGCAATAAAAGACACCGTGCTTCTGCGCGATATCATTCAAAGATATAACATCAAGGATGCCAAATTATTGGAAGATATTTTTGTGTATTTGGTAAATAATGCCTCAACCCTTGTGTCGATAAGCAATATCGTGAATTATTTCCAGTCGAAAAACCGAAAAACCAATTACGAAACTGTAGCAAATTACATTTTGTATATTGAAAACACTTTTTTGGTTCATCGTACCGAACGTTACAATATTAAAGGCAAGGAAATTGTGTCAGGAACATACAAATTTTATATTAACGATCTGGCATTTAAAAATTACCTCTATTCAGGTTTTGGTTATGGCATTAGCTATTTGCTCGAAAATGCGGTATTTCTGCAAATTCGCCAAGCCGGATACGAGGTTTTTGTGGGTGCAACGAGAAAAGGGGAAATAGATTTTGTAGCAAAAAAGGCAGACCATATACTCTACTTTCAAGTTACCTATTTGCTTGCCGACGAACAAACTGTTAAACGTGAATACGGGGCATTTAATTCAATCAATGATAATTATGAAAAGTTTGTTGTATCGCTTGATGATATAGAGTTTCCTTCCAATGCCGGAATAAAACATATTCAAGCATGGAAATTGGAAGGGTTGTTATAAAATTCAGAAATTAGTGCAACATTTAATCTGAAATTGTTGTCAAACTTCAAGTATGAACGATTCTGAATTAATTAACCAGATATTAAGCGGAAATATGAATGCCTTTACGTTTTTGGTTAACCGCTACCAGAAACTGGTGGTTCATATTACAGGCCGGTTAATTCAGCGTCAGGATGAGTTGGAAGATGTCTGTCAGGATGTATTTCTTAAGGTATTTCAAAACCTGGGAAAGTACCGGAACGAGTGTAAATTATCAACCTGGATTGCCACTATAGCCTACAATACCAGTATCAATTACCTTCGTAAATTTAAAAAAGGCGATGAGGTTAATCCTGATGATTCGGCGGTATTGCGAAACCTGACAGAATATAAGTCAAACGATTTTGAGAGGACAGATTTACATCGGTACATTCGGGATCAGATTGAATTACTACCTGTTCATTATCGTACTGTGCTGACTTTGTATTATCTGGAAGAGTTTTCGTATCAGGAGATTGAACAAATAACTGATATGCCCGAAGGAACAGTAAAGAGTTACCTGTTCAGGGCAAAAGCACTTTTAAAGGAAAAGCTTAAAATTGTGGTTGATGAAGACAGTTTAAAATTAGTGAAGGAGATTAGCAATGAAAAATGAAGAACTGGATCATATTATAGAAAAATCGTTCAGGACTGAACCTGGATTTCACCTGTCAACTGATTTTGCGCAAAAGGTGGTATTTACCGTGGTTCGTCGGGAACAATGGAAAACCGATTTACGTGAATATCTTTATCTGATGGGTGTACTTTTATCTCTGCTTGCACTGGTTTCCGGCTTTTTTTATTTTGTTGACAAGGATTTTGTTCTTAAAACATTCGCCTTCCTTACTTCAAATATAGTCCCTGTAATTTCAGTTGTATTTATCCTGAACTTTATTTTTTTTGCCGATAAAGTACTTTTACGGCTGCTTTTTAGCCGATGGAGTAAAACCTAAAAGCCTCCCCCTGTACCCTCCAATAGAGGGGTGAAAAAAAATAAACATAGCGAAATTTCCACATTGGATTTTTGAAAATTTGCTCTTAAAGATTAATTTTTTCAGAACTGTCGGTGACCAAACTCCCTTCCCAATTTTGGGGAAGGGATGGGGATGGGGCTTACCTATCCCTTCCTCGGTTTCTTATTTCGCAGATAAACAATTTGTCCTTCAGCAGGTTCGTCTCCGGCGTCCATTCGGTTTCGGCGAAGCAATGGCTTTAATTTGATGGCATACCTTTGTGAAATATAGTGCATGGTATCGCCATAATCTGTTACATGTTGTTTTCGCTGACGGTTGGCCTTTTTATATTTCGACGAAAGGTACAGTATTTCATTGACCCTTGGTTGTCTTCCTTTTTCAAAGTCGTTGTAGGTGTATATCTCCCAATCTTTAAGCTTGAGTTCTTTGGTCAGACTTTCATAGGTGTCTCCTTCATTCACAACAATTGTACGCAATCCGTTCCGTACCTCAATTTTGTGTTTCGAATTGGTTCTACCTAAAGCTGAACCAATTTGTACAGATTTGGCTGATTCCTGCTTAATTAATGCCAATTGCCGGTTGTCTCTATATTCGTCGTACATGGAAAGCTTAAAATCTTCTATAATTTTAATCAGTCGCTGGGCGTAAGTCGGATCAGTGGCGTAACCCGCTTTTTTTAATCCGTGAGCCCAGCCAACATAGTCTTTCGTGTCAAGTTGAAAAAGGAAATTATACCGGTCACTGTTCATGAGGAAATTAGAGTGGTCGATGTATGAAGCTTCAGCATGGGCATACTTCCGGAAACACTCTTGTTTGGCATCATCGTCGTGGTAAATTTTCTTCCCTTTCCATTCGGCCTTACATTTAATTCCGAAATGGTTATTTCCCTCAGTTGCCAGACGGCTATTGCCATTTTGTGACTCCCAACAACCCTGGGCCAGGGTAATACTGGCCGGAATACCACTGCGTTCCATCTCCGAAATGGCCAGTTTATAAAATTTTTGAATGTATTCTTCTCTTGTTTGCTGCTTTTGTGCAAAGCCTGAAGTAACCCATAAAAGCGTAAGATTGAGCAGGATATATTTGAGCATAACTATCGTATGGTATGTTTCACAAAAATAAGAAAATGTTGTAAGGAACGGTCATTGGCAAATAACAAGTAATAACGTACATTTGGAAAAACTGTTCAAAGATGAAAACGACGGAAATACGAATTATAGTACACGAATATCAAAACATTGATGAACTGACTGAAAATGACCAATATCTGTTGCATGAAGCCAGAAGAATAACTGAATTTGCTTATGCACCGTATTCCGGCTTTCATGTTGGGGCAGCTATTTTGCTGGGAAATGGAATGATTGTTAAGGGCAATAATCAGGAAAATTCAGCTTATCCATCCGGATTGTGTGCAGAACGGGTCGCCTTATTTTATGCAAATGCCAATTACCCTGACTCGGAGGTTAAAACAATAGCCATTTCTGCAGCTAAAAACGGTATTTTGGTCAATGATCCAATAAAGCCATGCGGTGGCTGCCGGCAAACCCTTTCCGAAGCCGAAGTCAGGTTCGGTTCTCCAATTCGAATTATCCTGGATGGTCAGGATTCCATTTTGGTACTGCATGGCGTTGAAAGTTTGCTGCCACTAAGCTTTTCGAAGAAAGACCTGGCCTCCCCTCTGGCTGCGACAGGCAGGTAATCCCACAATGGAGAGGATTTGATGAAAAAAAACTCATCCGATAACTCGAAGTCATCGGATGAGTACAATTTTGAGTTTACTGAATCTCGATTTGTCGCACAGAGTTGTCTTTGTACTCCACCTTCTTCGGGAGTTCAATAGTCAAAATCCCGTTTTTGTGATTCGCATTAATAGCATTTACATCAACTTCATGCGGTAACGAGAATGACCGCTGGAACGAAGAGTACCTGAATTCGGAACGAACGACTTTCCCCTTTTCCTTTTCTTCCTTTTTGTCTTTCTTTTCAGAATAAACAGTCAGGGTTTCGTCTTTCAGATCAATTTTGAAATCTTCTTTTTCGAGGCCGGGAGCTGCAATTTCAATTTCGAACTTTTCGTTTGTCTCGAAAATGTTTACAGCAGGAGTTGACTTCCATGCTCCTTCTTCAATGTAGTTTGGAAGTAAATTTCCATTCAGAAATTCATCAAATAATCCTGGCAATCTTCTGGTTTTAAATACTGGTAACATAGTTTTATTCCTCCATTTTTTAATTATACAAATGTGTTCTTTCTTGTTTTCGTGAAGGGTATTTCAAACAGAATGCCAATAGTTATATGACTGATTAGTAATGTCATAATATCATTTTTAATGTCAATATTTCTGAGTACATAAATTGAGAAATGACATTTTTTCCGGAATAGCAATGCCTGCAGAATTTTAGAAACTTTGGAGATATAACGGCATCGTTGAAAAAGGCTAAAAACACTTTTTTAGTGTAGAAATTTTAATTCGAATCATTAAAAATCCTACATTTGCCGCATCAATTTACGCAATGGGGTGCCTTCCTGACTAAAGTCGGGGTAATTACAGGCTGAGATCACACCCACCGAACCTGATACGGATAATGCCGGCGAAGGGATGGCGAAAGGGACTTACTTACCTCATTGGTTATTTATTAACCATTTAAAAAACAAGAATGAAACGGATTTATTTGACATTGCTTTTGCAATGTGCAGTGTACCTGGCAATCGCCCAATTTACACTGAAAGGAACAGTTAAAAATGAAACAGGCGAAAAGCTGACTGGAGCTAACCTCATAATTTCGGACAGCTTCAACGTCACTACCACCGATGTAGATGGAATGTTTCAATTTAATAACCTGAATGCCGGAAATTATCAACTGGCTATTTCTTACGTCGGCTTTGAAAAACAAACCCTGGAGGTCAAACTTACCGGTGATCAAACCCTGAACATTATCCTGAAGCAAGTTTCCTTTATGACCGAAGAAATACTGATCTCGGCCAACCGGGTGAAAGAAAAAACTCCGGTTGCCTTCACAACTGTTGAAAAAACAGAAATCAGGAATAACAATCTGGGGCAGGATATTCCATATCTGCTTGGATTTACGCCTTCGTTTGTCGCCACTTCAGATGCCGGAACAGGAGTGGGTTATACCAGTTTCAGGATTCGTGGAACCGACATGAACCGCATCAATGTGACTGTAAACGGAATCCCGATGAACGATGCCGAATCGCACGGTACCTGGTGGGTGGATATTCCCGATCTGGCCTCATCAACCGATAACATCCAGGTGCAGCGTGGCGTAGGTACTTCAACCAATGGCGCCGCAGCTTTTGGGGCCACAATTAATCTGCAAACCTCCACGATTAATAAAGACGCTTCGGCCGAATACAGTGCTTCTGTCGGTTCATTTGGAACAATAAAAAATACAGTCGGGGTGAGTTCCGGACTGATAAAAGAGAAATTTTCGTTCGATGCCCGCTTATCAAAGGTCAGTTCCGATGGTTTTATTGACCGTGCTTCGTCTGACCTGAAATCCTTTTTTGTTTCCGGAGGATATTTTACGGCAAATTCGATCCTTAAAATCAATATTTTTTCAGGATTGGAAGAAACTTATCAGGCGTGGAATGGAGTGCCTTCGGTTCGTTTGAACAACGATTTGGCCGGTATGCAACGCTATGCCGACCATTGGCTCTATTCGCAGAAACAAGTGGATGAGATGGTTAATTCCGATAACCGCACTTACAATATGTACACCTATGAAAATGAGGTTGATCATTATCAGCAGGATCATTACCAGTTGTTGTTTTCGCACCAGTTCAATCAGGCTTTAAACCTGAATGCCAGCTTGTTTTACACTTCCGGGGCTGGTTACTACGAACAATCAAAGGAAGATCAGAAACTTTCGGATTACCTGATCACTCCTCCTGTTTATGGTGGCGAAACCATTAAAAGGTCGGATTTAATTCGCCGGAAATGGCTCGGTAATGATTTCTATGGAATGACCTTTTCGGTTAACAGGAAACAGGAAATCCGCGAATTTACCTTTGGCGGCGGGTACAATGTTTATGACGGTAATCATTTTGGAAAAGTTATCTGGATGCGCAATGCCGGAAATTCAGATTTGAACCATGAATGGTACCGCGGAACAGGACTCAAGAAAGACCTGAACCTTTATGCCAAATACAATTACGAACTGACCGAAAACCTGAATCTGTTTGCTGATTTGCAGTTCCGAAAAATTGATTACCAGATTGATGGGACCGATGATGATTTGCGCGAACTGAAACAATCGCACAAATTTGAGTTTTTCAATCCTAAAGTTGGTATTTATTATCAGTTAAGCGATAAACAAAACCTGTATGTCAACTTTGCCCGCGCCAACCGCGAACCCAACCGCGACAATTATGTGGATGCTGATCCCGAAGGAAAACAACCTGAATTTGAAACGCTTAACGACTTCGAATTAGGTTACAAATATAACAACAGCCGCCTGGCTTTGGGAGTGAATGCCTATTACATGATGTACCAGAACCAGTTAATCCTTACCGGTGAAATCAATGATGTGGGCGCTCCGGTCATGACCAATGTTGACAACAGTTACCGCGCCGGGCTGGAAATCATGGCCGGTTTGAAGTTTACAGAAAAACTGAAATGGGATGTTAACCTGACACTCAGTAAAAACAAGATCAAAGATTTTACCGATTTTGTTGATGACTGGGACAATGGCGGACAAATTGAAACCAAACTGGGAACCACCGACCTGGCCTTTTCTCCGGAACTGATTGCCAACAGCCAGCTTAGCTGGAAGGCTGTCAAAGGTTTAAACATTAGTCTGCAATCATATTCGGTGAGCAAACAATACATCGACAATACTTCAAGCAACGACCGGAAAATGAAAGGTTATTTCTTAAACAACCTGAAATTTACATATAGCGTTAATCAGAAATTTGCTAAAGAACTTAACCTGCATCTGATGGTAAACAACTTGTTCGACACCAAATACGAAAGCAATGCCTGGGTTTATTCTTATGTTTTGGAAGGTGAGCGATATGCGATGGACGGCTATTTCCCTCAGGCCGGCATCAATTTTATGGCTGGACTGGATATTAAGTTCTAAGAATAAAGTGATCAGTGGTCAGTCGCAGTTTTCAGAATGTATCCCGAATTTTGTCGCTTGAAGCGAAATTTGGTAACTGAATGCTTCCTTGTTACGGGTTACGAGTTTCGGGCTTCCCGGAACTCGTAACCCGTAACATTTTCACTGCTAACTGTGACTGACCACTGACCACTGTTTTACGGATTCATATCCTTCAAAATTTTCTCTACCTCTTCCTCAGTTTTGTGCAGTTTGTCTTTGCAGATGGTGATCAGGGCCGAAACACGGCTAACCTGTTCAGCCAGTTCGTCCACGTCGAGTTCTTCGTTTTCAATCTTTTCCAGAATTTCTTCGATTTCTGTAATTGCTTCTTTGTAAGTTACTTTTTTCGTTGCCATATTTTTGGAGTTACGAGTTTCGTGTTGCGGGTTCAATATTTACTTGTTTCTTGTTTCTTATTGGATATTCGAAATTGATTATTGGATATTGGATATTTTTTCAACTTTACTTTCAACCGTCCCATCACTAAGTCTCGTTTCAATCCGGTCGCCTTCTTTTACCTGTTTAACCGATTTTACGATTTTTCCGTTCATCATCGTTAGGGAATAGCCCCGTTTCAGAATGTTCTGCGGATCAACTAAACGTAGCTTTTCCTGAATGGAATTCAGATTTTTCTTTTCATTGCGGATTTGATCGGAGGCCTGGATTTTAACCAGATGCTGAAACTGATTCAGGAGGTTTTTATTCTTTAATACCTGTTCACGGAAAATGTAATTCAATTTATTTCCGGAGTGGTCGAGCAGATGTGTTTGTCCTGTGACAAAACGGCTGGTAAGATTTTTAGCTCCTACCATCAGTTTTTTCAATTCCGACTGCTGATCTTTCAGGAATGACCCGGTTCTGTTGGCCAGGTGAATACACGCAATGCCAAGTTGGTTTTGCCGGGCAGCAATCAATTGATTGACCAAAATATTCAACTGGTCTGTCGCATCTTTCAACCGGGTCCTATGGTCTTCAAGCTGATCGGATATCAACTCTCCAAAATGATTTTCGATTTCTTTCAATTCCTGCCAAAACCTGAGAGCTCCTGCAATCAGGAATTCGGCAACAGCGGTGGGAGTTTTCATGCGGGTGTGTGAAACCAAGTCAATTACAGTGTCATCTTTGTCGTGCCCAATGCCGGTAATTACCGGAAGCGGAAATTGTGCAACAGTAAAGGCCAGTTCATACTGATCGAAACAGGCCAGATCGAGTTGAGCGCCACCGCCACGAATAATAACCACTGCATCAAACAAATCTTCGTATTCATAAATTTGGTCAAGGGCATTCATGATGCTGCGCGGCGCTTCGCCCCCCTGCATAACTGCCGGGAACAGTTTGGTATAAAAAACAAAATGATGCGGGTTGTTATGTAATTGGTCAAGGAAATCCTGTAATCCGGCTGCCGTTGGCGATGAAATAACGGCAATTCGCTGAGGGACCAATGGCAATTCAAGTTCCTTGTTCATCTCGAATACTCCATCTTCCTGAAGCCGATGGATAATTTCGCGGCGCTGCCTGGCCAGATCGCCCAGCGTATAAACCGGATCTATATCGCGGATATTCAGGCTGAACCCATAAACTTCGTGGTATTCAATTTTGGCTTGCAGCAATACTTTCAGGCCTTCGCCAAATGTTTGTCCGGAAGTGGTTTCGAAATAGGGGCGCAGCATCCGGAAGGTATATGACCAAATGGTGGCACGGCAACGGGCAATAACGTTGTCAGTTCCGGTTTCGGTTTCCACCAGATCGAGGTAACAATGACCACTACGGTTGACGGTCATCTCGCTGATCTCTGCTTTTACCCAGACTGGCATTGAAAAAGTCTCTTCCAGACTACCTTTCACCCGGCTTTGTAATTCAGACAGTGTCAATTGCTGATCGCTCATATTTTTTGTTTCAAGTTGCGGGATACGAGTTTCGGGTTTCAGGTTGTCCCGCAACTCGTAACCCGCAACCCGTAACATTATTTTCTGCCACTGAACACCGGAAACTTTATCATCGCACCGTCTTAATCAATTTAAATTGTTCCTCTTTTTCTCCTGAACGAATACGCATAATCAGAATTCCTTCAGGCAAGTTTGCCAGATTATTCAGAATAATGTTATTACCGGCGCTGAAAGAAGTATGCCATACCAAAATTCCCTGAAGGTTATAAATGCTGACCAAACAGGGTTGGGCAGAGTTTGGAGTGGCGTTCTGAAGCAGGAGGTAATCACTAAACGGATTCGGTAAAACCAACCATGAGTTTTTTAAAGCCAGGTTTTGCGCACTATTCACTTTCAGGTATTTATCTGCTTTTCCGAAATCAGGAATGCCAAAGCCCAGCAACGAATCGGGTTTGCTGTATTGGTGTGCGCTCTGTTCTATGGCCATTTTTACCTGTTTTACGTTTGCATAAGGATTAGCTTGAAGCAAACAGGCGCCCATTCCGGCCAAAACAGGTGACGAGAAAGATGTTCCGCTCGAATAACCCAAATTCCCGCTACTTGTTACCAGATAGGTTGACCAGCCAACCGCTGCCACATTAGGTTTTATTGCTCCTCCGAAAGCAGGGCCATAAGAACTGAATGCAGCACGAAATCCGTTTTTATCAACTGCTGCCACAGCAATTACATTTTCGCCATCTGAGGGAGCTATAATTTTTTTCCACAAATTGGTTCCTTCGTTACCGGCACTGCAAAAAACCAGAATGCCTTTTCGGAAAGCCATGTTGGCGCCCTGAGTTACGCGGGTAGTTTTCCCGTTGAGGTCGGAATACGGATGGCTCATTTTGGTATCATCAAACGAATAATAACCCAACGATGAATTGATGACATCTAATCCCAAACTATCGGCCAACTCTGCGGCAGCAACCCAGTTGTCTTCTTCAATCAGGTATTCGGTGATCACATCTTCCGAACGGAAAAGGTAATAGGATGCATCTGGGGCGGTACCAATCAGTAATCCGGGAACGTTGCCGCCCATGCACGAAAGAACGCTCATTCCGTGGGTATGTTGCTGGTAAAAATCTGATCTGGGATCCACAAAATCTCGGGTTCCCAGAATGCGTTTGTTAGTGCGTAGGCTATCGAAAGCCTCTATCTGGTTCACATGCCAGAACCCGGCATCCAGTACTGCAATCTGAATTCCTTTTCCCCTGAATCCCTGGCCATGCAGGTACTGACCATTCAATTGCGTTAACTGGCTGATGGAAGGCCCATAAGTTGCCGGGCCAATGTCAGTTTGCAGTTCATCTTCATTGAATTTGTTTTTTACTGACTTTAATACATTTGCAGGACGTGTATATTGTACGGAAGCCACAAACGGAAGAGCCGCAATTTTTCTGATTTGTGTAGTGTCTGCAATTCTTACAGTGACTCCATTCAGCCATTTGGAGGTATGAAAAATTTCCAATCCTCTTTTTTTCAGGGTATCGAGATACACCGGGGATATTGGCAGGTCGGTTTCATCAATGGCAATATGTTGCCTGATGCGCCTGTTAATGGCCCGTTGTGACAGGAAAACTTCTGGTTGGCTGATCTGGTAAGGCGTTCCTTTCTTATCTTTCAGTTGCACCCAATAGTAACTTTTGGGAGTACTTTGTGCAAACGAAATGAATTCGAACAGTAAAAAAATCCATAAAACAATCAGTTTTGTCTTCATATAATTTGCTTAACGGTTTTGCATCCTTCGCATATATTCCTCCGGATTTCGCATGAATTGTTCAGGATCAGGAATACTATCTCCTTTCGTTTTGAAAATTACTGACTTTATCTGATCAATGCTGTCCTGAACTTCGGGATTCAGCAATTTCCCATGGTCAAATTTCAGTGTGTAAATCAGGTTCCCTTCCTGATCAAAATATTTCCAGTCCTGATCGCGGGCATCGTTATGATAGCTGGCATCCAATTCAGGCTGGCCGTTTGGAAACCATGTTTTGAATGTTCCGTTCCGCTTTCCTCCTGAATAATTACATTCCAGAAAAGGCTTTCCATCCTGAAAATAAGTGCGGTAAATTCCGTGCATTTTATTGTTTTGCCAGTTCGATTCTTCCAGTAATTCCCCTGTTGTGTAAAAGCGTTTGCTAATTCCGTCTTTAATCCCATTGATGTACGTTTCGGTTAAAATTATCCCGGTTCCCTTCAAATAGATCCATTCACCGGTTTTCATTTGACCGGCGAATTTTCCTTGTGCGATCAGGTTTCCCCTTTCATCAAACAATTTAGCATTCGAAAGATCGCTGCCCTCTACAAAATTTAATATTGCTTTCACCTTTCCATTCGGATGGAAGCGTTTCATTTCGCCAACCGGCTTATCATCTTTAAAGGTTGCCTGATACAGCAGTTTCCCGTCAGCATCCTTTTTGGTCCAGAAACCTTGTTTCCGGCCTTGCGAATCAGTTTGATTAACAGCATTCTGGGCAAATATATTTCCTGAAATCAGGACTAATAAACAGAAGATCAACAAACGCATATTTTCACAGTTTTTTCGAACCACTAAGTTAAAGATTTATTTGGTCGAATTGTTTTTCATAATTGGATCAAAACTTATTTTGATTACTTTTTGCATGATCTAATATACGTCATTGTCTAAATTTACCTACTTTTGTTTAACAGAATAGAACCAAAAGATTAGTCAGAAATCAACTAACACAATGTTCAGCATGAAACGACTTTCACTATTATTGGTAATTATTTGTTCTTTTTGTGGTTCGGCCACTGCCCAATCTAAAATAGAATTCGGATTAACTACTGAAGGTTCTTGGTTTATTCCCGGGAACTACACAGGGGACTCATCTACACAAAAGAGTGGTCTTGGTGCTAGTTTTGGGGTCTATGCATCAAAAGGTATTAGCGGAAAATTATGGGTAGATGTTGGTGTTGCTAACCGATTCAAAGAAATGAAAGAGTATTATAAATTGCCAGACTACTTTGTGGCATATGATGGGAATGTAGAAATTTACGTTCCTTATGGAACTCCTTATGGATATGGTATTCATTACGACTTTTCTAATTCAGGGAAAGTGGCCGGTTGGAAAAGTTATTCGTTGAATTATTTAGTTATTCCTATTCACCTTAAATATCTTGTCTGCAAAAATATTTTTGTGCAAAGCGGAATTGAAGTTGGCTGGTTAATAAATTACACTGCGAGAAAAGATAATCCTGAATTGAACTGGACTCTTGGATTTGGAAGCCAACAGCACAAATTGAAGTGGTCGGTCAATTACATTCGTGGATTTAATGAAGCCGGATTTGCAAACAAACTATACACCATCAATGGAATGCGGTCAGCGACTGTTTACCGAAATAATATGCTTCAGTTAAGCCTTTCGTATCCGATTTGGCAGAAAAAATAATTTAATTTTGAAGGCGAAACCCAAGTACAAATTGTCGATATGAATGAAACATCAAAATCTCAATCACCCGAATTCATTCGCACTAACAGCGATCATCCCGATTTCAGAACAATGGTCAATGCGTTGGACGAAGATCTTTATCAACGCAACGGCGATACACAAAAGCAATACGAACAGTACAATCAGATTGATAAAATCAAGCATGCCATTGTGATCTATTCCGAAAGAAAACCTATAGGCTGCGGTTGTTTCAAACGGTTTGACAACGAAAGCGTTGAGATGAAACGAATGTTTGTACATCCTGCAATGCGGGGCAAAAAGCTGGCCGCTCAAATGCTTCAGGAATTGGAGAAATGGGCCGTTGAGGAAGGTTATACGAAAGCTGTGCTCGAAACCGGGGTACGTCAGGTGGAAGCCATTCGTCTTTATACAAGGACTGGTTATTCGCTCACCGAAAATTACGGACAGTACATCGGAATGGAAGACAGCATTTGCTACCGGAAAGAATTGAAATAGTTTTATCTGAAAATTCTTTTATCAAATGGGAATTTTTCTGTTTTGATTATCTTAATTTTAGAAAATTCGGGATGATTGGGATTTATTAGAATATTGTAATCTCCCTGTGTTACTACTGATGGAATTTGTAATACGCAGTATTTATTTTCCGAAACAAATTTGTCGCCAATATTTTGTGTGGATGACGGATGTGGAAAAGCATTCCAATCTGTTGGCAAGTCTGAAAGACTTAGTTTCTGCAGTGATATTTCATCAGGAATAAATATAGTCATCATAACATAGTCGATTGGAAAAGTGGCAAGCGAAAAATGAACTGCAACTTCTGCCATGGCAAGCGAGCGATTTGATGCGGAATAGATTAATTCCACTCCAATTGAATTCCATCTGGCTCCCCTGATAGCAGCTCCCTTTCCTGAAAGTATGGAGGCAAACTTTTCACGCGATAACCTGAATACTTCCATCTTAAACTAAAATTCCGTAATTAATTCGTGTCAATTCGCTAATTACCAATTCTTTTCCGTAAGAATCTTTGAGCAATTCCATCGGTTTTAAATTTCCCAATGAAAAATTTGGAGTATCGAGCCACATTTTAAATTTGTCCATGTCTGCAAAAACATCTAATCCAACGCTCGTAACTTCAGCCATTTCTATAATCTTTTCTGATTGATTTGACTTAAATTGTTTGGCAGACTGTTTATAACGATGTAACGATTTAATTGAAATATCTAAAAAATTAGCCCAATCGTGTTCGCTGAACGGAGCATAATCCTGAATTACATTGAATAAAGAATATGGAATGCCATTCCGGATTGCAAGAATGATCAGCATTTTATCTGCAAGAAAATCAGCGTAAGTCAAATCACTTTTGCCAGAGGTAAAAGTATTGGTTATCAATGAATTTTTGAAAAGTGATGAGATTTCCTTGTTTAATTGTTGTTCAATATTCATCTTAGTTGTCGCCATAATATTACTCTTTGACATTTGTCCGTAAATATAGGACAAGTTTCCAATATAAAGAAGTGCTATCTATTTTCTTTTATCCAATTGCCTCTGATAATGATAAATTCACTCAAAAAAAAGCCCCGCCGGAAATTCCAGCAAGGCTTTTAAATATCTATTCGATCGTACTTCCGACTTCCGTCTTCGGTCTTCCAACTTCTTTATTTCACTTCTTCAAAGTCAACATCAGTAACTTCGCCATCCTGTTTTCTGCTGCCGCCTGTATTGGCGCTGGCTTGCTGACCTCCCTGAGGTTCCTGAGCGCCACCGCTGGCCTGCGCATTGTACATTTCCTGCGATGCAGCCTGGAATACAGCATTCAGTTCGGCTGTTGCGGCATCAATACCGGCAATATCCTGAGCTGCATGAGCTGTTTTCAGCTTACCCAGCGCTTCTTCGATCGGGCCTTTTTTGTCGGATGGCAATTTGTCGCCAAATTCTTTCAACTGTTTTTCAGTGGTAAAAATCAGACTGTCGGCCATATTCAGCTTGTCAACTTTTTCGCGTGCTACCTTGTCTGATGCTTCGTTGGCCGCAGCTTCGTCGCGCATACGTTTGATTTCGGCATCGGTCAGGCCCGAGGAGGCTTCTATCCGAATAGACTGTGATTTGCTGGTAGCCTTATCTTTGGCAGTTACATGCAAAATACCATTGGCATCAATATCGAACATCACTTCAATTTGCGGAACTCCGCGCATGGCAGGTGGCAGTCCGTCGAGGTGAAAACGTCCAATGGTTTTGTTCCCGTTTGCCATGGGGCGTTCGCCCTGCAGCACATGGATTTCGACCGAAGGCTGATTATCGCTGGCAGTGGTAAATGTTTCTGTTTTTTTGGTCGGAATGGTCGTGTTAGATTCGATCAAACGGGTCATTACACCGCCCATTGTTTCGATACCCAGCGAAAGCGGGGTAACATCGAGCAACAGCACATCTTTTACTTCGCCGGTCAAGACACCTCCCTGGATTGCGGCGCCAATAGCCACCACTTCATCAGGATTTACTCCTTTTGAAGGAGCTTTTCCGAATAACTGTTGTACTTTTTCAACAACAGCAGGAATACGTGTTGAACCACCCACCAAGATAACTTCATCAATGTCGCTTGCCTGTAACCCGGCATTCTTCAGCGCTTTGCGGCAAGGCTCCATGGTTGATTGAATCAGTTTGTCGCACAGTTGTTCGAATTTGGCACGGGTCAGGGTTTTAACCAAATGTTTTGGAATACCATTTACCGGCATAATATATGGAAGGTTGATTTCTGTCTGAGTGGAACTTGACAGTTCGATTTTAGCTTTTTCGGCAGCTTCTTTCAAGCGCTGTAAAGCCATTGGATCCTGGCGCAGGTCTATTCCTTCGTCATTTTTAAATTCAGCCGCCAACCAGTTGATGATCTCCTGATCGAAGTCGTCGCCACCCAGATGAGTGTCGCCATCGGTTGATTTTACCTCAAATACGCCTTCGCCCAGTTCGAGTATCGAAATATCGAAAGTACCTCCACCAAGGTCGAATACGGCAATTTTCATTTCGCGGTGCATTTTATCCAACCCATAAGCCAGCGCTGCGGCAGTTGGTTCGTTAATGATACGACGAACGTTCAAACCCGCAATTTCACCGGCTTCCTTGGTGGCCTGACGCTGCGAATCGCTGAAATAAGCAGGAACTGTAATAACAGCATCGGTAACTTCCTGACCAAGGTAATCCTCAGCCGTCTTCTTCATTTTCTGAAGAATCATGGCCGAAATTTCCTGTGGTGAATATTTGCGGTCTTCAATCACTACTCGTGGTGTGTTGTTATCGCCCTGAACTACGGTATAGGCAACGCGTTTTATTTCTTTGGTCAGGTTTGCATAGGTTTCGCCCATCAGGCGTTTGATCGAATAAACGGTTTTTGAAGGATTGGTAATGGCCTGGCGTTTTGCCGGATCACCAACTTTTCGTTCCCCATTTTCAACAAAACCAACAATTGACGGAGTTGTACGCTTGCCTTCGCTATTTGGAATAACAACAGGCTCGTTACCTTCCATAACTGATACGCACGAGTTAGTGGTACCCAGGTCAATTCCAATAATTTTTCCCATTTTATAATTTTTTAACTGGTTATTTTCTATGAAAATTAAATACGAGCTTTTCTATTCAATCGCTGTGCCATAAACCGGATAAACAGAAATCTGGCAAAATTGACACCCAATTCCAAAGGCATATCTTTATTGTGTCATTATGCGTGACAAAAAGACAGCGGAAAAAGAAAATGTCATTCATTGTCATTGATAGTCATTGATTGACTGATGCACTCCATGTATTATTACTAAAAATCTGGTTTTGCGATAATAATCGCCAAATAGTCGAATCGTCAAATAGTCGAATTTTTGAATTGCCGAATTATCAAATTTGTTACCTTCATGCCATCTTAAACTTTAACCGATGAAACAAAAACCAACACAGGCTGTTCCGCGCGAACGCCTTTTATCGCTCGATGCACTTCGTGGCTTCGACATGTTCTGGATAACCGGTGGCAGCTATCTGGTAACCATGCTTGCAAAATATTCAGGCGCCGGATGGCTCCAACCAATTGCCGAACAAATGGATCATGTTGAATGGGCCGGATTTCATTTCTATGATCTGATTTTCCCCTTGTTCATGTTTATCAGCGGAGTGGCTATCCCTTTTGCGCTGGTTTCGAAACTCGAAAAGAAAGTCTCAAAAAATGAACTGGCCAAAAAAGCTGTTAAACGGGGAGTCATTCTTGTTTTGCTCGGCTTTGTCTATAACGGGATTTTCAGCAATGGATTTGAAAATCCGCGGTTCGCAAGTGTATTGGCTCAAATAGGTTTGGCATATCTCGGTGCAGCGCTGATTGTGATTTACAGCAAATCGTTTAAACAAACTTTATATTGGTTGGGTGGCTTTCTGGGTATAATTGCCATCATTCAACTGTTAATTCCGGTGCCCGGAATTGGCGCTGGCGTTCTGACGCCTGAAGGATGCTTCAACGGATATATAGATCGGATGCTTTTACCTGGCCGATTGTATGGTAAAGTGTTTGATCCTGAAGGTTTACTTTGTATCGTATCAGCCGTATCGGTCACCTTAATGGGTTCGGTGGCCGGACATATTTTGCGCGATAAAACAACCAATGATCAGCAGAAAATCAAAACGCTATCCCTGATCGGCGTTTCGGCAATTGTTGTGGCTTTGCTGCTCAGTACATTTTACCCGATCATTAAAGCTTGCTGGACAAGTTCTTTCAACCTGCTGACAGGTGGAATTGGCTTCCTTCTAATCATGTCCTTTTACTGGATCATTGATGTGAAAGGCTGGAGAAAATGGTCGTTCTTCTTCCGGGTAATCGGCATGAATTCGATTTTCATATATCTTTTATACGATTTGGTTGATGTAGGCCGTACCACTAAGATGATTTTCGGATGGACCGTACTTTGGGGAGATTTCGGTCAGATTATCAGCATTATAGGAGGTATTATGCTGGTTTGGTCGTTGCTGTATTATATGTACAAAAAGAATATTTTCCTGAGGGTATAAAAACAAGGAAGCCGGTTCGATTGAGCCGGCTTCTTTGTTATGAGGAGAGTTTAGAAGATAGCGTAACGAAATCCTATTCTATAGTATATATCCAATTTCTCTTTCTGACTAATACTTTGTTTCTTCTCGTAATAGTTTGCACCAACATTACCTTCAATCCTGAGTTGAGGAGATAAATAGTAGTAAACGGAGCTATATAATCCAATATTATTTGACCATACTTTTTCATATTTTGTTCTGGCTTCATTGAGTCCCGAAGCGTATTGATAGGCGCTATATGAAAGCGAGGTTCTAAAATGTGTCCTAAAATTTGGATAATAGTTCCACCCGGCAATCGAATTGATCCTCATAAAATTTTTAGGGAATTTGTAATAATGAGTATCATCGTTGTCTAAAGTTGTAAGATTAGAGAAGTTCAGGTTAAAATAACGTTCCCAATATAAATTCAGTTGTTTGGAACATTGAAAATCAATCTCAGAATTTAAATTTGTTTCATTGAATGTATGCTTCAACTTACCCAATTCTTTATCAAACCGATGCCCAAAGCCAGGAGTCATTAAAAGTTTCAGAACCCGTCCTGAAGATCTGGGCGGAATATTTGCAAAATTCCAGTAATCATTTAATGTATTGAAATAGGAAATATCCGACTTGTCAATCAGGTTGGTTTTATACATCAGTGAATCAAGTGATTTCATTTCGTCAATTTTCTTCAGTCGTGAATCGAAAAATCGTTTGCTTTTTAATTGCGATGCCAATGTGGCTAATTCGTAAATGTCTTTCTCTGAAGGTTCACGCAAAAGTGAACCTTGCTTCTTTAATCCTTCCAGAATGTAATAGGCTTGCCAGAATTCGGTAACATCTTCTTTTCTACCAATCCCACCGCCCAATCCAATTTTAGCAGTAAAACTATTTCCTCTTTGCCTGATGTCTGTTGTTGCAGGAGATTTATTAATTGTTGACCAGAGCTCAGAATCAAACTCAGGATCGACTTCCAGAAACCACTTATCTTCAGTCAGGTAATATTTTTCATTGGCGTAAATTCTGAAATTTGCATCGGGCTTGCTGAAGCTTGTTGTGCCCAATTCGTTCCTTGTCTTCAGAAAATAATATGAACTACTAAAGGATGAATAAATATTTTCCTGTCTTTTGCGGGTATTGCTGGTGAAACTGTAACCCAGATGTATTCCTGAACTGTTATAAGAATTCAGGAAATCAACGGTTCTCCATGTTCCATCGCTGTTTGAGCCATTAATATCAGACCATCTGGAACTACTCCCGCTCGAATTAAAATTCAGTTCCAATTCGTGCCGTTTGTAATCCGGAAACTTGTACTTCGATAAATCAAAATTTTTATCCTGGGCGTGGACTGCCAGAGAGGCAGCCAGGACACAAAGCATTGCCCATGTCTGTTTCATGTTTTTGGTTTTTTTAATGAGTGGATTTTTTCGCTTTAAAACATAACGCAAGATTTGCAAAAAACATATCGCTGGCTGTCATAATTATGAATATTTAACACTCTAACGATAGTTTTTAACATATCGCTAGCCTGGAATAAATCGGATATTCCAGGCTATAAATTCTTGCTTTTGCAGCGAATCGAATACAAAGGTATGGTTTTCAGGTAAGTCCGTTTCGTTTCAGCAACGCCGTCACTGTTGGTTCCTGGCCCCGGAAAGACTTGTACAAATTCATCGGATGCTCACTTCCTCCTTTTTCCAGAATGTTTTTTCGGAACGAATCGGCTGTTTCGCAATCGAAAATACCTTTTTCCTGAAATACCGAAAAGGCGTCGGCATCCAGTACTTCAGCCCATTTATAGCTGTAGTAACCGGCATCGTATCCTCCTGAAAATATATGCGAGAAGGCGGTACTTTGAAGGCTTCCCTCAACAGGTTCAAACAAATCGGTGGATGCGGTCGCATTCATTTCAAATGCTTTCAAATCACCATCAACCGGTAGTTCCCGGTGATGGTATGCCATATCTAGCATGGCAAAACTCAATTGGCGTTCCATCTGGTAAGCCGCCTGAAATTTCTGTGCATCCTGGATTTTCCGGATCAATTCTTCGGGCAATCGTCCTCCGGTTTGGTAATGAACCGCAAAAGTATCGAGCCATTCTTTTTCGTAAGCCCAGTTTTCGTGAATCTGCGACGGAAGTTCAACAAAATCCCAGTAAACATTAGTTCCTGAAGTACCGGGGAACTGACATTGAGATAACATGCCATGCAATCCATGCCCAAATTCGTGCAGGAAGGTGGTTAACTCGTAGAAAGTGAGCAGCGAAGGCGTGGTTTCGGTCGGTTTGCTGAAATTGGTCACCAGCGAGATATGCGGCCTGACCGAATTTCCGTTAACATTCGACTGCGGGCGGTAATCGGTCATCCAGGCTCCGGATCGTTTGCCTTCACGCGGAAAAAAATCGAGATACAAAACGGCTACAAATACATTGTTTTCATCGAAAACTTCGTAAGCGGTCACTTCCGGATGGTAAACTTCGATGTCCTTATTTTCCTGCAATCGAAGGCCGTAAAGTCTTTTGGCCAGTCCGAACACTCCTTCAATAACTTTTTCCAGTTGAAAGTATGGTTTAACTTCTTCTTCGGTAAAATTATATTTTTCCGATTTCAGTTTTTCGGAATAATAAGTCCAGTCCCAACGCTGAACCAATCCCGTAAAACCGGATTTTTCAGCAAACTCCTGAACTTCGGCAAATTCTCTGGTAGCAAATGGTTTTGATTCCTGATGAAGATCGTTCAGAAACAGGGTAACTTTTTCAGGCGTTTCTGCCATACGTTCCTGAAGTTTATATGCGGCATGAGTTCGGAAACCCAGCAAGTGCGCTTTTTCGATCCGCAACTCAACCATTCGTTTGATGATTTCGTTGTTGTCGTTTTCATTGCCGTGATTGGCCCGCGAGCTTGAGGCACGGAATATTTGTTCGCGCAACTCCCGGTTGTCGGCATATTTCAGGAAAGGAACGTAACTTGGATATTGCAGGTTAAAAAGCCAGCCTTCCTTGTTTTTCTCCTTCGCGGTTTGGGCGGCCAATTCCACCACAGACACCGGAAGTCCGCTTAAATCTTTATTGTCGGCAATCAGCAACTCAAAAGCATTGGTTTCGGCCAAAACATTCTGCTGGTATTTCAATCCAAGTTGCGACAGTTCCTTCGTTATTTCACGGTATTTTGCTTTATCTTCTTCGTTCAGATTGGCGCCGTTACGTACAAACCGGCGATACGTTTTTTCGAGCAGAGTCTTTTCCTCTGTATTCAAAACCAGACTTTCACGCCGATTGTTAACCTTGTTGATCCGGGCAAAAAGTTGCTCGTTCAGGGTAATGTCGTTGCCAAAATCCGAAAGCTTCGGAGCGATTTCCTGAGCTATATCCTGCATTTCGTCGCATGTTTCGGCCGAATTCAGGTTAAAGAAAATGCTTTTGATACGTTCCAGTCGTTCGCCGGCCAGGTCAAGGGCCACAATGGTATTGATAAAATCAGGATCAGCAGGATTGTCGATTATTTCCTGAACTTCTTTCCTTGCTTCTTCAATAGCCGCATCAAATGCCGGAAGGTAATGTTCTATTTTAACCGATTTGAATGGCGCAGTTTTATGAATGCCGGGAAACGGGTTTAATAAAGGATTGGCCTCCCCCTGCCCCCTCCACAAGAGGGGGTTTGGGGAATCGGTATGCGTAGGTCTTTGTTTTGTCATTTCTGTATCTGCTTATAAAATTATCTGGGTGTGTAATACCCGGTAATATTCAATGTTTTCATACTTCGCCTATGCCAGTTTTATTTTACTGAAAACTGAGACTGTCCACTGCCTGCTACTTTTTCTTCTTCTCTACCGACCAGCCAAATTTGCCGATCGGATCGCCCATTTTAAAATAGTGGCCATGAGAATAAATCAGTGGATTTGATTTTTTCAAACTGAAAGCTCCTGTTTTCGGATCAATGTAGCGATCGTCGGCAATAATGTTCACCACTTCAGAAATAAACATGTGATGCACGCCCAGTTCAATGATTTGTTTCACTTTACATTCGATGCTGACAGGGGCTTCGGCCAGAATCGGAGCCTTGACAATGGTTGCAGGGGCCGGGGTCAGTCCCATTTCCTTCCATTTATTGTATTTGGCCCCCGAGCGGCATCCGCACCAATCGGTTGCCCGTGCCAGTTCTTCGGTGGTCAGATTGATTACATATTCACCCGTCCGTTTAATAATTTGATACGAATGCCGACCGGGGCGAACCGAAATATAGCACATGGGCGGATCGCTGCTGATGGTTCCCGTCCAGGCAATCGTAATCAGGTTGTATTCTTCGGGAGTTTCTCCACAGGTAACCAATACCGCCGGAAGCGGATAAATCATCGTACCTGGTTTCCAGTTTATTTTTGCCATGTTAAGCTGTTTTCTTATTGTCTGTTTATTTGTTCAGCAAAAATAGGAAAAGAATGAAGGTGAAATTAAGGTATGGTAAATTCATACTTGATTTTAATGCCGAATCGGATCCTTTCTTTTTCATGTCTTTATCTTCTAAAAAAGTTCATACTTTTGCAGACCAATTTTTTTATACTTTTCAGGAGAAATGATGCAAACTTTCGTTTTAAAGAATGGAATCCGGATTATTCATCAGGAAGCGAAATCACCGGTTTCACATTTTGGTGTTTTGATCAATACCGGATCGCGGGATGAGGAAGCAGACGAACAAGGCATTGCCCATTTTATTGAGCACGTGATTTTTAAAGGAACACAAAAACGAAAAGCTTTTCATATTTTAAACCGCATTGAAGATGTGGGCGGCGAACTGAATGCCTACACCACCAAAGAAGAAACCGCGGTTTACGCCACATTTTTAAGTGAATATTACCAGCGCTCGATGGAACTGATCAGCGATATTCTGACCAACAGTACATTCCCGGCCAAGGAACTTGAACGCGAAAAAGAGGTGGTGATCGAAGAAATAAACTCCTATAAAGACAGTCCTTCGGAACTGATCTTCGATGAGTTTGAGGAAATTCTGTTCGACGGCCATCCGATTGCCCGGAATATACTGGGTACTCCCGAACTTCTTAAAACCTTCAGCAAGAACAGTATCCTGAAATTTATGGAAGAAAATTACCATACCGACCAAATGGTTTTAAGTTCGGTAGGAAATATTTCGATGGCTAAATTCATCCGGCTGGCTGAAAAATATTTCGGGCATATTCCGGAGAAATTGCGAACTAAAGAACGTTCCGGTATTTACAATTACCAGCCCGAAACCCGTGTTGTTCAGAAAGATACCTTTCAGGCACATTGCATAGTCGGAAACATTGCTCCTGATGTTTTCAGCCCGAAACGAATGCAGATGGTTTTGCTGAACAACATTTTGGGAGGCCCATCAATGAATTCACGTTTGAATATGGCCTTGCGCGAACGTAACGGCATGGCATACAATGTTGAATCGGGTTATACCGGATATTTCGACACCGGCGAATTCAGCGTTTACTTTGGAACCGACAAGGAAAACCTGGATCAGGCGTTGCGACTGGTGAACAGGGAATTCCGGAATATCAAGGAGAAACAAATGGGAATTGTGCAATTGAGCCGTGCAAAAAAGCAAATGATCGGACAATTGGCCATTTCGGCTGAAACTCATGAAGACCTGATGCTTTCGATTGGTAAAAGTTACCTGTTTTTTAATCGCGTTGATACGCTGGAAACAATTTTCAAGAAAATTGAACAGACCGAAAGCCGCGAAATCATGGAAATTGCCAACGAAATATTTGATGAATCACAAAGTAGTATCTTAATTTACCAGTAATGTCAAGAAAGGTATTACTCGACCAGTATATACTCAGCCATATTTCACCCGAAGAAGACTATCTGCGCGAACTCGACCGCGAAACCCACCAAAAAGTTCTTCACCCGCGCATGCTGTCAGGTCATTTGCAGGGGCAAATCCTGAGTATGATCAGTTGCATGATTAAGCCGAAATGTATTCTCGAAATCGGGACTTTTACCGGTTACTCAGCTATGTGCCTGGCCAAAGGACTGGCCGAAGGAGGAAAGTTGCACACCATCGAAATTGATGATGAACTGGAAACACCCGCAAAAAAATATTTTCTAAAATCGGGGATGTCCGATCGCATCGTTCAGCACTTTGGCGATGCCCGTCAAATTATTCCAACACTCAAAAAGACTTTCGACCTGATTTTTATTGATGCCGATAAACGCGATTATTGTGATTATTACAAGCTGGTATTCAGCAAAATTCCTGTTGGTGGTTTCCTGTTGGCCGACAATGTTCTGTGGGGTGGCAAAGTGGTTGATCTGGACTCAGCCGCCGAAGAACAAACCCGTGGAATCCTCGCATTTAATGATCTGGTTCAAAACGATCATCGGGTAATAAATGTAATACTTCCGGTAAGGGATGGGATAATGGTGGTGCAGAAGATTGCGGAATAGAATATCATATCAATTACATTTCGCGTTGCTATTTTAGTATCTCAAACTGTAAAAACTACAATATTTGTAATTTCTCTCTGGTATGATTGTTTTCTATTAGTTAAAGTTGGTTTGTTCTATTAAATAAACTCGCTTTTACTATACTTAGAATGTATCAATCCCGGATGGCAGGACACCGAGAAAAAATCAACTGCAGTTTGGGCAGATGATAAACTATCGTTAAAAATAACATCTAAATTTCCAATGGGCGACAGTGGTGAAATGACCATTATTGAAGTTTACAAAATGGATGGCAGTAACCTGGTTGTAGAAACCAACGCCTCTTCCTCTTTTGGTGAAGTTGCCGAAACCATCGTTTTCGATAAACAATAGTCATGAAATTCAAGACATTATCCAAATATATTCTGATTCCAGTTTTGATTGTCAGCATGGGTTCAGAAGTTTTGGCTATTGATCCGGTAAATCCAAAAACTACACCTGAAGCCAAAGCTTTACTCGAATTGCATTACCGGATTTCAGGAAAATATACGATGACGGGTCAGCACAATTATCCGAATACCAAAGACCGGAACACCAGGTTTGCGGTGAAGTACATCGGGAAGACTCCGGCAATCTGGAGCACCGACATGGGTTTTGCCAAAGATGGCGATACGGATTCGTACCTTGCACGTCCTGATATCGTTAAGGAAGCCATCCGCCAACATCAGAAAGGATCAATCATAACCATTTGCTGGCACGCCGTTCCCCCAACTGCTGATGAGCCGGTTACATTTCAGCCAAGGCGGAAAATACCCCCTGATTCGCTGGCCAGTGTTCAGGGGCAATTGCCTGATCAACAGTTTAAGGATGTTCTGAATCCGGGAACAAAACTGTACAACATACCTCGACATTGCTTCGCTTGATGTTTACGGAAGTGATTTCAGCCAGGCCTACTACGACAGTTTAAAGGTTCTGGCAAAAGGGAAACCAATACTTTTTGGTGAAGTTGGCAATCCTCCCGCTCCTGAAGTTTACACAAACCAGACAGACTGGACTTCTTGGGTTGTTTGGGCCGGAATGGTCCGGAACACAACGAAAAAACAGTATCAGGAATTGGTGAACAACCCAAGGATGTTGTTTCAGGAAAACCCGGCTTATTGGGAGGTAATGGCTCCTTACCGGAAAGCTTGCGGATTACCTTGCCGCTGAAAGATAAATATCCGGTTAATTTTTCAGGCCAGTGGGTTTTTAATGAAGATAAAAGCGATATAGGAAAAACAGGAACCGGTAATGTAGCTTATAAAATGGAGGTCGAACAGGATGACGATCTACTGACTGTGAAAAAATATTCGATAGTTGAATGGGGCGATGACCGGACAACCAATGAAACGATCCTGTTGGACGGGTCCGAAATGAAATCGGTATTCTTTAATTCTCCCCGAATCTCAAAAGCAAACTGGGATGAGGTTTCCAAATCAGTTAAGATAAGTTCTACCGTGAAATTCACCAGGGGTGGCCAAACTACTGAAATGAAAAGTTCAGAAGATTGGTCACTTCAGGAAAGTGGGAAGGTTTTAAAAATCGTGCAAACTTCAACTGGCTTCAGTGGTGGCGAAACTACGGTTTCCTTGATTTATAACAAGCAATAATCTGGCTTGAAATTTTGAAATTAAAACCGGCAGTCCTGATATAAAATTCAGGGTTGCCGGTTTTTTGTATCAATACTGTTTAAATTTTCCCAG
Source organism: Prolixibacteraceae bacterium (assembly GCA_003457135.1). GTDB lineage: Bacteria > Bacteroidota > Bacteroidia > Bacteroidales > Prolixibacteraceae > Aquipluma. Next base: position 71,499 of record DMSQ01000094.1, read on the forward strand.
TAGGGAAAATCTGTCGGTAGGAAAAAAGGTAAACAGTCATTGTATTGTCCCGTACGGGACAAAAGGTTGGTGTATCTTGGTTCATTCTACCGACCTTTGGTTCCTAACGGAACCTAAAATCAAAATTTAAACAGTTTCTTAATATTGAATTATGAACTGAGTATTGCCAATTTGCGTATAAAAACATATTTCGCAGACACAACATCAAGGTGATTGCAAAGGACTACTAAACTTCAGTCGCATGATCCTTTCCCCATCTAATCCCCCCGGCACCCTTTGTCGGAGAGAAATATGAAGAGCTATCTCTTTTTTCCACACATCTTCCGTCTTCATTTTTAATCAATAAATGAAAATCAAATGAAAACAATGTTACGGGTATTTGTTCTGGTTACTATTTTCGTCACTAGCCCGAATCCAGTGCTTGCACAATGGCTTCAGACCAATGGGCCAGGTGGTGGCAAGGTGTATGCTTTTACAGTAATGGGTAACAATATCTTTGCTGGTACACAGGGTGGCGGTGTCTTTCGTTCTACCAATAACGGTAAAAATTGGAGCGCTGTCAATAATGGATTGACTGCCGATTCAATCAGGGCACTTGCCGTCAGCGGTACCAATCTCTTTGCAGGTACAGAAGGTGGTGGCGTCTTTCTTTCGACCGACAATGGTGCAAGTTGGAAAGCTGTCAATTCAGGTTTGACTGACAAATATGTTTATTCTCTCGCAGTGAGTGGAACTAATATTTTTGCCGGAACCTGGCGCGGAGGCATTTTTCTTTCCAAAGACAATGGCGCCAGTTGGAGTGCAGTGAATTCAGGATTACCAGGATCAGGTACGGGTATCCATTCTATTGCCGTCAGCGACAAAAACCTGTTTGCAGGAACTGACGACGGCGTGTATCTTTCAACCAATAACGGTACAAGTTGGAGTACTACTAAATGGTTTAGTACCAGTCTGGATCCTTTTGTTTTTTCTCTTGCAATAATGGGCACAAATCTCTATGCCGGGACGCGTAAAGGTATATTTCTTTCGACCAACAACGGTACAAGTTGGAAGGCCGTGAATTCCGGAATTACTGGCACAATAGCAGGTATATATGTAAAGTCATTTGCAGTAAGTGGCAATAATCTCTTTGCGGGAACTACGAATAATCTTGGCGTATTTCTTTCAACCAACAACGGCGATAGTTGGAGCGCTGTGAATACAGGCCTGTTGAACACAAAAATTAATGCTCTTAGCATAAACACGAATGAGGCAGGTGGCACCAACTTATTTGCCGGAACAGAGGGAGATGGCGTGTTTCTATCAGCCGATAGCGGAACCAGTTGGAGCGCTGTTAACTCTGGATTAGCGGCATCTTTTGTATGGCCGCTCGTCTCCAACGGACAGAATCTCTTTGCCGGGACTGATGGTAACGGTGTCTTTCTTTCGACCGACAATGGTGCGAACTGGAGTGCCGTCAATTCCGGATTGACTGACAAACACGTCTATTCTCTCGCTGTGAGTGGCAATAATATCTTTGCCGGAACGGAGAGTGGCTATGTGTTTCGTTCGGCCGACAACGGTGCCAGTTGGAAAGGCGTAGGTGTGAACATTTTTTGTGTCCGTGCTCTTGCTGTCATCGGCACCAATCTCTTTGCGGGAACTTATGGTCGAGGCTGTTTTATTTCGACTGACAACGGCGCTAGTTGGCATTCTGTCAGCTCTGGCTTGAACGCGGATGTCTGGGCTCTTGCCGTTAACGGCTCCAATCTCTTTGCCGGAACCAAGAACGGTGGCGTCTATCTTTCGAATGACAATGGCACAAGTTGGAATGCTGTCAATTCCGGCTTGACAAGCAAGTGGATTTTTACTCTTGCAGCAAGCGGCGCCAAACTTTATGTAGGGACTAACGGAGGAGGAGTTTCTGTTTCGACTAACAACGGCACAAGCTGGAGTGACATTGGTTATGGTTTGACCAATCCTTATGTCATCTCTTTTGCCAGTAGCGGTCCTAATGTGTTTGCTGCAACCACGAGCGGAGTTTTTCTGTTGACCAATGACGGCACTGGCTGGAAAGCTGCCCATTCTGGCCTGACCAACACCGATGTTCGCGGACTTGCTGTCCAGGGTTCTAACCTTTATGCGGCAACATGGGGTGGAGGAGTGTGGAGGCGACCTTTGTCGGAGATGATAACGTCGGTGGAGAGCTTTTCAAGAGAACTACCAAGCACTTTTTCTCTGGAGCAGAACTATCCAAACCCTTTTAATTTTGAAACAACATTTCATTATCAGTTACCTGAAACATCGCACGTTAGAATTTCAATCTGTAACGAAACAGGGCGACTGGTGCGCACTCTTATTGATGGTAAAAAAGAACCAGGTACTTATACTGTCAGTTGGAACAGCAGAAATGATCAAGGCAATTTATCAGGTACTGGCATCTACTTCGCCAAATTTGAAACAGAAAAGTTTATTGATGTAAAAAAGGTTCTATTAATAAAATAGAACTAAAAACAGCCAATAGATTATTGCGTGATTAAACAATACAATAAAAAAACAACCTGACGGGTAATGCGATATTTGAACCTGAATTCATAAAGTAATTAAGAACGTTTCTTTGAACTGAAAGGATTGTGTACTGCAAGTACCTGCAGGTTGTTTTTAGTATTTAATATGATTGTAAAACAAAACTGAAAAAAAGGGAAGGAGTTTATCATGAAAAAACAAAAACTATTGAAAAAGACGTTTATTATAATGGTTATTGCTTTGCTACTATGCTTAAACGGCAAAGTGTACGCTCAACCCCAGTCAGGTGACTGGAAAGCCACAACAGCCTTTGGTGAATTTATATTCACAGTTAATTCTGCTGGTACTCACATAACCAAAATCACTTTCACTCTTGTAAACTATAAATGTGGGCCTATTACACAGAGTGGAAGCATGTCCATCTCATGGTCAGGAAGCGGTGTTCCCATCACTAATAATCAATTCATTATTGAAGATACTGAGAATACTTACTGGGGACCCATAAAAACGACTATCAACGGGACGTTTACCCAAACAGGAGACCAGGCTTCAGGAACATGGAGTAAGAATGTATTTGGAACAATCTGTTCTGGCAGTTGGGGTCCTATTGGTTCTTTAGTGTCAATAAAAGAAATAGTAAATAGCATGTTTTTACTAGCACAAAATTATCCAAATCCATTCAATCCGTTGACCACCATAAATTTCCAGGTTGTAAAATCAGCCCCTATAACCTTAAAAATATATGATACAATTGGGAGAGAAGTCAGAACGCTGGTTGACGGTTTTTATGATGCAGGTAATTACAGTACTACATGGGATGGTCTTAATAATAATGGTCAGAAAGTAAATGCCGGCATCTATTTTTATTGCATGGAATCAATGGATTTTAAAGAAGTAAAAAAAGCTTTATTATTCGAATATAAATGAACTGTTCCTTTCCTTTTATGAACATTCAGGCTCTACTGAAACCGTAAAAATATAATATTCGGAACTGCCGGTTTTTTATTCCGTTATTGAGCATCCACCACGGCAATAGTTGTCATGTTTACGATTTCGCGCACCGAACATTCGGTTGGAACGACAAGTATCGGTTTGTTCATGCCCATCAGGATTGGGCCGACGACTTCAGCCCCGCCAATTTCGTACATCATTTTGTAAGCGATATTTCCTGAAGTCAGATTTGGGAAAATGATCGTATTCACATCCCGGTTTTCTAAACGTGTAAATGGAAATTTTTGACTTCGAAGTTCTTTATTGAGTGCAAAATTCATCTGAATTTCACCGTCAACAATTAACTCCGGATGGTTTTGGTGCAGGTATGCCACCGATTGCCTCACACGGTCGAGTGTGCGGGTATGTTCCGATGATGGTACAGAACCAAAATTCGAGTACGATACCATAGCTATTACAGGTTCAATATTGAATTTTTTAACCTGATTAGCAGTCAATAAGGTCGTTTCGATCAGAGTCTGAACATCCGGATCAAGGTTAACAGTTGTATCGGCAAAGAAGAGAGGCCCACGCTTGGTCATGATAATATACATGCTTGAAATATGATTGATGTTTGGCCTGGGGCCGATTAACCTCAGGGCCGGGCTCATTACATCGCCGTAATGGCTCGTTACACCCGATATCATAGCATCGGCCAATCCCGTATCAACCATCATGATGCCAAAATAATTGCGGTTAAATGTCAGTTCATAAGCTTCTTCCAGGTTAACACCTTTACGCTGGCGTTTTTTCCAGATCAGATCGGCAAAAGTCCTCCGCATTTCATTACTCACCATTGAGTGAGGATCGAAAACTGAAGTTCCATTTAAATCGAGATGGTTATCGGCAATGAGTTGTTTTATTTCTTCCACATTCCCCAATAAAATTGGAACTGCAATACCTTCGTGCAATACTTCGTTGGCAGCACGCAGAATCTTCAGGTTGTTGCCTTCAGCAAATACAATCCGCTTTGGGTTCTGTTTGGCTTTGATCACAATTCCATGAAACAACTGGTTATCCAGGCCAAGTCGCTGGCTTAATTCGAGCTTGTATTGGTTCCAGTCTTCAATTGGGTTACGGGCCACACCGCTGTCCATAGCTGCTTTGGCAACAGCAGGGGCCACGGTAGTAAGCAGCCTGGGGTCGAGCGGTTTAGGGATAATATAATCTTTCCCGAAAATCAGGTTCTGAACATTATAAGCCTTGCTCACACTTTCAGGCACTGCTTCTTTGGCCAAACCGGCAAGGGCGTAAACTGCCGCAAGTTTCATTTCCTCATTGATGCAGGTAGCCCGTACGTCGAGAGCTCCACGGAAAATGTACGGGAATCCAAGTACATTATTCACCTGGTTCGGGTAATCCGAACGACCGGTTGCCATAATCAAATCGTCGCGCGACGACATGGCTTCGTCGTAGGATATTTCAGGATCAGGATTAGCCATCGCAAATACAATGGGATTTTTAGCCATGGAACGAACCATTTCTTTCGTTACTACGTTGGCCTGCGATAAGCCAAGGAAGATGTCAGCCCCATTCAGTGCGTCAGCCAAAGTTTTCACATCGCGACCGGTAGCAAATTCAATTTTATATTTATTCAGGTCGGTGCGATCTTTCCGAAGTGCTCCTTTTGAATCGAGCATCACGATGTTTTCGCGCTTTGCACCGAGCGAAACAATCAGTTTGGTGCAGGCGATGGCCGATGCCCCGGCTCCATTGATGACAAGTTTGGCTTCACTTAGTTTCTTTCCTGAAAGCTCAAGCGAATTGATTATTCCTGCCGAAGAAATAATGGCAGTTCCGTGCTGATCGTCGTGCATCAGGGGGATTTGCAATTCACGTTTCAGCCTTTCTTCGATTTCAAAACATTCCGGAGCTTTAATATCTTCGAGATTGATTCCACCGAAGGTAACCGCAATATTTTTGACCGTCTCCACAAATTGGTCAATGTCTTTGGTGTCCACTTCGATATCGAAAACATCAATGTCGGCAAATATCTTGAACAGAAAGCCTTTGCCTTCCATAACAGGTTTGCCGGCTCCAGCCCCAATGTCGCCCAATCCAAGCACGGCTGTTCCGTTGGAAATAACTGCTACCAGGTTTCCTTTGGAAGTATATTTATAGATATCATCAAAGTTTTTATTGATTTCCAGACAAGGAAAAGCGACTCCGGGCGAATACGCCAGTGAAAGGTCGCGTTGGGTAGTGTGAGGTTTTGTGGTTACAACTTCCAGTTTTCCGGGACGGCCTTCGAAGTGATAGCGCAGGGCGTCTTCTTTCGTTATTTTAGCCATGATAATCAGTTTTAAAAATTTTAGGTAGGGTACCAAAATGACTAATAAAGTAGCGGCAAAATCTATGAATATACTATGACAAGATTCATGAATGTGAATAAACTTGGTTTATTTTCAAACGATTGAGGTTTATTCTCTGAGGTTAGCCAATGACCAAAAGCTGTTCAGGTTTGATCACTTCACTTATTTCGTCAAGGTATTGTTCGTATCGGTTGATGAATTCGATGGATTCCATTTTGGAATAGATTGGCTATGATTTGAGCTAAGAAAATCACAAATCATGATTAGATTCAAATAAAGGTCGGTGTGAATTAACGCCAACCTTCCTTTAAAAGGCCTAAAATCTCAAATTGTTGGCAAAAATTTTGGCAAAAATAAAAAACCACCTACAAATTAATCGTAAGTGGTTGAATTTCAGTTGTCCTGTCAGGTCTCGAACCTGAACTCTTCTGATCCAGAATCAGACGTGTTGCCAATTACACCACAGGACAATTTTATTGGTTGAATCAATTTGATTTGCTCAAGCTGAACTTCATTGAATTGTTGACCTGCCAAGGCTCGAACTTGGACTCTACTGAACCAAAATCAGTTGTGTTGCCAATTACACCACAGGTCAATCCTTAGTTGTCTTTTCTTTAAAGACGGTGCAAAAATATAAAAATTATTTTTTCAGGGCCTGTTTTGAGTGTAATTTTTCGAATTACCGGAGTGTTTGTTTATACTTCGCGATCAACCAATCAGTTCCCCGGCCATTAAGGTTTAGGGTTCAGGTAATTGACAAATCAAAGTTGCGGAAGTGCCCTTAGTCTATGAATTAATTTTCGGCCTCTTGATGCTATTCCTGCCGTTCCGTGAAATTCAATCTCTTGTTCAATCAGTTCGATCAGTTCTCCTGAAAAATCAGGTTCTTTTTGGGCAATGTTGAACAGTATTTGCATCGCATGAACCCGCACTGCGACGGGAAGTGATGCATTCATAAACACCGGGATGCAGTAATTCAGTAATACAGCCATTGTTTCTTCCGGAATATCATGCTCACTGATCAGTTTCAGAAGGTGCCTCTTTTTACTGTTGTTTTGAGTTCTCAGTAAAAATTCGGTCAAAACAGGGAAATAAGGAATTACAAGTTCCGGATGCTTCTCATGAATCTTATCCACCATCCACATTGCCCGCCAGTTTTCAGGCTGGCTATCGTCCAATGCTTTGGACATGATCAGATCGAGGTATTCCGGGTAGTCAGCGATATACCGTACCATCAATGCCAGATTTTCCCACGATTGAATCAATGTCCGGATCTCATTTTCAGTCATTTCGCAAAATCTTTTTTCGTGCAATAAATATAAACGAACTTTGGCAAAATTAGGGGAAGATAATCCCTTTTTCCTGATTCGTTTTCCGGAAATTGATTGACTAATTTCTAATTTCTCTTTCCCTTTTTCTTATCAAAAATTCACCTTCTTTACTCCCAGATTTTAAACGATGACAATGATTGAAGTTTGTTGCTCAATTATCCTAAAAGGTTCGAAAATACTGGCAGTTCAGTGGGGGACTGAAAGCAGTCATCCGTGGAAATGGGAATTTCCCGGAGGTAAAATTCAGGTTGATGAGACGGCTGAACAATGTATTGTTCGGGAGATTTATTTCACCAGATTCGGGAAAATAAGGGCAAAAGCAACAAAAACTGCTGTCCAGCTAAGGATGGATAAAACCATGTATGACATGGCAAATTTATGTTTGGAGTAGTATTTATTGAGCAAAAATGCGCCAATGGGGATGCTTAAAATTACAGGAGATAAAATAATAATTCCGGGTAAGCCAAATTTAGCACGGAACCTGGCAATAAACCGGTTCCTTTTTGAGAAAACCCGCTCGCCGGTGATACTAATCCGCCATAATACCAGTTGACGATATTTTATACGAAATGAAATTGGAGCGTATTTCCGGAGAAATGTTTTAACGTGATGAAATTGCCTGATGGCAAAACCACTGAAATGGTAGAAAAAGAATAATCCGGCGATTCCTCCCAGGGTAACTGAAATTAATGTTTGCTCAAAGTTTAACCCGATGAGTAAGGCAAATGGAAATGTAAATACATACTTTACAGTTGCCAATAAAAAAACCTGAATGATTTTTAAAACCGCGATCATAATCTTCTCCGCCTCCTGAATTTTCAGAATAGAACGACAAATGTCGGTAAAATGTTGTTACGTTATTCATATATGTACCTGAATTTTAATTTAATTTAGGATTTTTAAGTTATAAATTACAAATTCTAAAAGGATAGCATTACTTTTAGGGCATTCATAACAAGTTCCGAATACCATGTTAAACTCCCTAAAAAGAATAAAATGAGAACATTTGTCCTGATTGCCTTTATTGTCGCTTGCGCCATACTTGCCAAAGCACAAAATCCTGCCGAATCGTTGTTCAACAGTAAAAATCTGGATGGCTGGAAAATATACGGCACCGAAAAATGGTTCGTCGAAGACGGTTTGTTGGTGTGCGAAAGCGGACCAGACAAGAAATACGGCTACCTTGCCACCGAAAAATGGTACGATAATTTTGTACTTGAACTCGAATTCAAACAGGAAGCAAACGGAAACAGCGGTGTGTTTTTTCGTTCGACCATTGATGGCACAAAAATTAAGGGCTGGCAGGTCGAGGTTGCCCCACCAAATCACGACACCGGTGGAATTTACGAATCGTATGGCCGGGGTTGGCTACACCAGATTCCCGACATTCAGGAAGGCTTCCTGAAAATGGGGGAATGGAACAAAATGAAAATCCAGGTTGTTGGAAACCGGGTTCAAACATGGCTAAACGGCCATCAGATGACTGACCTTTCTGATGATAAAATTGGCGAAGGCAAAGGCTCCATTGCCCTTCAGATTCATGATGGCGGTGGCATTAAAGTAAGTTGGAGAAATATGGTCATTCAGGAATTATAACGCTCCTCCCGACCTTTTAAGCCCCTTCCCCAACCCTTCCCCAAAAGGGAAGGGAGTTCGATCATAAAAGTTCTGAAAATTTTAGCAATTAACTGAGGATCGTACAAAAGGTGTTTTGGATGTTCGTAAAAAGCAAGAATACACGAGTGCCGGTTCCTTCTCCCCTCCTTGTGGAGGGGTTGGGGGAGTCTTCTAAACTCCCGGAATATTAATTCCCTTTATTTTTCGGTATAAATCGAGTGCATACAGATCTGTCATACCTGAAACAAAATCAACAACTGCCTGTACTTTTTCGTAAGTTGACTCATGATTTCCTCCATATTGATCGGGTATGAGCCGGATCAGTTTTTTTGAAAATCCTTCCTTCGGGCTTAAAACAGCTTCAATAAAAACTTCGAGTAAGGTGCCGATGATCTGGTAGCCCGAAATCTCAATTTCAATGACCGACCGGTCGTTGTAAATATTCCTGATGCTGACCTCTTTAATTTCTTTGATGGCAGCCAGCGAACCTGGAGGAACATGATTGATCAGCGCTTTCTGAAATCTTCCGGATAAAATATCATCCTGCATTTTCCAAAAAACATCTACACATTGCTTCACCAGTTTTCCAATCACACTGGCCCGCAAATAGGCAATCTGTTCGTTCGGGTCGGCCACCAGGTTAAGCGTTTCTTCAATCCGTCCGATTTGTTTTTGTTCAGTCTGAGGGTCAAAAAATCTCATAAACAATGGTCGTGTTTGCTCATAAGAGTGGATTTTCAGTTTGTGGGCATCTTCAAGGTCCATGAGCTGATAACAAATATCATCGGCAGCTTCGACCAGAAAAACCAACGGATGCCTGATGTATTTCACTGTATTTTCATTGGTTTGAAATAATCCAAGTTCATTGGCAATGTTTGCAAAAATTGTTTTTTCGGATTGGAAGAAACCGAATTTGGGCTTTTCAGTCAGCATGGATTCGTAAGGATATTTGACGATGGATGCCAGAGTGGTATAGGTCAGTGCAAAACCCCCTGCGCGCCGCCCGTTAAACTGATGGCTCAACAACCTGAAGGCATTAGCATTTCCGTCGAACTGCGCAAAATCTTTCCATTCGGCTTCACTGAGTTCATTCCTGAACCTGAGATCAGTGTTTTTTTTGAAAAACTGGGCAATGGCATCTTCTCCGGAATGGCCAAAAGGCGGATTTCCCATGTCGTGGGCCAGACATGCTGCTGATACCACTGAACCTATTTCCTGAAAAAGCGGGTTTTCAATTTCCATTTTTTCGCTTTCGGCTTTTTCAACAAACATGCTTCCCAATGAGCGTCCAACACTGGCAACTTCCAGGCTGTGGGTCAATCGGTTGTGCACAAAAACACTTCCCGGAAGCGGAAAAACCTGTGTTTTATTTTGCATTCTGCGGAAAGGAGATGAAAAAATAATGCGGTCGTAGTCTCGCTGAAACTGTGTCCGGCTATGTTTGATATCGTTGTTCAAAAGTTCTTCCTGTCCCAATCGGGTGGTTGATATGATTTGATTCCAGTTCATTCAGAAATTGTTTTAAAAAGTTTGAGTCCGGTAGTTGTTCATTTCCTTGTCCGCTTTTCGGGCATTCGGATAACATTGTTCGAGCAACAACCAGAATTTTTCGCCATGATTTTTCACAACCGTATGAGCAAGTTCGTGCAGAAGTACATAGTCGGTCAGATGTTCCGGAACCCGCATCAGGTGCAGGTTCAGGTTAATGTTGTTGGCCGACGAGCAGCTTCCCCATCGGGTTGATGCGTTTTTAATAGTCACGTTCTGATAGTTAAAATTGTGTTTGTCGGCCAGTTCCTTCAGTCGTTCAGGAAGGTAAATTTTCGCTTCCCGGCGCATCACTTCAATCAGCGTCTTTTTGATAAATTCCTGAACTTTGGGTTGCTGATGATTTACATTTTCAGGAATGAAAATCTGAATGATGCCATTTCCAACCCGGTTGTAAACTTTATCAGTATTGCCTTTAGTAATTGCCAGCTTGTGAAACCTGGTTTTAAAACAACTTTCGGGTGCAAACAAAGTCAAATCAGCGCGGGTCTTTGATTGATGCTTAAGTATCCAGTTGGTCTTTGATTCAGCAAACCGGATTGCATCGCGGTACAATACTGAAGGTGGCATAGAAACTACAATTTCGCCGTCCGATTTCACCTTCAGGCGAATTCTTCTTGATCGTTTGTTAATTGTGAACGAAACTTGTCCGACTTGTTCAATATTTATGTATTTTGTACTCATTCAATATTTCAGGAATATTTTGCTAAAGTAATCAAACCAAAAAGACTAATGATATGAAACAGAACAAACGATTTGAAGTTTTTGGAACCTTAACAAAAACCGAAACGGTTTTTACAATAGACCAAAAAATTCTTCCCGGCACTTTAGTTTTTGAAGCCCTGAAACCTTTTCCGGGTTATTATTCCGATTCACCAACAGGAGCTAAGCCGGTATATATGTATCTGGCCCTTGAAGAGCAATATGAGCTTGAAGATATTCTGCGGGCATCGCAAAGTGTTCAACTTGAGTTTGATATGCGTTTCGATGCGGGAAAGGGTTTTCTTCAGGTTTTTGATACAAAATATAACGTTTTGCGGGTAAGGCATTTAAAAGATTATAACTTGCTCGAAAAGCTTCAACGATCATTCTCCGAAAATGGGATTCATTTTTTGCACAAGTCGAAAAAATACAAGGACGAATTGGTGAAAATCAGAATCATCAAGTTTTTTGCCCTGGAAGAAATTGCTGAAAAGATTTATCAGGATAGTCGCGAAAAAAATCATGCTTACTTCGAAATTCCTCGCCACCTGAAATGGGAAGAGTTTGAGTCTATTACCAAAAAGGTGAAATACAATTGGGTAGAAAGTAAATTTGATGCCGCATTGGCTTCATTTTATTATGATGGTGAATTGCACGAAGTGATCCGTATTTATTCTGATAAAATTGGACTTGAATATTTGATTGAATTGCACAAACTCTATCTTGAGAAAATGAAATAATTGAAATTAAACTGAATCAAATGAAGAAATTAGTCATGATTGCCTGCTTAATTACCCTGTTCGTTCAGGGAACGAATGCCCAGCAAAAACTTTTTAAGGAAAGTGATGAGCAGAAAAAAGAACGGATGGCCTGGTGGGTAAACGACCGCTTTGGCATGTTTATTCACTGGGGATTGTATGCCCTCCCAGCCCGGCACGAGTGGGTGAAGAATCAGGAACGGATTACCGACGAAAATTATCAGAAGTACTTCGATAATTTCAATCCTGACCTGTATAACCCGCGCGAATGGGCCAAAATGGCCAAAGCTGCCGGTATGAAATACGCGGTGATTACCTCCAAACATCACGAAGGATTTTGTCTGTTCGATTCAAAATTTACCGATTACAAAGCAGTTAACACGCCAATCGGTAGAGATCTTCTGAAAGAATGGGTCGAAGCATTCCGTGCCGAAGGTTTGAAAATTGGATTCTATTACAGCCTGATTGACTGGCATCACCCTGATTTTACGGTTGACAGCCGGCATTCTCAACGGACCGATGATAAAGCCAAATTAGCTGAACTCAATAAAAACCGCGATATGAGTAAATACCGCGAATACCTTCACAATCAGGTGCGCGAACTTTTGACCAACTATGGAAAGATAGATATGCTTTGGCTCGATTTTTCGTATCCGGGCGAAAACGGCAAGGGTCATCAGGATTGGGATTCGGAAAAGCTGATTAAAATGGTCCGTCATTTGCAACCTGCAATTTTGGTAAACGACCGGCTCGATCTGAAAGAATACGATGATGGGTGGGATTTCACTACTCCGGAGCAATACAAAGTTTCCAAATGGCCTGAAGTAAACGGCAAAAGAGTGCATTGGGAAACCTGCCAGACCTTCAGCGGATCGTGGGGTTACTACCGCGACGAGCACACCTGGAAGGACACCAAACAATTACTCGTTTTATTGATCGAATCGGTGAGTAAAGGCGGAAACCTGTTACTGAATGTTGGCCCAACTGCCCGTGGCACATTTGACGAACGCGCTGAAAAAGCGCTCACTTCGATGGGCAACTGGATGAAATGGAACAACCGCTCGATTTATGGTTGCACCCAGGCTCCTGATGAATTTAAGGCTCCGGACAACAGTTTACTTACCTACAATCTGAAAACCAACCGGCTATACATTCATTTACTGGATTATCCTTTGCAGAACTTCAACCTGCCCGGATATGCCGGAAAGGTAAAATATGCCCAGTTTCTGCACGATGCTTCCGAAATTAAAATCACCCAGCGGGTTGAACATGGAACCAGGGAGGGTGAATCGTCCGGAAATTTGAATCTGAGTTTGCCAGTTACCAAACCCAATGTTGAAATTCCGGTGATAGAGTTGATTTTGAAATAAATTGTTTCTGGACGAGTTATTTTTAATTTGTTATCCACAACGACCATAATAAAACGAGATTCCATTCTTCGAAAGAGGGATGGAATTTTTTATTGTCGATAAGGGATATCCAGACTTTGAATAAATTCCTGTGGATCCAGAATTCTCAATCCACTATTTGCATAATCAGCTTTATTCCTGGTAATTATTAAATTTATCGAATTCGATTTAATAAATAGTCAAATTTAGAGGAATCAGTATCCTCGGATTTCAAAAAACCAACCCACTGTTCTACGAATTTTCTGCCTGCCTTTTTTATTCTTTTTTTTTCTTCCTTGGGAACAATTATTATTTCAACTTCTGTATTAAAAAGAGATGGAGTAAAGGGAATCTGAATAGTTCCGTCTTTAGAAATTCTTGTATCAAATTTAAATGCTCTCATAGCCAATCTTTTTCCAAAGATACGATTTTTCACAATGAAAATTTCCTTGTCCTTAAGAGGGTTGGAAGTAATTTTTGATGCTCCAATCGGTACACCTGAGAGTGATGATGCTGATGAATTGATGAAATTAGTTGACGAATATGAGAAAACATGCAATACACAATGGAACTTGGAATTTGGAACCTGGAATCGTTTTTACCGATCCAACCAATTCTTAAACTCCATCACCCGCTCGCGGGCAACGATGATGTCGGAATCGTCAATACCATCTATTTTCAGTCGGAGGCGAGAGTTGGTCCATGCCAGAATGTTGGTACAGGCAGCAATGGAAACTATGTATTTGCGGTTGATACGGAAATATTTTTCGGGATCGAGCATCGGCTCCAACTGGTCGAGCGCATAGTCTATGCAAAAGGAATGTTTGTCGGTGGTACGAATAAAACTGGCTTTCTCCTGACTGTAAAAAACCAAAATATCTTCCACCGGAACACTTTTTATTTTATCGCCAACTTTCACCATAAACCGCGATTTATAAACCTTTTCGGAGGTCGGATTATTTAATGAGAGAATTTTTTCGAGTACCATTCCCGGTGAAAAATGCTCGGCTTTTCCGATAGCCTGTCTGAGCCGTTCTTCTTCAATGGGTTTGAGTAAATAGTCAATCCCGTTGGTTTGAAAAGCTTCAATGGCATAATGGTCGTAAGCTGTCGTGAAAATAATCGGACACCTAACCGAAACCAGGTTATAGATTTCGAAACTCAATCCATCGGCCAACTGAATGTCAGAAAAAATCAAATCAGGCTCGGGATTGGTTCGGAGGTATTTTATTCCATCGCGTACCGATTCGATCCTTGAAACAACTTTCATTTCAGGAGCAACTTTGGCAAGCAATCGTTCCAAATGGTTAGCCGCCCGTGTTTCGTCTTCCAGAATAATTACTTTCATTTCTACAACGATTTTAAAATTGGTACACGCACCAGAAAACGCTCGTCCGAAGTCAAGATGCGGATGGGTTTTTCAGAAAAAAAAGCATACTGCTGAGTGATGTTTTTCAGCCCGGTTTTCTTGGAGTCATCGCCCACATGCTTCGCTTGTACATTATTTTCTACTTCCAGAGAATCCATTTTTTTTCGGACCGAAATCCGTAGCGGAAAAGCCTCGGAAATTTCGTTGTGTTTCACCGCATTTTCAATCAGAAGCTGAAGCGTCATTGGTACAATATAATCTTCCGGATCAGGCTGCACATCAATTTCAATCTTCAACTTCTCTTCAAAGCGGGTTTTAAGCATAAACGTAAACGATCGGATAAATTCCAGTTCATCTTTAAGCGGAACCAGTTCTTTGTCGCGGCTGTCGAGCACATACCGGAACAAATCGCTCATTTGTTGGATGAACTTCACTGCCAGGCGTTGATCGTCGTAAACCAGATCGCTCAGTACATTCAGGCTGTTGAACAGGAAATGCGGGTTGATCTGGTTCCGGAGCGATTCGTATTTATAAGCAAGCATTTCCACTTTCAGCTTTTCGGCTTGTTGAAACGACCGCTTCCAGGCAAAGAAAAAACCTACTGCAGTATAAATCAACGAAATAATACCCGAAATCATCAGTGTGTAGGGCAATGATTTAATGATGGAATCCCAGGATTTTGAGGGTAAATAACCCATCCAAACGTAATAATTGAAAAACTGAACCAGAATGAAAGCTGTGATTGAATAGGAAAGAAACGCCAGAATTTGAGCAAAAGTCTTTTTTACCGGCGTTTCGATCCAGGATATTTTTTTGTTGATATAACCATGAATGAGTTGCAATCCTCCCCATTGCGTAACGCTGATGCTGAACGCCCATAAAAAGGCGATCAGAAAGGTATTCCAATCCTTAAGCCCCCCATTCATAAACGACAGAATGAGTATCATACTCAGCAAAACATTGGCCATCAGAAACCTGAAAAAGCTAAAGGGTTTGTTCCACAATCCGGGAATATTCATTTTTACTGGTGTTTTGATCGGTTAATGTTTTGGATTTGTTTTATTGACAACCTTTCACGATTCCTTCTGCCTGGTCTTTTCCCCAATTCGGATGGAGTGGTGATTTTGGTTTGAAGTTATCCCAACTTGCCAATAATTCTTTAGCAGCGGGGCAAAACGATTTCGGATCCAGTCCCATATAAGGTGCCGAGCCCATATCCATCTGAAGTTTCATCAGTTTTGCCCGTGGATTGGAAATATCAATGGCCAAAGCTTTATCGGTTGCCTGCCCGACCAGGCCACCGTATTCCTGACCGCGTTCCATCGGATTTACAACCAGTCGGCCAGTTAAATAGAAAGCCTGTAAAACAAAGACTTCAGGTTCGCCGGGAACCATTTCCATCAGTTTATTAACCGATTTCTCGGCAACATCCAGATAACTGTCTTTTATAGCTGCATCGCCTTGTTCGATAAAACTCATCAGGATGTAGCATTGCGCATGGTAATACATTGGCAGCCATTCACTTGTTTCGGCATTGGCAATCATTTCGAACTTATTGCCCAAGTCCTGAAAGTCGGCTACACTTTGGCAGTTTGCAAACTGACCGAGCGTTTCGCCCATAGTCTGTAAATACTCCGGCTTCTGAGCCAGTGAAACTAAACTAACTAACACTACTGCAATGATTAATGTAAACTTTTTCATGATTTTAATTATTAAAGGTTAAACATTTTATAACTGTTGCGGGTTGCAGGTTACGAGTTTCGGGATGTCTTTAACACGTATCTCGTAACTCGTAACGTTTTTGCGACTGCGACTGAACACTGTCAACTTATTCAATCTTCTCCAACTGATTGGCATTTCCTTTTCGGGTTAGGGTGATAAAACAAGCCAATACGTAAAACTGGTTCGAGCTTGGCTGAATAGCTTTCCCGCGATAATTCCCGTTTGAATCAGGATTGTCGCTGTAACGCTGTCCGAATTCATTCTTGAAATCCAGGACATTGGTTACCGCTCCGTACAAAATGATGTTCTGCCGGTACAAAAAACTCCAGCTTAAATCCAGGCTTTTGTAGGGCAACATCTTCCGGCTGTTAAAGACAGGCGAGTTCGGGTCATTGTAAACCCGAGGCGACGAATACCTGAAATTAGCTCCGGGATACGATCTGATGCTGCCAATCCAATGCTTGTAAACTACCGACAAATTGTGTTTACTGGCAAATGTCGGAACTGCTTCTTCCGGAAAATTACGGTAATCGCGTTTGGTATCCAAATAGGAATACGAAATCCAGTAATCGCCATTTTTAATTGTTTTTTTGTCTCTCCAGAACAGGTCAAGACCCTTGGCATAACCACTTCCGTCATTGTTATAGTTCGTTGGCAGATAAAATTCCTCGCCGTTTAGCTTCACCAAATCCTTATAATCTTTGAAGTACAATTCAGCCCTGATCGTCCGGCTGTTGGCCGACGACTGAAAACTAAAAGTATAATGATCGGCACGTTCGGGCTTAATTTGGTTGGTGTAAAGCAGATAATCATCAACCGGATTTTGATAGAACCAGCCGTAAGCCACCGAGAATTGGCTTTTGCCGGTGACTTTGTACGCAGTGGAAAGTCGCGGTGAAAAAGTGAACCTGTCCAGATATTCCGAGTATTCCACACGACCGCCAATTCGGGTTACGAATTTTGAAGAAGCATAAACCTGAGCCTCAGTGAATCCTGAAAAAGTATGATTGGTAAAGCTGTTATCGTGTATTTCGGATGTCATCTGAACGTTTTGCGAATAGGCTTTGCTGAAGAATTCACCACCAAATTTCAGGGTAAATTTATCGCTAAAAGGATAGATGAAAACATTTTTTAAATACAGGCCTTGTATTCGTCTGACAACCGAAGTTTGGCCAAAATGAATGTCATCCTGATTGTTGGTAAACGAGCCGGCAGCATTCATCGCCCACTTTTCACCAAGTTTGCTGTTCCACGAAGCATTCATAAACTGATTGTCGTTGGACAGTTTGTAATCAACCGGAATTCCACTCCTATCCAGATCATCCTGCCTGACCGTAAAACCATCCTTGTTGAAACTGGAATAAAACTTGAATAATCCGGTTTCTCCGGTTTTCTGCCTCACACTCAGCGCTCCGGTAGTGGATTCCGGTGTATGCGGCCAATCGTAATTTTGTGGGGCAAGGCTCATATAAGGACCCAGATTGTTGTATGTTAACGTTCCGGTAATTGCACCATTGTTCCATTTTTTAGTTCCGGCGAACTCTACACCAACCGATAAAAAAGATAAATCGAGTTGGTCTTCAGCAGGCATGTCGTTCGTATTGAGCAGTAAAACTGAAGAAAGCGCCTGGCCATATTCAGCCGAATAGCCACCAGTACTGAATATCGTTCCTTTGAACATGAACGGATTGAATCTTCCTCGTGTTGCAATGTTGGGAGCAGACGAACTGTAAGGAACCGACACCAGTGAACCGTCAATATAAGTTTGTGATTCTTGGCTGTCTCCTCCCTTCACAAACAACCGGCCAGATTCTCCGTTAATGGTTGTGCCTGGTAACGATTGTAAAGCTCCGTAAACATCACCGGCAGCTCCGGCTGTGGTCATCATATCGAGCGGAGTGATAGTTACTGCCTGCTTTTTATCACTCGCCTCGAAAGTCCCGGCCGTAATGGTTACAGCACTTAACTGGTTAAAAGCCTCTTTTAACTTTACGTTCAGTCGTATGGTGTCGCTTTTCAGTTCAACCGGTTTCGTATAGGGTTCATAACTGATGAATCCTATCTGGATAATACCTGGACCGGTTTTGGCTGTTTTTAGTTTGAATTCACCTTTATGATTGCTTGAAGTACCATCGTAAGTTCCCTGTAAATAAATGTTGGCGCCTGGCAATGGTTCACCATTTTCCCGGGTCACTTTTCCGGTGATAACTGTTTGTGACATTGCAGTCAAGGCCAATAAGAGAATGATGCCAGTGAAAAGAAACTGTTTCATATTCCTGAATTCCTGATGTTTTACCATTCAAAGGTGAAACAATCTCAAGGACACTCAAAAAAATAGTGGATGAAATGACGGAAAAGGCGGATGAATTGCAGAAAGAAACAGGAAAGTGGAAAAAGGGAAAAGTCATCAGTCGCAGTAGGCAATCAAATTGAGACTGGAAACTGTGACTGATCACTATTTTCAAATAACTGATGAACTTTTCCTAGAGTACGATTCTTGCTCCGCCCTTTCGGACTGACTCGCGCATAGCATCAATGATAACCATATCGCGCAGACCTTCTTCTCCCGGTGTTTTAGACGGACGTTTTTCTATGATGGACAGGCACATTTCGTCCATTTGTTTGGCCTGTTGGTTCATTTCAGGAAAGTCGAACGTTTCTCCTTTGGGCAGGTATCCATGAAGACCATTGTACCCACTGAATGGATTAAGTCCATATTCCCCTTTTTGTGCATTGATATTCAGGAAATTGACATTGGCTGCAAAAGTGGTTAAACAATTGGCCACCATATTGCCTGGAAATTCGAGCTGGAAAGTGGTGGATTCATCAACCCCATCGAAAACTTTAGGGTCGGAATTAAATTGCTGGGCTGTAACGGCAATTGGCTCAAGTCCGGTGGAATAGCGCGCAGCCTGCAGTGGATAGGGCCCCATGTCCATGATAGCGCCACCGCCATATAAACTTTTTACCTTCCAATGTTCGGTTGGGCGGTTCATCCGGAAACCGGCAGATGCATGAACCATCGAAATATCGCCAAACGGCTTTTCTTTGGCCATTTGCATGATCCGCTGGGTATAAGGCTCGTAATGAAGGCGGTAACCGATTGAAAGTGAAACGCCGGCTTTCTGGCAGGCAACAATCATTTCACGGCATTCGGCGGCATTCAGGGCCATAGGTTTTTCGCAAATCACATGCTTTCCGGCCTTTGCAGCCCGAATGACATATTCTTTGTGCATGCTGTTTGGCAAAACAATATAAACCACATCAATAGCAGGGTTTTTGGCTATTTCGTCGAAATTCTGGTAATTGTATATATTCTCTTTCGGAATACTGTATTTCTCGCCATACTTTTTGGCTTTTTCGGGAGTACCGGTTACCAGGCCAACCAGTTTTACATGTTCAGTTTTTTCAAGAGCCGGCATCAATAATCCGGTAGAATAATAACCAATTCCTACCAGGGCAATTCCAAGTTTCTTTGTCTCTTTAACGGATTTGGCGCTGGAAATAAAAGGAAGCGACGATAGTCCGGTTGCAACGGCTGCTGCCGATACTTGTGTCAGGAAAGTTCTGCGGTTTAATTGATTGTTCATAGTTGTAGGATTAGTGGATATTAAATATTTAAATATGTCAGAGTACCCTTTTTAAAACACGTTTAACTACTGAAAGTTCGATGCTGAATTATTCAGTCACATCGCAAACTATCGCACCGGTTGCATTGATCAAATCTTCAGGATTGAGTTTGAGCTGTAATCCGCGCTGCCCGGCGCTTACAAAAATATAATCGAAAAGAAGACAAGTTTCGTGAATATAAATTGTGTGGGATTTTTTCATGCCCAACGGGGAGCAGCCGCCCCTGATATAACCCGTCAATCCGAGCAATTCTTTTTGCTGAACCATCGTACAATACTTATTTCCGGAGACTTTGGCTGCTTTTTTAAGGTCAACTTCCGCGTTTCCGGGAACAACAGCCACAAACACACCGGTTTTATCGCCACGAAGCACCAGTGTTTTGAAAATCTGCTCAATGTTTTGGCCGATTTTTCTGGCTAAAGTAGCTGCACTCAAATCGTTTTCGTCCACCTCATATTCTGCCAGTTCATATTTTATTTCGGCGGCATCGAGCAGGCGGGCTGCATTGGTCTTTTTCATGACGGCCACCCCCAACCCCCTCCCAAAGAGGGGGCTTTCGCTTCGAGCTTCCGTATTTTATTTCCCATGTTTGTTTTTAAAACATTTTTTCCTCCAAACCGATTATGGCTGAAGTCTCAAACGATTCACCCGGGGCAAGTTGAATTTCATAACCAAAAGCATTGGTCGCTTCAACGCAAACAAAGGTTTCGTAACCATCATCGGGCAAATCAACCATATTTGAACAGGCTTCCTGACCCGGGTTCCATACCGTGGTCACTTTACTTCCTGATTTATCTACTTTGATCCGGCGGCGGAAAATAGGATCGGCAATCACAACCGGAGTTTCAGTACCTAAATAATGACGGGTAAAAGCGCCCCGTATCTGAAGAAAATCCTCCTCCTGAACACCATTTTCTGCTGTGAGTTGATTGTAATAAGCTGTTCCATTCAATCCTTCGACAGACATGTTTTCGATGGCCGAAAGATTGTAATACGAATGCAGGGCACAGCCATATTCGAACGGTTCAGCCGAAGTATTCGTTACTTTCAGGGTGGCGATCAGGGTAAGGCCAACGGTAATGCTCATTTCGGCACAAAAATCGTGCGGCCAGTAAGCCTTGGTTTCCTCCGAAGAGCAAAGCCGTAAGGTTATTACGGTTTCTCCTGAAAGATTGGTAGCGGTCGAAACAACATCCCAGTACATCAGTCGGGCAAAACCATGTTGTGGTTGATCCGGATCGGTTTTATGCGGTCCAAACCACGGAAAACACACCGGAATTCCACCGCGGATAGGTTTGCCAACTTCGAAGAAACTGTCGGGGCTCATCCACAGCACATCCATGGTGTTGCGCGGCCGGAAACTGGTGATGTGCGCGCCGTACAGACAAATGTCGGCATCGGCATATTTGTTCGAAACAGTTATGAAAACCAAATCTTCTTCGAGTTCGGCAAAACCTAGTTCGCCTTCAATGCTGTACTTTTCGTCCAGTTCGTCAATATCAATCATGTGAAATGTTGAATTTTAAATGATGAATTTTGAATTTCAGGCGCAAGGTAGCAAACCTTTTCGGGAGATAAAAGGAGCTTTTTGCCTGAATTAAAACATTTAGGAAAACTTGATCCGATGTCGTTTAGTTAGCGTCGTCATTGCGACCACAGCTTGTCCCGATATTAATCGGGAAGGCACGAAGTGGGAAGCAATCCATTGAATTAAAGATTGCTTCGTTCCTCGCAATGACGAACTTTCTTAAGTAAACTACTCTCTTGAAATCTCTTTTGAAATGGCAAGATCGCCCAGCCAGATCCGGCCATTTTGCTGAAAAAGTTCTGTTTTGGGTACATGGGATAAACCCGGAAAACTAAAATTCAGCGTATATTTTCCTGAAGGAACTTCATCAAAGTTGTTGTATGTAATCCAAATCGTCTTTTCAGATCGTTTTTCTATTACCGATAACCATTCTTTTTCCCATGAATTATATGGAACAGGCTGGATATGCTGAACATTATTTGAATAGGATTGATAGGATTTCGGATCCCAAAAAGACAATCCATTGGTGAAATAATGGAAAAAACCCATACCCATCTTGTCAGGATCGAGGTATAAATAATTAAAAGTGTCATTATTAATCAGGCCAAGCTGAAGAATTACCTTGTTTTTTGAAGTGAATTGAACCGAACGGAGTTCACATTTTAATCCTTCCTGAAATTGCCCGGTTGCTTTTAGCGCCTGAACAATCCTTTTATCTCCACGCGGATCAGGATTTACTTTCCCTGATAAATCGGTTATTCCAACGAATCCAATTGGCAGAATATAGTTTGGATAAAACGTAACCGGAGTAAAAATTACCGGACCCCTAGGCATATATGATGAAATCCAGGAATTTATATATCCGGAATATATTTTTTGGCCGTTTGCAAAGACACGAAAACTATCCCGGTAAAGTCCTTCTTTCAGGAAAGAATTGTCTCCCTTTAAATAAATTAAATGTGATGAGAAACTGTAAAAATCAATGTCTTTTGAAGTCAACAGAATTTTGTCGCCAAATGCGATTGAAATTCCTTCACCTGAAGGGGAAAATTCTTCCCGATCGCAACTGACAGCCAAAATACCTGCCACAACCAAAAGCAGAAGTATCGTTCTCATAGGTCAGTGTTTTTTGATTCAGATGAAAATCAGGCTCATAGGATTTCGCTGATACAGGAAATTCTTCATCAAAAATATAGAAATACTATTGAAAGGTAAGCTATTTGCTCCGAATAAAATGGTCTTTTTTTAATTACTTTGCACGAATAAATATCCGCATTCCGATGTCAGAATTTACCAATCATAAAGGAAACAGAGTAGAAAAACTGGTCGAACTCTTCCTCCTGGTTATCCACGGAAAGATGACTTCCGAACTGGTCGCCAATTATCAGCAAGTCATTGATTTGGTCGGGCCAGCCGATGTAATCGGGGTCGTTGATCAATTGGTCCGGATGAAAATCCCCATGCCTGAATTGAAAAAAGGGATCAATAAGGCGCTCAACCTTCTGAATAAATCGTTGCAGGAATTTCCATACCAGCAGCCGGCAGCAGGAAGTTTTTTGTATTTGCTGATTCAAAATAACGGGCAGATTGACCTGCGCTTAAAAGCTATTCGCCCATTGCTGAAACAAATTAATCAGGATTTCGAAAATCAATCCGTCAGGAACGAACTGACGGAGAAATTCACTGATTTGGCCAAAATTGATTTACATTACCAGATCAAGGAAAATGTACTGTTCCCGCTCGTTGAAAAATACCTGCCCGATTACCGCTGCCTTCAGGTGATGTGGTCGTTTCATGACGACATCCGCCGAAACCTGAAAGAGGCCATCCAACTGTTGGATGCCCCAAACTTCGATCTGAAAAAGTTAAACCGTTTGGCGGGCGACATTTTTTTCAATATTTACGCCATCAGGTTCCGTGAAGAGCGTATTCTTTTCCCTGTCATTTCTGAATTTATTCCTGAAAATGAACTTAATTCGCTGATTAACGAAAGTCGCGAAATCGGGTTCCCTTATATTCAACCTGAAATACATTCCAAAGAAACAGAGGTGAACGGACCTGAGATTTCAGGAGAAGTTGACCTGAAAACCGGCCACTTGTCTGCCGAAGAAATCCGGCTCCTGTTTAATCATTTACCTGTTGACCTTACTTATGTGGACGAAAACAACCGGGTGAAATTTTACTCTACTCCTGAAAAGCGGATCTTTCGCCGCACCAATGCGATTATTGGCCGCGATGTTAAAAACTGCCACCCGCACGAAAGTATTGATATGGTGGAGCAAATCGTAGAAGCATTCAGGATTGGAGAAAAGGACAAAGCAAGCTTCTGGTTTCAGATGAAAGGTGAATTTATCCTTGTTCAGTACTTTGCCGTACGCGACGAACGTGGCAGTTATAAAGGTGTTGTAGAAGTATCGCAGGAAATTACCGAAATCCGAAACATTCGGGGCGAAAAGCGGTTATTGGATTGGACACTTTAAACTATTCATCATGAAACGAGCATGATTCGTTAATCACAAACAAGGATGAAAATTCACATGCGAGTTCCATCCGGCAATTAAAAACAAATTACTCACAGATGAAAATAACCAGATATCAGGATCAGGAAAAACATCAGAACCCGCAAGGTGTCGATGTTCGGAAATTGTACGACAAAGAATCGGCTCAGGTCTCGCACATTACCCTGCAGCCCGGCGAAAGTTTAAAACCTCATAAAACACCGGTTGATGTATTTTTTGTTGTGCTCGAAGGCTCCCCGGTCATTCAGGTGGGCGATGAAGAAGAAATTTGCGAAAAGGATAGCCTGATTGAAAGTCCGGCGCATATCGTACACAACATCTACAATGCCTCACCCGATATTGCCCGTATTTTGGTGGTAAAAGCCCCCAGACCGGCAACCATATCAAGGATTTTGTAGGAATGAACCTTTGTTGCTTTACTCAGGGCCTGACTCGAAGTCGGACTCTAAGAGATTATTTGAATAAACAGTTATAGCTTTATACGCCGCGCTGTTCTGATTTTTCTAATACTTGAATGTGAATGGAGTATTCTCAAGACTTCTATGCATTCGGTCTTAATCCTGTAAATTATCAAATAAGATCCAAGAATAATGTTGCGGTAACGTTTATCAATGGTTGGCAAGTGCCGACATTCCACATGAAGAAGATACATGTTGTCTAAACTCCAAACCCTACCGTATATATCCGCGATAAAACTTTTAGCGGCTATGGCTCCAAATACCTCTTCCCCAAAAGTATAAAGGGAAATAATGTCAAGTTCGAATTGTTTAGCGATTTTTACTTCTTTTCTCTCGATTTCAACCATAGCTCAAAGTTTTCCATCGATTCTTGAACAGTACAAAAAGAACCATTTTCAGCTTTCAATATTCCATCCATAAATTCATCCTGGGTTAAAGAATTTCCTGGCAAGACCCAATCTTTAAAGTCTTTTTTTTGATCTTCTATTTTGAATTGCTTCATGTTGTTTTTTTTAATTGTTCAAATCCAAAGATAATAAAAAAACATATCCCGAACCTACTACTCTTCCGCAAGTGTTTTTGTGACTTTGTGGCAAGTTTTTATAGCCGCTAAGGCACCAGGGCGCTAAGAAACACTAAAATGTGAATTTTGTTTTTCAACTCAGAGCCTGACTCAAACTCAGAGCCTGAGTAATTTGATGAAGTAATGGGCTATTTGCTTTCTAAGTAAAGGGTATCTGGACAAAGATCAACTCCATTGGCCCATTGGATGCTCCCGAGACAAGGTTTTACAGAATTGAATAAACTCAAATCCTGCAATTCACTAAAAATCCCAATTCCTAAATATGGTTTGACATCAAAATGTTTTTCTTCTCCGTTGCTAAATGTAATCAAAAGAAGAAAATCATTTTCAGGTTTTACATTGGTTACTCTTGGATTCATAGGATTATTACTTTAATGGATCGATCTTGAAAATAGTTTCTCCTATTATTGCCAATTGCCAATCAGCCATCAATTCATCATGATGTATTGTTCTACTCAGAGCCTGACTTCAAGTCAGACCCTGAGTAATGGTGTGATTTTCACCAAAGTGCAGTGTTTTTAAGGGCTTCCCGAATAGCAGGATCTTTCTCTGCAAGGTCTTTCAGAGCTTTAATAATCCTTTCGGTTTTGCTTTCGACCGGGGCCAATGTGGTGCGGCGATCGTAAATGATAAAACCCATTAACCCAAAAATCGACATCAAAACCAGGCCAAAACCCCACATAAAATAGCTGTCGAATTTGTCTTCGAGCCGGTCAATCTTTTTGCTGACTTCATCAAACCTGTCATTGACTCCGGAGAATCTTGAATCATTGTGTGATGTCTGGTCATCCATTCGTTTATTTAAAGCTTCCAACTGAGCCTCAACCCTGACCATCCTGTCCCGGTCAGCCTGAGAATAAGGTATGGATTGTTCCTGGGCTTTCAGGCCAACAGCAAAAAGAAAAGCTGCGATTAATAGGAGGAATCGTTTCATTTTCTGATATTTCAGACGAAGGTACAAACATATTTTCACCAAAGTGCAGTGTTTTTAAGGGCTTCCCGAATAGCGGGATCCTTCTCAGCAAGGTCTTTCAGAGCTTTAATAATCCTTTCGGTTTTGCTTTCGACCGGGGCCAATGTGGTGCGGCGGTCGTAAATGATAAAACCCATTAACCCAAAAATCGACATCAAAACCAGGCCAAAACCCCACATAAAATAGCTGTCGAATTTATCCTCGAGCCTGTTTATTTGAGATTGCATGGCTTCAACCTGAGTTTCAACCCTGACCATCCGGTCGCGGTCGGCCTGAGAATAAGGTATGGATTGTTCCTGGGCTTTCAGGCCAACAGCAAAAAGAAAAGCTGCGATTAATAGGAGGAATCGTTTCATTTTCTGATATTTTAGACGAAGGTACAAAATTTATTCATGCTAACTTTGTGAAACCTTTGTGTTTTTGTGACTTTGTGGCAAGTTTTTATAGCCGCTAAGGCACCAGGGCGCTAAGAAACACTAAAATGTGAATTTTGTTTTTCAACTCAGAGCCTGACTCAAACTCAGAGCCTGAGTAACCGTAAAGTCAGACCCTGAGTAATACTGAATATCGCACAGAAGCTCATTTTTCGGATGCGATATTGCTCAAACATGATTTAGGTTTCCAAAGCATATTAACTATTTTTGTGATAACCTTAAAAAAGAAGGAATTTAAAATCTGTATGCGAAAATACGAATTCAGGATCAAAACGACATCCTTTATACTTTAAGTGTCTGAATACAACCATCATGCATCATTTTTATTTTTTCGCAGTTTGTGATATTTGTCTTATATTTACTTATCGAACTTACCGGTGTTTTCTGGCACAGGCGTTTTCCGGAGAGGTTTGGCAGCTATTTTGCATTTTGTTAATTTTTATATAGATTCATCCCGAATTGGACCAATCTACACGAAAGCGACTTGAAAGAGGGGAAAGAAAAGCCGGGTAAAAAACGGCCATCAGGGAAAGTCGAACGATCAATGGTATTATTGAGGGTTTGAAATTTGATGTATGGCAGAAATCAACCGGTTATCAATAGATCGGTTAGAGATCTTTGCTTCATGGCCCGGGCCAAAGAATTTTGTTTTTGATTGGATTTGCAACATATATGAACCTCTTTCAGGAAATAATAACAGGCTTATTATGTCTTGTCGTTTACCTTGCCCTTTGGGAATTGACCCTGCGGAGCCGGCGAAACGAACCTTTTCTCCTTTGGGAAAATATCAAAATAGTTTTTAAGTCACTCTGTTACGCAACTTCCGGCTTCATTTCTTCCAACATACAATCAAACGGGCAGTATCCGCGATTAGTACAAAAAGCCAAACGTTTTTTTGAACCCATCACCCATTCTTTCCTTACGTTCTGCAAATCCAATAGGAAAGAAAACCGAATCGAATACATTCGTTCGGGTGGTTTTCCTGCGCCTGACGGGCAGAAACAGGTACATTTAAAACGCAGTCTTTTTGATTTTAATCCGGGTTTACTGCTTCGTTTGATTTGGAAACCAAGGATTTTGGCAGTAGTATTATTATTTTTTGTTTTTGTTGTCAATGTTATTGGGGCAACGATAACAAGTACCGCAACAGGCGGTAACTGGAATAATACTGCAACATGGGTTGGCGGTGTTGTGCCTGCTGCAGGCGATGATGTGGTAATTGCTGATGGTGCAACAGTTACTATTGATGTTGATCCTCCGGCCTTGGCCTCTTTGACCATCGGACAATTAGCTGCGGGAACTTTGCAGTTCGAAGCTGGATTTGCCCGTACATTAACGGTTAATGGAATTGTCAGGATTAAACCAGGAAGCACTTTTAAGAGTGCACCAACTGGATCAACAAGTACCATCACAACACATTCGCTGGTAGTTGGCGAAAGTTTGATTAACGATGGAACTATTGATTTTAGCGCCGCGGCGGGCGCAGGTGGAACTACAGCAAATGCTTCAGGCGCTGGCATAACCTTTACCGGCTCACCGAATGAAACCTTTGACTGTTCAGCCGCGACTTCTTCAACAAATCTTCGAAAAACAAACGGACTCGTTCTCAATAAAGGCATAGACAAAACCTCTGTGCTTACCTTTTCTCCCGGAGGAACATTTCAGGTACTCTCGGGCACAACCGATGGCTTCCTATCCATTACCAACGGAACTTTCAAAATTATCGGGACAAACTCCTTTTCAAATCCGGTTTTCAATGTTACCAGTTATTCAATTCCTTCGAGCGGAGGATTCGAATTAAGTAACCCGAATGCAACTGTTGAAGGGCAAAACGGATCGGTTGACAACAATGGGGTGTTGAAAATTACTGATGGAATTTTCAATGTTGGAATTGTTGCGGGCAATTCATCGGTAACCAACAACAACGGAACTTTTGTACTATCCGGAGGTGTGATGAATGTAGCCGGGCGATTTGTATTAAGCAATGCTGACGGTACTTTCAGTGGAGGAACACTGAACATTTCTTCCGTAGGACATGCCTCTTCAACACAGGCATCTTTTCAGTGCTCACTCACCAGCGACCTGAGCATCAGTGGGAATTCTTTGATTACCATTTCGCAGCCTAACTCCAGTGTTACACCATACAACGACATCGAAATACTGAGCGGATCAGGTACAAAAACCATTACCGGTGGAACTTTTCAAATAGGAACTGCCACCACGCCTGCCGGAAGTACTTTTTTGGTTAACAGTGATATTCCACTTTATAATCTGACTGTTTTTAACAGCAGTACCAAAGTTTCGCTGACCGACAACCTGACCGTGAATAATCAGCTTTCCCTGAACGGACAGCTACTGCTTAATGCCAATAATTTAATCTTAGGAACCACCGCACCGCCAATAACAGGAACTTTTGGTGCCAGCGCTGGTATGATTGTAACTGGCACAGGTGAATTTCGGAAAATGATTTCTTCCAATGGTTCTTACAATTTTCCGGTAGGTGATGTAACAGGAATTACTGATTATACACCTGTAACCCTGAATTTTACCAGTGGAACCTATGCTCCTGATGCTTACGTATTAGTGAAGGTTTTCAATGTCAAACACCCGCAAAATGTCAGTACAACCAATTATCTGAACCGGTATTGGACGATCACCACTTCGGGAATCACCAATCCGGTATATGACATTACTGCAACTTATGCCGATGCTGATGTAACCGGTGATGAATCAAAAATCGCTGCCGGGAATTATTCCGGAACAGCCTGGGCCAGAGGGGGCAATGCGAATTCAGGCACAAATACAATTTCAGTAACCGGCATCACTGGCAGTACGGGATTTTCGGGTATCAGGGCAGACTCTCCAACGGTTGTGATTGATAACGGCGAAACGGCAACCATTTGTACCGGTTCTTCCCTTATTCTGAATACTACTGCCACAGGTGATCCTGCTCTTACTTTTTCATGGACTTCCAGTCCTGCAGGATTTATCTCAGCACTTGAAGAGCCCTCTGTCAGTCCCTTAATTTTAACTGATTATATCGTCACCGTAACGGATGGTAATGGATTCACAGCTTCAGATGCAATAACTGTCACAGTCAATCCAAATAACACGGTTACATTGAGTTCAGCTGCAGGGACCGATGCTCAAACCAAGTGTATTAATACTCCAATCACGGATATCACTTATACAACCACAGGAGCAACGGGTATCGGAGCGCCAACCGGTTTGCCTGCAGGGGTAACGGCTGTCTGGGCATCCAACACAATCACCATTAGCGGAACGCCCACAGCATCGGGAACTTTCAACTACATCGTGCCATTGACGGGTGGATGTGGCAGTGTAAATGCCACAGGAACGATCACAGTCACACCCGACATGACAGCAGATTCGGCATCTTCAACACCAACGCTTTGTATCAATACTACGCTGACCGCGATTACCCATGCCACTACGGGAGCTACCGGTATTGGAGCAGCCACCGGATTACCTGCAGGGGTCACGGCTGCCTGGACATCCAACACAATCACAATCAGCGGAACACCAACGGCATTTGGAACTTTCAACTACAGCATACCCTTGACGGGTGGATGTGGCAGTGTAAATGCCACCGGAACGATAACCGTCACCCCCGACATGACCGCAGGGGCTGCATCTTCAACGCCAACGCTTTGTATCAATACTGCCCTGAC
>DMSQ01000099.1 GCA_003457135.1 Prolixibacteraceae bacterium
TTTATGAGAATGCGTTTAAAGTTCAGTGGGAATTATTCCTGAAACATGTGGTCAAAGACGAACCATTCCCCTGGACACTTTATGAAGGTGCAAAAGGAGTTCAGCTTGCTGAAAAGGGACTGGAAAGCTGGGCAAAAAGGTGTTGGGTAGATATTCCTGAAATCTGATTATAATTAAAACAACCACATGAAAAAAGTAGCATTGGTAACCGGAGGAAGCAGAGGCATAGGGTTGGGCATCGTCAAACAATTGGCATTGCTGGGATTTGATTTGGCTATCAATGGCGTTCGTCCGGAAGAATCTGTCGGTGAAGTCCTGTCGGCTGTGAAAGAGTTGGGCGCCGATGTCATATACTGTCCCGGAAATATTGCTCTTCGTGAAGACCGCAAGAGAATCCTCAGCCAGGTGAGAACCCATTTCAACAGGCTGAATATTCTGGTCAACAATGCAGGGATTGCCCCAAACGAGAGACGCGATATTCTAAATGCGACGGAAGAAAGTTTTGACGAGGTAATTTCAGTCAATCTGAAAGGCAATTATTTTCTGACCCAGGATACTGCAAACTGGATGATAGATCAAAAACAGGCAGATCCGGATTTTGATGGCTGCATCATCAACATATCATCCATTTCAGCAACAGTTGCCTCTGTTAACCGGGGCGAATACTGTATTTCCAAGGCTGGGATAAGTATGGCAACGCAACTTTTCGCAGTACGTTTGGGTGAATTTGATATTCCGGTTTATGAAATCCGTCCCGGAGTTACTCAGACTGATATGACTGAAGGAGTAAAAGAAAAATACGACCAACTAATTTCCGATGGGCTATGCGTTCAAAAGCGCTGGGGTCAACCGGACGATGTTGCGAAAGCTGTAGGAGCCCTGGCAACGGGGAGTTTCCCCTACTCCACCGGCCAGGTGTTCATGGTTGATGGAGGTTTGACGATACCACGATTGTAATTAACAACCCATAAAATGATTAGAAAAAATTTGATTTTAGCTTCGGTAGCCCTTTCCTTGTTCGCTTTCAGGAGTGATAAAAAGGCATTTGTGCTCTATAATTCTGAGGGCAAAGAAGTAAAGTATGAAAAACTCCTGGAATCGGCAAAAGATGCCGATGTGATACTTTTTGGCGAATTTCATGATAATCCGGTTAATCATTGGCTTGAACATGAACTCACCAAAGAGCTGTACGATGCCAAAAAGGGAGACCTGATTCTTGGGGCTGAAATGTTTGAATCCGACGATCAGATTGTATTGAATGAGTATTTATCGGGTCTGGTTTCGGAGAAAACATTGAAAGACGAAGCCAAACTCTGGACCAATTACCCGACCGACTATAAACCTTTGGTCGATTTTGCCAAAAAGAATAAATTGAAGTTCGTCGCAACCAATGTGCCTCGGCGTTATGCCAATATGGTTTATTCCAAAGGATTAGAAAAATTGGACAGTATTGATGAAGTTGCAAAAAAATGGATAGCCCCACTCCCAATTGAATATGATAGCACCCTTACCTGCTACGCAGAAATTTTCAAAAAAGCAGAGGGACATGGTGGACAGAACCTACCAAAATCACAGGCTGTAAAAGATGCAACTATGGCATATTTTATCCTGAAGAATTTTTCACCCGGAAAAACTTTGATTCATTTCAACGGCTCCTATCATAGTGATCGCCATCAGGGAATCGAATGGTATCTTAAAAGGGCGAATCCCAATTTAAAAGTGTTGACCATTGGAACGACCGAACAGGATGAAATTGATGAGCTCAATAAGGATAGTTATGGACAGGCGAATTTTATTATTTGTACACCGGTATCAATGAGCAAATCCTACCGCCCATAGTTTTTAGAATGGAGATTTAATCGAACTTCAAGTTTTTATGAATTAGGTACGAAGGTCATTTGCGCGCTGCAGATGGCCTTCATTTTTTTATTACAGATTAAAAATGATGTTTTAAACTGAAATATTTAGAAATATTTTAGAAATAATACTGGCAAGAAGTTAGGTATTCATTTCAAAATAGTGTACCTTTTGGCGAGAAAACCAAAATCAACCCACATGAAAAAAACTGGAAGTTCAATGAGCAATTTCCGGAAGTATTATAGCCTTTTCCTGGTTATTCTTCTGTCCGGATATCAGGGTATTGCCAATAATCCTAAAATGTCAAATTACCTGGCCAATTTGTCGATGACAGTCAATACTGAAGCTGTTGATGATGTTGTACCGGAAATGGTTATCGAAGGAAACACGATCCATGTTGTCTGGATGGAGAATAAGTACGGAGTCGAAAATCCATTTTACTATTGCCGTTCACTTGACCTGGGAAAAACCTGGGAAGCTCCCAAATTGTTAGCCAAACTAAAAGACGGCGAATATGCCCGGCAAGCAAAATCAAGAAAACTTGCTGTTGACGGAAACAATGTTCATGTCGCTTTTTGCGACTACAATTATGCTGGTAATGGAACAGGGCGGATTTATTACCTCCGTTCGGCCAATGGTGGCAGTTCGTTTGAAGCGGTTAAGGAACTTGTTTCAACAGGAGGTGGTTACCAAAAAATTTATGGGAGCCAAATCAAAGTGAAAAGCGGCAAGGTTGCGATTGCTTATATGGGATCGGGCGCAATAACTGGTTTGAGAATGCTGTTTTCGGGAAACGGTGGCACATCATTTACCGATAAGCAAATAACCGTAGAACCTAGTGAGTTTACCGATTTATGGTACGATGGCACTCAGATGATTGTCGTTTCCGAATACATCTATTATTATTACGGACTTAATGTCGGTAAAGTATTTGTCTCCATCTCTAACGATAATGGGACAACTTTTACCACCCAAAAAGTATCAACTACTTACAATGAATCGGCAACAGTTGTTCGCGAAAGATGCCGATCCTACTTTGACGGCCATTATGCCCCCAAAATAGCCAAATCAGGAAATAATATTCACGTCATTTTTGTGGGCTATAACGAAAAGATAGAATGGACAACCCTTTATACCCGTTCAACCGACAACGGAGTCACTTTCGAAAAGGCAAAAGATATCAACAATGCAATCCTGCCTGGAAATGGATTGCAGGCGGCTATGGAAACAGTGACCGCAAAAAACGGGCATGTTTATATGTTGTATCAAAGTA
The DNA here is from genome assembly GCA_003457135.1 of Prolixibacteraceae bacterium. Classification (GTDB taxonomy): domain Bacteria; phylum Bacteroidota; class Bacteroidia; order Bacteroidales; family Prolixibacteraceae; genus Aquipluma. The sequence continues at coordinate 3,131 of DMSQ01000099.1, forward strand.
CCGGGGGTAAAATTTATTTTTTGCAATCATCCGATAATGGCAATACTTTCTCAACAGCAAAGAGTATTCTTCCTGATGGGTTTTCGTACGTTGAAACTACATGGTATCCCAGCTTAATCGCTGATCCCAATGATGCAAGCGGATTAACAGTCTATTTAGCCGGACATATCATGTTATCAAGCCAATCGGTTGATGGCGGAAAAACATTTAGTAAGAATACGATACTCTCTCCGTTTATGAATCGTAATATTTCGAGCATGGTTTCGGATATGGTTATTGATGGGGGTGGCAAAAAACATTGGATATCAGAAGCAAAATGGTGGGATGGAACGGATAAGGATATTTTTTACGGCAACCATGGTGTCCCGGAACAACCGGGTACAAAAAATAAGGCTTTAGCGCTCGAAACTGTATATTCTCCTCAAAAAGTTGACCTTGTTATTGTTCCATCTTCACAATCTCTCGACTTTGATTCGGCCATGACTGCTGAAGCCTGGGTGAAATTCGATCCGAAAACTGCCAGTGATGTCAATATTCTTGGAAAAATAAACGGGTCTGACGGGTATGATTATACGCCTAATGGGTATCAATTAGGGTTCAGGAAAACCAATGGAAAATTCTATGCTAATTCAGGATTGGAAACCGATAAGGGGGACTTTGTAAATTGGGGAAATTTAACTATTGGCGATACACTTTGGCATCATATCGCGTTTACCTATGATGCCAAAGCCGGATTGAATAATTTTAAGACCTATGTAGATGGCTTGTTAAGCATTCAGCAGACGGTAACCGGTAAAATAAAACAAGGGAACGGTTTGCTCATGATCGGATCACGATCCGCATTTTACGGAACAACTAAATATCAGGTTGATAATATCCGGCTCTGGAACAAAGCGCTGTCGCAGGATGACCTTTTGAAAAATCAGGTAAAAACATTTACCGGGAAAGAAGCAGGTCTGAAGATGTTCCTGAGTTTTGACGATACCTTCAAAGATATTTCAGGAAATGGTAATGATGCTGTCCCATTGTATATGGGATTATTAAAAGCTTCAGATTTTAATCCGCCAATTTCCGGATTTGATTTGTATCAAAGTATGAACCAGGTTTCGCTTACCAACAAAACCCAAAACGGCAAAACTTACAACTGGACTTATGGCGACGGAACGGTTTCAACATTAGGCAATCCGGTTTATACTTATCCAAAGGCGGGTGAATACACGATTACGCTAGAAGCGATGAATGCCAACAGTAAAACGGCCACCATCAAAAAAGCAACCATTGTTGGCCTTGACCGTGTTGAGCCTTTGCAGGCAGGTAATGCAGGATATTCATCAATTGCAATTTATGGCGGAGGATTATCAGTTAGCGGAACCAGCATAATCCTTCGAAAACAGGGAAGTTCTGACATTGTTGGAGGAAGCCTTTATTCCCCTGCTTTGGGAGTTTTATCAGCTCATTTCCTTTTAGAAAAGGCCGCTGTAGGAAAGTGGGATGTAGTTGTAAAAAAAGGAACAACAGAACAAATTCTGAAAGAAGCGTTTCAAATTGTTCAGGCAGATATGCCCGATCCATGGGTTTCAATTTCAGGACGCGGTGCAATTTTGTTTAACATGTGGCAAACCTATACCATAACCTTCGGGAACAATGGTAATGTGGATGCTTATGGAGTGCCTGTTTGGTTAGCTATTACCGACGATAAGGATCTTGGGATTGAATTTATAGATTTCGAAATGGAACCGTCATTCCTTGCTGTACAAAGGGAATTGCAAATGATGTAAAAAAACTTGACCCTTATTTCCTTTCGGAGAAGGTTTTAGGCGAAACAATGAATGCCCGTGTTTATCCGTTTATGATCCCTGTTGTACCTGCAAAAAGTACATCGAGCATACATATTCGGGTAAAAACACTGAAAAGCATTAAAATGAAAATATGGAATAATCAACCATGGATTGAAACATTGACCGGGTCGGGAGGCATTGTGTTGAAGAGCGGAAATATTCAACCTCAACCATCAATCGGACAAGTTGCCGGTTGTTTGACAGGATTATCTTTGGAAATTGCTGCAGATGTCTTTTCAGCAGGCTACGCGCCTGCTTTGAATTGCATAATGGGTGCGGGTAAACTGGGATTCCAGTTTGGGCTGACACCGCCCTGGAATAAAAAATTCTCCCTGATGAATACTCTATGGAATGCTTCAGTCACTGCTGTTGATTGTGGTTTAAGTCTAAGCGGAATTGCAGGGTATTATAAAATGGCCGGGGTTTTTCTTGCTAATGCATGGGATTACAGTGAAAACTTTAAATCGTGTGTTAATTTAGGATATGCTGATAATACATTAAATATTCTGATCGCTGCTGTTGGATCGTTCGACCCCAACGAAATGATTGGCCCGTCCGGTTTTGGCGACAAGCATTGGATTCAGAAAAATAACGTGATTCCATACACTGTTTTGTTCGAGAATAAAAGTACTGCAACAGCTCCGGCACATATCGTTACAGTTACTGACACACTTGATCTGACAAAATTTGATCTGAAAGAATTTGGGTTCAGTTCATTTGGTTTTGGCGACACCACGCTTGTTCCGAACGGGAAAAAGCTTAAACAATTCTCGATGGATGTGAACCTGAAACCTAAAAAGAACCTGATTGCCCGTGTTTCAGGAAAGTTAGATACCATTACAGGAGTAATCAAGTGGGAGTTTTTGTCTTTGAATCCTACTACCATGCAATTGGAAGAAGATCCGTTTGTTGGTTTCCTGCCGCCGAACAACACTAATCATGCCGGTGAAGGGTTTGTCAGCTTTTCTGTTGGACTTAAGAAAGAATTGGGAACAAATGCAATGCTTAAAAACAAAGCATCCATTGTTTTTGATGCCAATAAACCCATCATTACCAACGAATTTGTAAATACACTCGATTTGGATAATCCACAAAGTCAGGTTTACCCGTTGGATGCCACCAGCGACAGCCGTTTTCCACTGGCATGGACTGGCAGCGATAATGGTTCAGGAATTGCTTCCTATTCGGTTTATGTGATGGAAAACGATACTGCCCTTCGTCCGTGGAAATTAAACACGATCCTGAAATCGGCTGAATTTATTGGCAATGTCAATTCAAAATACAAATTCTACAGTGTGGCAACCGACAACGTCAGCCTGATAGAAGCCGCTCCTTCCCAATACGATGCGTCAACCCACATTACAGTAGATGTAAAGGAATTTGAACTGAAGAAAGATAAACTTCAGGTGTTCCCGAATCCGGTTAAAGGCAAACTGAATATCTCTCTTCAGAATGCACCTTGCGGGATGTATATCGTTGAATTGGTAGGCATAAACGGGCAGGTTTGCTATTCCGAAATTCACGACGATTTCAGTATTTCAAAAGGAATACCGATTGATGTGGCAAGCCTTCGTTCAGGCCAATACCTGCTGCGAATGGTGTACAGGAACAAATCGGTGACCCGAAAAATCATGATCAGGTAAACTGTACCTAAATTCGGAATCGTTTCGAAAATCAATCATACAAGCATTTAATTGCTTTAAAACGAGCTGTTCTCTTATAGTTTTTCAGACAAACAAGTATTTTACTTTCAAATTAATTTTGGTGTTAAAAATTATTTTCTACATTTGTCCACAGAAAAAGCTATTAGTAATGAAAAATATCAGCATTATATCTCTAGTCATTGTCAGCGTGGTGGTCCTCCTTCGTGCTGAATGAGATTGGTATAATGTAAGCTAAGACTTAGAAGCCTTTCTCAAACCAATGAGAAAGGTTTTTTTTTAAGAAAATAAATTCATACAAAAAGATATGCAAAAACGATTAAGATCGGCTACTACGACTGAAGGTCGGCGAATGGCAGGGGCAAGAAGCCTCTGGAGGGCGAACGGTATGAAGGAAGAACATTTCGGGCGACCAGTAATTGCCATTGTTAATTCGTTTACACAGTTTGTTCCCGGGCACGCGCATCTTCACGATGTTGGTCAGTATATTAAAGGTATTATCGAGAAACAAGGCTGTTTTGCCGCTGAGTTTAATACCATTGCTGTTGACGATGGAATTGCTATGGGGCACGATGGTATGTTGTATTCATTACCATCGCGCGATGTGATTGCCGACAGCGTAGAATATATGTGCAATGCGCACCGTGCCGATGCCATGGTTTGCATCTCGAACTGCGATAAAATTACTCCAGGAATGATGATGGCCGCCATGCGCCTGAATATTCCTGCTATTTTCGTATCGGGTGGACCAATGGAAGCTGGCGAAATAGATGGTAAAATGTACGATTTGGTTGATGCCATGGTCATGGCTGGCGACAACTCTGTTTCGGATGCAAAAATTGAAGCTGTCGAGAAAATTGCATGTCCAACCTGTGGTTCGTGCTCCGGAATGTTTACTGCCAACTCGATGAACTGTCTGGCCGAAGCGCTTGGGTTGGCGCTTCCGGGCAATGGAACCATTCTGGCAACCCATGCCAACCGTAAACGCCTGTTCGACGAAGCTGCCAACCGGATTGTTGAGATGACTTACGATTATTATAAAAACGGCAATGAAAATGCGCTGCCACGAAATATAGCCACCAAAGCGGCTTTCCAGAATGCAATGAAACTGGATATCGCGATGGGCGGTTCAACCAATACTGTTTTGCATATTCTGGCCATTGCTTTCGAAGGTGAAGTTGATTTTACAATGAAAGACATCGATGAATTATCACGTGTAACTCCAAATCTCTGCAAAGTAGCGCCAAGTGGCAGCTATCACATTCAGGATGTAAACCGTGCCGGTGGTATTTTAGGAATACTGGCCGAACTTGACCGGGCCGGAATGCTCGATACCACAGTTCCACGGGCTGACGGAAAAACGTTGGGTGAAGCAATAGCCGAATATGATTTGATGGCTCCGACTGTTACTGAAGATGCCTTCCGGAGATATAAATCAGCACCAGGTGGTGGTCGTAACCTGGTGATGGGTTCACAAGAAAAATATTATAAAGAATTAGATACCGACCGCGTTCACGGCTGTATCCGTGATTACGAAAACGCTTACAACAAAGACGGCGGACTGGCTGTTTTGTATGGCAATATTGCCCGTGATGGCTGCATCGTAAAAACAGCAGGAGTTGATCCTTCCGTCTATCATTTTAAAGGAACGGCCAGAGTATTCCAATCGCAGGATGATGCCTGCAACGGAATTCTTGGCGACAAAGTGCAGGCAGGCGATGTGGTAGTGATCATTTACGAAGGCCCCAAAGGCGGGCCGGGAATGCAGGAAATGTTGTACCCAACTTCGTACATCAAATCAATGAACCTCGGAAAGGCTTGTGCGTTAATTACCGATGGTCGTTTTTCAGGTGGAACATCAGGATTGTCAATTGGCCATGTTTCTCCGGAAGCTGCTGCTGGCGGCGAAATTGCCCTGATTCAGGATGGTGATTTAATAGTAATTGATATCCTGACACGTAAAATAGACGTTTTGCTCAGCGATGAAGAGTTGGCTGAAAGAAGGAAAAAGGAAATGGAAAAAGGGAATAAGGCATTTATGCCAGCGCCCCGCGACCGTCAGGTTAGTAAAGCATTAAAGGCCTATGCCAGCATGGTTTCGTCGGCTGACAGGGGGGCAATACGATTAATTGATTAAAAAAGTACCTAAAGTGAACCAGAGTGCCTAAAGTGCGCTAAAGTTGTATAAAAGAAGATCAACGCATGGGGTTTTACTTTAGGCACTTCGAACTCTAGGCACTTCGAACTTATAAATTGAAAAATATATAAATACTTAAATACAATGGCGACACAGCGAATAAGCGGCTCAGAAGCTGTAATAAAATCCCTTCTGGAAGAAGGCGTTGATACTATTTTCGGGTATCCGGGAGGTGCGATCATGCCCATATATGACGCGCTCTACGATTACGATCAACAAGTTACTCATTATTTAACCAGGCACGAGCAGGGTGCTATACATGCCGCCGAAGGCTATGCCAAAGTCACCGGTAAAGTAGGCGTTTGCTTTGCAACATCGGGGCCGGGCGCCACTAACCTGATTACAGGTTTGGCCGATGCCTTGATTGACTCTATTCCTTTAGTCTGCATCACAGGTCAGGTTGCATCACCCCTTTTGGGAACCGATGCTTTTCAGGAATCAGATGTGATGGGGATTACCATGCCGGTAACCAAATGGAACTATCAGATTACTTCAGCCGATGAAATTCCTGAAGCCATTGCAAAAGCTTTTCATATTGCACACACTGGCAGGCCGGGACCGGTACTCATTGATATTGCCAAAGATGCACAGTTTGGACAATTTGATTTCGAATATAAAAAATGCACTAAAATCAGGAGTTATCTTCCTGAACATCCTGTTGATCCGTTTCAGGTTAAAGCTGCCGCCGACCTCATCAATAATGCTAAAAAACCAATCGTTTTGTTCGGGCACGGCGTTATTCTGGCTCATGCTGAAGACGAATTTAAAGAATTTCTCGAAAAAACCGGAATACCTGCTGCCTGGACTTTACTGGGACTTTCAGCGCTTCCAAGTAATCACCCGCTAAATGTTGGAATGCTCGGGATGCATGGAAATTATGGCCCGAATATTAAGACTAACGAAGCCGATGTGGTTATTTCGATCGGAATGCGGTTCGACGACCGGGTGACTGGAAAGGTAGCTGCTTATGCACGACAGGCTAAAATCGTTCACCTCGAAATTGATCCTGCCGAAATAAATAAAATCATCAAAGCCGATGCCCCAGTCCTGGGAAATGCAAAAAAATCGCTCCGGATGTTGATTGATAATGTGAATCCAAATACCCACACGGCCTGGCTCGAAGAATTCCATGTTTGCGACAAGATTGAGTATGATAAAGTAATATCTCATGATGTTTATCCGAAAAAGATCGGATTGACCATGGGCGAAGTGGTTCGGATAGCCTCCGAGAAAACAAATAATGATGCAATTCTTGTTACTGATGTAGGTCAGCAACAAATGATTGCTTCCCGATATTTTAAATTCAACCAATCACGGAGCAATGTCACTTCCGGAGGTTTGGGAACCATGGGGTATGGACTTCCTGCTGCAATGGGCGCCAAAATTGGCCGACCCAACCGGGAGGTGTTCGCAATGGTTGGCGATGGTGGTTTCCAAATGACGATTCAGGAACTCGGCACCATTTCACAATATGAAATCGGAGTGAAAGTCATTGTACTGAACAACAATTTCTTAGGAATGGTGCGCCAGTGGCAGCAATTGTTCTTCGAAAAACGGTATTCGTTTACTGAAATGAAAAATCCTGATTTCGTCGGAATCGCCAAAGCTTATGGCCTTGCTTCACAGAAAGTAACTTCACGCGATCAGTTGGAAGGAGCTATTCAGGAAATGATTGACCACAAAGGACCTTATGTGCTCGAAGTGGTAGTTGAACAGGAAGACAATGTTTTCCCGATGATTCCGACCGGAGCCTCCATTTCAGACATCATACTTGAACCTTAAAAATACAGACATGAAACAAGAATATATTATAACCGTTTTTTCGGAAAACCACATCGGGTTGCTGAGCAGGATCACCATCATTTTTACCCGCCGGAAAATCAACATCGACAGTTTAACGGTTTCTGAATCGGCCATTGCCGGGATTTTTAAATTCACCATTGTGATCAACGAAACAGCTGATCGGATACAGAAAGTCGTCGGACAGCTTGAAAAAGTAGTAGATGTTTTGAAAGTATTCGCCAACACGAACGATGAGATGATCTATCAGGAAATTGCCCTGTATAAAGTTTCAACTGAATTTTTGTTTGAATCGGATAAGGTTGAGAAAATTGTTCGGAATTCCGGAGCTCGAATTCTGGAACTTACACGCGAATATGTGGTGATCGAAAAAACCGGACATTCAGATGAAACACAGCATCTTTTCGATGAACTAAACGTATTTGGTGTCACCCAGTTTATCCGCTCAGGAAGAGTTGCCCTTACACGCAGCACCATAGAGCGGCTTTCAGAATTTTTAAGAGAACGCGATGCGCTGTTGGAGCAGGTGGATTAGGAAATAGTTCGGAGTGCCTAGAGTGAACTAAAGTGCCTAAAGTTGAAAAATACCTTGATCGAAGCAGTTGTTTAACTTTAGGCACTCCGAACTATTAAAGCAGCATCTTATCCACATAAATATCCTGAAAGTTGGGATGACCTTCCAGATTAATATGTCTGGTTTTTGCCAGAATCGCGTTTGTAATTGTTGAATCTGAAAACAAGAACATCTTTGCTCCAATCAGAGCTGTGTTTCCCATTTTGTGGATTCTTTCTTCCTGACTTTCAATCATTCCGGTAGCTATCACGTTTCCGATGTTGATGTAATTCCCGAAACCACCGGCAATATATATCGTTTCAATTTCGGAAAGTTCAACCGACAAATTCTTTGCTAAAATCGTCAATCCTGCGGCAATAGCGGCTTTGGCCAACTGAAATTCGTTGATGTCTTTTTGAGTCAGACTCACTTTGCCTGAAAGGTGAATTTGACTTTCACCTGAATTTATTTCACCGAACATCCCAATTAATTCCATTTTGTATAAAATGGCCACAGCATCAATTAACGCGCTACCGCAAATCCCTTTCGGGGCAGTATTTCCAATTACAATGGCTTCTATTTTTTCTTCAACCAGATTCAGCGATGATATTGCTCCTGAAACTGCGCGCATTCCCATCGAAATGCTTGCCCCTTCGAATGCCGGGCCTGCTGCGGTTGAGGCGCATACGATCTGGTTTTTATTGCCAATAACAATTTCACCGTTAGTTCCCAGATCAATCAGAGCAGTATAGTTTTCCTTTTGGTGAATTCCGGTTGCCGCTATTCCGGCTAAAATATCGCTGCCTACAAAACTGCCGATCGAAGGGTAAAACTTCACTTTATCTTTGACCTGAAAACTCCAGCCCAATTCTTCAGGATCAAAAGTTTTCATGCCAAGATTATCGGTTTTAAATGGGTACATCGAAAGCGGTGAAACATCACAATTGCTGAAAATCAGTTGCATGATTGAATTCCCAACCAATATAACTTTGTGAATTTCGACCGGATGTTTTTTAAGCATCAGTTCGATCATAGTTCCTGTTGCTGACCGGATTATCCGGGTTATTTCGGGCGAATTGCCATCCAGACAAGCCTGAATCCTGGAAATCAGATTGGCTCCAAATTTAACCTGAGGATTCAGCATGGTTTCTACTGCCAATACTTTAGCCGATGATAAATCAATCAGTTGAGCCACTACAGTAGTGGTTCCCAAATCAATTGCAATTCCGTATCCTTGCTGAGGCTGGAATCCGAATTCACTTTCATCAGCCAGAATCAGGTGATTGAATTGCTCAATTTCAAGGGTGATATCGCTGGTGCATTGGCTGAAACAGGCCAGTCGCCAATCAGGAGAAAGTCCAAATTTACCAAGCTTTTGCTGATGTGTTACGGTTGTTTCAACCTCTCCGGCCAGCAACCTGACCTTGCATTTCCCGCAGGTCCCTTTGCCTCCACAAGGAAATTCAATGCCAAATTCGTGCAAAACATCAATCAGCGGCGTCTGGTCGTTGACCAACAACTCTTTTCCAAGTGGATGAAGACGAATGGAATGTTTAATCATTCAAGGAGATTTTCATGGTGCAAAAGTAATCGAAACAACAGCCCCCTCCAACTCCCCCACAGGGGGAGAGAAAAAATGCTCTGCTCCATACAATTCACTTATTTATTTGAGATACTTTTCAAAATTGAGTTTTTAAGTTCCCTCTTACAGGAGGGGAATTTAGGGGAGACCTCCCATTGAAAGCCGTCCCCTGCGTGGAGGGTTTGGGTGGGGCTTCCCTACAATCCGTATTCTGCCAGAATAAATTTACTCTTATCAATAACTGGCAACATCATCTCTATGAAATCACTTTCATTGTCAGGTATGCTGTTCAATTCGTCACGAAGAATTGGCAGGTAACTGGTTTCCATTTCTGGAAGCTTCATTTTGCCTGAAGCCAATGCCTCTTCAATGATATCGAGTGCTTTCAGTGCGCCGTTTTTTGCGTTGGCTACATACGAATCGCCTTTCAGCAGTTCTTTCGAAATGCGGATCACATTTTCAGGAGATAATATCAGCGCCTGAGGGTCGGTATAAACGTCGGATGCTACCAGCAATTGCTGCAATATATGACTTGGAACCGTTCCGGCAATTAAAGCCTGGTTCATCAGCCGGGCATCGTATTCCAATTGCTCCATATAGGCGGTTGGTGCCATTCCGGATAACAATTTGATGTTTTGAACCGATTCGTTACTCCACAAATCGCAGCAGGCTGAGGCAATATTTCCCAATGGGCTCAGATGGGCGCAGGCAGCGGTTTTTCCTTCCATCGAAATGGGGATTCCTGTAATTGCCTTCAGGAACGGGCCTTCGTAGCCGCAATCCTTATCAGGCCCAACAGCGCCTTCTTCCATGGCAACAATTGACCGGACAACCGAAATAACCCTGACCAAGGCAGCAAAAACTTTCGGAATATATTTTTTCTCAGCTAAAACCATGGCGGTGTTGGCAAATCCGCAGGCTGAATCGCCTGCTGCAATTTTCCCGTGTTTATTGGCCAGGGCAACTATTTTCCCCCACAAAAACTGCATATCCCTGACTCCCAAAACTGCCAAAGCAAATACAATTGTTTTAATGTCGCAATTCATCAGAGCATCATCCGATACTTCTTTTCCACCTGTACTTTCAATGGATAACAAATCACCGCCTTCAATCATTCCCTTCTCAAAAAGTTCCATCATAGGCTCTAAGTAAGCAGAAGTACGCTGTTTGGCAGGTCGTTCAAACTCGCGCAGGTCGTTTGGGGTTAACCTGATTTCGGAAGCAAGCCCATGTTTCTGATAGTATTTTTCACAGATTTCGTTCATGATTTTCACGATTTCAATTCCGATCTGCGGCGTTTTCGTCATTTCCAGTAAGGTTTCCAATTCAAGAACTACGCCCTTTGAATTCAGGTGCAATGCACGTTCCAGAGCCCCCTCGGCAATCTCGCGGTAATGTTCGTAAACTTGCTGCAAAGTGTTGTTGTTGATGCTCATGACGGGAAGGGTAAAATTGAGTTCCGCATAGACTTGCCCACCACCGATTTCAAGTCCCCTGCGTGTTTTTACCGGGTAAGGGGCAATCCCAAACATCAGGTCTTCAGGATTGGTTATGACTAGGCTTTTGTATTTCATTCGAAAACAAGTGTATTAATATCATGAAGCTATTCTGTTCAAATATTCGACCACTCCCTGAGGATCAGGGGCATAGAAATCGGCGCCAATTTTCTGGCAGAATTCATTGTTCACCGGAGCTCCCCCAATAAATACTTTTGTGGTAGAAAGATTAGCCTTGATGTCGGAAACAATTTCGCCCATGTTTACCATGGTGGTAGTCAGAAGCGCCGATAAAGCCACAATAGCTCCGGGATGATTATTTACAGCCTCGATGTAACGGGCCGAAGGAACGTCAACACCTAAATCAACAACAGTCCAACCAGAACCTTCAACCATCATGGCCACCAGGTTTTTACCGATGTCGTGCAAGTCACCTTTCACAGTACCAATGATAAATGTGCCTTTCGTTTTTATTTCTCCTGAAGTAAAAAACGGCTTCAGTTGCAACATGGATGCACCCATAGCTTTGGCCGACATGAGCATTTGTGGAACGAAAATCTTATTTTCAGAGAATTTCTTTCCAACGCGATCCATAGCAGGAACCAACGCGTTTTCAAGAATCTGTTGCGGGCCAACACCGGTTTCGAGGGCTTTAATTGTTAATTCCAGTGCACCGTCTTGTCCTTTAAGCTGAGGGGGATATGGCGACTTGAAATCTACTTTTCCCAATTCAACAGCTTCCAGTAATTTTTCGAGTAATTCTTCCATTTGAATTGACTTATTTATTTGGATTCATTTCTGACACAAAAATACATAGAGGATCAAGCGAAATCTACACCTATTTTTACTAATATTGATGCAATATTCACATTCTGGATAGTATTGGTATAATTAATACTACAATGTCGGCATTACTAGAGCAAATAGCTTTGAATGATGATGAATCATTTTTCATCGGAATTTTTCAGGATAACCTGGCAAAAAGCAGTTGGCATTACCACAATAATTTTGAAATCAGCTTTATTACCGAAGGTTCGGGAAAGCGGATTGTAGCCGATTCGATTGAAGAGTTCCAACCGGGCGACCTTGTTTTTCTTGGACGAAACCTTCCACACGTATGGCTTGTCGAGAAAGAAACCCTGACTCCTTCACAGCGAACACTCGAAATGGTTTTCCTTCAGTTCACTACTGAAATATTTGGTCAGCAATTGTTGAGCCTGCCCGAATTTAAATATGTTTCCAAGGCGTTGACATTATCAGAGCGTGGAATACAGGTTGTTGGGCAAACACTTAACGAAGTCAGCGAACTCATGCTTCAAATGCCCTATCTGAAAGGCTTTGATCGGATGTTACATTTTTTTAAAATCATGGATATTATTGGAAGAAGTGACTCAAACATTCAATTGGCGAGTATGGATTTCATGAAATCCCTTTTTAAAACAGGCAGCAAACGGTTAACCGCTATCCATGAATATTTAATGAATAATTACCGCGAAGAGGTTGACCTGAAGAAGCTGGCAGCATTGGTCAATATGGCCGAAGGATCGCTATGCCGGTATTTTAAGGCAAATATGGGGATGACCGTTTTTGAATACCTGAATCAGATAAAAACAGATTTTGCATGTAAACTATTGATGAATAACGACATGAGTATCATTGAAGTTTGTTTCGACAGTGGATTTAATAACCTCAGCCATTTCAACAAACAATTTAAAAAATCCGCTGGAGTGCCTCCTTCAGAATACCGAAAGAGGTTAAAGGGATTGATTTAGACTGAATTAATATTAAAATCGTTTTCGCAATGAATTAACAGTAATCCAAAAATCAAAAACACATAGGAAAATAATAAAGATTATCGCTGAGTTAGGAATCGAAATAGAATCATACCAGAATTGAGTCGTTCAAAAAAATGGCTATATTTGCAGTAAATTCAAACGAAATGATTGTAAAACAGGTTTATAAAATAGACCATAAAAGTCAACTTCTAATAAATATCCCTGAAAATTTTAGAGATAAAAGACAGATTCTTGTTGTTCTGGATGATTCTGTTAACTCAAAAGCTGACAAAATTGCATTAATGAAAATTGCCTCAAGTGATCCTGTGTTTCTTGAAGACATAGAATCAATTTCGAGGGATTTTAGCCACAATTAAATGAAGCAACCATCCGAACAAATCCCTGTTTACAGCCTCGACAATTTTAGCTCTCCTGAACGAAAAAGTCAGCAGTTTCAGGTTGAAGTGTTTGATGCCAACCGGCATTTTAGTGTCAAATACCCACACCGGCACGATTTTTTTGAAGTGCTTTTCCTACTCAAAGGCTCGGGTTATCACATCATTGACGGTAATAAATATGAGATAAAGCCCGCCTGTGTTTTCTTCATGTCGCCGGGACAGGCGCACAAGCTCGAACTTTCGAACGATATCGAAGGCTTCATTTTTATCTTCACTGCCGATTTTTACCTGCTCAACCGGAGCAATCAGGATAGCCTGATTGAATTTCCGTTTTTTTATACCATCCATCAGGATAATCCCCCTTTGTTTCTGGAAAATGAAAATGATATTCAATTTCTGGAAATTTTGTTCAGGAAAAGTATTGCTGAAGCCAACCTGGCTCGTGATTTTACAATTGAATTGCTGAGATCAATCCTGAACCTGATTCTAACAACCTGTGCTGCCCGCTATCCAATGAATGAAAACCTGTTGAATAAGGGCAAAGGACAAATTCTGGTCAAACGGTTTTTCCATCTGGTTGAAGAAAATAACCAGAAAAATCTCTCGCTGAGCGATTATGCCGGAATGATTGGAATAACACCCAATCACCTGACGCAGACTGTGAAAATCCTGACAGGCAAAACTTCTTCCCAAATTATCAGAGCTAAACAACTGCTTGAAATTAAGCGTCTGTTGGTACATACGAACCTGAATGTTTCGGAAATTGCCAATCAGTTGAACTTCGAAGACCAGTCGTATTTCACTAAGTTTTTTAAACGTGAAACTGGGATTACTCCGATTCAGTACCGGGCAAATGCTCTGAAATAACAAGCAAAATTACCAAAACCAAATTAACTATAACTTGCTGGTATTAAGCTATTATATTTGTTAGTCTGAGATTTCAGGAATTAAAATCCTTGAAAAGTGCCAATAATAGTTACTTTTTTACTCTTCTTTTACAGGAATATTCCATTGCTTTGTATCATCAGAAAGAATTCACAAACACAATAAAATCAAAAGAAAATGGCAAATTATTTTAATTCAATTCCTTTGCGCGTTCAGCTCGAACAATTGGGCAAATGCGATTTTATGGATCAGTCGGAATTTGCCGACGGCGTAAAAAAGTTAATCGGTAAAAAAATTGTTGTCTTAGGTTGTGGAGCTCAGGGTTTGGCACAGGGCCTTAATATGCGCGACAGCGGCCTGGATATTTCATACGCTTTGCGCGAAGTGGAAATTACCGAGAAACACATTTCGTATATGAATGCTACCGAAAATAAGTTTAAGGTCGGTACATTTCAGGAACTAATCCCAACTGCCGACCTGGTATTGAACCTGACTCCGGATAAATACCACACTCCGGTTGTGAATGCAGCTATGCCGTTGATGAAAAAAGGCGCTTGTCTTTCGTATTCACACGGATTCAATATTGTAGAAGAAGGAATTCAAATCAGAAAAGATATTACCGTGATCATGGTGGCCCCCAAATCGCCTGCATCCGAATTACGGGCCGAGTTTGTGCGTGGATTTGGCGTTCCAACGCTCATCGCCGTTCACCGCGAAAACGACCCGAATGGCGATGGCCTTGAAATTGCCAAAGCTTATTGCGCCGGGACTGGCGGACACAAAGCCGGTGTTCTGCATTCCTCGTTTGTAGCCGAAGTAAAATCGGACCTGATGGGCGAACAGACCATTCTTTGTGGTGTATTGCAAACAGGCTCAATCCTGATGTTCAATAAAATGGTTGAAAAAGGTATTGACCCGGGTTATGCTTCAAAATTAATTCAGTATGGCTGGGAAGTAACTACCGAAGCTTTGAAATTAGGTGGAATCACCAATATGATGGACCGCCTTTCAAACCCTGCCAAAATTGAAGCATTCAAACTGGCCGGCGAACTGAAAGTGATCATGCGGCCATTGTTCGAAAAACACATGGACAACATTATGTCGGGTTCATTCTCGTCAACCATGATGGAAGACTGGAAAGCGGGCGATAAAGACTTACTGGCATGGAGAGCCGCAACCGGCGAAACAGCATTCGAAAAAACGCCTGCCGGAACCATGAAAATTACAGAACAGGAATACTTCGACAATGGCACTCTGATGGTCGCTTTCGTGAAAGCCGGAGTAGAGCTGGCCTTCGAAGTAATGACCGAAACCGGAATCAAAGCTGAGTCGGCATATTACGAATCGTTGCACGAAACTCCTTTGATTGCCAACACCATTGCCCGTAAAAAACTGTTCGAAATGAACCGTGTAATTTCTGATACTGCCGAATATGGCTGTTATTTGTTCGATCATGCCTGCAAACCGCTGCTAGCCGGGTTCATGTCAAAAATTGAAACCAATGTGATTGGAAAAAATTTTAATGAAGGTATTGACGGACATGTAGATAACATCGAACTGGTTAAGATCAACGAGCAAATCCGTTACCACGAAGTTGAGCTGATAGGCGAAGAACTACGCGAAGACATGGATGCCATGAAAGCGATTATCTAAACTGAATATTGATTGATTATTAAAGCCTCGTTGAAAAGCGGGGCTTTCTTGGTTGCTACCGTATTAAATTTTCATAATGCCCGTCTATGGCAAAGATACGAATATAGTTCTCGTCGAATTTGTAAACCAACCGATCATATTCCTTCAAACAAGTTGTTCCTGAGTTGGTTTATAACCACTGTTTTTTTGATAGGTTACCAACGACTCAGCAACCTGGTTCATCAACGAAGTGTTTCTAAGCACATACAAAGTTTCCTGTTCGCGCTCCCAATCTTCAGCACTCAAAACGATAAAATCTTTTCCTGAACGGCGGTTTATCCGGATTACCTGATGATCCTTAATCGCTTTGTCCACAAAGTCTTTCAGGTTTGCCCTGAATTTATTTACTGATAGCTCAATCATATTTATTGTTCTATTTTCTACAAATGTACGGGATTTTGGTACATCTAAAAAACTATTTTTTAATTTTTCTGATGGACCAATTAAATTTTACAATTTCCTCAATTCGACCAATAACTCTTCAATCTTTTTAATAGTTTCAGCCTGGCTGCACGAAAAATTATTCAGCATGACAGCGAACGATAGTTCTCTCCCTGAAATAGTTGTCAAATAACCGGCATAACAGCGAACACGGGTCATGGAACCGCTTTTGGCGTGTAAAGATTGTTTAGGAAAATTTTCGTTTTGGAAAACCGTCAAAGTCCCATTGCCTGCTGATGGCAGCGATTGATAAAAGTCGTCTGAATAAGCGCTTTTGTTTTTCATGTAATTCAGTATGCCCACCATTTGACTCGCCGTAACTGCATTAAATCGCGACAAGCCACTCCCGTCGTTCATGAAAAAACCGGTCATGTCCAGTCCTTTTTCTTTCCAGAATTGAATTACGTACTTGCAGCCATCTTTGGTTGTGCCTACGCCTGTATTTTGAAATGCAAGATGTTTCAGCAAATGTTCGGCAAACAGGTTCACGCTTTCGTGATTGGTTACCCGGATAATGTCGCGTAATGGTGGCGATTGAGTGAGAGCTATTTGCTCGTTTACAGCTTTTGCCTTTTCAAACCGGGTTTCTCCTGAAATGGAAATACCCGTTTCAGCAAGCTTTCTCCTGAACTCACTGGCAAGCAGAGCCGCCGGACCTGGAATGGAGGCTTTAATTACAAAGTCGTTTTTATTCTTCGGAATGGTGCCACGGATAATCCGCCTGATATCCATTGGACTTCCAAAAACATAAGCCTGATCGCTATTCAGATCGGATGACAGCACTTCGTTTTGAAGATCAAGGCCAGGAATTTCAGGATTGATTCCGATAACTTTAGTTGGCTGATCAGCAGCAATTTCAGAACTTAGGTGAATTTCATACAGATTGTCATAAACACTGATTCCTGAAGCGCCTGCCCCGTAATAATTCCCGATATCTTCCCAAACCCAGGTTCCCGGAATCGTCTGTTGTTCATAAATAGTGGCATCTGCTACCAAATTGCCAAAAATTACCCTGATATTTCTGTTCTGTAATGCTTTGATCCATTCATCCTGAAAATTTTTCCCTTCAGGAAAATACATCGAACCCAACGTTGGATCGCCGCCACCAATGATTTGCAAATCGCCAAACAACGTGTCATTACGGATTGTTCCGGAGTAGGAAAGGATAGTTGAAAACCGATAATCAGGACCAAAATATTCAAGGGCAGTAGCTGTAGTCACTAATTTCATAATTGATGCCGGCATCAGGCTGAGTTGAGGTTCCGACCTGATTAATTGTTCGCCTGTCTGGTTATCGGAAATGGTAATTCCAACGCTGGCATTTGCCAACCCTGGAGTTGATTGCCATTCGATTATTTTTTGCTGAACAGTAGCTATCCGGCTTTGGGTAGCGCCAACAATTATCAAAAAAATAAAAATGAAGGTAAAGATGGTTTTTCCAGGAATATTTTGTTTGTTCATTGATGCAGTTTTATGATCGAAAGATAATGAGATTATCAGGATTTCTGAAATAGTTGAAATCTGATTACTGCGCCATGCCACTTTCTTTACATTCTCTCTTTGTTTAAATTAAGGTTATGCCTTCAGAACGACCAAATGTTTTTCCGAAGCTTTTATTATCTTTGTCATGCTTTGTTAAAAAGTAGTTATTGATCTGATAATTAGTGAATTTATTAATACTATTTAAGTTTAATTCTAAACCAAATCACCATGTTTATTGATAAAGTAGTTGGGCGGGAAATTTTGGATTCGCGTGGCAATCCAACCGTAGAAGTTGAAGTTACGCTTGAGTGCGGCGCTATTGGTCGCGCTGCTGTTCCATCCGGGGCATCAACCGGCGAAAACGAAGCCCTGGAGTTGCGCGACGGCGATAAAGGACGTTACTTAGGTAAAGGTGTTTTGAAAGCTGTTGCCAATGTCAACACAGTTATTGCCAAAGAAATTATGGGAATGGATGCGTCCAAACAAGTTGCTATTGATAAGAAATTGATTGCACTTGATGGGACAAAAACTAAATCAAAATTGGGTGCCAATGCCATGTTGGGAGTTTCATTGGCTGTTGCCCGTGCTGCTGCCGATGCGCTTGACATGCCCTTGTACCGCTACATAGGTGGAACTAATGCCAAAACATTACCTGTTCCGATGATGAACATCATCAACGGTGGTTCGCATTCTGACGCTCCTATCGCTTTTCAGGAATTCATGATCCGCCCGATTGGCGCTACCTCTTTCCGCGAAGGATTACGCATGGGCGCTGAAGTTTTTCATCACCTGAAAAAAGTACTTCACGACCGTGGTTTAAGTACTGCAGTTGGCGACGAAGGTGGTTTTGCCCCTAAATTGGATGGAACTGAAGATGCATTGAACAGCATCATTAAAGCGATTAAAAATGCCGGGTACAAACCAGGTCTAGCTTCTGAAGGTGGCGATATTTCTATCGCGATGGACTGTGCTGCTTCAGAATTCTACAAAGACGGAATTTATGACTATTCCAAATTCGAAGGTCCAAACGGAGCAAAACGCAATTCAGCCGAACAAATCGAATACCTTGCCAGTTTGGTTGCTAATTTTCCAATTGATTCAATCGAAGACGGAATGTGCGAAAGTGACTGGGATGGCTGGGTTGCTTTAACCAAAAAATTGGGTGATAAAATCCAGTTAGTTGGTGACGATAACTTCGTAACCAATATTGAATATTTGAAAAAAGGTATTGAGATAGGTGCTTGTAACTCAATCCTGATCAAAGTAAACCAGATTGGTACATTGACCGAAACTTTGGATGCTATTGAAATGGCTCACCGTGCTGGTTACACTTCAGTAACTTCACACCGTTCAGGCGAAACAGAAGATTCAACCATCGCTGACATTGCTGTTGCAACCAATGCCGGCCAAATCAAAACCGGATCGTTAAGCCGTTCAGACCGAATGGCTAAATACAACCAGTTGCTCCGCATCGAAGAAGAATTGGGCGCTTCGGCTATCTACGGATACAAAAAACCAGTCAAAAAATAAGATTAAAACTGAATTTGATAAAGAGTCGGCTCCTAAAAATGGGTCGGCTCTTTTCGTTTTTAAAGGCCAGATAAGATTTTCGAAGAACATTGGATTAGATTTAAATTTCCGCTATTTTAACACAGCCAATAAAAACCGAATCCAAACTAACAAAGCCGCCATGAAACCGATATCCGTTTTTCTGTTCCTGATTTGCCTGGCCATTTCAGGCAGCGCACAATCTAAAGCACTTGTCCCTTTCGAAAAAATTAATCCTGAATTGCATACCAACCACTGGAAAGCGCAATGGATCACTCATCCAACCGAACCAGCGCTCGATTACGGTGTTTTTCATTTCAGGAAAAGTTTCGAATTGGCTACAATTCCAAAGGAATTCATTATTCACATTTCAGCAGATAATCGTTATCGGTTTTTTGTCAATGGTCAGGCCGTTTGCATTGGCCCGGCTCGCGGCGACCTGGCGCACTGGTTTTACGAAAGCATAGATATATCCGGATTTCTGAAACCAGGGAAAAACCTCTTGGCTGCGGTAGTCTGGAACTTTGGCGAAGACAAACCCTGGGCGCAGTTCTCTTTAAAAACCGCTTTAATTGTTCAGGGAAATTCAGAAACAGAACAATTGGTGAATACTGATTCGAGCTGGAAGGTCATTAAAAATAAAGCCTATCAGTCTGCCTCGGCTGATGCACGTGAGTCGCTTGGACAATTTATTGTTGTTGGCCCCTGCGATAAGGTTGATGCAAAACTATTTCCATGGAACTGGGAAACCAGTGAATACAGCGACAATAACTGGAGTCAGGCAAAATCCCTGGATGTGGGTCATCCCCGGGGTGTTGGAACTGACATTAACTGGGTACTTACTCCGCGCCGGATTCCTCAGATGGAACAAAAGGAACAGCGGTTTGCCAGCGTAAGGCGGGCTTCGACGGCTTCAACCACTTCGACAAGCTCAGTGGCCGGTTCCGCATTTACAGTTCCTGAGGGTTTTCTTCAGGGAAAATCTAAATGGATCGTTCAGGCCAATCAAAAAATGATCGTTTTACTCGATCAGGGAAATTTGACAACCGGATATCCTGAATTGATTGTTTCTAAAGGAAAAAGTTGCCGGATTAAGCTGGTTTATTCGGAAGCATTGTTTGATACCAAGGGAAACAAGGGAAACCGAAACGAGATAGAAGGCAAGCAAATTAATGGTTATGCTGATATTTTTCTTCCTGATGGTGGCACAAACCGGTTGTTCCGCCCTTTGTGGTTCCGCACCTGGCGATACCTTCAGATAGAAATTGAAACAAAAAATGAAGCACTCGTCATTGATGATTTTAAAAGCGAATTTACGGCTTATCCGCTTCAGGAAAATGCGATTTTTGAATCTGACCAGTCTGCTTTGAAACAAATCTGGAATACTGGTTGGCTAACGGCCCGGCTTTGTGCCAACGAAACTTATTACGATTGTCCATACTATGAGCAACTTCAGTATGTAGGCGATACCCGGATTCAAGCCCTGATTTCGATGTATGTTTCGGGTGACGACCGTTTGGTGCGAAATGCTTTGCTGCAATATGACGAATCACGATTTCATGAAGGCCTGACCCAAAGCCGGTACCCATCGGCCAGTCCTCAGGTTATTCCACCATTTTCGCTTTATTGGATTGATATGGTTCACGATTACTGGACTCTTCGGGATGATCCGGAATTTGTATCTGGTTTTTTAAATGGGATTGATCAGGTGTTAAGTTGGTTTACTCAACGTATTGACCCGAAAACCGGATTGCTTGGAAAAGTCGAATACTGGAATTTTGTGGATTGGGCGGATGAATGGCCATGGAACAATGAATCCCGGATCGGAGGAGTACCAAAAGGTGGCGGCTTCGACGGACAATCATCCATTTTAACCATGCAACTGGCTTATGCAGTTCAGCGGGCAGTCGAATTACATAACTATTTTGATCATCCGGTTCAGGCTGAAAACTATAAACAACTGGCTCAGTACCTGACTAAATCGGTCTTTGACAATTGCTGGGATACGGCACGAAATTATTTGGCCGATACGCCTGACAAATCTAATTTCAGTATGCACGCGCAAATATTTGGGATTTTAACCAATACGATTCCTGAAAACGAACAGCAAACAATGATGGAAAAAATCATGAGCGATAAAAAGCTGATTCAACCTACCTTGTATTTCAGGTTTTACCTCACTCAGGCTTTGAAAAAAACGGGGCTGGCCAACCATTATCTGCAAACACTTGGTCCATGGAAAGAAATGCTGCAAAACGGGCTAAGTACCTTTGCTGAGAAACAAGATCCAACCCGTTCCGATTGCCATGCCTGGAGCGCCAGCCCGAATTACGATTTCCTGGCTACTGTTGCAGGCATTCAACCAGCCTCACCCGGTTTCAAAACCATCAGGATGGAACCTGCTTTGGGCGAACTTAAATTCATCAAAGGCCAGATGCCACATCCGTCTGGAATGATAATTTTTAATCTGAAACGAAATGAAACAGAAGGCATTCAAGGCGAAGTAACTTTGCCTGAAGGACTTACCGGCACTTTTGGGTGGATGGGAAAAACTATTTCATTGAAAGGTTTGACCAATATCAATATTCAATAATAACTCATTTGAATCGTGTCATAAAATTGCCTTTTCAGATAAAAAAAATCCTGAACCCAAAACAAATCGGGTTCAGGATTTTTTCAATGATACAAACTAATGTCAATTATCCATTCGACAAAGCTGTCTCCATCTCAATCGCTTTCGGGAACAAAATGTTATTCTCCAAATGAATGTGGCGATGTAAATCATCTTCGAACTCTTTCAGTTTGCCATAAAGTACCCTGAAAGTATTGCAGGCATCTTCGGGTGGCGTATATCCATCGCTCAAACGGAACATCTCTTTCAGGATTACTCCGGCATTTTCATGTTCCTGTTCCATCACAGATATTGGACCTGAAACTGATCCAAAACAAGAATCAGCCGCACCATTTTCACCCGCCTGTGAAGCCACCAATCCCTTGATATATGGGAAAAGAATTTGTTCTTCCTTCTGCATGTGCGAAAGCAATTCTTCAGCCAAATCCTGAAACAATTCATTGATTTGAATCACTTCAGCATGATGCTCGCCATGCACATCGGCAACCTTCTGAGCCAATGGCAGAATTTGCGGAATGGCTTTGCTTACATACTGATGATGGGTATTCTGAATGTAATCGGCTAAAAAGCCAATGTTCCAGCTATCGAAATCATGAACCGCTGATCCTTGTTGGTTTTTAAGCGCTTCCAAAGCATTTATCACTTTGTCTTCGTCGCAGCCGCTATTTGCGCAAGCTTCGCCTACTGAGATTTTTCCGCCGCAGCAAAAATCGATTCCGTAGTTGCTGAATACATCGGCAGCTCTGAAATCCAGTTTCACTATTTCACCTACTGATTTATTTCTTAAATTTTCCATTTTAGTATTGTTTTTATTATTAATGTCCTTTTCCTTGACTCACCCCTCCGCATCTTCGATGCTTTGCCCCATTTCTACAAGTAGAGAGGGGAGAAGACAGATTTATCTGTCTTCGGGGTGAGTTGGGTAACTTAAATCTTCAATTCCTATTTTTTTTCTTTCTGAACCGACCAGCCAAACAACAGTCCGGCAACAAAATAAACCAGAGCAACTACACCTACCGCAAAAATGGTGTCACCAACGACACGCAGCCAGCGAAGGGTTTGCATGAACGGTTGTTGCAGGAATTCGGCTGAACGGGCGTACCACATGCCGTATTTCACGCTGGCAACGGTTTGCAGCAGACCTACAGGCAAAACACTGATTAAAACCATCAGCAAAAGTCCGATGTTGATCGCCCAGAAGGCAATGAATAGTGGTTTATCGTTCCAGACACTTTTCACCCACATGTTCCGGAGAACAAAAAGCATGAGCGAAATACCCAGCATTCCGTAAACGCCAAATAATGCAGTGTGACCGTGAACCGCAGTAGTATTTAATCCCTGCATGTAATACAAGGCGGTCGGAGGATTGATCAGGAACCCGAATATACCGGCGCCGACTAAATTCCAGAATGCCACAGAAATTAATCCGTAAATAGGCCAGCGGTAAGCAGTCAGCCAGTTGGTATGACGGCTCAGTTTAAAGTTATGCCATACTTCGAAACCCATCAGTACAAGCGGAACAACTTCGAGTGCGCTGAAAGTGGCGCCCAGCGCCAGAATGGCTGTTGGCGTTCCGGTGAAATACAGGTGATGGAAAGTTCCAATGATACCACCGCCCAAAAAGATAACGGTTGAAAGCAGTACCGCAGTGGTAGCTGTTTTGACACGAAGTAAACCCAATTGTACGAAAATAAAGGCAGAAACCACGGCAGCAAATACTTCGAAGAAACCTTCAACCCAGAGGTGTACCACCCACCAGCGCCAGTATTCGGCGATGGCCAGGTTAGTTTGTTGTCCCCACATCAGACCGGCGCCGTAGAACGAACCGATAGCAGCCGAAGCAACGACAAAAAGAATAATCAGGTTGCGGCTTTCAGAAGGAGTTCTCAGGATTGGAATTAGCGGACGAACCATTAATGCTAGCCAGATAAACAATCCGGCGAACAGGAAAATTTGCCAGAAACGACCCAGGTCAACATATTCGTAACCCTGATGTCCAAACCAGAAATTTTCGGCCAGGCCCAGTTTCTGCATCACGCCCATCCATTGGCCGGCCAATGAACCAACGACAATCACAAGCAATGCACCAAAAAGTACGTTAACGCCCAACCGCTGAAACTTTGGTTCATAACCAGAAACAGCAGGAGCAATATACAAACCGGTTGCCAGCCATGAAGTAGCAATCCAGAAAATGGCAAGTTGAACGTGCCATGTTCTTGAAATAGAATAAGGCAAAATAGTATCGAGGTTTAACCCGTAAAAAGAATGACCTTCAACACCAAAGTGGGCAGTAATAATACCCATAATCACCTGAACCAGGATCAAAGCCGTTACGATGACAAAATATTTCAGGGTGGCTTTCATCGAAGGAGTAGAGATCATGGTCAGCAGAGGATTTACTGCAGGCATTTCGACTTGTTCTTCACCATCGCGTGTACGGGCATAGTGATAGGCCATCAAAGCAATACCCAACAACAAAATGATTACGCTAAAGCCTGTCCAGATGTGCAAATCTCCGGTAGCTATATTTCCCACCAGTTCTTCGTGCGGCCAGTTGTGTGTGTAAGTCAGATCGCTGTTAGGGCGTTCGGTTACACAAGCCCATGATGCCCACCAGAAGAAAGCCGACATTTTGTCCATCCGTTCCTGAGATTTGATTGAGTTTTCAGGAATGGAATAGTTCTCGCGCAGTTTAGCCATTTCAGGATTGTTGGTGAACAAGCCGGAATAAAATGTGCTGGTGTTTTGAATGGCTGAAGCTCTTGTAGAACTCACTGTAATTGTTTTTGCCGATTCGCTGTAAGTATTCTTGCGGATATCCTGCTGAAGTTTAATCTTCAGGTATGCCTGATCAGCCGGGTCAATTTCGCTGAATTTCTTTGAGAATTTCTCCAAAGACAGAACGTCGAGCATGGCCAGAGCCTCTTTGTGCAGCCAGTCGGCAGTCCAGTCGGGCGCCTGATACGCTCCGTGCCCCCATACACTGCCCAACTCCTGACCGCCAATTGATTGCCAGATATTTTGCCCGTCGCGGATATCCTGACCGGTAAAAAGAACAGTTCCATCGCTGGTTACCACTTTGTCGGGAATAGGCGGCGCCTGATGGTAGATTTCGATTCCGAAGTACCCCAATACTCCAAAACTGACGACCATTACCGCGATAAACCCAAACCATAATTTTCGAATGTTCATTATATCAGATTTTTAAATTTATAAATAGGTTATCTTGAAATTTAATGTTTCGCGACAAATATAGTTGGGCGGATTTGCCTACTTTTATGAGTGAGATCATACAGGCAAAAATCAATTAAATACCTGTTTATAAAGTTTTTAAATCAATTTTTAGTTGAATTTAAGGAAAATAGTACATAGATATAAAAGATTAAAACGTCTTTATTTATTAATTTAAGTAATTTTGTGTTGTGAACTCAGGATGATAATACAGACATTCAAAATTGAAGATTTCAAATTAGATTTAGTTATGATTGAAGAAACGATTCTTGTTCAGTATGGCGCAGTAGAACTGAAACTTGAAAAGGGAGCATTTCTTTTTCACGAAAAAGAGCGTGCGGCACATTATTTTCAGGTTAAAACTGGTAAGATGAAGATGTTTAACCTGAACGACGAAGGGAAACTGTTTATTCAGGGCATATTTGAAGCCGGTGAGAGCTTTGGGGAACCGCCCCTTTTCACTGATTCCAATTATCCGGCCTGTACGGTTGCCGAAGAAAGCTCTATTCTATTTAAACTTTCAAAAGCCAAATTTTTTAAACTCCTGAAAGAAAATCCTGAAATTCACCTCGGAATTACCCGGATGATGGCCACCCGGTTGCTATACAAGTCCATGCTCCTGAAAGAAATCTCGAGTTTTAAACCTGAACACCGCATTTTAAGCCTGATTGATTACCTTAAAAAAGAGGAAGGAATTCCGAAAGACCAGAAATACGAGGTTAGCCTCACCCGCCAGCATATTGCCGACCTCACCGGATTACGGGTTGAAACAGTAATCCGATCGGTAAAAACCCTCGAAAAAGAAGGAAGACTGGATATTCGGGGGCATAAGATTTACAGGTAGTATCACCTACTCACCTTTACAAAAAACAAAATCCCTGCACCTAAAGTAGCAATCAGTCCAAGCGACATAGAAATCGGAAACGACAAACCAAAACCTTCAGGAGCAAACAATAGATAGCTGGTGGTTACTGCGGTCATAAACAAAGCTGGCAGGAGGGTGATCCAGTAGAGTTTCTTTTCCTGAGCAAGGTAAACGGTGATGGCCCAAAGAACCACCATGGCCAAAGTTTGGTTCGACCAGGCCATATATCTCCAAATAATGCTGAAATCGATTTGAGTCAGCAGATATCCAACAACAAAAAGTGGCAAACAAATTATCAGGCGGTTTTTGATTGGCCCCTGTTTGAAATTCAGGAAATCGGCCACAATTAAACGCGCACTCCTGAAAGCGGTATCGCCCGAAGTGATGGGAGCTGCAACCACGCCCAGCAAAGCCAGTGCGCCGCCAACCTTTCCCAGCAACGAGTTTGAAATTTCGTTCACCACATAAGCAGCATTTCCTTTGTTGGCAACCATTATTTCGTTTAGGGGGCCAACTCCACTATAAAATGCCATTCCGATAGCCGCCCAAATCAGCGCTACAATCCCTTCGGTGATCATGGCACCGTAGAACACTCCCCTGCCCTGCTTTTCGTTGGTAATGCAACGTGCCATCAGCGGAGCCTGCGTGGAATGGAATCCGGAAATCGCTCCACATGCAATGGTAATAAACATCATCGGGAAAATGGGAAACTTCTCGGGTTGATCGTGAAAATTTGTCAGGTTAGCCATGGTTAATTCCGGAATATGGTAGCCTTTAACAAACAAAGCGCTGATCAAACCAACCGCCATAAACAATAGTGCAAAACCAAAAACAGGATAAATTCGTCCGATAATTTTATCAATGGGCAACAAGGTTGCAAGCACATAATAGATAAAAACTACCCACACCCAAAAATTCATAGTCAAACTTTCCGGAGTGAGACTTTCAAGGATTTTAGCAGGTCCCATAATGAAAACCGCACCAACGATCACCATCAGTATAACGGTAAACCCACGCATAAACTGTTTGGCTCCAAAGCCCAAATAGATACCGACAATTTCAGGAATACTTAAACCTTTGTGTTTTACAGAGAGCATTCCGGAGAAATAATCGTGAACGGCACCACCAAATATAGCCCCAAAAACAATCCAGAGAAATGCCACCGGTCCCCACATAGCCCCGGCTACAGCCCCAAAAATGGGTCCGAGCCCAGCTATGTTTAGAAACTGTATCAGGAAGGTTTTCCACTTTGGCAACGGAAGATAATCAACTCCATCAGTCATCGTCATGGCAGGAGTTTCTCTCGATGAATCAGCCCCAAAAATCCGTTCAACCAATTTTCCGTAGAGAATATAGCCCAGAATTAATAAGGCAATCGAGATAAAGAAGGTAACCATAGTCGGCAGCTAAAATTCTTAAGTTCAGGCTGAATACAAATATACGTTCAAAACACCAGATGCCAATTTGTTCGATGCCATCAAACAATCTTGTAGTCTGGCAAACTACAAAACACAAATGTCGAGACCACTCCGAAAAGTCTAAAAGTAAAAAAATCCTGCAACACTTCTGCTACAGGACTTTAAATTGTAAAAATGAATCCAATTTCCTTTTTCTTATTTGGTTTTGACCCCCAAATCGAGAGACCCGGTTATCTTCCCAATATCGTCCGGATCGATTACACCCCGTATGCTGATCAGGGTGTTGTCGTTGCCTCCAACTACTAACAATAATTCTGACAGTTTTCCTTTTTCTCCACTCCTTCCATAGAAGCGAACCACTTCATCTTTTTCGGTCACTTCCATTAAAACTTCGTAATTGTGGTTTTTAAAAAACCCATCGGCTTCCAGTTCCTTGTAAAAATTAAGGCCTTTATTCAGATCCTTATTCTCGACGGATAAAATACGTATTCCAGACAATTTGGCCAGCATTTCAGTTTCGTTACTTTTCGAATCGTCGAATTTACTGGCAAAACTCAATAACTTTCCGCTGATATTAACGGTAGTAAAACCTTCTTTATTGGCATACTTATTAAACAGCTTGTCAATCGGAGTACCTTCCTGAGCCATCACCAACATCGGGATAAGCAAAACCAGTGCAATTAATAATCGTTTCATAGTTATTCTTTTTTAAATTTTTTGTTTAACGTTTCAACTTCGTTCATTCGCCCAAATCCTTTATTCAGAAAACTCAACCCTGAATTTAAAGGATCAGTGGCATTTTCAATTTTCCCGATTGGGTTAAGCTGTGCCAAGCCCTTGTTGTATTTGCCGGCAACAAATTCAAGGGTTTTGCTGGCTTCCGCATAAGCTTTTTGTGGGTCGGTAAAAGTATCCTTCCATTGCGTCCTGCTGTTGTAATAATTGACCGACAAAATCACGACAATCACAGAAGCAGCAATTCCGGTTACCATTTGCCACATCCAGCGGTATTTTACCTTTTCCTTGTGCTCCGATTCCAGAATGAAATTCATCAAATCGTCGCCCAAATCCGGGTTCTCATTGGCCGATAGTTCCTTCATTCCCGAAAACATCGGAACGTACTTTTTCAGGTTTTCGTCCACCTCTCCTGAAGTAAAATAAGTGATCAGTTCATTTTCTTCATCGAGGCTCGATTCGGCTTCAAAGTACTTTTGCAGCAATATGTGTATTCTCTGTGATTCCATAGTTTTGAATTTTTAAGATTTC